>NZ_LMDT01000013.1:0-106969 GCF_001425885.1 Ensifer sp. Root1252 | reverse complement strand
ACCAGCCTGATAGCGCCGATGTCGCCATTTTCGACCATCGCGCGCGCCTGGCGCACCATCGGATAGCCGGTGTAGTTGTGGGTGAGCACGAACAGCGCCTCGCTGTCGTCGGCCGCCTTCTTCAGCTTCTTCGCATCCGAAAGCGTCGAGGTCAGCGGCTTGTCGCAGATCACATGGATACCGCGCTTCAGGAATTCCTTGGCGGCGGCATAGTGCACATGGTTGGGGGTGACGATCGCCACCGCCTCGATGCCGTCCTTCAGCTTGGCCTCGCGGATCGCCATCTGCTTGAAGTCGGAATAGACCCGTGACGGATCAAGCCCGAGTTCGCGGCCGGAGCTTTCGGCCTTGTCCGGTGTCGACGACAGGGCGCCGGCCACCAGCTCGTAGTGATCGTCGAGCCGGGCGGCGATGCGGTGCACCGCGCCGATGAAGGCGCCAGAGCCGCCGCCGACCATGCCGAGCCGNGCGCCGGCCACCAGCTCGTAGTGATCGTCGAGCCGGGCGGCGATGCGGTGCACCGCGCCGATGAAGGCGCCAGAGCCGCCGCCGACCATGCCGAGCCGGATCCGCCGCTCGCGCTTCTCGCTCGTTCCCTCGATTGCCATCGTTTTGTCTCCCTGTTCTGAACCTGCTCTATCGTCTCGTTGTCATCGTCGTGCGGCTGCCCCTCATCCGCCTGCCGGCACCTTCTCCCCGCCNGCCATCGTTTTGTCTCCCTGTTCTGAACCTGCTCTATCGTCTCGTTGTCATCGTCGTGCGGCTGCCCCTCATCCGCCTGCCGGCACCTTCTCCCCGCCGGGCGGGGGCAGAAGGGCGATCGCGACGGCGTTTCCTCTCGCTCGGCAGCACCGTGTGGCACGTCCCCTCTCCCCGCTTGCGGGAGAGGGTTAGGGTGAGGGGGCTACGGCCGGGCGCGCACTGCGGCCATCGCCAGGCAGGCGCCACCGTTGGCTCTATACCGTGCCTCAGATCCCCAGCAAACGCCGGTTGGCGGCCTCGTCGGTACCGCTGTCGGCAAAGTCGTCGAAGGCCTTTTCGGTCACCCGGATGATGTGGTGCCTGACGAACTCGGCGCCTTCGCGCGCGCCGTCTTCGGGATGCTTCAGGCAGCACTCCCATTCGACCACCGCCCAGCCGGAAAAATCATTGGCCGCCATCTTGGAAAACACCGCACCGAAATCGACCTGGCCGTCGCCGAGCGAGCGGAAACGCCCGGCCCGGTTGACCCAGCCCTGGTAGCCACCATAGACGCCCTGCCTGCCGGTCGGGTTGAACTCGGCATCCTTGACGTGGAACATCCGGATGCGATCCTTGTAGATGTCGATGTTGTCGAGATAGTCGNCCATAGACGCCCTGCCTGCCGGTCGGGTTGAACTCGGCATCCTTGACGTGGAACATCCGGATGCGATCCTTGTAGATGTCGATGTTGTCGAGATAGTCGAGGCAYTGCAGCACATAGTGCGAGGGGTCGTAGAGCATGTTGGCGCGGGCATGGTTGCCGGTGCGCTCCAGAAACATCTCGAAGGTGATGCCGTCGTGCAGGTCCTCGCCCGGATGGATCTCGTAGCAGATRTCGACGCCGCAATCCTCGGCATGRTCGAGGATCGGTTTCCAGCGCCGCGCCAGTTCGTCGAAGGCGGTCTCGACCAGGCCGGCCGGSCGCTGCGGCCAGGGATAGACGAACGGCCAGGCAAGCGCGCCGGAAAAGCTCGCCATCGCATTAAGCCCRAGGTTCTTCGACGCCGTCAGCGCCAGCTTCACCTGCTCGACCGCCCATTGCTGCCGTGCCCCAGGATTGCCGCGCACKTCCGGCACGGCAAAACCGTCRAACACCTCGTCATAGGCCGGATGGGTGGCAACCAGTTGGCCCTGCAGATGGGTCGACAGCTCGGTGATCTCGACGCCGTTGTCGCGGGCAATGCCGGCAAGCTCGTCGCAATAGGCCTTTGACGTYGCCGCCTGCTGCAAATCGATCAGCCTGGTATCCCAGGTCGGCACCTGCACGCCCTTGTAGCCGCAATCGGCAGCCCACTTGGTGATCGCCGCAAACGAGTTGAACGGCGCCGCATCCCCGGCAAACTGCGCAAGAAACAGACCGGGGCCCTTGATCGTTTTCATGATTTTTCCTCGTCTAAGCTGCCTACTTCCAAACTACGAAGCTGAATTCTGACAGAAGANAATAGGCCTTTGACGTCGCCGCCTGCTGCAAATCGATCAGCCTGGTATCCCAGGTCGGCACCTGCACGCCCTTGTAGCCGCAATCGGCAGCCCACTTGGTGATCGCCGCAAACGAGTTGAACGGCGCCGCATCCCCGGCAAACTGCGCAAGAAACAGACCGGGGCCCTTGATCGTTTTCATGATTTTTCCTCGTCTAAGCTGCCGTGACCGGATCGATGTCACGCTGAAGAGGCGCCGGACACAGGGTTGGCCAAGCGCGATTGGGACCTGAAAAATGGGTGCGAAAGGAAAAAGGCGCGCCCGACCGACGGGCGCGCCTGGCTTATCAGAACGGAGAATCCGGGAAGTAGAACTGCTCGGCATTGTCCTTGGTCACCAGCGTGGCGTCGAGGATGTATTCGCCGCTGACCGGGACCTGGTCGTAGAACTTGGCAGCCGTGAGCTGCATTGCGGTTGCGACCATCGCCGGCGGATAGAGCACGTCGACCGGGACCATCTTGTCGCCGTCCATGACCTTCTTGATCATGTCCTTCGAGCCGGCGCCGGCAACGATGTACTGGATATCCGTGCGCTTTGCCTGGCCGATGGCTTCGAGTACGCCGACTGCCATGTCGTCGTCCTGGCACCAGACCACGTCGATCTTCGGGTATTTGGTCAGGTAGTCCTGCATGACGCGGAAGGCGTCGTCGCGGTTCCAGTTGCCGTACTGGCGGTCGAGAACCTTGACGTTGGAACCGGCAATGCCCTTGTCGAAACCATCCTGGCGCTGCTGGTCGATCGGGATCGGCAGACCGCGGATAACGACGACTTCGGCATCCGGCGTCGTCTTCTTGATATATTCGCCCGCGACCTGGCCGAGCGCCGGGTTGTTGCCGGCGACATAGAGATCGCGGATCGAGCTGTCGTTGACCGACGGGGCGCGGTCGACGAGCGCGACAAAGGCGCCGGAATCCTTGACCTGCTGGATGGCGTTGACGAGCGGATCCGGATCCGACGGCAGGATGACCAGCGCGTCCAGCCCCTGAACCGCAAGGTCCTGCACGGCATTTGCCTGGGTGGCTGCGTCGGGCGATGTCTTGACGATGACGTTGAGGCCCGGATGTTCCTGCATCAGCAACTTGGCGACACGTTCGGCGTGGAAGACGACACCGGCCGTCCAGCCATGGTCGGCCGCCGGGATCGATACGCCGATGGTCACCTTCTTGTCCTGCGCAAAGGCGCCGGGTGCGGCGCCTGCAAATGCCGCCACGGCGGCGACGGTCAAACCGATAATTGTCCTACGCATAGTCTCCCTCCCAAGAGTTCCACGGGGCCTCGATTGCAATGAAACCGGGCTCGCCCCAACGGCCCGGCCAATCTCAGGTGCGGCGCATGAGCGACCGCTGCACCAGCATGGCGATGATGATGATCGCGCCCTGGATGGCGCCGATCAGATATTCGCTGACGAAGTTCGAAAGCAGCATGATGTTGCCGACGATCTCCAGGATGAAGGCGCCGCAGACCGTGCCCCAGACACGTCCGACGCCGCCCCTCAGAGCCGTTCCGCCGACGACGACGGCCGTGATTGCCTGCAACTCCCAGAGGATGCCGGTGGTCGCCGATGTGGAGCCGAGACGCGGCACGTAGAGCAGGACGGCGACGGCGACGCAGAGGCCCTGGATCACATAGGCGATCGTCCTCACGCGGTTGACCGAGATGCCGGAATAGCGCGCGACGTCCTCGTTGGAACCCACAGCGACGACATGGCGCCCATAACGGGTGCGATAGAGCACGAAGGCGGCGATCGCTGCGGTCACAAAGATCACGATGATCGGCACGGGCACGCCGGCGACCGAGCCGAAATAGACCGGCCGATAGATCTGCTGGAGTTCGCGGTCCTGCAACGTGATCGCGCCGCCTTGCGACAGCCAGGTCGTCAACCCGCGGTAGATGCCCATGGTGCCGAGCGTGGCGATGAAGGGCTCGATCCGGCCGACGGTGGTGATCAGCCCGTTGACGAGCCCGCACGCCGCACCCAGCACCAGCGCCAGGATCGCGGCGCAGATCAGCATCAACACGGGATCAGCAATAACGCCGCTGTTGATAAACAGGATCATTAGGCTGGCGACGAAGGCGACCATCGAGCCAACGGAAAGATCGAGCCCACCGGACGAAATCACATAGGTTGCACCCAGCGCGATGATGGCGATGAAGGCGCTGCGCGTGATGACGTTCAAAAGATTGGCGACAGAAATGAAGTTCGGATTGGCGAAATAGCCAAGGATGAGCAGCAGTGCCAGCGCGACAAAGGGCGCGATCGCCGCCATATCCCAATCTCGCGACGTTCGCGGAGCGCTCTGCGTTTCGGTTGCAACATTCGTCATCATCGTGTCCCGCGCTTACGCGGCCTCCCCGGTATTGGCGCCTGTCGCAAGAACGACGATCTCGTTTTCGTTCATCTTGTCTCCCGTAACTTCGCCGACGATATGGCCCGCCCGCATGACCAGGATGCGGTCGGAAATACCGATCAACTCCGGCATTTCAGAAGAGACGACGATGATCGACCGCCCCTCCTCTGCGAGCTTGGCGATGAATTTGTAGATCTGCTCCTTGTTGCCGATGTCGATGCCGCGCGTCGGCTCGTCGATGATGACGATCTCCGGATCGAGCATCATCATTTTGGCAAGCAGCAGCTTCTGCTGGTTGCCGCCGGACAGCTGCCCGGCAAGGATATCCTTGCGGCCGGTTCGGATGTCGAACTCGCGGATCGCCCCGTCGAGCGCGTCGGCTTCCTTCTTGCGGTCGATCTGCAGGGTTTTGACGAAGCGGGATAGCGAGGCAAGCGTCAGGTTGACCCTCAGATCCTTGGTCAGCAACAGGCCCTTGCCCTTTCGGTCCTCGCTTAGATAGACCAATCCAGCCTTGAGGCTCGCCTCAACGTTGGAGAAATTCACCGCCTGGCCGTGATGCCTGATCCTGCCGTGGCCCGGACGAAGCCCGGCAATGCCCTCCATCAACTCGGTTCGGCCGGCGCCGACAAGACCGGCAAAGCCGAGGATCTCGCCCTTGCGCAGTTGAAAGGTGGCGTTGCGCGCGAAGCCCGGCACCGAAAAGTCTTCGATCTCGAGCACGACGTCGCGTGCAGGCCCACCGTGGCGTTCGGGATAAAGTTTTGCGACATCGCGCCCGACCATCAGCCGCGCCATGTCGGCCGGCTGCAGCTCGGCGGCATCGTGGGCGGCCACGACCCGGCCGTCGCGCAGCACCGTCACCCGGTCGGCGATCTCCTTCACCTCCGGCAGTCGGTGCGAAATATAGAGAACGCCGACGCCCTTGGCGCGGATATCCTTGATGACCTTGAGCAGTGCGTCCGTTTCATGCGGCGTCAGGGATGCCGTCGGCTCGTCGAAGATCACCACCCGGTGCGGCACCAGCAGCACCCGCGCGATCTGGACCAGCTGGCGCTGAGCGATCGACAGACGGCGCACGATGGCCCTCGGGTCGATATCGGCACCGAGATCACGGATCGCTCTGGCCGCGCCATCGTTCATGGCCCGGTCGTCGACGGAAAGACCCTTGCGCAGTTCGCGACCGAGATAGATGTTCTGCGCCACCGTCAGATCCGGCGCGAGCAGGATTTCCTGGTGGACAAGGACGATGCCGGCTTGCTCGGCATCGACGGGGCCGGAAAAGCTCACCGGCCTTCCATCGATCGCCAGCTCGCCGCGTGTCGGCAAATGATTGCCGGCCAGGATCTTCATCAGCGTGGATTTGCCGGCACCGTTTTCGCCGATGATGGCGTGGACTTCGCCGGGCCGCACGGACACATCGATGTCGCGCAGCACCTCGACGATGCCAAACGTCTTGGAAATGCCCCTCGCCTCGAGGACGGGTGGCGCACTCTGGGATGCCGCAGCCGTCATGTGGCGACCGCAATCGTCAAGCCACGCCCCATAGGGTCGGCCGCCACGCCCCGTGCTCGGGCACGAACGCAACGAAACAATGTCATAAGAACTCCTCCGGAAGTACTGCTAACCCATTTTCTGAGGTACGTAAATCAGAATTTGTTTTTCAGCCTGTTGATTTCGAACGGCGAGGCCAAAAGCCAAAGAGAGAGCCCCGAGGCAGCGCAGCGTCAGCACGGACGATCGGTTTTAGGAAGAGAGAAGCTCAGCCGCAGCCGACCCGATACGGGGCTCCAGACAGACGGACAGGCGACATTCGCGAGTGGAGTCAAAGGGCGGCATCTGGCGCACTTTCTCAGACCGAGCGGATCGACAGCTACAGGACGCATCAGCCAGTCCGATGATGGCATGGCCGAGTGCGCGCGCGCTGTCAGAGGGGGCGATTGGCACACACGCCGCATGGCCGGATACGCGTGCGCCTAGAAGCGCGAGAAGCCTTTCAGCGGTGGCATGATCATGCCACGTCCGTCACCCATGAACTGGGACACGCCTCTCGCCACCTCCTCGCTCGGATCGCCGTAGACTTCGAATTTTTCGACGGTGCAATGCGCAGACACGCTCTGAATATGCGCATCCGACATCTGCCAGTGGCGCAGGACATCGGCGGATTTTCGGTAGAGCTGGTAGCTGACCGCCCGCATTTCTGTCTCGTCGATGAACGTGCGGACCATCAATTGTGGAGCGTTCTCTTCCACGAAGTCGACCGCTGCCCGCACCGCTTCACGGAAGGGCTGCAGATGCCCGGCTTTGATCTTCATGACATTTCGAAAGAGCAATTGGTCGGTCATCATGTTTCTCCATAGCGCTGTACGGAGTGCCTTATAGAAACTCAAGCATAGTTGAGGTCAATGGGCGCGATCTGTCGACGGCAAGATCTTGCATCAGACTTTGGTCTTGCAGGGCGGGCCGGCGGCACGCCGCATGATTGCGCTGAGCACCAGCGAAACAGCTTCACGTATTTCTTGTGAATGAGAAACGTCGAATTCATCTAGCTTTCGCCGCGCACCCAACGTTGGAGGACGGCGGGCGCCGCACCGAATGTTTCGAGACATTCGGCGATCGACAAGGGAGGAACAATGTCGAAACTTTCAGCCGACCGACGGACTTCGAAATCGCGCACGCCGAACCTGCTCGGGACCCTGACCATGGGTCGACGCACATGAACATACACAATCCCGCCGCCGCGCCGACGCGGCCGACCGAACTCGTGCTCGGCCTCGACGATCGCCCCTCGCCGTCGATCGCCTTTCTTGCAGCGCTGCAGCATTTGCTGGCAATCATCGTGCCGATCGTCACGCCAGGCCTGCTGATCTGCCAGGCACTCGGTGTCTCTCTTCGCGACACGAACATGATCGTGTCGATGTCCTTGGTCATCTCGGGGATCGCAACCTTCGTTCAATGTCGCCGTTTCGGCCCGCTCGGCGCGGGCCTGCTGATCGTTCAGGGAACAAGCTTCAACTTCGTCGGCCCGTTGATTGCCGGCGGCGTGTTGATGGTGAAGCAGGGTACCCCGGTCGAAACCGTGATGGCGTGCATATTCGGCGTCGTCATCGCCGGATCCTTCATCGAAATGGGCCTTTCGCGCGTGCTGCCCTTCGTCAAGCGCCTGATCACCCCTCTCGTCACCGGCATCGTCGTCCTGATGATCGGCCTTACCTTGATCAAGGTCGGCCTGATCAGCATGGGCGGAGGCTTTGCCGCGATGTCGCAGGGCACCTTTGCCAACGGCGAAAACTTGCTGCTGTCAGGCGTCGTGCTTGGGCTTATCATTGCGCTCAACCGCATTCCGGTCGTCTGGGTCCGCAGTAGCGCCATCATGCTGGCGCTCGCCGCCGGTTATCTGCTGGCGGCATGGATGGGTCGCCTCGACTTTGCCGGCGTGCATCAGGCAGCCTGGTTCCAGGCGCCGGTGCCGTTTCATTTCGGCGTCGACTTCTCGTGGTCGCTGTTTGCGCCGATGGTGGTCATCTATCTCGTCACGTCGCTTGAGGCGATCGGCGACATCACCGCCACCAGCAAGATCTCGCGCCAGCCGATCGAAGGTCCGCTTTGGATGGAGAGGATCAAGGGCGGCGTTCTCGTCAACGGCGTGAACTCGCTGCTGGCGGGCATCTTCAACACCTTCCCAAGCTCGGTGTTTGCGCAGAACAACGGCATCATCCAATTGACCGGCGTCGCCAGCCGTCACGTCGGCATCTACATCGCCGCCGCGCTGGTCCTGCTCGGGCTGTTCCCGACGGTTGCCGGCGTCATCCAGGCCGTGCCGGAACCGGTCCTCGGCGGTGCCGTCATCGTCATGTTCGGCGCGGTTGCCGCCTCCGGCATCAACATCCTCGCCGGCGTTCATCTGGACCGCCGCGCGCTTCTGATCATCGCCATCTCGCTTGCCCTCGGGCTCGGCGTCTCTCAGGTTCCCGAGTTCGTCACGCATATGCCCCGGGCGCTCGCGGACGTACTGGAATCGGGCGTGGCAACCGGCGGCATCTGCGCGGTCTTCCTCAACTGGCTTCTGCCCGAGCGCCAGGAAGAAATCATCGACTGACAACAAGGGGATCGCCACCCCAACCGGGCCCGCTCGCACGAGCGGGGCCGGTTGGGGTCACCTTCGAGAGGTCAGTGCCTGCTCGGCGCGAAATTGACGGTGGCACCCTCAATCGTGGAAGCCGCAGCAAACAGGCCTATCAAGGGCGAAGGTTCTTGCGAGCTCACATCATAGATACACGGTGCTGCAAAAACCGCCGCTCCAAGTGCGATGATGATCATCAGCTTCATTGGATCCTCCGATGGCGATGCGCAAGCATCGCCCATTCCATTTCCATGAAAGCTCGCCGCGACGCGGCGAGCTTTCATCGTTTTAGGCGACCGTCAACTCGACGTTGATGTTGCCGCGGGTCGCCTTCGAATAGGGGCAGGTCTGATGCGCCTCTTCAACTAGGGCTGTCGCCAGTTCCCGCTCGATGCCGGGCATGTTCACCTTCAGCCGCGCCTGGAGCAGATAGGCGCCGTTGGTCGATCCGAGATCAACCTCGGCAGCCACGGAGAGATCTCCAGGAAGCTTGACGTCGCGCTTTCCCGCCGCTTTACCGATGGCGCCGATGAAACAGGCCGACCATCCGGCCGCAAAGAGTTGCTCGGGATTGGTCCCGGCATGGGCGCTTCCCGGTGGCGAGAGCTTGACATCCAGCCGCCCATCATCACTGCGTGCGGCGCCGTCGCGACCGCCGCTGGTATGCGTCCTGCCGGTGTAGAGAACCTTGTCGACCTGTGTCATGGAACACTCCGTTATTGTGTCGCCCCTGGCGACTGCGTTGACGGAGAGAAATTTGACCGGCGGAGGTATCCGGCATGTTTCCGAAACAGGCGGAAATGTACCAAAGCGTAGCGGTGGTCGCTCCGGACACCTACTGCATGGCTCCTTAAATCCTATTCGATTTGAGGATAAAACATGCAGTAATTCAAAGTGCTACAGCGACCTTTGCGCGTCTGATAAGACGCGCGGCGCTGTAGAGCTACAAACCGCTTCGGCGAACTTTGACCGCGATATCAGCGGATGACGACCTCCGCCGCCAAACCGCCGCCGGCGCGATTGTAGAGCCGCACCGAGCCGCCGATGGCCCCTGCCAGTTGCTGGGCGATCGCAAGTCCGAGCCCGGTGCCGCCCGTCTCCCGATTGCGGGACTGTTCGAGCCTGAAGAACGGCTGCATCGCAGCCTCGAGCATGTCGTCCGGAATGCCCGGCCCCCGATCCATCACCGTGATGGCGACCTCGCCATTTTCCCGTCGCTCGACACTGATCTCGGCAGCGCCGGCAAATTTCAGCGCGTTGTCGATGAAGTTGGAGAGGATCCGGCGCAACGCATGCGGCTTGACGGGTATGGTCCCGTCAACGGCACTGACGACGGCCACGGACTTTCCGGTGTCCTGATAATCATAGGCCAGGCTGTCGATAAAGGATGCGAGGTCGATGCGGGAAGTCTTCTCGACATTGCCGTGCGCACTTCGGGCGTAAGCAATACCGTCCTGAACCAGTCGTTCGATCTCGCGGAGATCCTGCACCAGCTTATCCCTTTCAGGCGATTCATCCGCCATGTCGGCGCGAAGCCGCATGCGCGTGATCGGCGTCTGGAGATCGTGGGAAATGGCGGCAAGGATCTGCACGCGCTCTTCGAGATAGTGGGCGATCCTGTCGCGCATGGCATTGAAGGCCCGGGCGGCATGCGCGACTTCACGTGGGCCGGCTTCGCTCAACGGCGCGGCCTTCCTGTTCGGGTCCAGCGCATCGGCGGCAGCGGCAAGGTCGCTCAAAGGGCGGATGACCTGGCGCACGGCAAACCAGACGCAAAGGAGCAGGAGTGCCATCTGGGTCGCCAGCACATAGGGAAGCCATTCGGCGATCGGCATGACGCCCCGTGGCGTCACGTCTATCGTCAGGGGCGCGCCGTCGCTGAGCGTCAGATGGGCCTGCAATCTTTTGTCGTCACCCGGAATCGCCTCCACGTGCAGGGGAAAGCGATGCCCGGCCGCCTCCTCGATCTTGGTAGCGATCTCCGCACCACGGGTGGTGAGATCCGGCACGCCGGGAAGGCCGGGCCCCAGCACGAAACGATAGCTGCCGCGGCTGAGACGATCGAGCCAACCCGCTCTCTCGCTCGCCGGCAGTCGATCGAGAATGGCGATCGATGTGGCAACATCGGTTTCCAGCGTGCCGAGCATGACCGCCTTCGCCGACATATAGCGTTCGAGAAACAGGACGCTGAAAGAAAGGCCATAGGCGATTGCGAGACCGAGGAGAAGAACGAGAAAAAGCCGAGCGCGTAAGGTGCTCGGCCAATACCAGCTGACAGTCGATGTGACGCCCAAGCTCATTGCCTGGGCTCCGAGATCTCGACCGGAACGGAAAAGACGTAACCTTCGCTGCGCAGCGTCTTGATGTAGGTCGGCTCACGCGCATCGTCACCGAGCCGCTGGCGCAGACGGCTGACGAGAAGATCGATCGAGCGATCGAACAGCTCGGCGTCGCGCCCCTGGGTCAGATTGAGAAGCTGATCACGGTTGAGCACGCGCTGCGGATGATCGATGAAGACACGCAGCAGCCGGTATTCGGCACCACTCAAGGCGATCTCCGTGCCCTGCCTGTCGAGAAGGCGGCGGCCGACCGTGTCGAGCTGCCAGTCGCCGAAGGTCAGCAATTGACCCGCCTCAGTGATCTGCAGGTTCGGAGGCAGCATTCGGGTTCGGCGCAGCACCGCCTTGATGCGTGCCAAGAGCTCGCGCGCAGCAAATGGCTTGGGCAGATAGTCGTCCGCTCCCATTTCCAGGCCGATGATCCTGTCCATCTCATCGCTGCGAGCCGTCAGCATCAGGATCGGCGTCGCCTTGTGCTTGCCGGCGCGCAGCTCCCGGCAGAGGACCAGTCCGTCGTCGCCGGGCATCATCACATCGAGCACGATCAGATCGACGGTGTTGGCTTCCAGAAAGGCGCGCATCTGGCGGCCATCCGCGGCAACGGCCGTGCGCAGCCCGTTCTTCCTTAGATAGCTCGACACCAGCTCGCGAATTTCGCGATCGTCGTCGACGATCAGGATGTGATCGACGTGTTCCATATCCGACTTCCCACTCCCCTATGCACTCGGCCACAGCGCCTGATGCCTTTAGACCCAAGGCGGCTTGCGCGAGGCAGGCATCCACAAGGTCGCGCGCCCTGTTGCCGACTATCGTCGGTCTAAAAACGATCCACGTCCATAACCGCTTGTGCGAACGCCTGCGGCGCTTCCTGCGGCAGGTTATGCCCGATGCCGCCGCTGACGGTGCGATGTTCGTACTTTCCCGAAAATTTGCCGGCATAGGCGGCAGGCTGCGGATGTGGCGCGCCGTTGGCATCACCTTCCAGCGTGATGGTGGGAACCGAGATCTTCGGTCCCGCGGCAAGCCGCTTTTCGTAGGCGTCGTATTTGCGTTCGCCTTCCGCCAGGCTCAATCGCCAGCGATAATTGTCGACGACGACGGCGACATGGTCGGGATTGTCGAAGGCTTCAGCCGAACGCTCGAAGGTCGCATCATCGAATTTCCAGGTGGGCGAGGCGGTCTGCCAGATCAGCTTGGCAAAGGCGCGCCGATTCTCCTCATAGCCCAGCCGCCCGCGCTCGGTGGCGAAATAGAACTGGTACCACCAGGCAAGCTCGGCGCTGGGCGACAATGGCTTCCTGTTGATTTCCTGGCTTCCGATGAGATAGCCGCTCACAGAGACCATCGCCTTGCAGCGCTCCGGCCAAAGTGCTGCCATGATATTGACCGTGCGTGCGCCCCAGTCGCAACCGCCAAGCACCGCCTTTTCGATGCTCAGCGCATCCATCAAGGCGATCATATCCGCAGCGATCGCCGATTGCTGGCCGTTGCGCGGCGTATCCGGCGAAAGGAAGTGCGTCGTTCCGTAACCGCGCAGGTAAGGCACGATCACGCGGTAGCCGGCTTGAGCAAGCAAGGGCGCGACGTCGACATAGGTATGAATGTCATAGGGCCAGCCGTGCAGCAGCAGAACAGCCGGCCCATCGGCGGGACCTGCCTCCGCGTAGCCGACTTCGAGCACGCCGGCCCGGATCTGCTTGAGTGCGGCAAAGGAGGTGTGTGTGCCGGGCTTGATGTCAGGCAGCCGTGCGGCGGACGCTTGCCCCGACTGCGCCATCGCGGCACCCGCCATGCCAAGCTCGACCGCAGCAATGGTCATGGCAGCCACCCCGAAAAACTTGCGGCGTTCATGGTTGATTTCGTCAGACATCGGCCTCTCCTTTTTGAACCCAAGCACAATGGGAGAAAGACGGGCCGCTTGTATCCTGCGTGTGTCGCGCCCGCCCGATCTTGAATACCAATGTAGCGCCGACCCGCCCGGATACAGTCTGATACAAAGACGCCTTGCGACCAGCCAACTCGATCCGCCGGCGCGTGTCTGATGGCTGATCATCGGCAGCCGATTTGTATCGCTCTGTAGCAGGCCGGGCTACGCCTACATCCCGGTACATTTTCATACCTGAGCGGACACATGCGGGATACGTCGCAAAGACCAGATGCGTATCCGTTGCTGGTCAAGGCACATCGCCGTCCAGAGCCCGATCAATCGGTTCAAAGGAAACGATGATGACGCTTCTCATCATAGCCTATCTCGGAGGCGCGCTGACGATCTTCAGTCCGTGCATCCTGCCTATCCTGCCTTTCGTTTTCGCACGCGCCGAACAGTCCTTCCTCCGAAGCACGCTGCCGATGCTTGCCGGCATGGCCATCACCTTTGCGCTTGTCGCCACCCTGGCAGCCATCGGCGGCAGCTGGGCCATCCATGCCAACGAATATGGCCGCATTGCCGCGATTGCCTTGCTTGCGGCGTTTGGCGCAAGCCTGCTGTCACCGCGGATCGCCAGCGCGCTTTCACAGCCCGTCGTCGATTTCGGCAACCGCCTGATGAGGGCCACCGGCCATGGGCGCGCGACGCCCGATGTGGCCGGGTCGTTTGTTCTCGGCATCGCGACCGGCCTGCTCTGGGCCCCTTGCGCCGGGCCCATCCTTGGTCTGGTCCTGACCGGCGCGGCACTGCAGGGTGCCAATCTTGCGACGACATTCCTGCTGCTTGCCTATGCTGCCGGTGCGGCCACCTCGCTTGCCACAGCCATGTTTGTCGGCGGAAAGGTTTTCGCCGCCATGAAGCGGTCGCTGGGGATCAGCGAGCGCGTTCGCCAGGTCCTGGGTGCCGCGGTGCTCGCCGGCGTTGCGGCAATCGCGCTCGGCCTCGATACCGGCCTGCTGGCCCAACTTTCCTACGCCAGCACGGCATCCCTGGAACAGACCGTGCTCGAAAAGCTCGATACCAAAGCCGCTGGCGGACCGTTCTCCGCGGCTGCCGACAAGGGCGTGGACGTCGCATCGGCCGATACGACCCGCCCCTTTCAAAGCGACCTGCCCGTCGAAGGCGCTGCACCATCGCTTGATGGAGCGGTGGAGTGGCTGAACTCGCCGCCGCTCACCGCGGAAGCCTTGCGGGGGAAGGTGGTGCTCGTCGATTTCTGGACCTATTCCTGTATCAACTGCATTCGCACCGTCCCCTATGTCCGCGCGTGGGCGGAAAAATACCGGGATCAAGGCCTCGTCGTCATCGGCGTGCATGCGCCTGAATTCGCCTTCGAGAAGAAGATCGACAATGTCCGCAAGGCGGTCAGCGATTTCAACATCGGCTATCCCGTCGCCATCGACAACGACTACCGCATCTGGCGCGCCTTCGAGAACAGCTACTGGCCGGCCCATTACCTGATCGATGCCAAGGGGCAGATCCGCTACCATCATTTCGGCGAGGGCAATTACCCGCAGACGGAGAAGGCCATCCAGGACCTGCTCAGAGAAGCCGGTAGCGACATGGCGGCGAGCAGGCCGGTAGTGCCCGAGACCAAGGGCGCTGAACTCGGCGCCGACCTCAACAATATCCGCTCGAGCGAAACCTATCTCGGATACCAGCGCGCTTCGAACTTCGCCTCCAACGAGAGCCTGAGCGCCGATGCGGCGCGCAAATACACGGTCGCCGAACCGGGTCTCAACGAATGGGGCCTCACCGGCGCCTGGACCGTCGGCCCGGAACAGGCAACGCTCGACGAGCCGGGAGGCGGCATCGCCTCGCGTTTCAGCGCCCGCGACCTGCATCTCGTTCTTGGGCCGGGAGCGGCCGGAAAGCCGGTCCGCTTTCAGGTGACCATCGACGGCAAGGCGCCGGGCAAGGACCACGGCGCCGATATCGACGCCAATGGAAACGGCACGGTCACGGCAACAAGGCTTTATCAGCTGGTGCGCCAGGCAGGCGACGTCTCGGCGCGCAACTTCAGCATCCGGTTCCTTGACCCAGGCGTTCAGGCCTACGCCTTCACCTTCGGCTGAGACCTCGAGACATGTTCAAACCTGCCAATCGCCATCAACCCGACAAGGAGTGAAATCCATGAACCGTCATCTTTCCACCCTCGCGCTCGCCCTCTTCACCAGCGCGATTGCCTTTGCGGCCCAGGCAGCCGAGGTCAAGAATATCGTCATCGTTCACGGCGCACTGGCCGATGGCTCCGGCTGGCGCCAGGCAACGGAAATTCTCGAGAAGCGGGGCTATGCCGTGACGATCGTTCAACAGCCCATCACGTCGCTGGCGGATGACGTTGCCGCCACCGACCGCGTGCTCGATCTGCAGGATGGTCCGACCTTGCTCGTCGGGCACAGCTATGGCGGCATCGTCATCACCGAAGCCGGCAACCGTGGCGACGTCGCAGGCCTCGTCTATGTCGCCGCCTTCCAGCCCGACAAGGGCGAAAGTCTGCTCGCCCTTGCCAGCTCCAAACCGGCGGGCGGCATGAACATCAGGGAGACCAAGGACGGAAAATACCTCTATCTCGACCCGAGCGCCTTCGCCGCCGATTTCGCTGCTGACCTTCCGAAGGACGAAGCGGCATTCCTTGCAAAATCTCAGGTCTTTGCCGCCAAGGCGGCGTTTTCGTCCAAGGTCGGCGATCCGGCCTGGCGAACCAAGAAGAGCTGGTCGATCGTGGCGACGCAGGATCGCGCGATCAATCCCGATCTCGAGCGCGACATGGCCAAGCGGGCAAACAGCGAGGTGACGGAGATCAAGGCGAGCCATGCCGTCTTTGCCTCTCAGCCGGAGATGGTTGCTGATGTCATCGAAAAGGCAGCCAAACAGCTCGGCCAGTAAGTCGATGCACGGCAACTGACGTGCAAACATCTGACTGCCGCGTTTATCGCAGCTGGTCCGGGCGTTGCAGCGCCCGGCCGAGCATTCCTTCTCTCGTTCGGGAACCTGGACGGCTCGAAGCCGTTAGTTGGGATCGATAAAACGAGGGCAAGGACATGAGCTTCGATCAACTCGTTCCGGCGCCGGATCTCGCAGCCAAGGGCAAATCGCCCTTTCCCGGCGAAACGGCTGAGTACAGAAAGGCGCGGCAGGCTTTGCTGCGCGAAGAAATCGAGTTCCGGCGGCAGATGACGCGGCTGGTCGAGCAGCGGCGGTTGCTGCCGGATGGGCCGGTGATTGAAAAGAATTATCGCTTCAAGGATGCCAACGGCAACGACATCGGCCTGCTCGACCTCTTCGGCGACAAACAGACGCTCGTCGCCTATTTCTGGATGTACGGGCCGCAGCGCGCGCGCCCCTGCCCGATGTGCACGAACTGGCTCGGCGCGGTGAACGGCAACGCCGCCGATATCAAGCAGCGGGTGGCGCTGAAGATCTTCGGCCGCAGCTCCGTCGAGCGTCAGCTGGCGTTTGCCCAGGAGCGTGGCTGGCGAGACCTCGATTTCGTCCAGACGGTCGGCGACGACTATGCTCGGGATCTCGGCCTCATCAATGCGGACGGAAGCGAAAATCCGGCGCTTGGCGTCTTCAAACGTGAAGGCAACGCCGTCAGGCTCTTCTGGGCAAGCGAGATGACGACGGAGATGGCCGACCCCGGCCAAGATCCGAGAGAGGCGCCGGACATCGCCTCGCTCTGGTCGATCCTGGATCTGACGCCGGAGGGCCGCGGCACGGACTGGTATCCGAAGCTCAGCTACTGACGATCATCGTCACGGCGGCAATGGATGTCGTGGACGGGCCGCGAAGCTGGCGGGAAGCATTTGGGCGACAAATAGTGGCGGTTGCGTCGGCAAGATCTTCAAATCCGCAAGATTTGCCGGTCCACTTCGTGCAAATCTTCTCGTGGTTTGGAGAGCCGTGAGGACAGCGATGCGCAAGGCACTGACACAGGCGAGCTACAACGCACGGATGAACAGGGTCATCGACCATGTCTATGCTCATCTGGAAGAGGACATTTCCTTCGACGAACTGGCCGACGTCGCCTGCCTCTCCTCCTATCACTGGAGCCGGATCTACTCGGCCATGCGCGGCGAGACCATAGCGTCGACCATTCGCAGACTCCGGCTGCAGCGCGCTGCCGACCGGCTGGCCAATTCCGATCTTGAGGTCAGGATCGTCGCCGATCGCGCTGGGTATGCCTCGGTCGACACATTTGGGCGGGCTTTCAAGGATGCTTTTGGCATGACGCCCGCCGCCTATCGGGAAAATGGTCCGCACGACGCCTTCAGGGCGGCCAATGCCGCAGGCGACACGAACGGATTCCCGGTGAGCGTCGTCACCCTGCCCGAGCGACGGTGTGCGTCGATCGCCCACCGGGGCTCCTACATGGAAATCGACCGTGCGATGGCGCGGCTCTTTACCGAACTCGCGGCCCGTGGGGCATTGCCGGACCGACCGGAGATGATCGGGGTATTCTTCGACGACCCCGACCTCGGGTCTGAGCAGGACTTGCGCTCTCGCGCCAGCATGCCGATTGCCGGTCCAATCACCTTCGACCTGCCGTTGACCGAAACGGTCCTGCGTGGAGGCCCCTACGCTAGACTGAGTTACACCGGTCCCTATGCGGCAATGCGCGGTGCCTATCGCTGGTTCCTCGGCGTGTGGCTGCCCGGATCCGGGCATGAGCCCGACGATGCGCCGGTCTTCGAAGACTATCTCAACGATCCGCGCCTGGTGCCCCAGAGCGAATTGCGAACCGACATTCATCTGCCGCTGAAAAGCACGCCATGACGACCCCACCCGTTCCATCCGCCGTCGCCGAGGTGCTTGCGCAACACGCCGCAGCGATACGAGCGCGCCTTCTGCAGGTTCGCGACCTCATCTATATGGTTGCAGCCGAGACCGAAGGCGTGGGGCCGCTGACGGAAACGCTGAAATGGGGAGAGCCGGCCTATCTTACGCAGGCAAGCAAAAGCGGAACGACCATCCGTCTCGGCGTCGCCGAATCGGCGCCGGAACGATGTGCCGTATTCTTCAACTGCAGGACGACGCTCGTCGAAACCTTCCGCATTCACTTTGCCGATGATTTCACCTTCGAGGGCAATCGCGCCCTCCTCATCCCCACCACAGGGGATTTGCCGAAAGGACCGCTGGCGCTGTGCCTGCGGGCAGCATTGACCTATCACCGACGCGCGACGATCTTGCCCACGACATTGACGAGCTGACGAGCCCGCGAGTGCTTCAGTTGGCTGGCAGCCGCCGATAATCGTGAACGAGGTCCCGACGCCCTTGCCGGCGGAGGCTCGGCGAGCCGCGACGCAACGTCTGGCCCACTGCAAATCGCCTCGCTCACACGATAAAGCGGATGGCGCGCTGGATTTCGAAGAAGTCCTTGGCCTCGAAGCGCAGCGTGCGGGCGGCGACATGTTCAACACCGGGATACCAGCTGCCGCGATAGGCCTCGATCGGGGTCGTGTATTCGACAACAAGCTCGAAGCGGTCGGCGAGCTTCGGCAGGCAGCCCTCGAGATCACCCGACAGCGCTTTCTCCACGCCCTCGCGAATGGCGGCAACCGAGGCCTTTGGCGTCAGCGATCTGGTCGCCGGGCCGAAACCTTCGCTGGTGGCAACGGTGCCGATGCCGGAAACAATCGCCCTGGCCTCAGCGCACATGCCGGCGTCGCCGGAGAGAAACGCCGACGGAACGCCGTAGCGTGCGGCGCAAAATGCGTTCAGCGTGAATTCTGACGCCACGTCGCCATTGATCAAAAGCCGCGACACCGTGCCGGTCAGCGTATGGGCGAGCGGATTGGTGTCGGTGCCGGCCTTGTTGTGATAGCCAGTGTAGAGGGCTGCCGAAAAACTCTTGTCGATGCCGAACATCATCAGATCTGGATGACCGCTCCAGCCCCTGACGATGCTGACATAGGCCGGCAGCTTCGACAGGATCAGATTGCGCGCGGTCGAATGCGCATCCTTGACTACCACCTCCTTGGCACCGGCCGCCTTCGCCCCTTCGCAGGCCGCCACCAGCTCGTCGGTCATGTATTCGCGGAATTCCTCGTATTCCGGATGCCCCTTCTTGGCCTCGTCCCAGGCGGTGATCCCCGCCGTGCCCTCGATATCTGCGCTGATGAAAACCTTCATGATCGCTCCCTCATGTTTCAAAGAAGCTCGGCCATCGACTGCAGCAGCCGATCGATCTGAGCTGGGGAATGTTCGGAAAACACCGCGAGCCGCAGGGTCGGCACGTCGGGTGCGTCGGAATAGCCGCCCGCCTGCTGGACCCGGACGATGATGTCGCGTTCGGCGAGACGGTCGCGAAGCTGCTCGAGATCGGTCACGCCCTTGACGGTGACGATCGGCACCGGCGTGTCGGCGACCTCGAAGCCCAGCGCTCGCAGGCCGCTGCGCACATGCTTGATGTTGCGGGTGAGGTTCGCGCGCTTTTCCGGCGTCGTTTGCAGGACCCGGAGCGATGCGGCGGCCGCCGCCGCAAGACCGGGCGGCGCCGGCGAGGCGCCGCGCATGATCATTGCGTTGCGGGCAATCTTTTCGGCAAGCGCTGCGTCGCCCGGAACGACGCCGCCGAGTGCGCCGAATGCCTTGCTCATGGTGCCGGCCAGAAAATTGCCCTCGCCCTCGAGCCCGGCATGCTGCAGCGAGCCACGCCCGGTTTCGCCGAGAACGCCGACGCCGTGGGAATCGTCGATGCAGAGCAGCGCGCCCTCGTAGGGAGCCATCACATGGCGATAGTCGGCAAGCGGTGCAAGCTTGCCTGACGACGGGAAAACGCCGTCCGTCAGAACAGCCGGCCGCTCGCCTGCCTTCACATGCAGCGACAGTTGCGCTGCGAGATCTTCCGGGTCGGCATGGCGAAACTCGTGGATCGGCTTGCCGAGCGTCGGGATCGCGTCACGGGTGCTGTAATGGGTGGCCGAGTCGATGAGGATGACGTCGAAATCGTCGCGTAGCCCCTGCAGCAGCACCATCGGACTGGTGTAGCCGGAGATCATGTAGACGACCTCCTCGGTGCCGAACCAGTCGCGCAGCCGCTCCTGCAGGTCGGCATAGACCTGCATGTGGGCGAGCGTTCCCGGCCCCATGCCGTACTGCCGGGTGGCGTCGCAGGCCGCCTCGATCACTCCGGGGTGGCCGTGCAGGCAGAAGTAGGACGTGCCGCAGTAATAGTCGACCTCGCGCCCGCCGATGAACATACGGGCGCCGAGCGGCGATTCCATCTTGATCGGAGCAACCATGGTCCGGATCACGCCGCTTCCGCCTGGGACGGGCTGCGCCGTTCCAGGAACATCGGGCCGACGCGGATGCCGCGCTTGCCGTTGTCATCGACGGCGTCGAGTTCGAGGATCTCGTCCTCGTAGAGCCGGCCGTGCATGCGGAAGCGCCCTTCCTCGACCGGCTCGCACGTGTGCGTGCAGAAATACTCGATCAGGCACTTCAGCCCGCCGTGGCTGTAGGTCAGGTATGTGATGTTGAAATCCGGCCCGTATTCGCCGAGATGCGGCTTGATCGCGTCGGGCACGGTCTCGTCGAGAGGTGCCTCGATGCGCGTCCAGTTCGCATCCTTCCAGAGGAGCTTGCCGGCTTCCGGGAAGGAGAGGTTCATATGGGCATAATCAGCGCCGCGCCCGTAGATGCGGCCGTCTATGACGAAGTCGTTGCCGGCGACCGGACGAATCTGGTGTGGCACGCCCTCGCCCATCAGGTAGATCTTGCCGTCCTTGGACTTGACCTCGACGATCTCCTGCGTGGCGTCGTCGCGGTAATAGCCCGGCAGCGTCTTGAACTGCGCCTCGGAGATTGCAGGCGGGCGCTGCACGCGCTCCGGCATCTTGCCCATCCTGCGTTCGGCAAGGACGATGCGCACGCCGTCGACGCCCAGCCGCGAGGCGATCTGGTTGGAGAAGTCAAGCGTCGCGAAGATCAGCACACCGACGCCGGCGGCCGGCAGCAGCATCATTTGCGAAGCATAGCCATAGACGGCGCCGCCATGGCCGACAGAGGTCCAGCCGTCGACATCACCGGACCCGAAGCACAGGCCGTAGCCGGCAAGCGTCTTGTCGTGACCGGCCGGGCGCTTGCCGAACGGCGTCCACATTTCGCGCAGCGCCGCCGGCGAGATGATGGAATTGCCTTGCACGTCGAACCCGCCGCGCAGCAGGCACTGGGCGTAACGCGCCATGTCGCCGGTGGTGGAGAAGATATTGCCGGCCGGCGATCCGCCGAGGCTGAACACCGGCGCCGGCGTGTCGCCGTCGAGCGTCCACATGTTAGCTGGTGCAAGCCTTTCACGAATGCCGGGTGCCATGCCGCACGAGGAGCTGTCCATGCCGAGCGGCTTTAGGATGTTGGCGGCGACATAATCGGAGTAGCTCTGGCCGCTGACCGTCTCGATCACCCGGCCGACGACGGCGATGCCGGCGTTGGAGTAATGCATCACCCCGAGGCTCGGGTCCTGCTTTAAGGTCGAGCTTGCCAGCTCGTTGACCGTGTCTTCGAGCGGCGGACGGGTGGCATCGAGATAGTGCCCGCTCTTCGGCTCGCGTACAAGGCCGGCCGTATGGGTCATCAGCTTGCGCAGGCTGATGACCGAGCCGTAGGGCCCGCCTTCGGCGCCGGCGAACGGGTTTATCGGCTTGAAGCCGGGGAGATAGGTCGACACGTCGACATCGATATCGACAAGCCCCTTCTCGACCAATTGCATGATCGCCAGTGAGGTGAAGGTCTTGGTGATGGAGCCGATGCGGAAGCAGGTGTCCCTGCCCATGTCGAAATGCCGGTCATGACGCTGGACATGGCCTTCGGCGAGCACGCCGTCACGGTCGACAAGGGCATAGGAGATCGACGGGATCGCCTTGTCCTCGACCTCGTAACGGATCAGATCCTCGAAAAGCTCGATCGAGGCGGCAGACAGAGAGGGCATCGGTACGCTCCTTGGGTCTCGATAGGAATGGGTCTCAATGGGAATGGCGAGGGTCCAGCATGTCGCGCAACGCATCGCCGACAAGGTTCCACGACAGCACGAAAAGGAAGACGGCAGCGCCCGGAAAGGCCAGCGTGTACCAGAACTGGAAAGGGTTGCCGGGCTGGCCGACGATCCAGTTGCGCGAGTAGGCGATGAACTGGCCCCAGTCGGCATAGCCTTCTTCGGTGCCGACCCCGAGGAAGCTGAGCGCCGAGGCGGACAGCACCATCGAACCAGTCGCCATCGTCGCCAGCACCAGCACCGGGAACATGGCGTTGGGCAGGATATGCAGCACGATCAGCCTGAGATCGCTGGCGCCGTAGCTGCGTGCCGCATGGATATAGTCCATCTCGCGGATCCTCAGGATCTCGCTGCGCACGATACGGGCATAGCTCATCCACCCGAACGTCGTCAGGGCAATGGTGATCGGCACGATGCCCTTGCCAAGCAGCGCCGTCAGCACCATGGCCGCGATCAGGAACGGCACCGCCATGAAGACGTCGACGATGCGCATCAGGATTTCTTCGGCAAGCCCGCCATAATAGGCGGCGACCGCGCCGACCACCGTGCCGATCAGCACGGAGATCGCCACGACCCCGAGACCGATCTTGAACGCCGTGCGCGTCCCCCAGACGACACCGTAGAAGATGTCGTACTGGCCTTGCGTGGTGCCGAAAACGGCTTCCGGCGAAGGCGGTTGCGGCGTCGCCAGGAAGCCGGCACGCGGCGTGTCGTAGGGTGAAAGCTGGAAGCTCTGCGGCGGCGCCAGAACCGGCGCGAAGACGGCGATCAGCACGAAGGCCAGAAGCACCACGACGCCAAAGAGGGACACCGGATTTCTTGCGAGGTAACGAAGAACCTTCATTGCGTCTTCACCCTCGGATCGAGCAGCGGATAGATAAGGTCGACGATCAGGTTCATCAGCACCAGAACGACCGCGAAATAGAGGCCGAAACCGAGAACCGCCGGGAAATCCAGATTGGCGGCGGTCTTGGCTGCGAACTGGCCGAGGCCGGCATAGTCGAAGATCGTCTCGGTGATGACGACACCGCCCATCATCACGGCCAGCTCCATGCCGGCGATGGTCGCAACCGGCAGAAGCGCGTTGCGCCGGGCATGACGCAGTTCGACGACACGGCGCGGCAGACCCTTGGCGCGGGCGGTGCGCACATAGTCCTGGCGCAGCGTCTCCAGCATCGAGGTGCGCATCACCCGGGTCATGCTGGCAACGTTGACATAGGTCAGCGTGATCACCGGCGCTGCCAGATGGCGAAGCGCATCGCCGAAGATCGCCAGATTGCCGTTCAGCAGCGCATCGACGGTGTTGGCGCCGGTGTAGCGCACGAAGTCGCTGGAGCTGACCACGGTCTGGGCCCACTGGCTGAGCCGGCCCGGTGGAAACCAGTCGAGCGCCGAATAGAAGATCAACAGCATCAAAAGGCCGAAGACGTAAACCGGGAACGACCAGCCGAGAATGGTGAAGATGCGGATGAGGTGATCCGGCCAACGATTGAGATAGATGCCCGCGCGCGACCCCAAAAAGACGGCGAGCAGCAGGCACGGAACAAAGGCCAGCACCACCAGTTCCAGGGTCGCTGGAAACAGCGACATCAGCGCGGTCGAAACCGGCTGGCGGGCCGTCTCCGACCAGCCGAGATTGCCGGTCAGGATGCCGCCGATCCAGCGGCCGTACTGAATGTAGAAGGGATCGTTAAGCCCGTACTGTTCGATCATCCTGCGGATGCTTTCCTGACCACCCTTGAGATAATCAGGCGACGGCGCATAGGCCGCCAGTCTCTGCGTCGGCGAAAGCGACATCTGCAGCGCAAAGATCATCAACGACAGAGCGAAGAGGACGATCGGCAACATCATCAGTCGTCTGAGTGCATAGTTCAGCACGGTTCACACGTTCCGATTTCAGGGAAAATGAAACAAAGGCATGTCGGGCGGGGATGCCGCCCGACATGCAGCAATTCAAAGTGCTACAGCGACCTTTGCGCGTCTAATAAGACGCGCGGCGCAGTAGCCAATCAGTCGTTGGCCTTGGTGACCGGATAGAAGTCCCAGGCACCGTAGAGGATCATGTTGTCGACATAACCATCGATGTTGCTGCGGGTGACGACGTAGCCGAAGTCCTCCCACAGGAACTGGGTGGTGGCGTATTCGTACGACATTTCCTGCAGCTTGGCGTAGATCGGCTCGCGCACGGCGGGATCGACCGAGGCCCAGGCCTCATCGAGCAACGGCTTGAACTTCTCCGCCATCAGGTCGCGATAACCCTGGCCAACCATGCCGCCGACGAGACCCGTGGGCGAGAGATAGTAGCTGGCGGCACCGAGCGGACCGCCCGGGTCGGAATAGTCGGGCCCCCAGCCCATCACCGTCAAGGGTGCGGCCGGCTTTTCGCGGTTGTTGAGCTTGTCCGAAACGGATGCCCATGGCAGCGCCTGGATCTGCATCTTGAACTTCGGGTTGATGCGCGACAGGCCCTGCTGCAGCGCCGAAAGTGCGGCGGTCAGCTGCGGGTTGCCTTCGGTGACATAGGCCGTAAACGCAAAGCCGGTCTCCCAGAGCTTGCCGCCGAACGCCTTCTTGAAGTGTTCCTCGGCCTTGGCGGGATCGTAGCTGTAAACAGGCGAATCCGGGCGATAGCCCATGATGCCGCGCACGGTCGGCCCGCGCGACTGCACGGTCTTTCCGAGCAGCACCTGGTTCAGGAGCGCATCGTAGTTCTGGGCGTAGTTGAAGCCCTTGCGCACATCGATGTCGGCGAAGAAGTCCGGCGGAATGCCGGCACCGTCGAGCTTGCCGCTGCCGATGGCCGGGTTGTCGTTGTCGTCGAGCGGCCAGGCGAAGAAGACGCCGCGCGAAAACACCTTCTGCAGGCCGTCGATGACCTTGACGCCCTCGGTCTTGCTGAGTTCGTCGATGAACTCGACCGGCGCGGTGACAAAATCGGCGTCGCCGGACAGAAGCTGCAGGCGTCGCGTCGTCCATTCCGGAACGGTGCGCATGACCACCCGCTCGAGCTTGGCCGGCCCCATGAAATAATTGTCGAAGCGCTTCAGAGTGATGCGCCGGTCGGTGCGGTCCCATTCCTCGAGCATGAATGGCCCTGTGCCGTTCTCCTCGGCAAACAGCGGATTGGCGCCGAGTTCCGGACGATAGTGGGCCTTCCAGGTATCGCCCGAGCCATCCCAGCCGCCGACCGAGGCAACCCATTCCTTGTCGAGAACCGAGGTACCGAACGGCAGCGCGATCACGCCAAGGGTGGCCGGAAACGACTTCGGCAGCTTCAGCGTGAGATTGTCGCCATCGACGATAATCTGCGAGGCGAGCTGGTCATAGACCTTGCGCAGGATCTCGGGGCTGGCGTCGTTGATGGACTTGACCTCGCCTTCGGTCTCTACCCACTTGGCGATGTCGGTATATTTGCCGGCGGTGATCACCTCGGTGATCGCGTTCGACATCCACGACTGACCCTGAAGAATGGCGCGCAGCAGCGAATAGCGCACGTCCTCGGGCGTGATCTGGCCGTAGCCCGGCTCGATCGTCGCCTTCTGGGCGTCGGTCAGCTTGTCGTAATATTCCCAGGTGACCTTGCCGTCGGCGCCCTTGACGCCGACCTTGTGGGCGAAAACGCCCTTGCGGATCGGGAAGGTATAGCTCACCGAGCCGTCGTCGCCCTGCTTGATGAGGCCGTTTTCAAGCGACGGCACCTCGGTCGAAAGCGACGGCACGAACTCGGAGATCTTCGAGCCGTTGAAGTTCAACAGCCGGCTGTAGATGTTGAGCGCGCCGTAGGAGCTTGGCGTGTTGGCGATATAGGCCGGATCGAACGACTGGATGTCGTCGGTCCACATGAAGACGAAAGTGCCGGGGTTCTTGGTCTCGGCCATAGCGGGCGCAGCCGCGATGCCGAGCCCCAGGCTGAGGGCTAGGGCTAAGGTGCGTTTCATCGTTGTTCCCATTTGGTGGAGGCGGAAGTTTTCTTCTCGTTATAAGGGAGGCTAGAAGAGCGCTTGCAGGTCTGTCCAATGTGTAGTTAGGATAGACTATGCAAAACACGCATGAGGGCCGGCATGGAACTGCAATGGCTTGAAGATTTTCTGGAAATCGCCGCGACGCGGAATTTCTCGACGGCGGCGACCGCGCGCAATATTTCCCAACCGGCCTTCAGCCGACGCATCAAATCGCTGGAGAACTGGATTGGCGCCGACCTGATCGACCGCAGCACTTACCCCGTGCAACTGACCCGGGCCGGCACGATGTTCCTGCCCGGCTGCCAACGGCTCGTCCGCGAAGCGTACCGCCTGCGCACCGACTGCCGCAATGTCGCCGGCGAAAGCTCGGCCATGCTCACCTTCACCTCGCTGCATACGCTGGCGATGTATTTCTTTCCAAAGTGGATCGGCTCGCCGCTGATCTCGCGCATGCCGCTTCGCACCAGCATGCATGCGGCCGACTTCCTCGAAAGCATCGATCACCTGTGCTCCGGCCAGTGCGATTTCGCCATCACCTATGTCCATCCCGACGGCCCTCCGGTGCTGGAGGGCGGCCCGTTCGAATCCCTGCAGATCGGCAAGGACCGGCTCATTCTCGTATCGGGAACCGACGACAACGGCCGGCCGCTGTTCGACATCGACGTGCCCGAAACCACCGAGATCCCCTATCTCGCCTATTCCTGGAGCGACGGTTATATCGGCAAGCTGGCAACGCTGATCCAATCGCGCTGGCGCCGCCCGCTCAACCTCAGCACCGTCTACCAGTCCGGCCTTGCCGATGGCTTGAAGCACATGGCCGTTGCCGGGCGGGGCGTCGCCTGGCTGCCGCAGATTTGCGTCGCCGAGGCCATGCGGCAGGGACGCCTGGCCCAGATCGGCGGCCAGCAGATGTCGCTGGAAATGGAGATCCGGATCTTCAGGCGCGCCGGCCCCGGTAGCCATGACAGCGATGCGCTATGGCAGCATCTCAAGCAATGTGCCGCACTGCCCCAGTACAAGAGCGGCTTCGAGGCAACGACCGACGCGGCCTGAGGCGTCAATCCGCCCGAAATCGCACGACCGGCGCGATATGCGAAGACAGGCGATACAATGCGCAAAGCACATAGTTTTGCCTGCCACAATCGTGACACATTGATTTCACTGGATTTTGCGGCGGCAGCGGATTGGGAGCGAGGCCGATGTCTGCTCCAGCGACCCGGCGGACAGGGCTGATCGCACCTCCCTTCCGTATTGACAGGATGCGACCTCGTTGCGAGACCTGAAAGCGCAACGTCCCTTCGAAATCGGGTGCATGTGCTGATGATCCTGTCCAAATCCGCAAAGCCTGAGCTGCCCGAGGATGTCATCCTTTCCGTGGAAGACCTCGAAGTTTCCTTCGCTGCCGGCACCCGGGCGCAGCTGCGCGCGGTGCGTGGCGTCTCCTTCAGCATCGCGCGCGGCGAGACCGTCGCGCTGGTCGGAGAATCCGGATCGGGCAAATCGGTCACGGCGATGACAATCATGCGGCTGACCGAATATGACGGCGCAGCCATCACCGGCGGACGGGTGTTGATGCGTTTGAAGGACGGCAAGGTCGCCGACCTCGCCAAGCTCTCGGAAAAGCGGGTCGAGGCGCTGCGCGGCGCGGAAATCTCGATCGTCTTCCAGGATCCGATGTCGAGCCTGAACCCGGTCTTCACTGTTGGCGATCAGATCGCCGAGGCGGTGATCCATCATCAGGATAAGACGCCGGAACAGGCGCGCCAGATCGCGCTCAATACCCTGAAGCTGGTCCGTGTGCCCGATGCCGAGCGCCGGCTCGACCAGTATCCCCACCAGCTTTCCGGCGGTATGCGCCAGCGCGTCATGATCGCCATAGCCCTTGCCTGCCGCCCCTCGCTGATGATCCTCGACGAGCCGACAACCGCGCTCGACGTGACCATCCAGGCGCAGATCCTCGATCTGGTTCGCGCCTTGCAGCGCGAGATCGGCATGTCGGTGCTGTTCATCACCCACGACATGGGCGTGGTTGCCGAAGTCGCCGACCGGGTCTGCGTCATGCTCAAGGGCGAGATCGTCGAGGAAGGCTCGGTCTACGACATCTTCGCCAAGCCGAAACATGCCTACACACGCGCGCTGATTTCCGCCGTGCCCCGCCTCGGCAGCATGGCGGACAAGGACGCGCCGGAGAAATTTCCATTGCTTGTGTTCGAACCCGAGCGTCTGCTTGCCGAGGTGACAGAATGAACGCGTCCGCGCCGATGAAGGA
Organism: Ensifer sp. Root1252; assembly: GCF_001425885.1. NCBI lineage: Bacteria > Pseudomonadati > Pseudomonadota > Alphaproteobacteria > Hyphomicrobiales > Rhizobiaceae > Ensifer > Ensifer sp. Root1252. The sequence continues at coordinate 78,785 of NZ_LMDT01000013.1, read as the reverse complement.
AACCCGAAAGCCGCTCGTCGAGGTGCGCAACCTGGTGACGCGCTTCGATTTGAAGGCCGGATTGTTCGGCCATGTCTCGGGTCGGGTGCACGCGGTGGAGAACGTCTCCTTCGACATCTTTCCGGGAGAGACCCTGGCGCTGGTCGGTGAATCCGGCTGTGGCAAGTCGACGGTTGCCCGTTCGATCATGCAGCTCGACCGACCGCGTTCGGGCTCGATCCGGTTCGACGGAACCGAGTTGATCGGCGCGCCGCGCACTATGCTCGCGCGGTTTCGACGCGACGCCCAGATGGTCTTCCAGGATCCGTTCTCGTCGCTCAACCCGCGCATGACGATCGAGCAGTCGCTGATGGACCCTATGCGCGTTCACAAGCTGGGCTCGACCGCGGTCATGCGCGCCCGCGCCGCCGAGCTTCTCTCCAAAGTAGAGCTGTCGCCTGAGCATCTCGAGCGCTATCCGCACGCGTTTTCCGGCGGCCAGCGCCAGCGCATCTGCATCGCCCGCGCGCTTGCGCTCAACCCGCGCCTGATCGTCGCCGACGAAGCCGTCGCCTCGCTCGACGTGACGATCCAGGCGCAGGTCATCAACCTCCTGATGGACTTGCAGCGCGAGATGCAGATCGCCCTCCTGTTCATCAGCCACGACATGGCCGTGGTCGAGCGCATCGCCCACCGTGTCGCGGTGATGTATCTCGGCGAAATCGTCGAGATCGGCGACCGCCGTTCGGTCTTCGGCAATCCGCAGCATCCCTATACCCGCAAGCTCCTGTCGACCGTTCCGATCGCCGACCCGACACGCCGCCCGGAAGGCCGCCAGCCGATGTCCGACGAGATCCCAAGCGCCGTGCGCCCGCCGGACTTCGTGCCGCGCGAACTGCCGATGCAACAGGTCTCATCCAGCCATTTCGTGCGACAGGTCGCAACGGGCTGACGACGACAACCAATCCCCTCTTCAGATCAGAGCATTCCGAGATGAACACTTCCGAAGTGATGCTGGCGGCTGCGAACGCTACCGGCAACGTGACCGCAGACATCGACAGCGCCCCGGCGCAACCGAAAGCCAACGGCTTCCTGCGCCCTGCGGCCGCAGAGCGACCGACGCCCTATATCGAAGTCGACGAATTGCGCCTTGCCCGCAACATTGAGGCCATGCAGCAGCGTGCCGATCAAGCCGGCGTCTCGATGTTTCCGCACGTGAAAACGCACAAGAGCCTTTATGTCGCGCGACGGCAGCTGGCACTTGGCGCCCGCGGCATCACCGCGTCCAAGCCAAGCGAGGCGCTGGTCTTTGCGGAAGCCGGGATACCGTCGATCATCCTTGCCTATCCCATCGTCAAGCCGCAGTCGCTCGACCGTTTGCTGCCCGTGGTCAAGGCGCGCGGCACGCAGCTGCGCACGATTGCGGCAAGCGCGACGGGCGTCGAAGCGTTGTCGGCGGCCGCCACAAGTCACGGTGTCGAAATCGGCGTCTTCCTCAAGGTCGATGTCGGCCTCGGCCGCGTCGGCCTCAAGCCGAACGATCCGGCTGCGCTCAAATTGTGCGCCCAGATCGCCGCTTCCGACGGCCTGCACTTTGCCGGCCTGCTTTCGCACGCCGGCCATTCCTACGCGGCCACTGGCCCGCAGGGCCTGGCCAAGGTCGCCCGCGATGAGGCCGCAGACCTTGCCGGTCTCGCCGGCCGGCTTCGGGACCGCGGCATCGCCGTCGACTGCATTTCCGTCGGCGCAACGCCGACCTGTGTCGGCGCGCCTCTGTCCCAGGAGGTCGACTGCGTCCGGCCCGGCAATTACGTGTTCCTCGACGGAACCGCGCTACGGCTCGGCATCTGCACGGCCGACGACCTGGCGCTCTCGGTGGTTGCGCGCGTCGTTGCCTCCAATGACACGCACTTCATCATCGACGCCGGCTCCAAGTCGATGAGCTCCGATCGCGGCGCCCACGGCATGGGCGGCGCCGGCTTCGGCACCGTCGTCAGCGCCGAAGGCGATGGCGAAACAGGTGTCTGGACGCTCGAGCGGCTGTCTGAAGAACATGGCTTCGTTCCCTTCTCGGGACGCCCCTTGACCCTCGGAAGCCGTGTGCGGGTCTTTCCCAACCACTCCTGCGCATCGATCGCCAACTTCGATCATTTCACGCTGCATCACGCCGATGGCGGGGCGACGACACTGCCGGTCGATGCCCGCTGCTGCCAGACCTGATCGGGCGTGTGACGCACGGATGCGTCACAACGACATCGCCGCCCGTGCTACGCGATGGCCGTGTGGCCCAACCGGAGCCCACTGCATGTTTCCTTAAGTCCTATCCGATCTAAGGATAAAAACATGCAGCAATTCAAAGTGCTACGGCGACCTTTGCGCGTCTATTAAGACGCGTGGCGCTGTAGAACTGAAGGCGGGCCTTCGCCTTCAGCCGGCAAAACCTGCCCGCCGGCACGCCACCTTTACCCCTAAGGATCAGCCCCGCTCTCAAGCGACCCCGGCCGGTGAACCGTTCGTTACCAACGGCAGACGGTCTTCCGTTCCGTCTGGACCGAACTGCTGTCATTGGTCAGGGCGTTGCACTTGTCCGCGGTATCTATGCGCGGGAAGAAATCGCCGACGGCCGCCTAGCCGTCGCTCTCGATCGACCATGGCCGAGCGAATTCGCCTATTATATCGTGACGTTGCCTGCGGCGATCGAACGGCCGGCAATTGCGCATTTCGTCGACTGGCTGATGGAAGAGGCGCAAGCGCGACACTTTCGCGGCTCCAACGCCTGAGGCAACGCCCGCCTCCAACTTTGCCTGAATGGCAATTTGACTTATGTCACGACCGATGAATAATGTCAGCAATCGACAACTGAAGGATCCCCATGCCTATCCGCAACACCGATCAGATCATGCACAAAGCCGCGTGGCTCTACTATAGCCATGGGTTACGGCAGGACGAAGTTGCGCAGAAACTGGGGATCTCCCGCGCCTCTGTCGCGACCTATCTCAGGCGAGCACGCGAGACCGGGATCGTCAACATCACCACTTCGACCGAGCTTTTCACCGACGACGTGCTGGCGCGCGAGCTCGAGGATGCAACCGGGGTCACGGCGGCCTGGATCGTGCCGGAGGACCGGCAGGCCATGGACCCGACGGCTGAGATGCCGGTGCTGGCTGCATCCGTCTTTCTCGAACTGATCAAGAAGGGCGATCGCGTCGGCGTCGCCTGGGGGCGAACGGTCTATCATATCGCCGACGTGATGCCCTTCGCCGACCTGCGTGGCGTCACTGTGGTCCAGCTCTGCGGCAATCTCGGCGCGCCCTATTCCTATCGGCCGGACCAGTGCACGACGGAGATCGCCCGCCGGCTCAATGCCGAAGGCATCAATTTCTACGCGCCGCTCGTGCTGTCGTCCGAGCGGCTGGCCGAGGAGCTTCGCGGCGAGCCGGTGATCCGCGAGCAGCTGTCGACGATCGCCGACTGTCATCTGGCGCTCTATTCCGTCGGCGGCATCGAGGACGACAGCCACCTCGTCAAGTGCGGCGCGCTCAGCGCCAGCGAGATGCACCGCATGGGCGAGGAAGGCGCTGTCGGTGTCATCGCCGGACAGCTGATCGATGGTGACGGCCAATGGGTGAACTGCGCCCACAATCGGCGCTGCATCTCCGCCGATCTCTCGTCCATCCGCGCCATCGAGAAGCGCATGCTGGTCGTCCAGGAAGAGAGCAAGTTCGAACCGCTGATGGCGGCGCTGAAGGGCGGCTTCGCCTCGCATCTGGTGGTCACGACATCAATGGCGCGCCGCGTCATGGAGCGCTGGAGCCGGGACGGTCTCGGCAAGGTAGGCGCAACGACGACTTAAAGCGCGTTGTGATGCGTAGGGCTGGCAGTACGCAAACGGGGCGGTCTTTCGACCGCCCCACTTTCATCACCAAACCGCGTGATCAGGGCTTCGGCATCCAAGCCGGCATGGCGACATCCGCGTGGGCGAACTGCGGCAGCTTGGTGCCGAGTTCTTCCATGTTCTTGATGTCCTGATCGTTCAGGTCCTTCTGGGTGATCAACGTCGGGGGCACGATGACGCTGCGGCCCGGATCCTCGCCGGCAAGCAGCATGGCGAGTGTGCGAACCGAGACTTGCCCGACCACGGCCGGGTTGGTGGCGGCAGTCGCAGCCCAGGCGGAATCCGGCTCGCGCATTGCCGCGATATCGGAGGTCGAGATATCGGCGGAATAGATCTTCACGTTGGACGAAAGACCGGCTTCGTCGACCGCAATCTTGACGCCCTTGGCGAACTCGTCATAGGGCGCGAACATCACGGTGATATCGGGATTGGCGGAGATGACCGAGCGCGCCTGGTTGGCAACCGAGTTGGCGATCGGGTTGTCCATCGTGCCGAACTGCGAGACCTCGTTGATCCCGGAATACTTGCCCTTGAATTCCTTCCAGGTCTCGTCGCGACGGTCGAGCGGAGCGATGCCGGCGACATAGACGTAGCCCGCCTTGAAGCTCTCGCCATTGTCCTTGATCGCCTGCTCCAGAGCAAGGCGGGCAAGATCGCGGTCGGACTGTTCGACCTGCGGAATTTTCTCGTTTTCGACGTTCACGTCGAAGGCCACGACCTTGATGCCGGCATCGACGGCGCGCTGGGCAGCTTCCTTCATCGATTCCGTCAGGCCGTGCTGGATGATGATCCCCTGCACGCCGAGCGCGATCGCCTGGTCGACCATGTCGGCCTGAAGCGCTGCGTCCTGGCGGCTGTCGAGAACCTGAAGCTGTACGCCGAGAGCCTTTGCCTGCGCCTCCACGCCGGCAAGGTAGGACTGGAAGAAGTCGCCAGTCGACAGATAGCGCACGAGCGCGATCTTGACGTCGCCCGGCTTGTCGAACGGCTTCGGCATGTCGGCGGCAAAGGATGCGGTGGCAAATGCCACGGTTCCGGCAAGACCAAGCGCCAGCTTGCCCATTGCTCTGCGTGTAAAGTTCATTTCAGTCTCCTCCACTGGTGAACGTTTGTTGTCCGCGGGCGGGGCTTTCCCGTCAGCGTTTGCCTCTTTTCGAGAGCGCAAAGGTGAAGATCAGCGCGATGACGAGAACCGCGCCCTTGATGAAATCCTGCGTGTAGTAGGGTGCATTCATCATCGTCAGGCCCTGGAGCAGGATGCCGACGAAGAGCGCGCCGATCGCTGTGCCGAACGCATTGGGCTTGGCCGCGCCGAGCACGGCAAAACCGATCAGCGCTGCGGCAACCGCATCGAGCAGCAGATTGTTGCCCGAGGCGATGTCGCCGCGGCCGAGACGCGCGGCGAGCAGAATGCCGCCGATCGACGCGAAGACGCCTGAAATGACATAGGCCGAGATCTTATAGGCGTTGACCGGAGCGCCAGCCAGGCCGGCGGCGCGCTCGTTGGAGCCGACCGCATACATCATGCGCCCAAAGCGGGTGTATTCGAGGAAGAACCAGATCAGTACCGCCAGCACGATCAGCACCACGACGGCAACCGGCACGAGGTTCGGCAGGATGAGATCGAAGCGATGGCGGCCAAGCGCCAGGAAGGCAGGGCTGAAAGTGCCTGTTGCCACCGAGCCATCGGGAAGCGTCATGCCGGCGGCGATCGAACGGCCCTCGGTCGGTATGCGCTGCAGGCCGAGCAGCAGGAACATCATGCCGAGCGTCGCGAGCAGGTCCGGCACGCGCATGTAGACGATGATGATACCGTTGATCAGCCCGACGAGAACGCCGATCGCCAGGCAGACGAGCGTCGCCGTCAGCGCATCTCCGCCCATCACCACCATCACATAGGATGACGCCATCATTGACGTGGTCGCGACCGAGCCGATCGACAGGTCGAAACCGCCAACAACGAGCGTGGCCGTGACGCCGAGCGCCAGGATGCCGGTGATCGACACGGATTGCAGGATGAAGACGGCGCTCTGCGGCGAGGAAAACCCGTTCGTCACCAGCGAGAAGTAGACGACCAGTCCGCCCAGAAGGACAAGGAAACCGTATTTGATGGCGATATCGCGCAGGCCAACCGTGGCCGTGGGCGGCAGCACCGGCAACGCGGAAGCGGCGGGCACCGCGGGTTTCATCTGTTCACTGCTCATGGGGCTGTCCCTGCTGATGATGTTGACCGGCGATCTCCTGCAGCAGGCGCTCGACGTCGACCGAAGCGTTGCGATGCTCGCCGACCACAGTGTGTTCCGACATCACCAGAATGCGGTCGGCGACCTCGAAAGCTTCGTCGAGTTCGGTCAGGAAGACGATAGTGGCGCGACCCGCCGCCGAGGCGCGCAGTTTGGCGCCGATATCGCGGCGTGCGGCGATGTCGACGCCCTGGAAAGGCTCGTCGAGGATCAGGAGACGCGACGGCTCGGAAAGCCACCGCCCGACCATCACCTTCTGCTGATTGCCGCCGGAAAGCGTCTGCATTTCGTCGCGCTCGCTGCGGCAGACGACGCCGAGGGCGGCGATCTGCGCCCGCGATTTCGCCCGTTCGGACCGGCGGTTCGCTATGCCGAAGCGCGACAGCCGCTTGAGGAACGGCAGGCTGATATTCTCGTAGATGTTGAAATCGGGAACGATGCCGCTGTCGGATCGATCCTTCGCCACCAGAAACACGCCCTTGGCAATCGCCTGGCCGGTCGATTGCGGGCGATAGGAAGCGCCGTCGAGCGTCATCTGGCCGGCGGCGGGCGGGCGGGCTCCGAAGAGCGTCTCGGCCAGCGCCGTCTTGCCGACGCCTACGAGGCCCGTGACCGCGACGATTTCTCCATCGCCCAGTTTGAGATCGAACGGACGCGACGTGTCGGTAAGTTTCAGTCCCTGGGCAGAAAAGACGCAACCGAGCCCTTCGCGCACGGTCACGTCGCCTGCCGAGACTTTCTGTCCGAGCATCGCATTGACGGCACCCTCATAGTCCAGATCCGCGCCTTCGAAGCGGCCGGTTATGCGCCCGTCGCGCAGGGTGACGATGCTGTCGGCGAGCCTGCGGATGTCGGACATCCGGTGCGAGATATAAAGGATCGCGACCCCACGGGCTTTCAGCCGGTCGAGAAGCTCGAACAGCCGATCGGCCTCGGCACTCGAGAGCGACGACGTCGGCTCGTCGAGGATCAGCACCTGCGGCTCGTGCGCCATGGCGCGGGCGATCGCCACCATCTGCCGGTCGGCGAGCGTCAGATCGTTGATATCAGCGGAAAGATTTATGGCGAGGCCCATGCGGGCGGCAACGACGGCTGCCTCGCGCCTTACCCGGCGCGGGTTGAAGAACAGGCGCGCACCGCGGCCGTTCAGCCGGTCGAGCGTGAGGTTGGTCGCGACGTCGAGGTCGGCAACGACGCCATCATTGATGTTCTGGTGAACCGTCACCACACCAGCACGGATCGCCTCCGCCGGTGTTGTCGGCGAAAAAGGGAGATCATCCAGCTGCATGGCTCCGGCGTCTCCGACGTAGACGCCGCAGAGGATGCGCACCAGTGTCGACTTTCCAGCGCCGTTGGCGCCCATCAGCACCGTCACGGCACCCTTGCGCAATTCGAGATCGACGCCCTTCAGAACCGGTATCGGCCCGAAGGATTTGCGCACGCCCTCGACGCGAAACACTGCTTGTTCGCTCATGCTCTCCTCCCAATGAAGTCAGGTTAGGATGGCTATCCATCAAATGTCAAGGCGATTGACATTTGACAGAATGCCGATTTAGCTATGGCCCATGACAGCATGGCGAGGAGCGGCCGAGGCCGGCCATGCCCATAGGGAGGACCATATGGACAAGCACGTTTTCGAGGCGCTCAGCGCCGAAACGCTGCCATTAAGGCTGAGCGGCAATGCTGCGCTATGTGACAGGATCGGCGGCGATCATCGCCGCTGGCAGGTCAAGGAGGTCGGCGACGGCAACCTCAATCTCGTCTTCATCGTCACGGGCGAGATGGGTGCAGCTATCGTCAAGCAGGCGCTCCCCTATGTCAGGCTCGTCGGTGAGCGCTGGCCCTTGCCGTTGAAGCGCTCGTTCTTCGAATACCACGCCCTTACCCGCCAGGCGGCGCGCGACCCGGGCATGGTGCCGGAAATCCTGTTCTTCGACGCCGAGCAGGCGATGATCATTATGGAATATCTGGCGCCGCACGTGATCCTGCGGCGTGCGCTGATCGAGGGGCGTAAGCTGCCGAAGATCGGTCGCGATCTCGGCCTTTTCGCGGCCCGCACGCTTTTCCGCGGCTCGGATCTTTCGATGCCGACGCGCGACAAGAAGGCCGATCTCGCCCTTTTCGCGGACAATGTCGAACTCTGCGACATCACCGAAAACCTGGTCTTTTCCGATCCCTACTTCGAGGCGGAAATGAACCGCCACACCACCCCGCACCTCGACAGCCTGGTCGAGGAATTGCGTCGCGACCGCGACCTGAAGGTCGAGGCCCAGCGGCTGAAACACATCTTCTCCGCCAAGGCCGAAACCCTCTGCCACGGCGATCTACATACGGGTTCGGTCATGGTCACCGACGACGAGACGCGCGTCATCGATCCGGAATTCGCCTTCTACGGACCGATCAGCTTCGATGTCGGCATGCTCTTGGCGAATTTCTGGATGAGCTACTTCTCTCAAGGTGGCCACGAGAGCGCTGCCGGCGAACGCGATCAGATGCGCGCCTACCTGCTGGATACGGCAGAGACGATCTGGCAAACCTTCTGCGACGAGTTTACCGCGCTCTGGCGCAGCGAGCGCAAGGGTATCCTCTATCAGGCGAGCCTTTTCGAAGACCGCGCCGACCCGTTCGGCGCCGAACAGGCGCTGACCATCGTTCTTGATGAGATCTACCGCGAAATGCTCGGCTTTGCCGGGGTGGAGATCCTGCGCCGCATCCTCGGCCTTGCCCACAATGCCGATTTCGAAACCATCGCCGACCTCAGCCGCCGCGCCAAATGCGAAAGCAAGGCGCTGAAGCTCGGGCGCCATCTTGCCGTCAACCGGGATCGCATTGCGAGCCTCTGGGATATTCGCGCCACTGCGGAACGGCTTCAGCAGGAGACACTTTCGTGAAAGTCGGAGAAAAGCACTACCATACGATCTGGCTCAACGCCGACGGCCGTTCGGTCGACATCATCGACCAGCGCTGGCTGCCGCACGAGTTCCGGATCGTGACGTTGAAAACCGTCGCCGACGTCGCCGTTGCCATCCGCGACATGTGGGTGCGCGGCGCACCGCTGATCGGCGTCACCGCCGCCTACGGCATCGCCATCGCAGTGGCCGACGACCCGTCCGACCGCCATCTCGACGCGGTCTGGGAGGAACTCAACGAGACCCGGCCGACGGCGATCAACCTGCGCTGGGCGCTCGACGCCATGCGCCAGTTCCTCCGTCCGCTGCCGGTGGAAGAGCGTGCCGTGGCCGCCTACCAGCGCGCCGCCGAAATCGCCGAGGAGGATGTTGAACTCAATCGTGCGATCGGCGCCAACGGCCTCAAGATCATCCGCGAGATCGCCGCAACCAAGAAGTCGGGCGAGCCGGTCAACATCCTCACCCACTGCAATGCCGGCTGGCTCGCAACGGTCGACTACGGAACGGCGACCGCGCCGATCTATATGGCGACGGAGGCGGGCATCCCCGTCCACGTCTATGTCGACGAGACCCGGCCGCGAAACCAGGGTGCGCAGCTGACAGCCTGGGAATTGAACGGCCATGGTGTCCCGCACACGCTGATCGTCGACAATGCCGGCGGCCACCTGATGCAGCACGGCGAAGTCGACATGGTGATCGTCGGCACCGACCGCACCACCGCCAATGGCGATGTCTGCAACAAGATCGGCACCTATCTGAAGGCGCTTGCCGCCAGCGACAACGACGTCCCCTTCTATGTCGCGCTGCCTTCGCCGACCATCGACTGGACGGTCAAGGACGGCGTGAAGGAGATTCCGATCGAGGAGCGCACCGGCGACGAGGTGAGCTTCGTCCAGGGCCGCGGCCCCGACGGTTCGATCATCTCGGTTCGCGTTTCGCCAGAAGGCAGCCCTTCGGCAAACCCGGCCTTCGACGTGACGCCGGCCCGGCTCATCACTGGCCTCATCACCGAGCGCGGCGTCGCCGTGCCCTCGCCCGAAGGCCTCAAAGCGCTGTTTCCGGAAAGGAGCTGACCGATGAGCCTTACAAACCAGAAGACCACCGAAGAAATCGCGCTCGGCATTCGCCGCCGCGTCTTCTTCCACACGATGAAGAACAACGGCGGCTATCTGAGCCAGGCCTGCTCGGCCGCCGAAAGCCTTGCCTTGCTCTACAACGAGATCCTGACGCTCGGCGAGCCGACCTTGCCCAAAGTACCGCTGCCGTTTCGCGGCGTGCCCTCTGCCGATAACCCGGAGGCCTTCACCGGCGCGGGCTATCACGGCCCGGCAGCACCCGAGTACGACCGCTTCTTCATCTCGCCGGCGCACTATGCGCTGGTGATTTATAGCGCGCTCATCGAAGTCGGCCGTATGGACGATAGCGCGCTCGACCATTTCAACAAGGACGGAAGCTCGGTCGAGATGATCGGCGCCGAACACAGCCCGGGCATGGAGGTTACGACCGGCTCGCTGGCACAGGGGCTTTCCATGGCCTCCGGCGTCGCCTTCGCTCGCAAGAAGCGCAACGAACCAGGCAAGGTCTGGGTCTACATGTCCGACGGGGAATTCCAGGAGGGACAAACCTGGGAGTGCCTTGCCGCCATGGCCCATCACGGGGTCGACAACATCCGCGTCATCGTCGACGTCAACCGCCAGCAATGCGACGGCGCCATGTCCTCGGTTCTCGATCTGAGCGACCTCGCCGGTCGGGTCGAAGCCTTCGGGGCAACCTGCCGCTCGATCGACGGTCACGATCTGCAGGCCATGCGCATTGCTGCCAACAGCGCAGAACCCGGCAAGCCGCTGATCACCCTCGCCAATACGTCGCCGTTCCAGGGAATGAACTTCTTGCAGAAACGCTTCCCCCGCCTTCATTACGTGCGCTTCAAGAGCGCCGAGGAGCGGCTTGAGATGCAGGCGGCACTGGCTGTCGAACTGGGCGTGAGCCCGAACGAAATGGAAGGGGCCTGACCATGGTCGAAATCGTCAACCGCCCTTATGCGAGAGCATTCGAGGCTTTCGCGACAGCGCGCCCGGAAGTGCTTTGCCTTTCGGCTGACCTCACCTCTTCCTGCGAGGTCGACGGTTTCCGTGATCGGCATCCGGAGCAGTTCCTGTCGCTGGGGATGGCTGAGCAGAACATGCTCTCCTTCGCCGGCGGGCTTGCCATGCAGGGTTATCGGCCGTTCATCCACACCTTCTCGGTCTTTCTCTACCGCCGCCCGTACGATCAGTTGATCAATTCGATCGCCTATTCCAATCGCAAGGTCCGGCTGATGGGCTTCCTGCCGGGCATCACCACGCCGGGCGGTATCACCCACCAGGCCATCGAAGACATCGCCGTCATGCGCGCCGTGCCGAACATGACGATCTTCGAGACCGGCGACGCGACCGAGGTCGAGACCGTGCTCGAGGTTGCCGATGCGATCGACGGCCCGGTCTATGTCCGCGTCCTTCGCGGCGAAGTTCCACGGCTTTTTTCTACGCCGTTCGCCTTCAACAAACTGCGCACGCTCTCGGAAGGCGACGACATCCTCGTCGTCAGCTCGGGCGTCTGCACCGAAGAGGCCCTGCGGGCGACACGGCCGATCGAAGCCCGCGGGATCGGGCTGCATCACCTGCACGCCTCGACGCTCAAGCCGTTCGACCGCGACGGGTTGATCAAGGCTGCGCGCGGCAAGAAGGGCATCGTCACGCTCGAGAACCACACCATCGTCGGCGGGCTCGGATCGTTGGTGGCCGAGATCCTCGCCGAAGAGGGGCTTGGCGTCCGTCTGAAGCGCCTCGGTCTGAAGGACACTTTTGCCCATGGCGCCTCGAAGCCTTACCTGATGAAGAAGTACGGCCTTGATGCCGGCGCGCTGGTGTCGGCAATCGAGGAGCTTACCGGCAGATCGCTCGAAATCGGCGAGGACGAACTGACCGAGGTTCGTCTCGACCACGTGCATTCGGCACAGAAGGCGGAGGCGCTCTGATGGCGCCCCGGTTTACCGTCAGCTATTACGTCAGGGCCGCAGATGAAGCCGAGGCGCGCGCACGGGCGCTGGATATCGCCCTGGAACAGACGGTCGAAATCCCGCGCGATGTCGTGCCCAAAGGTTATGTCGAGGATGAAATCCTCGGCAAGCTCGAAGCCCTCGCGCAGGACCCGGTCGGGCGCCCCGGCTACCTCGCCACCATTTCCTATAGCGAGGACGATGTCGGCGGCGACTTCCTACAATTCCTCAACATCGTCTTCGGCAACAGTTCGATCAAACCGGGATTGAAGGTCGAGGGCATCGGCCTGTCCAAGGGCATCCTTGCTCTCTGCCATGGTCCGCGACATGGCATTGCCGGGCTGCGGCAAAAAGCCGGCATCGGCGCGCAACCGCTGTTGATGTCGGCCATCAAGCCGGTCGGATTGTCTACGTCCGAACTGGCGCGCCGCGCGCACGACTTCGCGCTCGGCGGCATGCATTTCGTCAAGGACGACCACGGATTGGTCGATCAAAGGACGTCACCATTTGCCGCACGCTTGGCAGCTTGCGTCGACGCCGTCGGCGAAGCCAATGCGAAGGGCGGCGGGCGAGCCAGTTTCGTGCCGAACATTACAGCGTCGTCAAAAGAGCTGTTCGAGCGGGCGAAGATGGCGGAAGAGGCCGGCGCCGGCGCGGTCATGATATCCCCGGCGCTGGCCGGCTATCACGTCATTCACACGCTGGCGTCCGACCCGGATTTCACGTTGCCGATCGTTTCACACCCCGCATTTTCGGGCGCCAACGTCGTCTCGCCGGATACCGGCTTTTCCCATCGGTGCTTCTACGGCGCCTTGCAGCGGCTGATGGGTGCCGATGCGGCGATCTATCCGAATTTCGGCGGCCGTTTCGGCTTTACCCGCGAGGAGTGCCAGTCGATCGCCAAGGCCTGCGCCGACGACATGGGCGGCCCGAAGGCGATCGTGCCGGCGCCAGGTGGCGGCATGAATCTTAGCCGTGTGCCGGAGATGCGCGAGGCCTACGGAAACGACGTAATGTATCTGATCGGCGGCGCGCTGCTTCAGGACACGGACATCGTTTCGGCCAGCCGCCGGATCGTCGAAGCGGTTGCACGCTAAGCGTACGACGGTTCAGCTACGAGATAGCCTCCCAAGGCTCTGCCGGGCGCGATGGTGCGCCCGGCAGGTTTGATCGCCGTCGCAGCAAAGACGCGGCAAGGACGGCCCGCCCTACGCGGCGCAAAGCGCTTTCCGGGTGTCCATCCCCCCGCAGATGCCAGCTCGACAATGATCCTCCGTGGCTCTTGCCAAGGCCGCTGGCTTGACGCTGTTTGGAAACTGGCAGGTGGTTTCGCCCGTATCCGCGAACTGAGCGACTGCCGTCGCTCGACGGCCGTCGGCCCCCACGCTCAGATATCGCCGGATAACTTACCGCTCCTGCGACGATGCGCATCCCGCCTTCGGGAAACGTCCGTGCGAAGCGGGCGCCTGTTCGTCAGTCGGTGTCGCGATCGAACTGGTTGACGATGCGCATGGTCGCCTTCCTCTGGGCGTGACGCACGTCGGCATCGTTCCTGCTTTTCAGCATCAGGTGAGCGGCACGCACCGCCGGCAGCGCCACCGGCTTGTAGCCGGGCTCGATTACGGGATGGGCCGTGGAATTAAGCTTTGGCTTACGCATAGTTCACTCCTCAGTCGAACACTGCCCAGGTCGTTCATGCACCTTGACGAGGCGCGATCTGAGACCGGACACGACGGGAGCGTGCCCGCCAATGGAGGCGAGCGTTTGATCAGACGATTCAAGATTTGTTGCGGTCTGAAATGACGTTTCGGGTTCGACCGGATGAACCGGAACCTCCCAACTCCCCAATCGTGTCGAGGAACCGGCACTTATCCTTTGCCTGCTGGCACTCTTTGGCGAACGGCAAGGGGCACAGGAAACGAAAGCACTGGCCGCACCTTGACAAGGGCGGCCACGCTCGGTAAGTTCACTATATAGCACATGTTCAACATATTGAACAAGGAAAAAATCGCGATGAGCGGCCGGGGCGCGGAAAGAATTTTGGACCTGATCGAGTGGCTGGCGTCGCGCAGCGAAGCCGTCTCGCTCGCCGAGGTCGTCCAGGCCCTTGCCCTGCCGAAGAGCAGCACGCTGCTTCTGCTGCGCACCCTAGTTGAAGCCCGGTACGTCACCCGCCAGACCGACGGACGCTACCTGTTGATCCGGCTCCCGGGTGAGCCGTCGGAGGCAAACAGCGGCTGGGGCACGATCCTGCGGGTGGCTGAGCCGATCCTTCGCGAAACGGTGGCGGCGATCGAGGAGACCGGCTTCATCGCCGTGCTGACGGACGACCGGCAGGTCCGCTATCTCAACAAGATCCTGCCCATTCGCGAGATCCGCTATGACCGCGATATCGCCACACAGCGTGTCGCCCACTACGTCGCAAGCGGACTGATGCTACTGTCCGGCCTGACGGACCAGGAGCTCGAAACCTATCTCGGCCGATCCGTCCCGACCGAAGACGATCCGCATGCCATCGCCGAGCGCGTGAGCGCCGGCCGCCGAGAAGGCTATGTCGCCAACCTCTACGGCCGGGTCGAGGGTGCCGCCGGCGTCGCGGCGCCCATTCGCGATCCTGATGGCCGCATCGTAGCCGTCGTCAATATTTCCGGTCCACGCGAGCGGATCGCCAACAATCTCGATCGCGTCACCGAGGCGACGGTCGAAGCCGCGCGTCGCGCAAGTGAGGAGCTCTCGCGACGCATTTTCAAAAATGGGAAAACCCACGGGAGGAATTGATGTCCTATTTGAAGAGAGAGCTCGCCGGTTGGCTGCTGGCCGCATCGGCGATGGTCTCGACCAGCGCCTTTGCCCAGGAGCCGAAGCTGCCTGAGTACTATCCGGCCGATTACGGCCAGATCGTCGAAGCCTCGCGCAAGGAAGCTGGCCTCGTCGTCTACTCCAACATGGCCGACAACAACTGGCAGCCTGTCATCAAGGGCTTCAACGAACTCTATCCCTGGATCAAGATCGAGACGCTCGACCTCGGCTCCGGCACCGTGCACACCCGTTGGGAAGCGGAAGCTGGCAGCGGTGCGCGCACCGCCGACATCCTGGTCTCCGGCGCAAACGACCGCTGGGCACGTTATGGCAGCGAGAGCCGCATGCTCGATTATGCCAGCCCGGAAACCGAACGCCTGCCGGGCTTCGCCAATCCCTATCCCGGCATCTACGTGATGTCGGCGGACCCGCTCGTCATCACCTACAATGCCGCGCTGCTGCCGGAGGGCCAGCGCCCGACCGGTTTCGCCTCGCTCGTCAAGGCGGCAGCCGCCGACAAGGCGACGTTCGACGGCAAGATCACCACCTATGACGCCGCCCGCAACTCCTTTGGGCTTGCTGCCTGGTGGAAGACGCTGCAGGTCAAGGGCGACGACGGCTGGAAGGGCTTGCGCGAAATCGGCCCGATGATCCGCGGTGAAGTCTCAGGCGGCCCGATGAACGAGAAGATCGCCACCGGCGAATATCTCGTCGGCATCGCCGTCTCCGGCATCACCATCTTCCCCCGCCTGGAGCAGCCCGGCGGCGAGATCCTCGGCTTTGCCTTCCCCGATGACGGAACGCCGGTCATGCTTCGCGGCCTCGGCATCCCGAGCGAGGCGGCCAACCCGAACTCGGCAAAACTGTTCGTCGACTATCTGCTCAGCCAGAAGGGCCAGACGCAGGTCGGCAAGGGCGGACTGACGCCTTATCGCGAGGACGTCGAAGAAGCCGAGGTTCGCTACACCTATCAGGCGATCGCTGCCAAGGTAGGCATGGAAAACCTGATCGCCGTCGGCTTCGACAAGGCGATCATCGATGACGCTGCGGGCTTTGCCACCAAGTGGACCGCCGCGATGGCCGGCAACTAACGGGCCTCGACTCAGCAACCGTCGGCCGCGATACGGTCGGCCGGCGGTTCCTCTGCCCTCATTTTCAACTCTACGAAGCCTGACGACCGTCTTTCGCGTTCGCGGACGGCTTTCGAGGACTATTGCCATGACCGAGCTCACAGCAGGGTCGGCACCGAGCGCCACGCGTGACCGGTCGACCATCACCTTCTGGGCCGTAAGCATCTTGACCACGATCCTGGTGATCGGGCCGATTGCGCCCATTATTCTCCAGGCCTTTCTCGACCGGCCGCTCTACAAGCCCGACGCCGTCGTCACCGCCGGCAACTTCGTTCGCCTGTTCACCGAGGCGGGCATGGGCAAGATCGTGCTCAACACGCTGTTCTTCGCCGTCGTCACGATGGTCGTTGCCCAGCTGTTCGGCTCGGTTATGGCCGTCATCGTCGGCCGCACCAATCTGCCTGGACGCAAATGGATCGGCGAGATCCTGATCTGGCCGCTTTTCGTCAGCAACCTCGTCATGGCCTTCGGCTGGTTCACCATGTACGGACCGTCGGGCTATATCACCCTCGCCTTCAAGGCGAGCACCGGACTCAGCCCGTGGAACCTCTACAGCCTGACCGGCATGAGCATCGTTGCGGGCTTGAGCCAGGCGCCGCTCGCCTATCTCATGTGCATCGGCGCCGTCACCAAGGCCGATGCCCAGCTGGAAGATGCTGCCCGCTCGGCCGGCGCCAGCCCGATGCGAGCGCTAATCAGCATCACCGTACCGATGATGCGGCCGGCCATGGTCTATTCCGCTGTTCTGAACTTCGTCATCGGCATCGAGATGCTGGCAATCCCGTTGGTTTTCGGCGGCCCGAGCGGCATTCATACCGTCACGACCTTCCTCTATGACCAGGGCATCAACGCCGCGGTGCAATCCGACTACGGCATCGTCGGCGCCGGCGCGGTCATGTTGCTTGTGATCGTCGGTCTGCTCGTCTGGCTCCAGGGCCAGTTGATGAAGGACAGCGGTCGCTTCGTCACCGTGCGCGGCAAGGCCTCCCGCCCCTCGCTCGTCGACCTCGGACACTGGCGCTGGGTCGCATTCGCCGCCGTCGCGGCCTATGTGCTCTTCACCATCGTCGCCGTCTTTGCGGGCATCTTCATGCGCGCCAGCGTCAGCTTCCTGACGCCGCTGGTCCCGTTCTGGAAGCTACTGACCCTTGCCAACTTCGAGCTGATCTTCAATCAGCCAGGATATGTCAGGGCGATCCTCAATTCCGTCGTCATCTCCTTCCTCGGCGGCATCATCGGCACCGCCTGCGTCGTGCTCATCGCGCTTGTCGCCAAGCGTTCCGAATTCCGCTTCCGCCGCGCGCTGGAATATGTCGCGCTGTTCCCGCGCTCGCTGCCCGGCATCATCGCCGGCCTCGGCTTCTTCTATGCCGTGGTCTGGGTCCCGGGCCTCGACATGATCCGCGGCACGATCTGGATCCTGATCGCCGCCTTTGTCGTGCGCTACATTCCGATCGGCTTCGGTGCGATCGCACCGGCGCTGTCGCAGATCGGTGAGGAGCTTGACCGCGCCTCGCGCATTTCCGGCGCCGACTGGTGGACGACGGTGACGCGCATCGTCCTGCCGCTGTTGAAGCCGGCGCTGTTTTCCAGCTTCGCGCTGCTCTTCATCCACTTCTTCAAGGAGTATGTGACGGCGGTCTTCCTCTATCAGCCGGGCTCCGAAATCATCGGCTCGACCATGCTGCAGCTCTATGCCCAGGGCGACAACGGACCCGTCTCCGCCCTTGCCACCATCCAAGTCATCATCACGGCCTTGTTCGTCTTCATGGCGCGCCGTCTGCTGGGAGCCAAGATCTATGGCTGATCTCATCCTCGACAACCTCTCCATCAACTACGGCTCCTACAAGGCCGTCAGCGAAGTCTCGCTGACCATTCCGAAGGGCGAGTTCCTGACGCTGCTCGGCCCCTCCGGCTGCGGCAAGTCGACGACGCTTTTTGCAATTTCCGGACTGAACCACGCGACATCGGGCGCAATCCGCATGGGCAATCGCGTGCTCTTCGACGGCAAGACCAAAACGGTGGTGCCGCCGGAACAGCGCAACATCGGGCTCGTCTTTCAAAGCTACGCGCTTTGGCCGCATATGTCGGTGGCGGAAAACCTCGCCTTCCCGCTGAAACTGCGCAAGATCGGCCGCGCCGACCAGTTCAAGCGCATAAAGGAAGCGCTTGAACTGGTCGAGATGGCCAAATTCGCCGAGCGTTACCCCTTCGAGCTTTCCGGCGGCCAGCAGCAGCGCGTGGCGCTCGCGCGCGCACTCGTCTATCGACCGGGCCTGCTTTTGCTTGACGAACCGCTGTCCAACCTCGATGCGAAGCTGCGCGAGCGCGCCCGTGTCTGGTTGCGCGAGCTTCAGGAACGTCTCGGCGTCACGACCGTCTACGTGACCCACGATCAGGCGGAAGCGCTTGCGGTTTCCGACCGCATCGCGGTGATGGACACGGGGCGTATCCGCCAACTCGGCACCCCGAAGGAAATCTACGAGACGCCGGCCGATGCCTTCGTCGCCGACTTCATCGGCTCCTCGAACTTCCTGACAGGTACCGTGGTCGATCGCGCCGCCGGCATCGCCAATGTTCGCCTCGAAGACGGAACGATGATCAAGGCGAACACCGGCCGGAACGGTGCTGACGAAAAAGTCGTGATTGCCGTGCGTCCGGAGCGGCTGCAGATCGTCGGCAGCGCCGGTGAAAACGTCGTACAGGCAACCGTTCAGGGCGGCTCCTATCTCGGCTCCGTCTATCAGTACGAGCTGACAGGCGCCGGCAGCACCTTCCGCGTCCAGACCGCGCGCGAGGTCGCCGACAAGCATGTCTTCGTCTATGTGCCGCCGGAAGCCTCGACGCTGTTTGCCGCGCAATCCCGGCCGCAGGCCTGAGCCCTTAAACGCGGAGCACCTCATGACCAAGGAACCCAAAAGCTTCGACGCCGCCGCCAAAGGCCCGCTTGACGGCATTCGCGTCGTCGATCTGTCGCGGCTGGTCGCGGGCAACATGCTGTCGCTGCAGCTCGGCGATTTCGGTGCCGACGTCATCAAGGTGGAGCCGCCGGTCGGCGACCCCTTGCGCGACTGGCGCGACGGCGGAAGCTCGCTCTATTGGAAGACCTATGGCCGCAACAAGCGCTCGGTCATGCTCAACCTTCGCGAACCGGCTGCGATGGGTGCCATGCTCAAGCTGCTCGACACGGCGGATGTGTTCATCGAGAACTTCCGCCCGGGCACGCTCGAGGAGATGGGCATGGCGCCGGAGACGCTGCTTGCCCGCAATCCCGACCTGATCGTCGTGCGCATTTCCGGTTTCGGTCAGACCGGTCCTTACGCCACCCTGCCGGGGTTCGGCACGCTGGTGGAAGCGATGAGCGGATTTGCCGCCCGCACCGGCTTTCCCGATCGGGAACCGGTACTGCCGCCGTTGGCACTCGCCGACATGATCGCCGGCATCTACGGATCTTCGGCTGTCAGCATGGCGCTGCTGGCGCGCCAGCGCGGCACGGCGCGCGGGCAGGTCATCGACCTGTCGCTGCTGGAGCCGATGTTCTCGGTGCTCGGACCGGAGGCCGCGATCTACAAGACGACCGGCAAGATCAAGGAACGGGTCGGCAGTGGCTCCAACACGACATCGCCACGCAACGTCTATCGATGCGCCGACGGCAAATACGTCGCGCTGTCCGGCTCCACCCAGGCGGTTGCCAAACGTATCTTCGAGATCATCGGCCGTCCCGAAATGATCACCGATCCGCGCTTTGCCACCAATACCGACCGGGTCCGCAACCGGCCGCTGGTCGACGAGGCCGTCAGTGCCTGGTTTGCGACGAGGGAGCGCGACGACGCACTCGACGTCATGCGCCGGGCCGGTGCAACGGTCGGGCCGGTCTACAACATCGCCGATGCCTTCAGCGACGCGCATTTCATCGAGCGCGAGGTTTTTACCGAAGTGGAGGATCGTGAGCACGGGTCGCTGCCCATGCACAACATCCTGCCGCGGATGTCGGCGACCCCCGGCGTCTGGCGCAACCCGGCACCGGCGCTTGGCGAAAACACCCGCGACGTCCTCAACGAAGTCGGCCTGTCGACCGACGAAATCGACCTGATCATGGGGGGAAGAACCGAATGATGCTGCGCTCGCTACTTTATGTTCCCGGCAGTTCGCCCCGCTTTCTGGAAAAGGCCCACGAACGCGGCGCCGATGCCATTATCATCGACCTCGAGGACGCGGTCGCCGCCAACGAGAAGGACGCGGCAAGGGTCGCTCTTGCTCGAACCGTGCCGATGGTTGGCCAGCGCGGCGCTGCGGTGATCGTGCGGATCAACACCCATGACGAAACGACGATGCTGGCCGACGCCAGTGCGGCCTGCGAGGCCGGCGCACTGGCGCTCTACATTCCCAAGGTGTCTTCGCCTCAAGTCCTGCATCAACTCGATCGGCACCTGGAGCCGCTGGAATCGGCCGCGAACCGGCCGCCGATGCGGTTTGCGCCGCTGATCGAAGATCCCGCGGGATTGCTCAACGCCACGTCGATCGCCACAGGCCCGCGGGTCTTCGCCTTGTCGGCTGGTGGCGAGGACCTTGCGACATCCATGGGCGCCCAGCCGACGCCTGAGGTTTTGCGCATACCGAAGCTGATGATCCACTACGCCGCGAAGGCCGCTGGCGTCCTCTCCTTCGGGCTGCTGCGCAGCACGGCCGACTATGCCGACAAGGAGGGATTGGCTGCAGCCATAAGGGAAGCCAAGGACTTCGGTTTCGACGGCGCCACCTGCATTCACCCGAGCGTGATCTCGCTGCTGAATGACGGCTTCTCGCCTTCCGCGGAAGAGCTCGACCGCGCCCGCCGCCTGATTGCCGCTGCTGATGCCGCCGCGCAGGCCGGGATCGGTGCCTTCACCTTCGAGGGCAAATTCGTCGACCTGCCGATCGTCACGCGCGCCCGCGGATTGCTGGCGCGCACCGCGGGCTGATCCAACCGCCCGGCGACCCCGCATCTATCCTGGAGAACAGAGTGTCCGACTTTCCAGCTGCCGAGAACCATACAAGCCGCAAATGGCGCGTCCTTGTAACCCACAACAGGATTGCCGAGAGCGCCGTCGCGCTGCTCAACGCCCATGACTGCGATGTCTTCTTTTCTCCACCCTATGACGCCTCGGAAGTCGTCGCCGCACGCGCCGCCGATCTCGGCGTCGACGCGATCATGGTGCGGCAGGGCCAGATCAACAAGGCTGTCATTGCCGCGTCGCCGAAGCTGAAGGTCATCGTCAAACATGGCGTCGGCGTCGACAATGTCGATATCCAGGCCGCCGCCGATCGCGGCATACCCGTGTTGCGCTCGATGGGCTCGAACGCGCGCGCAGTCGCCGAACACACGATCGCGCTTTCGCTGGCGCTGATCAAGGAGATCGCACCGCTGACCGCGGCGGTCAAAGGCGGCCAATGGCCGAAACCGACCTTCATGGGGCGCGACATCGCCGGCACCCTCATGGGCCTCATCGGCTATGGCTCGATCGGCCGCGAGACAGCGGCCATGGCGCACGCACTCGGCATGGACGTTATCGTCTACGATCCGCATGCCGCAGCGACACTCGCTCAGGGGAACATAACCGCCATCGACGACGTCGACGAGCTTGTCGCCCGCGCCGACATCGTCAGCCTGCATTGCCCTTTGACGGCGGAGACTCGCCACCTGATCGATGCCCGTCGCCTGGCGCTGATGAAGCCGACGTCCTTCATCGTCAACACCGCCCGCGGCGGCATCATCGACGAGGCGGCGCTCGCCGTCGCCCTGCGCGACAGGCGTATAGCGGGTGCCGCGCTCGACAGCTTCGCAGCCGAACCGCCGGCTGCCGACAACCCGCTCTGGGCCTCGCCGCTGGTGCTGGCGACGCCCCACATCGGTGGCGTCACCCACGGCTCATCGAAAGCGATGGCCGAAATTGCCGCGCGCCACATCATCAGCGTCCTCAACGGCCAAGCGCCTGATGCCTTCAGCCTTGCGGCTCCGCAGAGCCTCGGCCTGCGCAAGGCGACCGCCTGAAGCTTTCCCGGGAAACGCGAGGCGGATTTCCGCCGGGAAATGCATGAAAACAACGAGATAGAGTGTTTCTACGACCCGCCTAAACCGGAAACGCTCGAGAGTTCCAGAAGGAAGACCACATGCCCATCGGTTTCAGAGTAAAGAACAGCATGAAGCGTATCGACGCTTCCTATGTCGAGGCCTTCCGCGTCCTGCCCGTCGCCAACGTGTCCGACAGCATGTCGCGGCTTGTCGCCGGCGGTGATCGGCTACGCCCGATGCATAGCGGCGGCATGCTCGCCGGCCCGGCGCTGACGGTCAAGACCTGCCCGGGCGACAACCTGATGCTGCACAAGGCGATCGACATGGCGGCACCGGGCGACGTGATCGTCGTCGATGCCGGCGGCGACACGACCAATGCGCTGATGGGTGAACTGATGCTGGCGCATGCGGTCAAGCGGGGCGTCGCCGGCTTCGTCCTCAACGGCGCGATCCGCGACGCCGAAGCCATCCGCGCCCAGCCCTTGCCGCTCTATGCGCTTGGCGTCACCCATCGCGGCCCTTATCGTACGGGACCGGGCGAGATCGGCTTCCAGATTTCCATCGCCGGAATGGTCATCAATCCGGGGGACCTGATGCTCGGCGACATCGATGGTATCGTCTGCGTGCCGAAGGCGGATGCCGAAGCGGTCCTCAAGGCAACCCGGGCCAAACAGGATGCCGAGGCCAAGCAGATGGCGGCGACGCTTTCTGGAACGATGGACAGGTCCTGGGTGGACCGGGAACTCGAGCGGCTGGGCTGCGCCCTGGTCGACTAGCCTGCTCGATCAAAAGGCGCGGACCAAACACGACCGGGTTCCCCACCCGGTCGTTTTACGACGATAACTGCCCGACCGTTTCAACAACGCAGTGATCGACGTGGCCGCCAGCCGGTTGTCGGCCAAGCGCCCCGTTACGCGGCGTCTGCGACGCCCGTGCCTTCCGCCATCAGAGCCTCGTGGACCCGCCGGTCTAGACGCGACCTAACAAAAGCTGCGCGACTTACAGCGCTCTGGCACGAATGCCCCTATTTTGGCCAGTTCCTCTCTCGAGCGCGAAGGTCGGGAGCCGTAGTGTCTGCCCATGCCGACGTTAGATGTCGCGAGGGAGCCGACGATGAAAAGCACGCTGTTTCCTTAAATCCCATTCGATTTAAGGATGAAAGCATGCAGCAATTCAAAGTGCTACAGCGACCTTTGCGCGTCTAATATGCCGCGCGGCGCTGTAGATACCTACATCGCCGACGCCAGTTCCTGCTCGTGGCAGCAGCCCTGGCCGCCACTGGTGCAACAGCGAGGAGCAGGGCCCATGGCCGAGGAAACGTCCAAGAATGTCGTAGGCGGCAACGGCGTCACCATCGCCACGGGGACCTTTGGCGATCCCTTAGCGCCGCCGGTGCTTTTGATCATGGGTGCGATGGCCTCGATGATGTGGTGGCCCGACGAATTCTGCCGCAAGCTGGCGGCAAGCGGGCGCTATGTCATCCGCTACGACAACCGCGATACGGGGCTTTCCACCAAATATGCCCCCGGCAATCCTCCCTATTCGATGGAGGACATGGCCGGTGATGCAGTTGCCGTGCTCGACGCCTATGGCATTGCATCGGCTCACCTCGTCAGCATGTCGCTCGGCGGCATGATCGCTCAGATCCTGGCGTTGTCCGCTCCGGAACGGGTGTCGTCGCTGACGCTTGTCAGCACTACGCCAATGGGACTCGAGCTTGAGCTTCCACCGATAAGCGCTGACTATATGGAACACGTCGCTGCGGCCGAAAGCGTTGACTGGTCGGATCGGACACAAGTGATCGATTTCATGACGAAGGACGCCCGCATGGTCGCGAGCACAGCCCACCCCCATGACGCGAACCGGATCCGTGCCTTCATCGAGCGGGATCATGATCGCTCGGGCGGCCTACTCTCCGCCACGAACCACTTCATGCTTCAGGGCGGCGACACTGTCAAAGGCAAGCTCAAATCGCTCGAAGCGCCGCTGCTGGTAATCCATGGCACCACCGACCCGATCTTCTCGGTCGAGCATGGGATGGCCATTGCCGAAGTTGTGGCCGGCTCCGAATATCTTCCGATCGCCGGCGGCGGGCATGAACTTCACAGGGCCGATTGGGGTATCATCATCCCGGCCATTGTCAGACACACGGACTAAAGCCAGGAAAAGTGCGAGGCGGTTTTCCTGGAAATGTGCAAAAACAAAGAGATAGAGCGTTTCTGCTACCTCGTCGAAACCAGATGCGCTCTCGGTGAAGGCAGTATCCCGCCTGCACAATATCCGTCGAAAGTGCGCAGCGCCGACAACGTGTGCTGCGTGCTCTCGCCGTTTGGCGATGAGACAGCGAGGCGCCTGCGCCAACATCAAGGTCCGCGCTGATGAACGTCAGCGACAACGGGTTCTGTTGCGGGTAATATCTCGCCTGATTTCCTTGAGCGTGTGTCGCAACTCGGCAAGAGTGCCATCATCGCTGAGAGCGGTGCTGGTGCACTCGAGAAAATCGAGCTTGAGCTCCAGCTCGTCGTGTCGTTCGATCAATCCGGCCAGTATTCGAGACGTGCGCATGTCATACCCATCAAACGTCGGCGCCGTCATGGGCGGGCGCGGACGTCAAGATTGCTTCGCGGTCTCCGATACCCCTCCTGTGCGACAGTTTATTGAAGCGTGAGCGCTTTCGCCTCGAACCGTTCCTTCAATTGAAACGTGCATGCCCATAGTCTGCGCGCCGATCCGGCCATATATTCGCGGCGGCGCTCACCCAAATACGTCCCGATGGTTGTTTGGCTGAGCGAAAACCGAAAACGCGCAAGGGAGATGTTTTGATGTATTACGCCATCCTCGCCTATCACGAAGAGGGAGTGGTCGAATCCTGGACCGAGGAGGAGGACGCGGCCCTGATGACCGACCTGCTCCAGGTCAATGACCGCCTCGTGCGGGAAAAATCCTTAGGCCCCGCGGCACGGCTTGGCCCCACCCAGCATGCAGTGACGCTGCGAGGCAAAGGCGAGGGCATTGTCATCGACGGCCCCTTTGCCGAAACCAAGGAACAATTGCTCGGTCTCTACGTCGTGGATTTTCCAACGCTTGAGGCAGCCGTTGCGGCAGCCCGTGATCTGCGTCGCGCCAACCCGACGGCCACCTACGAAATCCGGCCGATTTCGCTTTACCTTCCCGGCGCGTCATTGGGTTTCAAGGAAGAATAACCGTAAGTATTGACTTACAATGAAAACGGAGCTCTCCGATATGGTTAGTCCGTTCTTCTTGCGTCAGCCGTTGCGACCTGCTCGAGGCTATGAAGTGCCAGCTGCGCACGATCAAACAGCGATGCGACGGTTGCCATCGCAGAGGTCACCTCGCCGATCGCCTCCAGACGAGACGCCCTTCCGGCCAGCGTCAGAAAAACCTTCTACGAGTGGAAATCCTCGGGGTTTGCGCTTGTTTGCACTGACTTTCGACGCCGGGAAAAGCCTGACCGCGGCAACGAAGCGGATCAAGCGACCTCAGCCCTGCCGGCGACGACACGGTTCCAATCGTCCTGCCGCAGCCGGAAGCACATCCACGGCGACGGCGTGCCCGAGAGGTCCAATATCGCGTCATAGACATGTGCCGCACTGAGCTTGGCAGTCGCCTTTTGCGAACGAATGTTTGTCGGCGCGATATGGAACCAGACTTCCGGATAGGTACCGAAGGCATGGCCGAGCATCAGCCGCTTCAGGTCGAAGTTGGTGCCGCCGCCCCAATAGGCTTTGTTGAGGAAAGTAAAACCGATCGAAATGCTGTCCGGCATGTCAGGAGCGACGTAGTAGCGGGAGCATCCGATGATCTTGTCGTTTTGCCGATCGATCGCCACGAGCGTCGTTTCGCTTGCAAGCAACAACGCGAAGTAGGGCTCGAACTTCTCCCGCTTGTAGCGATCCGTTGCTGGATGCCCTGCCCAGACGTCGGGATGGCTTGCTGCGGAGTAAAGGCCCTCGAGGTCTTCCGGCCGCAGCGGCCTGAGGAAGATGGCCTCGCCGCTCAATGCCGGTTGTGGATCGAAATCAGACTTGAACATGCTCTTGTCTCATGATGATGATGATGGAACGGGGATCATGTCCGCAATTGCGCGGTCGAAATCGCGATGACTTTCCGAAAGGCCGTTCCTGACGCCCATCCTGTCCGGCTCTGGACGGTTCTGGCTCAGCTTGCGTTTGCCTGTCAGATGCGTGATCGGCATTCGAATACCGACGATGCCGCGCAATTGCGCTGCGATATAAGCCGCAGGCGCATCGCTGACGGCCCACGGCTTTGCGGCCGCCGCCTCGTGGAGATCAGTGAGCCGCTTGACGACATCGAGCAGCCGGGCCGGATCATCGAAGAACTCGACCGGGCCCTTTGCTTGAACAGCAGTGTAGTTCCATGTCGGAACCACCTTTCCATGCTCGGCCTTCGCTGCATACCAGGCCGGGGTGATGTAGGCGTCGGGACCCATGAAGACAGCGAGGCCATCGCCAATCATGGGCGTTTGCCACTGCGGATTGGGGCGGGCGAGGTGGGCATAAAGCGTACCCATTTCTCCCTCCTCAGCGTCGAGCAACATCGGCAGCGGTGTCGCCAAGGGACCTTGCGCCGTCGCGGTGATAAAATTGGCGATGCGGCATGCCCGCATCATCGCGTGTATTTCGCTGGTGTCGTCGACCACAAAAGCTGGCGGCGTGTACATGGAACTCTCCTTGAACTTCGCGCAGCATCGGCGTTAACTGGCACAAAATAAACGTCCAGTTTCGGAGATTTTCATTGGGCCAGTTGAGCGGTGGGAGATCACAACGCACGGGCGCTGCCCGCCGCATTTACCTTGAGCTGCAAGAGCAGATTGGTGCTGGCGTCTATGCGCCCGGTGACAGGCTGCCATCGAGCCGTGCGCTCGCCGAGGAACTGGGCGTGTCGCGCACGACGGTCACGGCCGCTTTCGACCAGCTCGTCTCCGAGGGCTACGTGATCAGCCACCAGGGCTCGGCGTCGATCGTCTCGGATATGGCCGGGCCAGGAACGCGACACAGCCGACAGGCTGAGCATCGCCTGGAATGGCCGATGTCGGACTATGCTGCCCGGCTGATGGAGCTTCCGATCCACTATGCTGAGAGGCGGCCGGCACTGGAGTTCGATTTTCGCTATGGCGATATTGCCGCCGCCGACTTTCCGACGCTGCTGTGGCGGCGGGCGATGAATGCGGCGCTGCTGCGCCGCCGTGATAGCCTTTCCTACGAGCATCCGGCCGGCTCCGCCGCCCTGAAACAACAACTTCAGGGCTATCTCTGGCGTGTGCGCGGCATCCGCTGCGACGCCGATCAGATCGTCGTCGTTTCCGGCTCGCAACAGGCGCTGGATCTCTGCGCCCGCGTTCTCGTCGATCGCGTCATTGTTGAGGAACCGTGTTATGCCATGGCGCGCAACGTCATGGTCGCCGCCGGCGCTGAAATCGTTGCCGCTCCCTGCGACCGTGCCGGCCTTGTCGTGGAGCACCTGCCGTCCCGTGGAAAATCAGCGCTCGCCTACGTGACGCCGAGCCACCAGTTTCCGCTCGGTGGCGTCCTGCCGCAGAGCCGGCGGGACGCGTTGCTGCAATGGGCCTATGCGGTCGGAGCCTATATCATCGAGGACGACTACGACGGCGAGTACCGCTATGACGTGAAGCCGATACCGCCGCTGTTTCAAGCGGATCGTGACCGGGTCATTTATGTCGGCACAGTCTCGAAGACGCTCTCGCCGGCCCTCAGGCTGGGCTATCTCGTGGTTCCCCGGCCGTTGATCGAGGTCTTCACGCGATGCAAGCAGATCGCCGACCGGCATAGCCCGAGCCTTGAGCAGGAGGCGCTCGCAATCCTACTGGAAGCAGGCTCATACGAACGGCATGTCCGTAGGATGCGCCGGTCCAATGCCGAGCGTCGCGCCGCCCTGATCTCGGCACTGACATCATGCTTTGGCGAACAGTTAGAGATCGTCGGCACATCGGCCGGGCTGCATGTCGTCGTCTGGTTCCGTGAGATCAGCGCACAGCATGAGACGCGGCTGATCGAAACCGCGGGGGCTGCCGGGATTGGCATCTACCCCGTGTCGCCGCTCTATCTCGAACGCAAACCGGACCGGGCCGGCATGGTGCTCGGCTATGCCTCGCTGACACCGGACGAATTGCGCCGGGGAACGGAAAAGCTGGCATCCGTCGTTTACGGATTAGGCGAGCTGTCCTGCGGCCCAAACGACGGTTGAGTTGCCCACAGGCCTAGATTTCTGCCACCAGCTTCGCCAGCGCTAGGGATGCGGTGAGGCCGGGCGACTCGATGCCGAACAGATTGATCAGTCCGGGCACGCCGTGCACGCTTGGTCCTTGCACGACGAAGTCCTGGCTTGCCACCTCCGGCGGCACGATCTTTGGCCGGATACCGGAATAGGCCGGCACGAGCGCGCCGTCCTTCAGGCCAGGAAAATAGCGGCGAACACCGGCGTAGAATGATGCGGCCTTCGCCGGATCGACGTCATAGCTCAATGTATCGACCCACTCGATATCGGGGCCGAAACGGGCCTGGCCGGCCATATCGATGGTTAGATGGATGCCGAGTCCACCCTTGACCGGCACGGGATAGATTAACCGTGAGAACGGCGCCCTGCCGACATGGGAGAAATAGTCGCCCTTGGCATAGTACTCTTTCGGCACGAGCCCGAGAGGCATGCCCTCAAGCTGGCGCGCCAGCATCGGTGCGCCGAGGCCCGCGGCGTTGACGAACAGCCGGCAGGCAAGGCTCATGGGTTCGGCGCCGCCGACGTCGATGACGATACCGCCATCGGTCACCTTGCCTCGCTCGACGGGGCTGTTGAGCGCCAAGACCGCGCCGGCATTCTCGGCATCGCCAAGCAGCGACATCATGTACGCGTGGCTGTCGATGATGCCGGTTACCGGCGACAGCAGCGCGCCGGTGGTGGCAAGCGCCGGTTCGAGGACGCGCGCATCCGCGGCCGAGATTTGCCGGAGATCCGGCACGCCATTTTGCGCCGCGCGCACCGCGATATCGGGGAGCTGCTCGAGCTCCAAGGCCGAGGTCGCCACGATCAGCTTTCCGCATTGCCGATGGGGGATGCCGCGTTCGCGGCAATAGGCATAGAGCAGGGCCCGGCCTTCGACGCACAAGCGCGCCATCAGGCTGCCCGCCGGATAGTAGATCCCGGCGTGGATCACTTCGCTGTTGCGCGACGACGTTACGCTGCCGATACGATCGGCCGCTTCGACGATGATCACCTCACGGCCGGCTTGAGCAAGCGCGCGAGCGACGGCCAACCCGATGACGCCGGCTCCCGCGACAATGCATTCCACTTGCTCATGGGACATAGCGGACCTCAACAGCGTCGCGCGTCAAATGGGACGCCAAGGGCGCTGCAAGACGATGCAGTAGCACAGCATGACGGGATACGTCAGGCAGCACAGGAACGGATGATCTGAACCATCGATATCCCCTGCTGCCTGACGTCATATGCTGCGGACCCGCTTTCAGGCTGCCCGTGCACCGGCTGCGAGCGGGATCTCGATGTCGACTTCCAGCGTCGTCACGTGTTCGCCGCGGTCCATCTTGACTGTGACCTTGTCGTCGTCGATCTGAACGTGCTTGGAGATGACCGCAAGAATCTCTTCCCGCAGCAGCGCAACGAGATCCGATTGGCCGACGGAGGCGCGCTCATGTGCCAGCAGGACCTGCAGGCGCTCACGCGCCGTCGGGGCCGAGCTCTGCTTTTTGAAGAAACTGAAAATGCTCATGCTGCCCTCCGTCCGAAGATCTTGCCAAACAGACCGCGTTTTTCACCCGGGATGGTCATCGGCACGGTTTCGCCTGCAAGCCGGCGAGCGGCGTCGAGATAGGCAAGCGCCGGCGCAGACTTGCTGTCGGCGAGCGTCACCGGGGCGCCGATGTTGGATGCCCTGAGCACGTCCATGCTCTCGGGAACGATGCCGAGCAGCGGAATCGACAGGATCTCCAGGACATCGTCGACCTTCAGCATGTCGCCACGTTCGGCGCGCAGGGCGTCATAGCGGGTCAGGAGCAGGTGCTTCTCGACCCGTTCTCCCCGCTCGGCCTTCTCTGTCTTGGCGTCGAGCAGGCCGATGATCCGGTCGGAGTCGCGCACCGAGGAAACTTCCGGATTGGTCACGATCACGGCCATGTCGGCATGGCGCATGGCAAGCGTTGCACCGCGCTCGATCCCGGCAGGGCTGTCGCAGATGATCCAGTCGAAATGCTTCTTCAGGTCGTTAATGACACGTTCCACGCCTTCCGGCGTCAGGCTGTCCTTGTCACGGGTCTGCGATGCCGGCAGCAGGAAGAGCGTCTCCAGGCGCTTGTCGCGGATCAGCGCCTGCGGCAGCTTGGCGTCACCCTGAATGACGTTGACCATGTCATAGACGACACGGCGCTCGGCACCCATGACGAGGTCGAGATTGCGCAGGCCGACATCGAAATCCACGACGACGGTCTTCTCGTTGCGCTGCGCGAGCGCTGCGCCGAGAGCAGCGGTCGACGTCGTCTTGCCGACGCCGCCTTTGCCCGATGTAACAACAACTACTTTCGCCATCTTCCGCTCCTGTTTCCTGGCCGGCACCGGCTCAGTTAAGTCTCTCTGCCATGATCGAGTCGTCTTCGAGCCAAAGCTGCACCGATTGTCCACGAAGCTCGGACGCCATGTCGTCGGCGGTCTTGTAGACACCGTCGATGGCCAGCAGTTCTGCCTCCAGCCGGCGGCAGAAGATCCGCGCCGAGGTGTTACCTACGGAACCCGCCAGCGCCCGCCCCCGGAGCGCTCCGTAAATATGGATCGAACCGCCGGCGATGATTTCGGCGCCGGATGCGACCGACCCGATCACGGTGACATCGCCTTCCGGAAAGATCACCGATTGTCCGGAACGAACCGGCTCCCTGACGATGATCGACGCGCTCGCTCTGGCCGCCGGCGTTTCCTGGCCGATGACGGAGACAGCCTCAGGTGCCTTCGGCTCACCGGCGATCAACTCGCCCGCTGCCGCCTCGAATTCCGGCGCCGGCCGCCCGCCTCTCATTGAGGGTGGCATGCCCGGCTCGAACAGCGAGGGACGTCCGCCCTCGATGCCCAGGACGCGGACGTTCCTGCTGGCGAGTTCTTCGAGCAGGCCCTTCAGCTGCGGCCGGTCGATTTCGAGGTCGACGATATCAAGCACTACCGGTCGGCCGAGAAAAAAACCCGCCGAGCGAGCGGCCAGATCGTCGAGCCGCGTCAGCCACGAATCGAGTGGAAGCTCGGGCGACAGCGCGAGGCTCAGGAACGAGCGGCCCTTGATACGGATCGAACGAGCGTCTGTTAGCACTTTGATCATCTTCGTTAATTTTTCGTTGCCGTGATCTAGGCGACGGATGGTTAACAATTGGTTAACAGGCGGCTGCCGCTTCTCGCAGGCGGGCTTTTCGAACGGCTTGCCTCGACACAACTTCGGCAAGCAATCCCTTGTACGCTCCATCGCGAATGATCTGCCATCGGGTGCACCACGGCCGATTGAACCGGGCACGCCGGTGCCCTATTGGTGCCGACGGCGGCTTCTCGAAAGCAGCATGAATGAAGCACTTTGTCATCGATTGTCAGGGGATTGCGACCGATGCGGATCTCTGGCGCCGCTACCTTGCCGTGACGAATCCTGCGGCTGGTCGAGACTTTGGCTGCAACCTCGACGCGTTCTGGGACGCGGTCGAGGGCGGCGGGCCGGGCTATCCCGGGCGATGCAAACTGACGTTCAAAAATGCAGCAACGCTCAGCCACATCAAGACCGGTAGTGGCGTATCCCTGTTGGATGCCTTGCAGAATATCGCGCGGGCCGCGACCGTCGTCGTGATTGAGTTCAAGTAGTCGAAATCATCAAAGGCGAGCACTGGAACAGTGCTGCATCTCACCTCTCACGCGAGACCCTTGTTGCGGGGTTCGGCATCGATCAGCGACACGCTCAGCGCCGCAAGCAGTAACAGGCCCGAAATGACGCCGAGCGCGGTCGTGAAACTGGTCGCCATGATCGGGGCAACCATCGACGGCGCAAGCAACCCGCCGACACGGGCGATTGCGCCGGCCGTGCCCATGCCGCTTGCGCGCAGGCTCGTCGGATAGATTTCCGGCGTCAACGCATAGATCGCACCCCACGTGCCCAAAAGGGCAAAATTCATCAACAGCGTGGCCGCAACGACAAGCTCCGTGCTCTGCCCAAGAGCATAGGCCAGGGAGCCGGCCGCGCTGAGGAGGAGAAAGCCGATCAATGTTGCCTTCCGCCCCCAGCGTTCCACGCCATAGGCAGCCAACGCGTAACCGGGCAGCTGGGCGATCGCCAGAACGACGAGAAAAACCTCGCCGCGTATGAAACCGAAGCCCTCGCCGGCAAGCTTGACCGGCAAGTAAACGAAGATGCCGTAGTAGGATATGGAAATGAGCAGCCACGCCAACATCAGAAAGATCGTCCGGCGGCGAAGCGCAGGCGAGAGAAGTGCTGTGATCGATTTGCGCTCGGCAGCCTGAGGGACGATCGGCGGGATCGTCACATCCCGTCCGTTCGCCCCGGCGATGCGCTGCAACACGCTGCGGGCCTCGGTCGAATGTCCCTGCCGGTTCAGGTAAAAGGGCGATTCCGGGACGTAGAAGCGCAGGACGACACCGATCAACGCCGGAATGCCTGTGATGAAAAAGATGGTCCGCCAAGCCTCGCTGCCATGACTGCCAGCCACAAGCGCCAGGATTGCCAGTGCAACGGTCCCAATGGCCCAGAACCCCTCCAACAGCACCAGCCAGCGCCCCCGTCGGTTGGCCGGCAGAAATTCAGCCATCATGGCGTAATCGACCGGCAGCGTGCCGCCAACCCCAAGCCCGGTGAGGAAACGGGCCACGAATAGCCAGGTAAGGTCGGGTGCAAAGGCCGACGCGATGCCGAAAATTGCGTCGATGATGATCGCGATGAACAGCACCGGTCGCCTGCCGATGCGATCGGCGAGCCGCCCGAAAACAAAGGCACCGACGAGCATGCCGAGAAAGAAGAACGTGCCCGACTGCAGAGCCTGCGGGATGGTGACGCCGAACGTCGCAGCAATTGACGGCGCGCTGAAACCGATTGCCAGCACCTGCATAGCATCTGCCGCCCAGACAAGGCCGAAGATGACGAAGAGGCGACGCTGGAACAGCCCGACGCCGGCGGCCTCGATGCCCTGTTCGATGCTGACTGACTGCATGGGAGGCCTTTGTGCTTATCGTTAATCGGTGGCGCGGCTGTTCGGGCGAGGATGCATCTGCGGTATCGCACCCGAGAGATGTCCGTCTTTCGTGAAACCTATCCGCGCCGACGCACAATCGCCAAGCCTTCAGCCCGCCCGCGAGCGATAAACGACAACGATGCCCGCCGCACTCAGCAGTGCCAGCACATACCAGGTTACCGCATAAACGAGATGACTGTTGCGGAAGCTGACTACCGTCAGCCCGCCGACAGGGAGACCACCCGCATTGGGCGTGGCGTCGGCATCGATGAAATAAGGTGCGATATTCGCCAGGTCCTCGGCCCTGGCGATCGCAACGACGTCACGCGAATACCAGCGATCGGCTGTCGGGTCGTTGGAACGCAGGAAGCCGCCACCCGGTTCCGGCATTCGCAAGAGGCCGATAACCTCGACAACACCGGAAGTCCGGCTCTGGGAGCGGGCGGCAGCATCGCGCCGATCGAGCGGAACAAAGCCACGGTTGATCAGGATGGTCGACCGGTCGTCCTGGACGATCGGCGTCATCACCCAGAAGCCGGCGCCACGCTCGGTGACCGCCTGGACCAGCACTTCCTTCTCGTGCTCGAAGACGCCGGTCGTGGTCACGCGACGGTATTCGTCCTTTTCCGCGCTGATACCGGGCCATTCGGCCGGGGGCGGAGCCGGAACAGGTTCGGCGTGAACCCGGGCATCGACGCGGGCAATCAGCTCGAGCTTCCAGAAGAGCCTCTGCACCTGCCAGGAGCCGAGGGCGAAGAAAGCCACCATCAGCACCGACAGGGCGACGGTGAAAATGGTGCGAGCGCGGACAGGCTCTGCCCCCACTTCGATCTTCGCCGCTCCCCCATTCATCGCCATGCCGTCAACGGGCCGTCATGGCATGTTCTTCATCATTTCGTGCGTCATCGGCATCATGTTGACGTTCAGATGGTGCATGACCCACAGCGAGCCGGCGAGCGCGATGCCGACGATAATGAGCGTGAAGATCAGCGCCATCATCGTCCAGCCGCCTTCCGAACGCGGGTTCATGTGCAGGAAAAAGGTCATGTGCACGACGATCTGGATGGCCCCGAGGCCCATGACGAAGACGGCCGTCGTCAGCTTGCTATCGAACACGCCGCCTATGACCAACCAGAAGGGAATGGCGGTCAGGACGACGGAAAGCGCGAAGCCGATCATGTAGCTTCTGAACGAGCCGTGGCCGGCTTGGTGGCCGTGGCTGTGGCCGTGATGGGCCTGGCCGGCATCTTCATGGGTGAGGCTGTTTGGCTGTGAGCTCATCCGATGGCTCCGATCAGATAGACGAAGGAGAAGACGCCAATCCAGATGACGTCGAGGAAGTGCCAGAACATCGACAGGCACATCAGGCGGCGACGGTTCTCGGGGATTAGACCATGCATCTTGACCTGCACCATCATCGTCACGATCCAGATGATGCCGAAGGTGACGTGCAGGCCGTGGGTGCCGACGAGCGTGAAGAACGACGACAGGAACGCGCTGCGTGTCGGGCCTGCCCCCTCAAGGATCAGGTGATAGAACTCGTAGAGTTCCAGCCCGAGGAACGCCAGGCCGAACACGGCGGTCACGCCAAGCCAGAAGATCGTCTCCATCTTGGCGTTGCGCTCCATCTGGAGCATGGCAAAACCATAGGTGATCGAGGAGAACAGCAGCATTGCCGTGTTGATGGCAACAAGCGGCAGATCGAACAGATCGGCCGGCGACGGACCGGCCGCATAGTTCCGCCCGAGCACGCCATGGGTGGCGAAGAGGACGGCGAAGATGAGGCAGTCGCTCATCAGGTAGATCCAGAAGCCCAGCATGGTGCTGCCTTCCGGATGGTGCTCTTCCTCCAGATAGAACTGCGGCGCTTCGGTTGCTTCGACTTGGGTCTTGTTCGCCATCTCAGGTGCGCTCCGCCAGAAGTTCGGACCGGGCGTCCTCGGTTGCGGTGACGGTCTCGGAAGGGATGTAGAAATCCCGCTTGTAGTTGAATGTGTGGCCGATTGACACGACCAGCATGGCAACGAACGAGACGATCGCCAGCCACCATATGTACCAGATCAGCGCGAAGGCGAGGACGACGCTGAGACCCGCGAGGATGACGCCGGTTCCGGTATTCCTTGGCATATGGATCGGCTTGAAGCCGCCGAGCGGACGCTCGTAGCCGCGAGTCTTCATGTCGTACCAGCTGTCGTGATCGTGCACGACGGGCGTGAAGGCGAAGTTGTAATCCGGCGGCGGCGAGGAGGTCGACCACTCCAGCGTCCGGGCGTTCCACGGATCGCCCGTCGTGTCGCGCAGCTGATCGCGCCGGAGGTAGCTGACGACGAGCTGGACGATGAAGGAGGCGATGCCGAGCGCGATCAGCACGGCGCCGAAGGCGGCGATGACGAACCAGATCTGCAGCGACGGATCCTCGAACTGCGACACGCGGCGGGTAACGCCCATCAGGCCGAGCACGTAGAGCGGCATGAAGGCGAAGAAGAAGCCGATCTGCCAGAACCAGAAGCTCATCCTGCCCCAGAACGGATCGAGCTTGTAGCCGAAGGCCTTCGGCCACCAGTAGACGAGGCCGGCCATCAGGCCGAACACGACGCCGCCGATGATGACGTTGTGGAAGTGCGCGATCAGGAACAGCGAGTTGTGCAGCACGAAGTCTGCCGGCGGGATGGCCAGCATGACCCCGGTCATGCCGCCGATGACGAAGGTGACCATGAAGCCGACGGTCCACAGCATCGGCACCTCGTAGCGGATGCGGCCGCGATACATGGTGAAGAGCCAGTTGAACATCTTCGCCCCCGTCGGGATCGAGATGATCATCGTGGTGATGCCGAAGAAGGCGTTGACCGATGCCCCGGACCCCATGGTGAAGAAGTGGTGCAGCCAGACGAGATAGGACAGGATCATGATCACGCAGGTCGCATAGACCATGGAGGCGTA
Source organism: Ensifer sp. Root1252 (assembly GCF_001425885.1). Lineage (NCBI taxonomy): Bacteria > Pseudomonadati > Pseudomonadota > Alphaproteobacteria > Hyphomicrobiales > Rhizobiaceae > Ensifer > Ensifer sp. Root1252. The sequence goes on along the minus strand of NZ_LMDT01000013.1, from coordinate 42,528 downwards.
ACCGAAGAGCCGCTTGCCACAGAAGGTGGCAACGACTTCCGAGAAGATGCCGAAGGCCGGCAGAATGAGGATGTAGACTTCCGGGTGGCCCCAGATCCAGATGAGGTTCACATACATCATCGGGTTGCCACCAAGGTCATTGGTGAAGAAGTTGGTGCCGGCGTAGCGGTCGAGCGACAACAGCGCCAGCGTCGCGGTCAGGATCGGGAAGGTGGCGACGATCAGGATGTTGGTGCAGAGCGACGTCCAGGTGAAGACGGGCATCTTCATCAGCGTCATGCCCGGCGCACGCAATTTGACGATGGTCGCGATCAGGTTGATGCCCGATAGTGTCGTTCCGACACCCGCGACCTGCAGGCCCCAGATGTAATAGTCGACGCCGACGCCGGGACTATAATCGGCGCCCGACAGCGGCGGATAGGCAAGCCATCCGGTGCGCGCGAATTCGCCGACGAACAGCGACATCATGATGATCACGGCACCGGCCGTCGTCATCCAGAACGAGAAATTGTTGAGGAACGGAAAGGAGACGTCGCGCGCGCCGATCTGCAGCGGCACGACATAGTTCATCAGGCCGGTGACGAAGGGCATGGCCATGAAGAAGATCATGATCACGCCGTGGGCAGTGAAGATCTGATCGTAGTGATGCGGATTGAGATAGCCCTCGTTGCCGTTGAAGGCGATCGCCTGCTGCAGGCGCATCATGATCGCGTCGGCAAAGCCGCGCAGCAGCATGATGAGCGCCAGGATCACGTACATGACGCCGATCTTCTTGTGATCGACACTGGTAAACCACTCGGTCCAGAGGTAGCCCCAGAGCCTGTATTTCGTGATCAGCGCCAGGACGGCGATGCCGCCGATCGCCACAGCGATGAACGTCGCGACCAGGATCGGCTCGTGATAGGGGATCGCTTCCCAGGTGAGCCGCCCGAAGATGAATTGTGTGAGGTTGGTGTTACCAAACATAGGGCTATCCAAATTCTCTTGAAATGCGGGCCTCAGGGCTTCGTGGTGCCGGCGTTGTTCAACTGTGCAGGCGCCGGGCCGGCTTGGTTCCCGGCAGGCGCTGCGTGGTCGCCGTGCGTGTTGTGCATGTCGTGGTTCATCGACTGCGGCTCTTTGTCGATACCTTCGGCCGGCCCTTCGCTCTTCGAAGGATTGCCCGTCGCCGGGAAGGTGGCGCCGGGTGCGGCTTCGCCCGCATGGCCCGTTTCCCCGGCATGACGGTTGTCGTGCTCGAGCTTGGCGCGGTTCTCATGACTTTCGACGCCGGCACCGCCCATCATGTCGATGTGCATCATGTCGTTCATGCACATCTGGCCCGTGCGCACGCACATGTTCAGCACCGCTTCGTAAAGCCCGTTCTCGACGCCAGCATAGTAGCGGACCGGTTCCTTCGTGCTCGGCTTTTCGAGCTTCAGGTAGGCGTCGCGATTGAGCATGGTGCCGTTCTGCTTGACCCTTGCGACCCACTGATCGAAGCCCGCCTGGTCCAACCCATGGAACTTGAAGCGCATGTGCGAGAAGCCGTCGCCGCTATAGTTGGACGACAGGCCTTCATACTCACCCGGCTTGTTGATAACGGCGTGCAGCTTGGTCTGCATGCCCGGCATTGCATAGATCATGCCGGCAAGGGCGGGGACGTAGAAGGAGTTCATCACCGAGGATGCGGTGATCTTGAAATTGATTGGCACGTCCACCGGTGCTGCCATCTCGTTAACGGTGGCGATTCCGTAGTCCGGATAGAAGAACAGCCATTTCCAATCGAGCGCCACGACCTCGACGGTCAAAGGCTTCGTCTCGGCGGGAACAGGCCGATTGGCGTCAAGCCGGTCGAGCGGCCTGTAGGGATCGAGCTTGTGGGTGCTGATCCAGGTGACGGCCCCGAGCGCAATGATGATCGCCAGCGGCGCTGACCAGATGACGACTTCCAGCCCGGTGGAGTGATGCCATTCCGGATCGTACTTGGCGGCCGTGTTGGACTGGCGGTAGCGCCAGGCGAAGAACAGCGTCAGGAAAAGCACCGGCACGATGATGATCAGCATGAGGATCGTCGAAACGACGATCAGATCTCTCTGCTGTGCCGCAATGTCGCCGGAGGGCGACATCACGACCAGGTCGCACCCGGCAAGGGCCAGGGTCGATAGAAGAACGGCCGATCGTCCGGCGAGCTTCAATGGAGTGGGCATTTCGGGCTCCATTTGCGTTTTGTCTAGTCGGCACTAATCGCGTATCGGGCTCGGCGGAATGAGGTCGTTCGTCGCACTGCAGCATTCTGTCGCATCGCAACAGAATGGACAGCGACGTCCGCAAGTGCCCAATCTAGTGCATCCTCGCCGGCTGACCATTGGGAAGATGCCGACGAGTTTACGTTTTTTTTCGCCGCTTCCTTGATCTCGGGCGTTGATTGATCAACATTTCGACGAGGCGGCACAAATCGCCGGGAGGAATTCATGAGCTCGGTCGTCAATCCTACGTCTTCAGGCCTTGAGCGGGACGCCCGCCGCATCCATGACGACAAGCCACTGTCGCCAGGCAGCATCGCCATTGGCGTGGTCATCGGCCGCATGTCGGAGTTCTTCGACTTCTTCGTCTACGGCCTCGGCTCGATCCTGGTCTTCCCGAAGCTCATCTTCCCGTTCGCTCCCAGTCCGGTCGCAGCCACGCTGATGTCGTTTGCGATCTTTCCGCTGGCCTTTATCGCGCGCCCGGTCGGCTCCCTCGTCTTCATGTGGATCGACCGCAACTACGGCCGCGGCACCAAGCTGACCATCGCCCTTGTCATCCTCGGAGGCTCGACGGCATCGATTGCCTTTCTGCCCGGCTATGAGACGATCGGTTACTGGGCGGTGGCACTGCTGGCGCTTTTCCGACTTGGACAGGGTTTTGCTCTCGGCGGCGCATGGGACGGACTTGCGTCCCTGCTCAACCTTAACGCGCCCCCGAACCACCGCGGCTGGTATGCGATGATCCCGCAACTCGGGGCACCCATCGGCTTTGCGCTCGCCAGCATCATCTTCTGCTATTTCGTTGCCAATCTTTCCGAGGAGGATTTCCTCTCCTGGGGCTGGCGCTATCCCTTCTTCGTCGCCTTCGCGATCAACGTCGTGGCGTTGTTTGCCCGGCTGCGCATCGTCGCCAGCAAGGAATTCGGCGCGGCGATGGACGCACAGGAGCTGCAAGCCCGGCCGGTGTTCGAAATGCTGAGCAAGCACGCTCTGGACGTGGTGCTCGGCGCCTTCGTGCCTTTGGCGAGCTTTGCGATGTTCCATCTGGTGACGATCTTCCCGCTGAGCTGGGTCATCCTGAATGGCGGACAGTCGGCTGCCCGGTTCCTGCTGGTCCAGGTCGCAGGCGCAGCCGTCGGCGTGATCGGCATTATCGTGTCGGGCCTGATCGCCGACCGCGTCGGCCGCCGCAACGAGCTGATGATCGGCGCGACACTGATCGCCATCTTCAGTTTCTCCGCACCCTTCCTTCTTGACGCCGGCGGAGCCGGACAGGACGCCTATATCCTGATCGGCTTTGGCGTCCTCGGCCTCACCTTTGGCCAGGCCTCCGGCGCTGTTTCCTCGCGCTTCACCCAGTACTACCGCTACACCGGAGCGGCACTCACCTCCGACCTGGCTTGGCTCGTCGGCGCGGCGTTCGCACCGCTGGTGGCGCTTGGACTTGCGACCAGCTTCGGCATCGTCTTCATCGGCGGCTATCTGATCTCCGGTGCAATCTGCACGCTGGTAGCGCTCAGCCTCACCCGGGCGCTCGACCAGAACTGAACCGCCCTTGGGGGCGGCTCGACCCCGCATCTGACGCTGCCGTCCAGCCTGCCTTTGCGTTCTTCTGAATGAACGGGGAATAATCCCCGACGCCGACCGTTCTTCCGCCCATCCGAACGGAGAACGAGCATGTTGCACTTTTGGAAGAAAGAACCGCCACGCATCCAATTCCTCTGCCAGCCGGAAGACCTGGGTGTCATCGCCCCGCCCGTGGCTGCCAAAACCAGTCTGCCGGAATGGTATCGCAGGCTGCCCGCAGTTGACCCGCAGCACCTTTCCGCCAGAGACAACGGCCTGACCATCAAGCGCTGTCTGCCATTCCTGGACGCGATGACATCAGGCTGGATCCTGCCATTGGCCGCCACGGTGCGTCTCGAAATCCGCGACGACGGGCGAAACGTCGAGGCTGGCTGGGAATTCGACAAGGTGATGGTCAGCAATCACGGCGCGCACCAGGTTGCCGGCAACCCGAAGGAACCGAGCCCGCCCTGCAAGTTTCACAACTACTGGTCCATCCGCACCCCTCCCGGCTGGAGCCGCCTGTTCGTGCCACCGTTGAACCGACCGGCGCAGCCATTCGAGTGCGTGGCCGGTGTCGTCGATACGGATACCTATTCCGCCAACATCCACTTCCCGTTCTTCGCGACCGCACCGGACGGTGTCCACGTGATCGAGAAGGGCACGCCGCTCGTTCAGATCATTCCTTTTCGTCGGGATGATGCCGCGATCAAGGCAGACATTCGGGCTGAAACGAACGAAGAAGCGGCGATCCGCAACGCGGTCTACCGAAACACGATCGCCTGTCCTGGCTGGTATCGAAAGATGGCACGGGCCACGCGCTGACCTGTTGCCAACGTCAAAAAGCGGGGACCGGTCCACCGGTCCCCGCTCAATTTTTTTGATCGTCTGTCAGCGCGTATGCCACAGCTTGCCGGAGCGATACGTGCGGTCTGAGCCGTTCGAACTGGAGTTCGACGAGCTGTTCGATGAGGAATTGGAGCTCGAATTTGACGAACTGTTCGATGATGAATTCGAGCTGGAGTTGCTCGACGAGTTGGAGGAGCTGTTGCCAGCAACGATGATCGTGCTGTCGTTGTGGCCGCCCGCCTGCCTGCCGACGGATTGCACCGGCGCGGTGCTCTGCTTTGCCTGCGCCTCAGTGCCGGCAAGGGCGGTTACGCAGGCGATAAGGGCGGCGCTCAGTTTCCAGTGGTTCTTCATGCCCGTGACTCCTTCTTGAAAAAACGAACCGGTATCCCCGGTCCGAAGGAATAACGGGCGTCACGAAGCTCTATTCCATCGTGAAACACATTCCTCGCTCGAACTCAGGCGTCGACGATCAATCACGAAACCGCCGACACCCCTGCCCGGCGCTCGCGGCTTGCCATCAGCCCTCCAACCGCGGTGACGATGATGACGGCGGCGTAGATGTCGGTGGTCGTTTGATAGCCCAGTGTCTTGGCGAGAAACCCAGCGGCCATCGCCGGCAGGCTGAAGGCAAGATAGCTCTGGATGTAGAAGGCGGAAAGCAGCCCGGCGCGCTCATCCGCCTTGGCGAGCGGCATGATCGATCCCATGATGCCGAGGAAGCTGGTGCCGAAACCGGCTCCGGTCAGCAAGGTGCCAAGGATCATGACCGGCACATTTGCGAGGTGCGTGCCGGCAACCACGATGAGCATGCCGGCGGTCGTGGCCGAGACGCCGAAGGCCACGTTTGCCCGGGGACTGCATGCACGGCGTAGAAAGACACTGACGGCACCGGCTGCCATCAACGTGGCGACAACGGCTCCACCGGTCAGCGGCGCCCGGCTGCCGGTGACGGACGCGACGAGCGAGGGCATCAGCGAGAGATAGAAGCCCCCAAGCGCCCAGTTGGCGATGTTGATCGGCGTCACCAGTGCCAGCGGTCGCTTGATCTGAAGCGGAATGGCGATCGTCGGCTTCAGTGAAGACAGCGCGCCGCTGCGTCTGCCGCCCGTCTCCGGCGTCAGCCATATCGCCGCTGCCTGCACTGCAAAGCCGATCAGGAGCAGGCCATAAACGAGGTGAAGCGGAAACGGCCCGTATTGAATGAGCGCGCTGGTGCCCAATGCGCCAACGGCCATGCCGATCAGCGGCGCGAGCGAATTGACGAGCTGGCCCCTGCCGCGATCGACGTCGACCAGCGACGCACCGATCGAGGCGCCGGCGATGCCGGTCGCAAACCCCTGGACGATACGCGCGGCGATCAGCCAGGACGGTCCGTCTGCGAGAACGAAGAGCGCCATCGCCACGATTTCGAGAAGCAGCGCGGCGAAAATCACCGGCTTCCTGCCGAGATGGTCGGATATCGAGCCGGCGATCAGCAGCGCGGACAGAAGCGCGAAGGCATAGACCGCGAAGATGCCGGTCATCATCACAGGCGAGGCAGCAAAGCTCTCCTGGTAGATGCGGTAAAGCGGTGTCGGTGCCGCCGACGCGCCGAAGAACGTGGCAAGCGTGACCGCGTGGAAGGCGATGGGGTTGGCGGTCGGACCGTCACTCTCACTGGATTTGGCAGAGGAGAACATCTATATAACCCTTAACGCTAAATCGTTGCGTTTAGGCGATGTAGGGACGAACGCCCATAAAAGCAAATAATTTGCGTTTATGGTGCAGTGAAAGTTTCTGATCCATGCGCAGCACACCGAAGGAAGGGTCGAAATGGCAGGCAGGGAAGGTCCCCGTCCGGGCGGGCGAAGCGCCAGGGTGCAGGCATCGGTGCACGGGGCCGCGCAGGCCCTTATGACACGAATGGAGCGCACGGAGATCACCATTCCGATGATCGCCGTCGAAGCGGGCGTCACGCCCTCGACCATCTATCGCCGTTGGGGCGACATCCAGGAACTCCTGGCGGATGTCGCTGTCGAACGGCTGAAGCCCGACATGGAACCCGTCGATACCGGAAGCGGTGGCGAAGATCTCCTCGCCTGGGCCGTCCAATATGCCGAGGAGATGTCCTCGAAACCCGGGCGCGAGATGATACGCGACGTGCTGGCGGCGCAGGACGGGAGCGGCGCCTATCAGTGCTGCAACTTCACCAAGCAGCAGATCGAGGTGATCGCAGCACGCGCTGCGGACCGTGGCGAAGCATTTCCTGAGGTCGACGCCGTCATGGACCGCGTCGTCTCACCGATCATGTACCGCATCCTTTTCGGCGAGGCGCCGGATACGGCACATGTCGCGCGTCTGGTCTCGGGCGCAATGGGACTGGTTTCGAAAGCGCCCGCTTCCGTCTGATCAAAGCGCGTATGCACCGACGTGACGGCGGTGCCGGAAGCGGCCGAGCATTGCGATGGCCAACACGAGGACCGCACCCAGCGCATAGGCGAGCACATCCCACCAGTCCGGCGTGGCTCCAAGCACGATCCTCAAGACGGGATTGGAAATGCGGATATCGAAACTGGCCGCCAGATACTGCGCAAGCTCGATCGCCACGCCTAGCAGGAAGGCGATACCGGCGAGCAGCTGGGGTCGAGCTTTCACCGCCGATGCAAGCGTGCAGTACACCCACATCACGGCAAGGACATCGCCGGAAAAACTGCGGACCCAACCCCATCCGGCCCCACGCGTCGCCAGCACGACGAGGACGACGAAAAGAAGGATGGAAAACAAGAAGGCGGTGCGGTCGAAGCGGAGTTCCATGGCGAGCGATGTAACGGGATGCGACCCGCCTGTCGAGCGGTGAGGCTCGGCAAATGGCGCGATGGCCAAACCGAGGATCACCGTATCCATCAACGAACCTTCGTGCCGGCCAACCCCTATTTCAAATATACGTAAAGTCACATTCTCGTACCGTTAGCCTGTTTTTAACAAGCAGGGTCGGCAGCGCCTGCGGGCGTTGGCTGGGCGCAAAAGGCTGGTGTCTGAAAGTCGCGGCCAGGCGGCGTTGCTCTTTCGATGAGGGCATCGGCCTGAAACGCCTATGCCTCTCTTCAGACTGTCGAAACCACAGAATGGGGAATTGGAGAACCCGGCACGCCTCAGCGACGACCCTGCCGCCCGAGGTGCCACTCAGCCAGTGACCGCCCCTTCATTGGCCGGGCGGGCCAGTGCGGCAAACTTTGCCAGCACACCGCGTTTGTAGCGCGGTTCCGGCTGCCGCCACTGGGTGCGCCTTCTTGCCAGCTCTTCCGGATCCACTTCGAGTTCCAGCAACTGCCGATGGGCATCGATGACGATCCGGTCGCCCTCCTCCACCAGCGCAATCGTGCCGCCTTCGAAGGCCTCCGGCGTGACGTGGCCGACGACCATGCCCCAGGTTCCGCCCGAGAAGCGGCCGTCGGTGATGAGACCGACGCTGTCGCCAAGGCCCCTGCCGATGATCGCCGAGGTCGGTGCGAGCATCTCCGGCATTCCCGGGCCACCTTTCGGCCCGAGATATCGCAACACCAGGATGTCGCCGGGCCTGATCCTGTCCGACAATATGGCGTCCATTGCCGATTGTTCGTCCTCGAACACACGCGCAGGGCCGCTCATGACAGGGCTCTTCAACCCGCTGATCTTGGCGACAGCACCGCCTTCGGCAAGATTTCCCTTCAACACGGCGAGATGCCCCTCGCGATAGAGCGGTCTTTCATAGGGCCGGATAACCTCCTGGTCTGAGCGGGGCTGGTCCGGAACATCTGCAAGTTCCTCACCGATCGTCCTGCCGGTGATCGTCAGGCAGTCGCCGTGCAGAAGGCCGGCATTCAAAAGGATCTTCAACACCTGCGGCACGCCGCCCGCCCGGTGCAGGTCGACGGCCATGTATCTACCCGACGGTTTGAGGTCGCAGAGGACGGGCACGTTGCAGCGAACGCGTTCGAAGTCGTCGAGTGTCCACTCGACCTCTGCCGCATGCGCGATGGCGAGGTAGTGCAGCACGGCATTGGTCGATCCGCCCGTCGCCATGATCAAGGCAACGGCATTTTCGATCGACTTGCGCGTGACGATGTCCCTGGGCTTGATGCCCTTCTTGACCGCTTCGACCAGGACTTGAGCCGACTGAGCGGCACTGTCCGTCTTCTCCCGGTCGGGATTGGCCATGTTGGAGGAATAGAGAAGCGACATGCCGAGCGCCTCGAAGGACGAACTCATCGTGTTGGCGGTGTACATGCCGCCGCAGGAGCCGGTCGACGGACAGGCATTGCGTTCGATGCCGTCGAAATCCTCTTGGCTCATCTTGCCCGCCATGAAGGCGCCGACGGCTTCGAAGGCGGAGACGATCGAAAGGCTCTGCCCCTTCCAGTGGCCAGGCTTGATCGTGCCGCCATAGACATAGATCGCCGGAACATTGGCGCGGAGGATGCCGATCATGCCGCCCGGCATGTTCTTGTCGCAGCCGCCGAGCACGAGCACGCCATCCATCCACTGCCCCTGCACCGAGGTTTCGACGCAGTCGGCGATGACCTCGCGGGACACGAGCGAATATTTCATGCCTTCGGTGCCCATCGACATGCCGTCGGAAATCGTCGGCGTGCCGAAGATCTGCGGATTTGCACCGGCAGCCTTGATGGCAGCGACAGCGGCGTCGGCCAACGGCTGCAGCCCGGCATTGCAGGGCGTGATCGTCGAATGACCGTTGGCAATACCGATCATCGGTTTGTCGAAATCGGCTTTCTCGTAGCCGAGCGCATAATACATCGCCCGGTTGGGGGATCGCGCGACACCTTGCGTGATGTGTTTCGAGCGCTCGTTGTAGGCCATGATTTGCTCCCTCGGTTCATTCAAGGTCGAGTTTACTGGCGTTCAGCAGGCCTGTGAAATATACTTTTTTCGCACAAATAAGTCGTAGAACATATCAATCGGAATGCATCATGGATTTGAGGCAACTTCGCCAATTCGTCGCCGTCGCCGAAGAGCTGCATTTCGGCCATGCGGCCGCTCGCCTCAACATGACCCAGCCGCCGCTCAGCCAATCGATACAGGCACTGGAGGGGGAGCTGAAGGTACAGCTGTTCAAGCGCACCAAGCGGAACGTGGAACTGACATCCGTCGGCAGGCAATGGCTCGCCCATGTCCGCCAGGTGCTTGACGGGGCGAACGGCCTTGCCGACACCGCAAAAAGGCTGTCACGCGGCGAGATCGGCCACCTGCGTTTGTCCTTCGTCAGCACAGCCGACTATAGCGTTCTGCCCGACATGGTCAGCCGCTATCGCGCGGCCTATCCGCATGTGGAACTGACGATGCGCGAAGCCACCAGCGATATCCAAATCGAGGCGTTGCTCGACGAAGAAATCGATGTCGGGCTGATCATTGCCCCCAGCCAAGCGTCGCTTCATCCTGCCCTTTCCTACCAGGCTTTGCTGCGGGAACCGCTGGTTGCCGCGGTGCCGACGGCCTGGATCAACGAAGGACGAAAGGGGTTTGCTGGAAAAATCCTGGAGCCAGCCGACTTCTTCAAGGCGCCATTCATCGTTTTTCCACGGCGGGCGGCACCGGCTTTTCACGATATCGTCTCGGGATATTTCGCCGAACATGGGCTGGCGTTCACCGCCTATCAGGAAGCCATCCAGATGCAGACGATCGTCGGTCTGGTCGCATCCGGGCTGGGGGTGGCGCTGGTGCCGCAATCGATGACCAATCTTCAGCGGCGCGGGGCAACCTATCTGCCGCTGGCCGGCAGCGTACCGGAGGTGGAAACCGGCCTTGCGTGGCGCAGTTCGGACCAGAATCCGGCACTCGACACCTTCCTTGCCGCGGCGGTACCGGCCGATAACAGGTGACCGCGCGTTGTCGGCTGGTAGGGCGCGCAGCGCAACGGCATCCCTGGAACATCAACTGCACGCTACCGCATCAGGCCGCGCAGGTCGGGCATGCGGTTGCTGATGATGGTTTCCATCGAAAAGAAGCCGGTGACCGTCATCAGGTCGAAATCGGTGATGAGCTTCTGGTAGAAGGCGTCATAGCCAGCCATGCCACGCGTCACCACCTTGATCAGATAGTCCCAGTCGCCGCCGATCCGGTAGAGGTCCGTCACCTCCGGCAGACGCTCGACATGCTTGCGGAAGTTGTCGGCCCATTCCTTGGAATGATGGCGGGTGCGGATCATCACGAACACGGTAAGGTCGAAGCCGAGCGCTGCGACGTCGATTGCGGCATGGGTACCAAGCACAAGCCCGCTGGCGTTCAACCGTTGCAGGCGCCGCCAGCAGGCGTTCTGCGACAGTCCGACTCGGTCGGCCAGATCACGCTGCGAAATCGTGCCGTCCTTTTGCAGGCAGGACAGGATCCGCATATCAATTTCGTCAATCTTTTCCATTTCAGCGATCACATGACCCGATTTTGACTCGCAGAAGCATAAGAATGATGAAGTTTGCATGCAACCGATCGATTAGACTTATCGTCTGTCCGACTCCGGGAGGAAACGATGACGACGCCGTGCCCACGCCAGCCCTATCTTACCGGCCCGCTCGAAGCATTTCGGGAAAGCCTCGCCGGCGACAACGCAATCGCTGACCTGCGGGCTGGGCTCGTCGGCAAGACTGCAAAGATCGACGGTCCCTTCGGCGTCAAGAACCTCGTCTATGCCGACTATGTCGCATCGGGCCGGGCATTGATGCAGATCGAGCATTTCATCCTCGAACAGGTCCTGCCCTATTATGCCAACAGCCACACCGAGGCGTCCTACTGCGGCGGCTCGATGACCAGGCTCCGCCGCGATGCGCGCGCTGTGATCGCCGCCTGCTGCGGCGCCGGACCTGAGCATGCCGTCATTTTCGCCGGCTCCGGCGCCACCGCCGGCATCAATCGGCTGGTGAGCCTGCTGGGTGTTACCGAGGCGGTCGCCACCGGTCGGCGCGTGCGCATCCTGATCGGGCCCTATGAGCACCACTCCAATATCCTGCCCTGGCGCGAAAGCGGCGCCGAGGTGGTCGAGATCGCCGAGTGCCCTGCCGGCGGGCCGGATCTCGTCGCACTCGACGACGCGCTGAAGCAACCGGCCGATCTCGTCGTCTGCGCCTTCTCCGCCGCCTCCAACGTCACGGGCATCGTCACCGATGTTGCGGCCGTCACCCGGATCGCGAAGGCGGCAGGCGCAAAGATGGTGTGGGACTATGCCGGTGCTGGGCCCTACCTGCCGATCGACATGTCGCCCGACGGCGCTGCCGCGATCGACGCCGTGGTCATCTCGCCGCACAAGTTCATCGGTGGTCCCGGCACGTCAGGCATTCTGATCCTGCGGCGTGACGCGGCCGTCACCGCCAAGCCATCCTGGCCCGGCGGCGGCACCGTCAAGTTCGTTTCGCCCACCGGCCATGACTATAGCCAAAGCCTGGAAGCGCGCGAGGAGGCCGGCACGCCGAACGTCGTCGGCGATATCCGCGCCGCACTCGCTTTCCTCGTCAAGGAAGCGATCGGTGCCGAGGCAATGCAGGCCAGAAACGCCGAGCTGACCCGTCGCGCTATCGCCGCATGGCAAGGCATCGAGCGGCTGGATTTGCTCGGTCCTCTCGGGCCACAGCGGCTGCCGATCTTTTCCTTCCGCGTCAAGGACGGCAAGGGCGGCCATGTCCACCAGCAGCTCGTCACCCGCATGCTCAGCGATCGCTTCGGCATTCAGGCGCGCGGTGGCTGCGCCTGTGCCGGTCCCTATGTGCACCGGCTGCTCGGCATCGATGACGAGGAATCGCAACGCCTGCGCGACGCCATCCTTGCCGGACAGGAAATGCTGAAGCCGGGTTTTGTCCGGTTGAACTTCAGCGTCCTGCTCGCCGACGAAGAGGTGGCGTTCATCCTCGACGCCGTCGCCAAGCTCGCCGCCGACGCAGCCAGCTACGAGCAACACTACGATTTCGACCCGGCGCGCGCCATCTTCTTCCCGCGTGCAGCGCTTGCAGCGGAGGCCTGAGGCATGGCGAGGCCTGACATTGCGGCTTTCTTCGACCCGCGAACCTGGTCCGTACAATATGTGGTCAGCGACCCGAAAACGCGGGCCTGTGCGATCATCGATCCGGTGCTCGACTTCGACGAGAAATCCGGCGCGATAGCGACAGGCAATGCCGACCGGCTGCTCGACTTCGCGCGAGCGCAGGACCTGGACGTCCAGTGGATCCTGGATACCCATCCGCATGCCGACCACTTTTCCGCCGCCGCCTATCTGAAGGCCAAAACCGGCGCGCCCACGGCCATCGGCACGCAGATCGTCAAGGTCCAGAAATTATGGGCCGACATCTACAATTGGCCAGGCCTGAAAACGGACGGATCGCAATGGGACCGGCTGTTTGATCGTGGCGATACGTTTCGGATCGGCAGTCTCGAGGCCGGGGTGATGTTTTCGCCGGGACACACGCTGGCATCGATCACTTACCTCATCGGGGACGCTGCCTTCGTGCACGACACGGTGTTCATGCCGGACAGCGGAACCGCGCGCACCGATTTCCCCGGCGGCAGCGCCAACGCGCTGTGGGCGAGCATCCGCGACATCATGGCCCTGCCGGACGATACCCGTATCTTCGTCGGCCATGACTATCAGCCTGGTGGACGCGAACCGCGCTGGGAAAGCACTGTTGCACTGCAGAAGGCGGACAACATCCATTTGACACGCTATGTCTGCGAAAGCGAGTTCGTCGCGTTCCGCGAGGGACGGGACCGAACGCTGCCGATGCCCAAGCTCATCCTCCATGCCCTGCAGGTCAATATCAACGGCGGCCGGCTTCCGGAGCCGGAGGAAAACGGCCGGCGCTACCTGAAATTCCCCATCGACGCCCTGCAAGGTGCCGCATGGTCCTGACGGCGCCCCGTTCGCGGGCACGTTCCGTGTCCCGGCCATCTTCCGGCTTCGGTGCATCTCGGGCGACAGCGTTCGCCCCCCAGCCCGGCGCCGAATGATGACGCTAGACCTCGTCCAATACATTCTGGCAGCCTTGAGTGGCGGTCTCGTCGGCTTCAGCCTCGGACTGTTCGGCGGCGGCGGCTCCATTCTCGCCGTGCCCCTCCTCGTCCAAGTCGTCGGGGTGAGCAACGTGCACGTGGCGATCGGCACGAGCGCCGTCGCAGTCGCAGCCAATGCGCTTTCGGGACTGGCAATGCATGCGCGGCACGGGACGGTGAAATGGCGCTGCGCGGCAATGTACTGCGTCACCGGCATCGGCGGCGCCTGGATCGGCGCAGCACTCGGCAAGGCGCTGGATGGCCAGCGGCTCTTGCTGTTGTTCGCGGCACTGATGGCCGTCGTCAGCGTGACCATGTTGCGGCGGCGCCACATGGTTGGCGATCCGGCGTCGAGCTGCACACCAAGAAACGCACCGAAGGTGCTCTCCTTTGGCGCCGGAACCGGCATCATCTCAGGCTTCTTCGGGATCGGCGGCGGGTTCCTGATCGTTCCGGGCCTGATGGTTTCAACCGGCATGCCGACGATCAACGCAATCGCCACGTCGCTGGTTGCCATTACCGCTTTCGGCCTTACAACCGGGGCAAGCTACACCTTCTCCGGTCTGGTCGACTGGCCACTCGCTCTCTCCTTCATCGGCGGCGGAGCCCTTGGCGCGCTTACGGGCTGTCGCGCCGCCCACAGTTTCAGCAAGTACCAATCGACGCTGAACCTGTTGTTTGCAGCCCTCACCTTCGCCGTCGCCATTGGTCTGGCGTTCTACGCATGGTGATAGGGCCGTCGGCGCGGCGCGTATGGCTCTTCGACGACACGCGGACCGAACAACCTGTTTGCCGGAAATTCTCTATCCTCGGCTTCATGTTCGGCCACAAATGTAGCTAATCTACATTTCTTTTTACATATGTAGATTTGTTCATTATCACGATGAGGACGCACGGCGAGTGAGACCACGAAGGCCCAGGCAGGGTTCTCGGGAGAGGCCGATGCGATCGTCTGGAGGAAATCAATATGTCACGCCGTTTCGCGCTGGCTTCAGCGCTTGTCTCCCTATGCTCAGTTTTCTCGACCGGCAGTGCCTATGCTGCCGGAATGACCGTCTATTGCCCGATGTCGGAAGACGATTGCGCCTCCGTGCTGAAGGCATTCAAGGACGATAGCGGCATCGAAGCACCGTTCGTGCGCATCGGCGCCGGCGAAATCCTCGCCCGCATCCGCGCGGAAAAGAGCAATCCCCAGGCTGGGCTGTGGCTGGCAGGTGCGGCCGACAACTTTATCCAGGCCGCCAACGAGGGCCTGCTCGCGCCGCACAAGAACGCCGGCATCGACAAGGTAGACCAGCGCTACACCGACAAGGAAGGCCGCTGGACCCCCATCTCGATCTCGCCGATCGTCTTTGCCTACAGCCAGGCGGTTCTCGACGAGACCGGCGCCAAGCCGCCGACAAGCTGGAAATCCTTTGCCGACCCGGCCTTCAAGCAGAGCGTCGCCCTTGCCCACCCCGCATCCTCGGGAACGGCCTACGTGGCTCTTGCCTCGATGGTCCAGCTTTTCGGCGAGGAGCCGGTCTTCGAGCTGATGAAGAAGATCGACGAAAACGTGGTTCAGTACACGCGCTCCGGCGTCGCGCCATCCCGCATGGTCGCCAACAACGAGATCGCGCTTGCCATGGCCTATACTCAGGATATCGAGGCCGCACTCGCGCAGGGTTATCCCGTCGGCTACGCGTTTCCCGAAGAGGGCACCGGCTTCGAGGTGAATGCGGCAGCGGCAATCGCCAACGCATCCGAGGAGCAGTCGAAGGCCGCCGCCAGCTTCCTGGACTGGGTGCTCACCGAGAAGGGCCAGGCCGCCATCGGCGCAACGTTTTGCGGGCCGATCGTGCCGGGCTACAAGAATCCTGAAGCCAAGATCGACCTCTCCAACGTGAAGATGATCGACTACAACTTCAGCTGGGCCGGCGAAAATCGCGCTCGCCTCCTGGAGCGCTATGAAAACGACGTACGCCACAAGGCTGACGCCAAGTAACGCCGGCAAGGAGCCCCGCCATGACCCTCGTCTCGCAAGCGACCCCGTCCGGGCGGACGGGGGCATCGCCGGCCTTCCTGCGCAAGATCGTCGTCGATCCCTGGCTGTTCGGCATTTTCGCCGTCGTCACGCTCTCGGTGCTCGTCTTCGCCGCCTTGCCGATCTTCACCGTTCTGAAGCAGGCTGTGATCACCGACCGCGGCTTCGATCTCGCCGCCCTCGCCGACGTCCTGTCGAAATCCTTTGTCTGGGAATCGTTGTTCAACACGCTGCTGCTCGGCGCGACTTCAGCAGTGATCGCCACCGTGATCGGCTTCGTGCTTGCCTTCTCGGCAACACGCACGACCATGCCCGGCAAGACCTTCGTGCACGGCGTGGCGCTGCTGCCGATCATCTCTCCACCCTTCGTCATGGCGCTCGCCGTGGTGATCCTGTTCGGGCGCTCGGGCCTCATCACCCGCGAACTGCTCGGCATACGCAACGCAAACGTCTACGGCTTTCACAGTCTGGTTCTGATCCAGTCGCTCGCCTTCACGCCGATCGCCTATCTCAACATCCGCGGCATGCTGCAATCGATCGACAGCGCGCTTGAAGATGCTTCCGCCACGCTCGGCGCCTCACGCTGGATCACCTTTTCACGGGTGACGCTGCCGCTCGTCACGCCGGCGATCCTGAGCTCGGGATTGCTGGTCTTCGTCAAATCGGTCGAGGATTTCGGCAACCCGATGCTGATCGGCGGCAACTTCAACACACTCGCGGTCGAAGCCTATTCGCAGATGGTCGGCTACTTCGACCTGCATTCCGGCGCGCTGCTCGCAAGCCTCATGCTGGTTCCCTCGATCACAGCCTTCCTTATCCACCGCTACTGGGTCAGCAAGCGAAGCTACGTGACCGTAACCGGAAAGCCGACGGCTCAGACGATCCGCATTTCCGGCATGGCCGTGGTGCTGCCGCTTTCGATCCTCTGCTACGCTATCGTCTTTGCCATCCTGCTGTTCTATCTGACGGTCATCTACGTCTCCTTCACCCGCCTGCCGGGCATCGACAACACGCTGACGACCGACCACTACGCAACGGTGTTCACCGCTGGCTTCCAGACGCTCGCCAACTCCTTGCTGCTGGCCGGCGTCGCCACGCCTGTGACGGCCATTGCAGGCATGCTGATCGCCTATCTGCTGGTCAGGAAGGCGTTTCCCGGCAGCTTCCTGCTGCGCTGGGGCACGCTCCTTTCCTTCGCCGCACCGGGCACCATCCTCGGTATCGGCTATGTCAGCACCTTCAACGCGCCGCCGCTGCTCCTGACAGGAACCGCCTTCATCGTGGTTGCCGCCATGGTGGTGAAGAACCTTCAGGTCGGTATCGAGGCAGGCTCGAACCAGCTTCGCCAGATCGACAAGTCGATCGAGGAAGCCTCGATGACGCTCGGCGCGTCCAATACGCGGACCTTCTTCCAGATCACGTTGCCACTGCTCAAGCCGGCGCTGTTCACGTCACTTTCCTATGCCTTCACGCGGTCGCTGACGACACTGAGCGCGGTGATCTTCCTGGTTTCGGCCAACTGGACGCTGATCACGGTCACGATCCTGTCGCAGGTGGAAACGCTCAAGATCGGCGTCGCAGCGGCTTACTGAAGCATCCTCGTCTTCGTCGTGCTCGCCATCCTGGCGCTCATGCAGCTTCTCCTGTCGTCGACATCGCCCAAGAGGTAATCCCATGTCGAAAGTCATCTTCTCCAATATTTCCAAGCGTTTCCCCGGTGCTTCCGGTACGGCCGCGGGCCTTGCGGTCGACCGTCTCAACCTCGTCATCGAAGAAGGTACGCTGGTGACGTTGCTCGGCCCCTCGGGCTGCGGCAAGACGACGACTCTTCGCACGCTTGCCGGTTTCGAGACGCCCTCGGAGGGCACCATCACCATCGGCGGACGCGACGTCACCAATGTCCCCGTCAACGCGCGCAATGTCGGCATGGTGTTCCAGAGCTACGCCCTCTTCCCGCATATGACGGTACGCGAAAACGTCGAATACGGCGTGCGTCTTCTCAACCTGCCGCGGCATGAGATGAAGGATCGCGTCTCCTCCGTTCTTGCGACGATGGCGCTCGAAACCTACGCCGACCGCTCGCCGTCACGTCTCTCGGGCGGCCAGCAGCAGCGCGTGGCGCTTGCGCGTGCCGTCGTGACCCAGCCGAAAGTGCTGTTGTTCGACGAACCGCTCTCCAACCTCGACGCGCAGCTTCGCGAACGCATGCGCGACGAATTGCGCGCCATCCAGCTTCGCCTCGGCATCACCAGCCTCTACGTCACCCACGACCAGAGCGAGGCCATGGCGATTTCGGACCGGGTCGTGGTGATGCGCAACGGCGTCATCGAACAGGACGACACCCCGCTCAACGTCTATTCGCGTCCCGGCACCGGCTTCGTCGCCGAATTCATGGGAAAAGCAAACATCCTGATAGGCAGCGTCGAAACGACGGATGAATCCACGGTGTCGATCCGCATTGCCTCCACGGTCGCCTTCACGCTGCCGCGCGGCAACCGTGCCTTCAAGCCGGGCGAACAGGTGCGCTGCGTCGTGCGACCGGAACATATCCGTGTCGACGCCAAGGGCGCGACGCAGGCAAAGGTGCGCCGCGTGGTGTTCCAGGGCGCATATGTCGAATACCTGACCGATCTGGAGGGCGGCCAGGAATGCGTCTTCCTCGACAGCAATTATTACCGCACGGGCGTGGCCGAAGTCGGCCAGATGCTGGGCCTGTCGGTCGACACTCGGCCGGTCTGGATCCTGCCGAACAATGAAGCCGCCGAATTGGGAAAAGCTGCATGACCATCAATCAACCCATCCTCCGCGATCTCCACGAGACGATCGTAAGCGTTGCCAGGGAGGCCGCGCTTGCAGCAGGTGCCGTGGCGCGCAAGGGCTTCATCGAAGCAAGCCCCGAGAACCTGCAGACCGAGCAGAAGGCAGGCTTCTTCGACATCGTGACGGCCTGCGACAAGGCGGCGGAGGCGGCCGCCTGCGACATCATCTGGTCGCGTCTGCCGCAATCGCGCATCCTCGGCGAGGAAAGCGGCTGGCAAGGTGAAAGCGAGACGACCTGGATCATCGACCCGATCGACGGCACCAGCAATTTCGCTTCCGGCCTGCCGTTCTTCTGTGTCTCGATCGCCGCCTACCATGCCGGTGAGCCGGTCTGCGGTATCGTCTACGATCCGATGCGGGAAGAGCTGTTCATGGCGAATGCCGGGCGTCTGACGCTGAACGGCGACATCGTCTCGCCCTTCTCGCGCGCAAGTAGCGACCGTCACGTCGAACTGCTGAGCAACGCCCCCTATGAGGGCGAGCGGCCCGATCTGGCGGCACTCGAGGCCTATGCCGATCTCGTCACCTCGTTTCGCGCCGTTCGGCGGCTGGGTTCCTGCGCGCTCCACCTCGCCTATGTAGCGGTCGGGCGGGTCGCCATCGCCTATGAGTCCAAGTTCAGCGCCTGGGACATTGCAGCCGGCCTTCAGCTGGTTGCCGCAGCCTCCGGCCAGATTATCGCTCAAGACGCAAACGGGCAGCGTATCGAGCCGAGCGAACAAGCGCTTGGAGCGGTGAAAAGGCTCGTTGTCGCGCAGGCCGGTTTTGACTATCAATCGTCCTGCCTGTCGAAGCTGATGGCAGATGGCAAGTTGTAGTCCAATTGCGAAAGACGCTTTATGACACGTGCACTCAAGCTGCCAATACGATGGGTCCCATGCTGGATCTGATCAGGCAATCCCTGTCCCAGTTCACGCCCGCCGAGCGCAGGATCGCGGAAGCGATCCTCGACACGCCGAGCACGGCGATCACCTGGTCGATAACGGATGCGGCGCGCGTCGCCAAGGTCAGCGAGCCGTCGATCATCCGCTTCTGCCGCAGGCTCGATTGCGATGGCTTTCCGGATTTCCGTCTGAAGCTCGCCCAGCAGCTTGCCGTTCGCCAGTCCACGGCAGCCGTGGCCGAAAGCGGGACCGATCCATTCTCCGGTATGGTGGACGACATATTCAACCGCGCAGCAGAAGCCTTGCGCGAGGCGCGGCATGACCTCGACCTCGATTCCCTGCGTCGCGCCGTGGACCTTCTGGCGAAGGCGCGCCGGATCGACGTCTATGGCTATGGTGGATCCGGCTTTCTGGCAGGCGAAGCGCAGCATCGCATGGCCTCTCTCGGGATCGCGAGCGTCGCCTATTCCGATCCGACCTTGCAGATGGTCTCGGCTGCGCGCCTCTCCCCCTCAGATGTGCTGTTCGTCCTCTCCTTCTCAGGCCGCACGAGCTACCTGATTTCCAACATCGAGATCGCCAAGAAGTCGGGCGCCCGCGTCGTCGCCATCTCTCCCGGCGGCTCCATCGTCGCCTCGCTTGCTGACGAAAACATCAATCTCAATGCCTATCGCACATCCGCGGGCCCCCTCATCGTGCCCACCGGCCGCGCGCCGATGTATGTGATGCTGGATGTGCTCTTTGCGCTGCTGGCACCTGAACTCGACAAGGCCGATTGAACCGCGCCGGGTGAGGCGCTCCGGTCGCCGTCGTGATGCCCGGCACGACGGCGACCGGAATGCCGTCATACTTGTTACTCCCATCGTTTCGGCTTCGGTGCGAAACTACCTCCTGAGCAACAGCGCACAATCTTGGGCGAAGTCGCCCGTGCCAACGAGGAGGTTTCAAGCGCCATGACGACATCAGCGGAAAAAGGCGGACACCCCGCCATGCAGACACCACCGGTCGTATCTCCACAAGCCTGGGAAGAAGCCCGCCAGCAACTGCTGGTGAAGGAGAAAGCCCAGACCCGCGCCCGCGACGCACTGGCCGCCGAGCGTCGGCGAATGCCATGGATGGCCGTTGAAAAGGCCTATGCCTTCGACGGCCCTGCGGGCAGAGCCAGCCTGACCGACCTGTTTGCCGGCCGGCGCCAGTTGATCGTCTATCGCGCCTTCTTCGAACCGGGCGTGTTCGGCTGGCCCGATCATGGCTGCAGAGGTTGCTCCATGGTCGCCGACCAGGTTGCCCACGTCGCCCACCTCAACGCCCGCGACACCACGCTCGTCTTCGTTTCGCGCGCGCCGCAGGCGGACATCGCGCGGCTCAAGGCGCGCATGGGCTGGGAGATACCGTGGTTCACCATCACCGACGATTTCGATGCCGACTTCGGCGTGGCCGAATGGCACGGTACCAACGTGTTCTATCGCGACGGCGAGCGCGTGTTCCGCACCTACTTCATCAACAACCGCGGCGACGAACAGATGGGGAGCACCTGGAACTACCTCGACATCACACCGTTGGGCCGGCAGGAGGTCTGGGAGGATTCACCGCAAGGCTATCCGCAGACGCCAACCTACAAGTGGTGGAACTGGAACGACAGTTACGTCGCAGATGCCGCGCCCGACAAGAAATGGGTCGAAGTGTCGGACGCGGGCGAAGCGGCGTTCCGCGACCGACAGGCGGGCAACAAGCCTTGAGCTTTAGCATCGTAGACAAGGCGAAACTGGCGGCAAGGGTCGTGGGGCGTCGCCTTCGTTTCGCTAATTGCTGGGAACGATTGTCGGGCTCGGGGGCGGAGCGACGTCGGCGCCCGGCCTGATGGCGAGAATGCTCAGCGCGATTGCGACGAGCACGCAGATAAGGATGAGGAAGGCGATACCGGTTTTGTCCATCGCCTTACATCAAGCCTTCAATGTGGGGAAATCGAGACGAGAGAAATGTTCCTCTCCCAATTGGTTAGGCAGCGACCGCAGGACATGTTCCGCACCCGAACCGTTCTGCACCTGTTCGGGGGATGTTTAGAATTTGCTATTTCCCGGCGCGGAACGGCCGGCCTCATCGGCATGCCCTGCAGCGGAGCGCTCTCTTCAGGCCTGGACAAGCATTGCGGCATCGATACTCGCCCGCCCCCTCCACGAGAAACGGGCGAAGGGAAGCGGACAAGGTAGGGTGCTACAGCACTTCCAGGAAAAAGTGCGAAGCGGCTCTTAGACAGGAACGTCTAAGAACAAGGAGGTAGAGCGTTTCTGCCACTCAGTCTAAACTGGAGACATTCTGCAGCGCCGCGCGTCTTTTTAAACGTGCAAAGGTCGCTGTAGGACTTTGAATTGTTCCATGTTTTTATCCTTAAAGCGAATACGATTTAACGAAACATGCGGTAGTAGCCGGCTAGTCGGCGTCCATGGTTTCATCGCCGGTGCCGGTAGGATCGATATCGGGGTCGACCCCTTGTGATTGCGCGTAGGTCGTGTTGCCGGAGCCACTGGTCGCGCATCCTGAGATCGCCAGAAGTGCCGTGACTGCAATCGCCGTAAGAAATCTGGTGGGCATGGTTTTCTCCACTTGGGGGCTGCCGTTGCAGCCTGGGGTATCCGGCAGCGACCTAAGCCTGTTTTGTCCTGATCCGGAGATTCTCCTACGCTGACGGGAAACGCAAGTGGTATTCGCGCAGGATCACAGCTGTCGCGAGCGCCAGGTCGACTGACCGGAACCCTTTGCACTCTTTGCCGAATCGCCCGCACACCGCTACAGCATACTTCCTGCGTGCAAAGGGCGCGCGAAGGATGCTGTAGGGCTTTACCCTTGCCGCGCAAGACCAGTCGGGACACCACGTTGAAGACCATCGCCATTGATTTCGAAACCGCCAACGAGCAGCGCGGCAGCGCCTGTTCGGTCGGTCTGGCCTGGGTCGAGGATGGCCGGGTCGTGCGGATCGAGGAGCGGCTCATCCGTCCGAAGACCATGCGCTTCTCCTCCTTCAACATCGCAATCCACGGCATCCGCCCGGAGCATGTGGAGGACGCAGGCGAGTTTCCCGAAGTCATGGACGAATTCGCCGACGACTTTCGCGGCGCCACCATGATCGCCCACAATGCGGCCTTCGACTTCAGCGTCTGGCGCTCCTGTCTCGATCTCTACCGGCAGGATTATCCGGAACTGTCCTATCTCTGCTCGGTGAAGATGGCGCAAAAGGTCTGGCCGCATCTCGGATCGCACAAGTTAAACATCCTGGCCGGTCATCTCGGCTTGACCTTCGCACATCACAACGCTGCCGAGGACGCGGCGATCTGTGCCGAGGCAGCGATTGCGATTGCCGGGTCTCTGGGCATTTCGCAGGTCCGCGACATTCCGACCATGATCGGCATGCGGGCCGGACGGCTGTTTGCCAACGGCTACGACCCTTGCACCTGCCGGAAAAAATAAGCCCGCTGGGCAGGCATGCCCGGAGTGGTTCAGCCCGATACACCAGATCGCCCGCGAGATATGGCTTCACCCCATGATGGCTTCACCCCATGGGTGCGGCCTCGACCGAGATCCGGTAGCGCGTGACGAACGGCTGATCGGGATAGAAGGGCAGTGACGTGGGCGCGGCTGGCGATGCCAAGGGGTTGTCGGCTGACGAGACCGCCGGGCCGAAATCGAAGGCCGAGCAAACCGGCTCAACGCCAAGGGCGAGATGTTTCCCATCCCATGGATAGGCCTTCCGGCCGCGATTGCTGTACCAGAGCAACAGGCTTGGGAAATGCTCTTTCTGCCATTCAAGGCGGGCACGAAACCCCTCGTCACGGTAGTGCAAGGCGATCGCGCCATCGATGCCGACCAGCTGCAGCAGTTCCTCGGCATTCTGGTCAAGCGGAACGGACGCCGCATCGATGGTGGCGCCATCGCGGGCGTCGACGCTCTCAAGCTTCGACCATCGTCCGCCCGGCGCAAACAGCGTCGCCACCGGCTCCACGTCGCCGGGAAAACTGCGAACCTCGCCATAGGCTCCGGGCTCGAGCCTGACCGATCCGGGCCGGGGTGACAGGCGGAAGGTGGGGTGCAGGCCGATCGGCAGCCTGCAGGGTCGCCGCACCTCGATCTCGAGCGTGATGTCGACGGCGGCGGCCCGCGGGTCCGGCACGATGCGCCGGCGCAATTGGCGCACGGGATGGCCGTCCGGATAGCTGCACGTCAGGACGATCTGCCGCTCGTCGCAGTCGCCCCAACTCCAATGTGCGTTCGAGCCGTGGCCGTGCGGCACATCCGCTCCAGCGAAGGTCTCGCCAGCGTCCGACCAGCCTTTCGGCAGCGGGCGCGAGCCGTCGCTGCCGAAGGGCACGCAGGGCCATTCGCCGCGCAATTCCTGCAGGATCGGCGGCAGCGTCGTTCTGTCGGGATCCGAACCCCAGGGTGCGACATGCAGCGGGCTTACCTGTCGTCCATCAGGCAAAAGGAAAGTGACCGGCCCCAGCATGCCGCCCAGGGATTGCACCGCCAGGCATCCATGCGCCCAGGCCAGGCCGCGCCTTGTCGTCTCAGTCATCTCGATGCCGCCCCGCCAAAACGGTTCTCCGCCAGTCCGGGGGTGTCGACCGTCAGGGCATAAAGGCTGCCGGCGAGCCGTTCCCCGGGCTTTGAGAGGATACTGGCCGTCGTGACATAGAGCGTCTTCAGGTCGGCACCGCCGAAGGTGCAGGTCGTGATATTGGTGACCGGCATTTCGATGATCTCCGCCACGGAACCCTCAGGCGATATGCGCGCGATGCAGCCGCCGCCGAAACGGCAGTTCCAGAGATAGCCATCGCTATCGATCGCCGAGCCGTCAGGTGAACCGCGGGAGAAGTCAGCAAGGAATGTCCGTTCGTTCGAGATCGAACAGTCCGCTATTGCGTAATCGAAGGCGTAGATCTCGTTGGCGAGCGTATCACCGAAATAGAAGGTGCTGCCATCGGGACTCCAGCAAAGCGTGTTGGAGATGCCGAGCCCATGCCGCCACTCGCTCACCGTTCCATCAGGCGCGATGCGGTAGAGGATGCCCTCGCCTTCTGCCGTCTCGCCAAGCTCGCCGTCGGGCAGAACATTGTTCTTCATCGACCCGACCCAGAAGTTTCCCGCCGGGTCGGGACGACCGTCGTTCAGGCGCACGCGCGGATATCCGGGCAAGCGGAAGCCGTGATCCTCGCGCCGGTCGGTTTCCGGCCACCACCAGACGAGTTTTGAGGCTAGCGCCAGAAGCAACCGCCCTGGCTCGTCGGTGAGGGAGACCGCCACCACCGGCTCGTCGAATATCCAAAAGCGGACCGAACCGCTCGCCTCATCATACCGATGGACGAGAAATCGATTGACGTCGCTCCAGTAGAGCGCCTGCTCGGATGCCGACCAGACGGCGCCCTCGCCGCATTTGTCGCCGACCGGGGCAACACAGGTAACCGACCTCACCATCCGCGCCTCCTATTCAGCCGCGAGATCGTGGACAAGCGACCGCGACGGTCCGAGGGCATGGGCGTTCTGCACCAACGCGCGCATGTACCCAAGCGCAAAGGCCTTGCCCGCATGCCAAGAGGCAGCACAGGTCATTGCCGGCGTATGGTCGGGGATCATCACGCCCTGATAGTTTTCATCGCGCAGGATGCGCACGATTTCGGCCATGTCGATATCGCCTTCGTCGACGAAGGTTTCGACGTAGCGCGGCATCTTGCCCTTCACATTGCGGAAGTGGATGTAGCCGATGCGCCCTGATCGCGCGAAACGGCGGACATGTTCGTAGATATCGCCGCCGGGCATTTCCTGAAGCGAGCCCAGGCACAACTCCAGCCCGTTCGACGGGGAATCGACGATCGACATCAACCGATCGTACTTTTCCGGCCGGTTGACGAGCCGGGCCGTGCCACGCAGCGCCTCGGCCGGCGGATCGTCGGGATGAGCACCGAGCATGACACCGGCTTCCTCGGCGACCGGAACCACATCCTTCAGAAAACGCGAGAGGCGATCCCAGATCTCGGCGTTGCTGACCGATACCGGTTTGGCGCCGGGCACGGCGCGGCGATACCGCATGTTCCAGACCATGCCGTCGGGGATGGGCGCGTCCGGATCGGGCACGGCGCCCGGCGCATCTTCGACGCCGAAGCCGACGGATTCAGCACCGCCGCGCGCATAGGGGCCACGGGTCCAGCCATAGACGCCGGCGAGCGAGAAATTGTAGCCGATGCAGGGAACGCCTGCGCGCCCGGCATCGCGGATCAGTTGCTTCAGCGCGTCGATCTGCGCATCGCGCTCCGGTCCGTCGAGCAGGATGTCGTGCCAGAAGCGCGGCGAAAAATTCTCGATGGCGGCAAGTTCGAGCCCGCCTGCCCGCACGTCCCGAACCAGAGCCGACAGCTCCTCATAGGTCCAAATGCGGTCGGTGGAGCAATCGCCCCATCCACCATTGTCGCCGCTGTCGATCTTCGGATCCTTGCCGGCGAAATAGTTGGTCAGATGCGCGACGATGTGGGTTGCGCCGGACTGGAGCGCGAAGCGGTAGTTGTCGGGCGTGAGCTGTTCACGATAGAGGCCAAGGCCGATTTTCATCTTGTTCTTTCCCTGTGCGATTATTTCACGCCGATGCCGGCGGTGAGCCCGCCGTCGATGCGGAAGTCCGATCCGGTGATAAAACCGGCACGATCGGATGCGAGATAGGCGACGAGGTCCGCGACTTCCTCCGGCTCGCCGATGCGGCCAATCGGATGGGCGGCGCCGAAGCGGGCGAAGGCTTCCTCCTCGCTGACGCCCTCGCCGCCATAGGTGCGCGCGGCCAGCGACAGGAGCGGAGTGCGGACGGAACCGGGGCTGACTGAATTCACCCGCACCTTGAGGTCGGCATGATCGAGCGCCATCGCGCGGGTCAGCGCATGGATGGCGCCCTTGGTGGCGACATAGGCGGCGACATTCTGCTGACAGCTATGGCCCTGGACCGAGGAAATGTTGACGATCGCCCCACCGCCGCGCTTGGTCATCTCGGGGATGGCGAAGCGCCCCGTCAGGTAGATCGAACCGACATTGACGGACAAGCACCGGTTCCAAGTCTCGAAGCTGGTGTCGAGCACGGTGCCGAAGGGATGAACGGCGGCGGCGTTGACGACGATATCAAGACCACCATCGCGCGACACAACCGCCGCGACGGCAGCCGCCACATCTGCCTCGACCGACACATCGACCAATCGTGAGGCCATTGCCAGGCCACGCTCCTGTGCGATCCGGTCGAACGTCTGGTTGGCCGCGGCATCGTTGCCGCAAGCCAAGACCTTGGCGCCGGCCGTGGCAAGCCTTATGGCCGATGCCAGCCCGATACCGGAGGTTCCGGTAACCAGCGCCACTTTTCCTGCAAATTCAGTCATGATCGGCTCCGAACTCCCTAACGCACACGTTCCAGGACTTGATTGAGAAGCACGGCGCCAAGGATGATCCCGCCACGCACGACGTACTGCCAGTACTCGCTGACGTTCATCAGGGTCATGCCGTTGGAGATGCAGCCGAGAAACAGCACCCCGATCAGGGTTCCCCAAATGCGGCCCTTGCCGCCGAACAGCGAGGTGCCGCCGATGATGACGGCCGCAATTACGTCAAGCTCCATGCCGGTGGCGGTCGTGCCGGTACCGGCTCCGATCTGCGAGGCGATCAGCGTGCCCGAAATCGCCGTCAGTGCGCCGGTGAGGCCGAGCGTCAGCGCCTTGACCTTCCAGATGTCGATACCCGAGAGCCGAGCCGCCTCCATGTTGCCACCGACGGCATAAACCTCGCGGCCGAAGCTGGTGTATTTCATCAGGAAGTGCATGGCCGCGAAGGTGAGCACGAAAATATAGACCGGGAAGGGAATGCCGAAGAGGTAGCCGCCACCGAGGAAATCGAAGCCGGTCGGAAACGTCGACAGCGGAAATCCACCGGTGATGAGGTTCGCAACACCGCGAAGGGCGGCAAACAAAGCGAGCGTGGTAATGAAAGTCGGGACGTTGAACCACTGCCGGAAGCGGCCGGTGAGGTAACCAAGCGAAAAGCCGACGGTAAGCGCGACGGCAAAGCCGAGGATA
Source organism: Ensifer sp. Root1252 (assembly GCF_001425885.1). Taxonomy (NCBI): domain Bacteria; kingdom Pseudomonadati; phylum Pseudomonadota; class Alphaproteobacteria; order Hyphomicrobiales; family Rhizobiaceae; genus Ensifer; species Ensifer sp. Root1252. The sequence continues at coordinate 15,062 of NZ_LMDT01000013.1, read as the reverse complement.
ACGGCGTTCCAGCCGCCGATTGCGTCCGTGTAGGCGTCGGCGAACCAGGCAACGATGCATCCCGCCAGTGCGACCCCGGCGCCAACAGAAAGATCGATCTCGCCCGAAATGATCACGGCCGTCATGCCGAAGGCGATGATCCCCAGCATCGCCACGGTTCGCAGCACGTTGAGGATATTGGCGGTCGAGGCAAAGCCCGGCGCCATCAGGATGAGGAACAGGACCAGACCCGCGAGGATAATCTCCATCGGATAGGTCTTGAGGAGACGCAGCGAGACGTTCTGTCCGCCGCCTTCAGCTGTTTGTTGGCTGACAAGTGTCATTGGGAGGCCCCTTCCATGCATAGGCCGTAGAGTTGGGTAAGATCGGTCCTAGTGGGATCCACCTCCGCCACCACATTACCGTGGTGCATCACGAGAATGCGGTCTGCCACTTCGAGGACCTCCTCGAGTTCGGTCGAAACGAAGATGCTTGCCAGGCCGTCCGAGGCTTTTTGCCAGATGATGTCGAAGATCTGTCGCTTGGCCTGGACGTCGACGCCGCGGCTCGGCTCATCGAAGAACATCACCGAGGGAGCCCTGTTCAGCCACTTGCCGATCACCACCTTCTGCTGGTTGCCGCCCGACAGGGAAGACACCGGCAATTCCGGATCGCCGCACTTGATATGCAAATCGGCGATCTGCCGATCGACATGTGGCTGTTCGCGGCGACGGGAGATCAGTCCGTTTCGCGCAATGGGGCCGAGACTTGCCATGCAGAGATTGTCGGCCGTCGGCAGCGATTGCACGAGACCGACCTCCTTGCGGTTCTCCGGCGTATAGCCAAGACCGGCGGCGCGCATCTGGCGCGGCGTGGCGCCCGTCATCGATTGCCCGGCAAGGTGCACCGTGCCGGCGTCTGTCCGGTCGGCGCCGAAGATCGCGCGCATCAACTCGGTCCTGCCCGAGCCTAGCAGGCCAGCGATCCCGAGAATCTCGCCGCGATAAAGGTCGAAGGAGACGTCGTTGAAGTGTCCTGCACGGGTCAGGCCGCGCACTTCGAGCAGCGGCTTGAGCCTGTCGATCACCTGGCGCGGCGGCCGTTTCGTGCGGGCGGCGTCGCCAAACATCATGCCGACGATCTCGGCGGGCGAGGTCACGGACATCTCGACGGCACCGATATAGTGGCCGTCGCGAATGACGGTGCAGGTGTCGGCGATCTCGAAAAGCTCGCTCATGCGGTGCGTGATGTAGATCATCGTCACGCCGCGTGCCCGCAATCGCTCGATCAGCGCGAAAAGCTGCTTGACCTCTTTCGAGGCGAGCGCCGATGTCGGTTCGTCGAGCAGCAGGATCGATGGGTTGAAGGACATCGCCTTGACGATCTCGACGACCTGCTGTTGCCCGACGCTGAGGCCCGAGACCGGCTGGCGGGAATCGATCGAGAGCCCCATGTCGGACAGAAGCTCGGTCGCGCGCTTGTGCAAACCCTTCCAATCGACGACACGCAAGCCCGCGCGCCTGGTGTGCGGCAGGCGACCGAGAAAAATGTTCTCGCCGACGGACAGTTCGGGAACCAGCGAGAGTTCCTGGTGCACCGTGACAATGCCGGCATCAAACGCGTCGTGCGGCGAAGTAAAGCTCTGGTCTCTTCCGTTGACGCTGATCGTGCCGGAGGTGGGCTCGGTCACGCCGGCAAGAAGCTTGATCAGGGTCGATTTGCCGGAGCCGTTCTTTCCCATCAGGGCATGAACGCGCCCTGGGGTAAAATCATGGGTAAACTCCGACAGGGCAACCGTCGGGCCGTAACGCTTTGTGACGGATCGGAACTCGAGCCGCCCTTGGGCGGTATCTGTCCGGGGCTGAGAGTAGGTCATCGGTGGTTCCCGGTTGGCGCAGAAAATGGTGGCAGGGCCGAGTGGCCCTGCCACGCAACCTTACTTCAGAGCCTTCAGGCCTTCCTTGTAGGCGGCGACCCCGTCGGCATTCGCGCGCGTCAAGGGAAGGACGGGAACATTGACCTTGGTCTCGAACGTCTTGCCTTCGAGCAGTTTCTGCGCTGCCTCGATCGCCTGCTTGCCGACCTCTAGAGGCTGCTGCGCCGTCGTTGCCTGGAGCACGTTGTCCTTGTCGAGAAGCATGTTGGCGAGCTGCTCGGAGCCATCGGTGCCGAAGACGAACACTTTGCCCTCAAGCCCGGCCTTCTTCACCGCCTGGACCGCGCCGATCGTGCCGCCTTCGTTGGCGGCATAGATCACCTTGATATCCGGATTGGCGGTCAGCATGTCGCTGGCAACAGCCAAGGCCTTCTCGGCGAGCCAGGCATCCTGCTGCGCGACGATCTCGACCTGAGAGGACACCACGTGAAGGAAGCCGTCGACACGAGCGTTCGACTGTTCCGGCAGGAGCGCCTTGAAGGCGAGCGTACCGATCTTGACCTTCTCGCCATTCCCGAGGGTTTTCAGAAACGGGGCGGCCGCCTCGCCGGTGCCGATGCCGATATCGCGGTCCGAACTGGTCACCGTCGCCTGGGCAACGTCACCATTGGCAGACGTGCCGTAGGTGACCACGGTGATGCCGGCATCGCGTGCCTTCTTGAGCGCGGGAACCGACGCGTCGGCCGACAGCGGCGCGACCACGATCGAGTTGACGCCGCGGGCGATATAGGTGTCGATCAGCTGCGCTTCCTTTTCGAGCTTGCTGTCGCTGTTTCCGGCGAGAAGTTCGTCGCCGGCGGCTTCCGCCGCCTTCTCCATCCCGATCTGAATGCCGCGGAAATACTGGTCCTGCTGGAAGACGATGCCGGCGATGGCCTTGCCGTCGGCAAGAACCGCGCTCGGCGCGAAGCTGACACTCACCAGAAGTGTTGCGAGCGTCAGGACGTGGCGTTTTGTTTTGATCATAACGGGTCTCCTCCCCTATGCCCTTGATCGTGTTGCCGGCCCGCGGGCTAAGGGGCCGGTTCTGACTGAATGCGGAACACGATGCCGTCGCAGCCTCAAGTCTTGGTCGCGGCGGACTGTCCACTGGTCGGCGCGCCGACGAATTTGAGGCCGAATTCGAGATGGCGGCTCATGAGATAGGCATAGGCAATTCGGTCGCGCGCCCTCAGCGCGCCGATGATTTCGGCATGGGCCTCGTAGGTCGCCGACTGGACCGGCCGCTCCGCCTTGCCGAGGCGCATGACTTCCTCGATGACGGTGCGCATCATCCGGTAGGCAGCAAGGGTTGTCCTGTTGCCTGACAGTTCGACGATGGCCTCGTGGAATTCGTAATCGTAGCGGGCCGCTTCCTCGACGCTCTCAGCCGTCCGGATGCGAGCATTGGCCGCCTCCAGCCTGTCGAGGTCGGCTTCGCTTGCATGAAGAATGATGTGGTCGCCGACGCCGGTCTCGATGATGCGGCGGAAACCCTGAAGATCGCGGAAGGAATCGGGCGATATGCCGTTGTGAAAGGCAAAAAGCCGGCGGATCGCCTCGCCATGACCACCGCTGATGACGGCACCGACTTTGGGCCGCGTTTCGACGAGGCCATAGGCGCGCAGCACCTGCAGCGCCTCGCGAACCGTATTCCGTCCGGCCTGAAACTGCTCACCAAGATCGCGCTCGGTCGGCAGCGCATCGCCAATCCCGAGGCCGCGTTCGGCAATCAGATCCCTGATCTGTTCGACGAGCCTGTCGACCGCCGACGTCTTGCCGACCTCAGCTGGCTCGACACCTGTCGAATGCTCCGGTTTTGCCAAATTGTGCGCCACGCTCTCCTCCTGTGTGCGGTTCTATTTGTTGGTCCAGATTGAATGATAAGTCAAGGGTAGCGTCAGAATTTTCGCCATCCTTTCAGAAAAACGACGATGTAAGCGTATTTTCGCTTGAATTTGCGCCCACGCCGACCCTTAATGCATTATCTGGTCCAACAATAGAGATCATCCCGAGATCGCAGGAGTTTAAGAGATGAGGCCGACGGAAGAGTGCTTTCGCTGGTATGGCCCGGATGACCCGGTGCCGCTCAGCCACATCAGGCAGGCAGGGGCGACAGGCATCGTCTCAGCGCTTCATCACGTCTATGACGGCTCGCCCTGGTCAGACGATCAGATCCTGAAGCACAAGGGCTTGATCGAGGCTGCGGGTCTGCGCTGGAGCGTGGTCGAGAGCATTCCGGTGCACAATTCGATCAAGCTGGCATCGTCAGACAGCGCACGCTACATCGGCTGGTACAAGGACACGATGCGCGCGCTGGCGCGCTGCGGCATTGGCACGGTCTGCTACAATTTCATGCCGGTGGTTGACTGGACCCGCACTGAACTCATGCATCCGCTGCCGACCGGCGGATATGCGCTGCGCTTCGATGCTATCGATTTCGCCGCCTACGATCTCTTTGTGCTGAAACGGCCGCGCGTCGAGCAGAGCTATTCGCCCGCCCAGATCGACACGGCACAAGCTCGCTTTGCAACAATGGATGCTGCAAAGGTCGACCGGATCGAACGCAATCTGATTACCGGCTTGCCGGCGTCCGAGCGCAAGTTCGATCGCGCCGGCTTTCTTGGAGCGCTCGCGGAGTACGATGGCGTCAGCGCCGAGGACCTGCATAAAAACCTCGCACGCTTCCTGCGCGAGATCGTGCCGGTCGCCGAGGAGGTCGGGGTGAAGCTCTGCATTCATCCTGATGATCCGGCCTTCCCGCTCTACGGCTTGCCGCGGATCGTATCCACTGCGGATGACGCGCGCCGCATCCTGGCAGCCGCCGACAGTCCCGCCAATGGCCTGACCTTCTGCACCGGATCCTACGGCACCCGCGCCGAAAACGACCTGCCGGCCATGGTGCGTGAGTTCGGCTCCCGCATCCATTTCGCCCATCTGCGCAACGTTCAGCGCGAAGCTGACGGGTCGTTTCATGAAGCCGACCATCTTGGTGGCTCGAGCGATATTCCGGCCGTCATTCTCGCCCTTCTCGAGGAGCAAGAGCGCCGGCGTACCGAGGGGCGCGACGATTGGCAGATCCCCGTTCGTCCAGACCATGGGCATCTGCTTGCCGACGACATCGGCAAGGAACGGATCAATCCCGGCTACTCGCTCATCGGCCGACTGAAGGGGCTCGCCGAGATCCGCGGCGTGATGCACGGCATTTCAGCGGTCGAGGCCGCACGGAACAAACAGGTGACACGATGAAGACTTTTGAAGACGATGCCGACTTGTTCGCGGCGATGCGAAGCCGGCTCTTCACCGCCGTTGTCGGCGATATTCTTGATACGATGGGGCTGCAGCATCAGTTCCTGCCGCCGAAGATCCGGGCCCTGCGCGACGACATGGTGACAGTCGGCCGTGCCATGCCGGTGCTTGAGGCGGATTTCTTTGCGACCGCGGGAGCCGGCGGCCACGCCGAGATCAGCTCCAAGCCCTTCGGCCTGATGTTCCATGCGCTCGACAGCCTGAAACCCAACGAAATCTACGTATGTTCAGGCGCCTCGCCGCGCTACGCTGTCTGGGGCGAGTTGATGTCGACACGCGCGATTCAGCTGAAAGCCGCAGGTGCGATCTGCGACGGATACTGCCGAGACAGCAGCGGCATCCTCGCCCTCGATTTCCCGACCTTCTGCTACGGATCCTATGCTCAGGATCAGGGACCGCGCGGCAAGGTCGTCGACTATGCGGTTCCGATCGAGATCGGCGGCATCCGCATTCGGCCCGGCGACATGCTGTTCGGCGACCGCGACGGCGTTCTGGTCATTCCGCGCGAGGCGGAACGGGAAGCGATCGCGCTGGCGTTCGAAAAGGCAGAAACTGAAAACAAGGTTCGCCTTGCCATCGAGGCCGGCATGTCCACGGTCGAGGCATTCGAACGCTTCGGCGTCATGTAGCCGCTCAGTGGCGGGACGACGTCGTCATCGTCCTTACGAGCGGTAAATCTATGGCACGAACGCGTCCATCTCTCTGCGAGGTGACGCCCGTTGGGTTGGGCGCGCCGTGGATTACGGCGCGGCTGGATGTCGGTTGCAAACACCCATTCCCGGAGGCCGGAGGTCACACCGAAATTGCCCTCCGGCGTCACGTGGTGGTGCAGCGCATGGCGTCGCTTGAGCGTGAAAAACAGCGATCCTTGGCGTCCCGGTCGATAATGCACGAGATGATGAACCGTGGCATAGCAGAGATAATCGAACAGGAAGCCCGCGCTGAGGCTGTGCAAATGCGGAGCCGCCGATCCACCACAACGGAGACATCAACAGAAGGAAATATGCGGGCACGCTGACAAATGTCGCCGACATCATCACCACCGGCGCACGAGCGGCATGTCGAACGCGCCGAAGGGTGGGGCACGGCCGGCAATGGTTTCACGCTTTCTTAACTACGAATTGTGAAAATGCGGCCCATCCGGTGGGCATGATGCCGACCGTTCGTTTGGGGTAATGAGTGCATGCGTAAGCCGCAAGATCAGGCGCTGTCCTCCGGCGCCACCAAACCGGAGTCCGGCTACTTCGTCTCCCGCCGCGCCGTGCTTTCGGGCCTCGGTGTCATGACACTGCTTGGCGCCTCCGGCTGCTCGCAGACGCTCGAATTCCCGGAGCTGGGATCAATCGAGCCGTCGGGTGGTATGCCGCCTGGGGGCGTTGACCGCATGCCGACCGGTTCGATCCCACCGCTCAGCGTCGACAGCAACATCACCGATAACGGCACGATGTATGCCTCGCTGATCGACAATGGCCTCGTGATCCCGGCAGTTCCATTCCAGAAGATCAGGCCGGAATTCCGCCGTCAGATCGTTATCGATCCGACCGGCGAGGCGCCGGGCACGATTGTGGTGCGGCTCAACGAGCGGCATCTCTATTGGGTGCAGGAAGGCGGCGAAGCGATCCGTTACGGCGTCGGCATCGGCAAGGCCGGCTTCGAATGGAGCGGCCGCGCCGAGATCCAGTACACCAAGGAATGGCCGACCTGGACGCCGCCCAAAGAGATGATCGCACGCAAGCCGGAGCTGGTGAAATGGACGGGCGGTCAGCCGGGTGGCCTCGACAACCCGCTCGGCGCCCGCGCACACTATATCTACAAGGACGGCCACGACACTGGCTATCGCGTGCACGGCTCACCCGAATGGTGGACCATCGGCACTCAGGCATCTTCCGGTTGCGTGCGCATGATCAACCAGGACGTCATCGACCTCTACAACCGGGTCAAGGCGTCGCCGACCAAAGTCCCGATTGTGGTGGCGTGAAAGGCGCTTCGCGCCGAGCGAGTAGGGAATCGAGAAGAGCCACGACAGTCCCTACCAAAAAAATTCAGTCGTTCAATCCTGCCGCACCCGTCTGCCCTTCGCGACAAGCTCTCTGACCGCGATCTTTAGAGGGAGGCGTCCCGGATCTCTCCTAGTGTCTGAGGACGCAACGCCTCTTGAGCCGCAAGAGCGAGGGGTCAAGCGTCGGTCCGTTGCAGGCGCGATGTCAGCCAACAACATGTTAACCCAACGCGGTAATCCGATGCGCCCGTCGAAAGCAGTGCTGCCGGAAAAACGAAATACATAGGCATGGGTTTCGATCCCATACGCAACAAGATGCAACGCCGACGTCAAACGACTGCCGGCGCTGCGTTGACGAGGATCTATTCGGCCTTTGCCTCGATATCGAGCCGCTCCAGGAAACCTGCCGGATCGTCGGAGGCTGTCATCAGTTCAATCGCACCAATGCCTGCGGCGTCCTTCGATTTGACAGACAGGGTGAATGTCCCCGCTCTTCCCAGGAAAGTTGAGGCTGCCCCGGCGACACTTTGAAGCTTCGGCTGATCGGCCACGAACTGCTGCAGCATGGTGGATCCGACCAGCACCAGCATGCCGCGCGCCTGCTCCGCCGTCATGTCGTTTTGCCGGGCATACAAAGTCAGCGCCTTGTCGAAGAGCCCTTTGTCCTCGATCCGGAGCTTCAATTCCCGTGCAGTAACGCCGAGTGCTGCGGTTTGCATGCGTATCGTGTCAGCAGAAAACAAATCGTTTGAGACGCCGGCCAAGACACCAGACAGCGAAACACTGCCCATCCCTTCGCCCCCAAGGGAGATATCCTTGATGACGAAGCTTTTGCCCGCTTCGTCCCAATGTCCCTCAACCCCTGCCGACAAGGTGAGCTTGTCGTAGCCGAGCTTTCGCAATTGCTCAAACGTCTCGTCCTTGGCGTCTGGCGGCATCGGGACACTCAAGTCCTCGTAGACAATACGAATATCGGTAGGGATTCCGTTGTACGGTTTGCCGAGCGCCGCTTCATAAGATTTCAGCGAAAATTTCACGCGCTGCGGAACGAGCGATGCGATGTCCGACGACATTGTTTCAGAGGCTTCAACTTCACCTGCATCATCGTTGAGCGCAGTCTGAGGAAGGGCATCGTCACCGGCACCATCCACAGGATCAGGATCTCTCGCCTGATCGGCAGCATCGTCCGCAATTTCAGCAGCGGCCACATCTGCCGCAGCGTCTGCGCCATCATCGATGGCCGAACCGTCCTTGTCCGCGTCAACCGGTACAGCTGAGACTTCGGGCCCGGCGTCCGCGCCCTCAACGGCGACATCGCTGCCTTGGCTGCTATCGCTGGGATCGGGCGCGTCGATTGCCGGTGCAGCGGTTGCAGCATCCAGACGATCGTCAGACGTCGTCTCGCTCGGCGCCGTCGCCTCGTCATCGACCGCTGCGATCTCTTCAACGTCGGCCGGCCCGCTCGGCAGATCGACATCGAGACCGGCAAGCCGGAATGTCCCGAACTCGGGCAGCAATGTGGAATAGGCAAATTCTTGAGCCTGATCTTCGTTCAAAACAAGGAGTTGTTTCAACGCCTCCATTGTCGGGTGCCAGGAAAAACCGCTGACGCTGGCTTCAGCGAGCCGGAAATGATCATCGCCTTCTTCCATCGAGATCCCGTTGAGGCTCGCGTTCACTTCGCGCCCGTTCAGGTGAAGCGACGTGCGTTCGACATCAAGGCTGATCTGCTTGCCAATGTCCTTGCCCGGGGATTTGACCTTGAGTCCAAGCAATTGGATATCGCCCTGGCCAATCATATCGGGCAGGGAGAGAACCTTCATGTAAAAGGCGTTTCGTTCGGCAGCAGGCAATTCGTCGGGGGCTTTGACCGAACGCAGCATGCTCAGCGTGTCCAAAAGCGGCTCAGCCGGCATACGAATGCTAAGACCATTGCTGCGCAACTCACCATATTGGAAGCTGCCCTCGCCTATTGTCTGAGTGACGTCCTTGATCGACAAGGGGCCGTAAAGGGCCTTGGCCTGCTTGTCCTGTGGCCCGGCCACTTGCGTATACAGACGTGCCGCATAGGCCACGTCCAGGTCCTTGCCGGTCATCGCCCCAAATGAGCCGTTCATGCGCGCGTTTTTCGTCTTCCCGTCTTCAGTCGCCTCAGCCACATGCATGTCCAGGCTGGCATTGGATGAGCTGTAGCGTGCTACGCGGCCATCCCTGATATCCTCGAGCGCGATGTTTTTGTAGACGATCCTGTCTTCATCCCCCTCAACGATCTTGGTCATCGCGACCTCGGGCAGAAAGATGCGATTGGCCTGGAAGCGCTGGATACGCTCCGGCAATGACAGACCGCTCTTGTTTGCGAATATCTCGGCGACCGTCTGACGGTCGAAATTTGGCTGCTCGACACTCGCGCGCGGCACAGCGATTTTGTAACCCGCAAGCTCGGCGCTCAGGTTGGCGATCTCGAGCTCGGCATTCAGGAAGAGAAATTTTGGGCGACCGTCGATGCCGGCGATCTTTGCGCTAAGGCCGTCCTTTAGCGGCAGCATCACGTCACGCAGATGAAATCGGCCGAGATAATCCACATGGACGGAGCCGACTGTTCCCCCGCGCGCTGTGATATGCTGCTTGACGCCGCGCTCCAGCGTGATCTTGTAACCCGTCGCCCCGGCAGCCAGCACCGCCACAAACGCGGCGCTCAACCACAGCGCCTTGCGCCGACCTTTTCCTGTGACCGATTTTACCTGTTCCAAATCATCCATCCTTTCACCGCCTCCCTGTGTGACGGCGACTTTGCGACCGACATCACGACGGTCCATTGCAATCACTGCGAAACGATTGCCTTTCGACATCAGACCGTCCCGAAATGTTTCGTTGAAACCGCTGCAACCGCGACGTCGCCTAGATGCGCGCTAGGCCACTAACCGGAATGAAGGCAGATGAACTGGCAATCATGCTACGGCGCCCGTCGACCAGTCCAACAGGCGTAGCGACCAGCGAGAGTGAAGTTCCTCTAAGTCGGTCTTGGCGCTCTGCCTATCTTCAAGGGCGGCACATCGTCGATTGATGTTTTGAGCGCCCGGCTGAAGACAGTTTCGCCTAGCGCAATAATGCAGCCGGAGATTGCGATCAAGACCATTAATGTACCCCAGATCGCCGTGAGGGCCAGGTTTCTTTGAGCATTGACCCGGATGTGCCATTCATGAGCCTACGTAGGCTGCCGCATCGTCGGGCCTGGAGAAACATCTGCCATGCGGGTCAGGCCGAGATTGATGCCATCGCCAAGATGGCGGTGAGCAGCGCAAGCCTGTTGTCGGGCGGACCGGCCCGTGCGCAGGTGGGTGAACGCGTTCGCGATCGTGCTAACCTATGTTGGCCCCGCAGCTGATCCCGAGATCGCAGCGCGTGTCAGGCGACACTCTTTGAAGGCGAGTGGAAGATCGTTGGCTTGATATGCTGCGATCCCTGCACTGAAATCGGCAACTGCTTTTGGATCGTCCTTGGCTTGGGACAGACACTCTGAATGATTTCATGGTGACACGACCTGATGGGTACCTGTCTAACTGAAAGACTTCGCGATCGGACCGGCGGAGCGCTTGCAACCTGCCCCAAAGCAAATTCCATCAGGTCGCAAATCACTGCAGCGATTATCGCCTGGGTGAGGGCGTGGCGCTGCTCGCTCTTGTTAAGGCTGGCCTGACAGCGTCGCCGGCGTGATGGGTTCACTATTCAGTACCTGGACTGTTCAAAACGTTGTGACCTGCGCTTGCTAGTGATTTCCGTCTCGCGAAGCGCAGGACCACACCCAGCGAAGCCGCAATAGGTATCGCCAGCAAGACACCGATGAAGCCGAATAACCACCCGAAGGCGAATAGCGCAAACATCATCCAGACTGGATTGAGGTTGACGCGCCGACCGATGAGGCGCGGAGACAGAACATAGTCGGCAAGCATTTCACCGACAATGAAGATGCCCCCCACAACAGCGACAGGTGCCCAAGTGGGCCAGAACTGGTCCACCGCAACGCATACCGATATCAAGATACCGGTGGCTGCCCCAAGGTAGGGAACGAAACTGATGAGGCCTGCAGCTATACCAATCAAAATGGCATGGTTGAGTCCGGTCAGCTTCAACGCTGCCGTATAAAGCACGGCAAGAATGAGACAGATGGCAACCTGACCGCGCACGAAGCCGGCAACAGTATCGTGGATTTCGCGCCCGAGCGCCCGACCATCATCGCGGTACTCCGGAGCGAGCCAGCCATCAATTGTCGCAATCATTCGGTGCCAGTCAATGGCGAGATAGATGGCGATGATTGGAGTGACAACGAGGAGCGAAAGAAGGGAAATCAATGCTCGTCCGCTCGACCACAGCGAACTGAGGAAACCGTCGAGCCATTTGCTGCCCATCGCCCTCACGACATCGACGGAAGATTGCTCGATGTGAAGATTCTCACCCATGATGTCATGCATCCAGGGTCCGCTTGCTTCAGTCATAAGGGACTGCAGACGCGTGATGTAGCGGGGAAATTCATCAATAAAAAATCTAAGCTCACCAATGATAACCGGGAACATAACCAGCATGACCGCGATAATACCCACGATCAGCGGCAAGATGACGGCTAGTGCCGCAAAGCTTCGATTGATCCCGAACCGCTCTAACCTGTCGACTGCGGGAACGAGAAGATAGGCGAGCAATGCGCCAACAACAAATGGCAGCAGGATTTCGCGCAAAAGCACTAGTGCAACCAAGGCGACTGCGGAAACCGCAATCCAGAATGTAGCTGGTTGCACAATTCTCATGGGACCCCTGCGCAGTCTTGTTTCGAGTTCTGCCGGACTTTGCTGATCTCAGCGCATCGATCCTCGGATCCAAGGAGGGTAGAGACGGTAAGGATCCTCCTTGTCAATTATCCATCAAGCTGGCGAAGGCGATCTCACCATCGGTAATGTAATGGTTGACCTTTCCGGTCTGTAGACGTGAGCCGGATTGATGCAAGACGACATCCCCGATCACCCGCTTTGACTTCAACTGGGTGACTATGTGATCTCGTTCAGCATTCGTATCTGAATCGGTAGCGTGTGTCACTTGGAGCGTCAGTTTGGTCAGCGATAATCCAGTATCCCTGGTGCCCGCCCCAACCCACAAGACGCGCTGATCAGTCGATGGCCTATCCGTATTCAGCCAGAAGCTTGCTGCTGTGATATCGTCGCCCGTATGAGCGGGGCTCAGCGCCCAGAAGCGGATATGGTGGCGCTTGCGCGGACTGTTGTCGATGGGCTGCTGGAAACCTATGTCCTGCTTTCGTCCGAAGAGATAGAGCGTGCTGAAAGGAGCCGTCGGATACGGAGTGTTGAGCAGAAACGCTCGTACCATTCGCCACGAGCTTGCAACCCCCAAACTGTCGGCTGTTGACCAGCCCGCTGTTGCAAACGCATCGCAAAGTTGTTGAAGAGTGCCTATCAGCACGAGATTCACTGGATCCCCGGGCAAGCCGTCGCCAGTGATGGTGTATCTAGGGATGAGTCTCCGGTGGAGAATCTTTAAGCCCATTCGGACCACGTTTGGCAAAATGACGTAGGCAGCAAGCCCATAGGTAAGACCTACCGCCAGGATCCAGGGAAGTCTGTGGTCCGCAGTGTCAAAAACGACAAAGACGATCAGCCAAACGCTAACTGCCCCCAGACAGAAGATGAGAAACCTTTGGAAAAGGCGCGTAAGCATTCTCAAAATTTCTTATCCCGTGCAGGACCTTGGTTCGCTATCGACTTCGCTGCTCGTACCTTGTCCCGCCGGCCGAACAGAGACGCTGTAGGCTAAGTTCTACGCCACATGTCGTCGAAACGATATTGTTCTTTGGGGAAGCGCGGGTCTCGTTGAGCGAGGATGCACCGCCCGGCAGCGTCGAGCCGCCGCCGGTCTGGGCCTGAGCAACCTCGAACCGTTGCGGGGCCGGATCGCTGATCCGGCCCGTCGTCGATCCGGCCTGCGTTGGATTGAAGACCGCAACGCCCGGCTCGGCATAGAGCGCCACGCCCGCGCCGAGCAGGAGTGTTGCGACCGTGGAGAGGCCGAAGATTCGTTTCTGGCTCATCATGCGAGCACCTATCGTTCGTTATCGTGCTGCGCGTTGAGGTCGAGCAGAGCCTGGAAGCTCTGCAAGGAAGCGAGATGTTTAGTCCCGGCATTTGATGGAGCAAAGCGTCGCTGACGTCTGCTCGAGGTTCATGGAATGAGCCGTCACAGCAGATCTTGTCGCAGCGCGAGAGCTGATGTCGAGACTGGAGCAGCGATAACCGGAGCGCAGTTCGTATGTGTGCCACGAGACATCCGCCATACAACTTCGGACGGCTCGCCGATGCAAGCGCTGCAACGCCGCCAGCGTGCGGGTGGATGCCCCGTTTGACGTCGGAACACTGTGATAAAATGGGTCTGTGAACGAAAGCCGACATCAATCGCAATTTCGTCGATGCTCAGGTCTTCGCTCAACAATTTCGTTTTCGCGCGCTCTATTCGACGGTCGCGCAGATAGGCATGCGGGCTCCGGCCTGTCGCGAACCGGAAGCCGGCAGCGAAATGCATGGGGCTGAGGCCCGCGGCGCGCGCGATGTCTACGAGTTGAAGCGGGGTCGCTAGGTTCCTTTCGATGAACTCTACGGCGCGCTTGAGCCGCCATGGTGCGAGCACGACGGAGTTTGTCTTGCGATCCTTCATCTTTGCTCGTCTCCACCGGTCGCCGCAATAAGCCGGGACTGGATCCGCTCTAGGGTTCGTTCGAAGACTTCCGGTTCGTCGAGCGCCCTGGCGAGCACCAAGGCCCCCTGGACGGCAACTACTGTCTCCTCGGCAAGCGCAAGGGCGTCACGTTCAGGGCATCCGGCCCTCTCNGACGCTCTTCCGATCTGGTTCGTTCGAAGACTTCCGGTTCGTCGAGCGCCCTGGCGAGCACCAAGGCCCCCTGGACGGCAACTACTGTCTCCTCGGCAAGCGCAAGGGCGTCACGTTCAGGGCATCCGGCCCTCTCGAGAGCAGAGGCGAGCGCACCACGCCACTCGGCRAAGTAATCCCTGACCCGATCGCTGAAGCGGTTCCGGACGTTGTCCAGTGCAAACGCGCCAATGAGGCAYACACGGCGGCCGGAGCGAAAGTAGCCGGCAACCGAGCTACACATGCTGGTGATTGCGGAACGCGGATCATCCGCGCTCCGTAGCGGTTCGAAGACCTGCGTCGCGAACCATTCGTCGATCTCGCCGAGCACGGCTGCGGCCATCTCTTCCTTCCCRCCGGGAAAGAAGTGATAAAGGCTTCCCTTTCCGAGGCCGGTCTTTTCGGTGATGGTCGATAGGCTTGCACCGTCGAAGCCATACTCCCGAAAGATCTCGGCGAGGGATGGGATTACGTCCGAGCGCTCGGCGACGATCTTTGGCATGTGCTACAGTCCCAATTCGGAAAGTCCCGGGTGGTCCGCTGGCCTGGGCCCAGACCGATCCCAGAAGAATTTGCGTTCAGATTCTTCGATCGGCAGATCATTGATGCAGGCATAACGGTGGTGCATCAGCCCGTTTTCGTCGAACTCCCAGTTTTCGTTGCCGTATGCCCGGTACCAGTTCCCGGAGTCGTCGCGGTACTCGTAGGCGAAGCGCACCCCGATRCGGTCGCCGTCATGAGCCCACAGCTCCTTGATCAGCCGGTATTCGAGTTCTTTTGTCCACTTCCTCGCCAGGAACTCGACGATACGYTCGCGTCCTTGGACAAATTCCGCGCGGTTACGCCAATAGCTGTCGACGCTGTAGGCGAGGGACACGCGGTGCGGATCGCAACTGTTCCATCCGTCCTCTGCAGCTCGGACTTTGGCCGCTGCCG
>NZ_LMDT01000012.1:0-874066 GCF_001425885.1 Ensifer sp. Root1252 | reverse complement strand
TGTAGCCGCAAAGTTAAAGTGTCCTGATCCTGCAAAGTAAGAATGTCACTCTCCCCGGGTTTTGATGACCTGGGAGATTGCGGATGGGATTGATTGCGATGAGCGAGCGTGACCTGCAGCGGATYGAGRTYTTGTCGAAAGTGAYYGCCGGGCGSATGACGYTGGTGTCGGCRGCSCATGTSCTKGGCTTRAGTACCCGCCAGGTGCGTCGTCTGTTGGACCGGATCGGCGCTGGCGGTGCGGCGTCGATCCGGCACCAGGCGATCGGCCGGCCATCGAACAACCGGATCTGCGACGGCGTACGCGATTACGCCATGGCGATCGTGCGCGAGCGCTATGCGGACTTTGGTCCGACGCTGGCGGCCGAGAAGCTTGCGGRGCGTGATGGTCTGACGGTGTCGCGCGAGACCTTGCGCCAATGGATGTCGGAGGCCGGCCTGTGGCTGTCGCGCAAGCAGCGACGGACGTTCCATCAGCCGCGGCTGCGGCGCGAGGCCTACGGCGAGCTGGTTCAGATCGACGGTTCCGAGCATCGCTGGTTCGAAGATCGCGGTGATCCATGTTCATTACTGGTGTTCATCGATGATGCGACCGGCAAGCTGATGCAGTTGCGGTTTGTACGATCGGAAAGTGCGTTCAGCTAYTTCGAGGCGCTGGAACTCTATCTGAAGGCGCATGGTGCTCCAGTCGCCTTCTATTCCGACAAGCATTCGGTGTTCCGGGTTGCGAAGAAGGATGCCAAGGGCGGCCAGGGCATGACCCAGTTCGGGCGTGCACTTTGCGAGTTAAACATCGAGATTCTTTGCGCAAACTCGAGCCAGGCCAAGGGCCGSGTCGAGCGGATGAACCGGACGCTACAGGACCGGTTGATTAAGGATCTGCGCCTGGAGGGCGTCTGCGGCATGGACGACGGCAACGCTTTCCTGCCTCGGTTCATGGAGCGCTATAACCGCCAGTTTGCCATTACCCCTGCCAGATCTGATGATCTGCATCGGCCGCTGAACCTTGCCCCGGATCGGCTGCGCGACGTGCTATGCAAACGTGAGCAGCGTTATGTCGGTGCCCAGTTGACGTTTTCGTTCGAGCGCCAGCGGATCATGCTGGAAGAGAACGAGGTGACGCGCGGGCTGGTCGGTCGCTATGTCGAGACCTACGCGCTTGCCGACGGCAGGCTGGATGTGCGTTGGAAGGGGCATTCCCTACCCTACCGGGTGTTCGACAAGGACCAGCGGGTGACGCATGCGGCGATCACCGAGAACAAGCGGCTCGGTGAACTCCTGACCTACATCAAGGAACGTCAGGAGCAGCAGACGAAGCCSGCCGTGAAGACGAACAGCGAGAAGAACGGCTACGTTCGACGCGCGCGCGGCCCGGGACGTCGGAAGGATTTCATGAACGATCCTGCGGTCATTGCCCGGCGGCGACAGGCGCTCTCTGACCTCGATGCGGCGGAATGACCGGCTGCTTCAACTGTCCAAGCTAAAGCCGAAGGGGAGCGTCTCANGACCTCGATGCGGCGGAATGACCGGCTGCTTCAACTGTCCAAGCTAAAGCCGAAGGGGAGCGTCTCATCCGCCCCCTCCCTTCCCTTGCAACCCGGYCCAGCCGGTCCGGTCGGGGGCTTGCCTCAGCGCCAGTGGAGATGTCGAGTGTCGCATGTCTAAATGGCTGAAGACGTATCCAAAGTGACATTCCAACTTTGCACAACCGCGGACAGTTCAACCTGGCCGCCACATCTCGTGTAGCCGGGTACATTCTAATTCGAAGTGCGACTTGCGATAGATACCAATGGGTTGTCACGCGCAAGGAATGGCTCATGAGACGCACCTACTCCCAGATCGATATGGATGAACGCCGCAAGATTGCCCGCTGGCGATCGGCTGGCATCAGCGTTGACGTAATCGCTGAGAAACTGCACGGACATCGTTCGACGATTTTCCGCGAACTCAGGCGCAATACTTTTGTTGATCCGCAGATGCCAGACCTTAGCGGCTACTATTGCGTCACCGCCAACGACATGGCGCGTGAGCGCAGAGCCAAGCTACGCAAGCTTGCTCGTTTCTCGCATCTGCCGCCAATCGGTGATGGAGCGCATCATGCATGGCTGGTCGCCGCAGCAGAACGCCGGCCGCATGCGGCTGGAGCGCGATCCAGTTTCTGTCAGCCATGAGACGATCTACAAGTACGCCTATTCCGCGGATGGGCACGCGATCAAGCTCTGGCGGCATCTGCCGGAGCACCGCGCCAGACGTCGGCCGCGGCATGCCAGGCGTCGTCATGGCAGGCGGTTCAGCCCGGATGTCAACATTCTCTACCGTCCCGACACCGTCGCCGAGCGCAAACAGTTCGGCCATTGGGAATGCGATTGGGTGCGCTCAGGTGACAATTGCGAATATCACTAAGTTATGATGTTTGAAAGATTAATTTAGAAGTTCCGTTTAAGGCATTGAATATGAACGATATTGTATATATGTGCTTGGTGTGAAGAAGCGCACGGCGCTGTCCGCGCCATTTCCAGAACGTGCAAACGACCTATGCTTTCAGGAGCAGGCAGAAACGTCTGGTGGAGATCGGTGATGATCAGGACATTTGCCATTGCCTTCGGTATCGCAGCGCAACTCGCAGGCGCGGGCCTTTGTCGGGCGGAAGAACCGGTCGATACGGCACGCTCGATCATCCAGGATCAGATCGCGGCTTTCCTCAATGACGATGCGGACGCCGCCTACTCCTTCGCTTCGCCGGCGATACGCGGCAAGTTTCCCGACAAGACGGCCTTCTTCGACATGGTCAGGCGCGGCTACCAGCCGGTCTATCGGCCCGGAAATTTTGCCTTTGGCCGCTCCAAGGTGGTGGGCGATCAGGTCATTCAGGAGGTGCTGATCTCGGCTCCCGATGGTAAGGACTGGACGGCGGTCTACCAGCTGATGAAGCAGCCCGACGGCAGCTACAAGATCAACGGCGTCATGATGCTCCAGTCGGCCCCAGGTCCGGAGATCTGAGCAGGTCTGGTCCTCAGAGTGGCGCCAGATCCCCTCGCCGCCAGGTTTCCTGGGTTTCGGCCATGAAGTCGGCAAAGCGGCCCTCTTCGATTGCCAGGCGAATGCCCGCCATCAGTTCCTGGTAATAGGCAAGGTTGTTCCAACTGAGCAGCATGCCCCCGAGTGACTCATTCGAGCGGATCAGGTGGTGCAAATAGGCGCGCGAATAGTCGCGCGTCGCCGGACACGAGGATTGTTCGTCTAGCGGCCGCAGGTCTTCGGCATGGCGCGCATTGCGCAGGTTGATGCGGCCATGGCGGGTGAAGGCCAAACCATGTCGTCCGGAGCGGGTCGGCATGACGCAGTCGAACATGTCGATGCCGTGTGCGACCGACCTTAGGATATCGTCGGGCGTGCCGACGCCCATGAGATAGCGCGGCT
Source organism: Ensifer sp. Root1252 (assembly GCF_001425885.1). Classification (NCBI taxonomy): domain Bacteria; kingdom Pseudomonadati; phylum Pseudomonadota; class Alphaproteobacteria; order Hyphomicrobiales; family Rhizobiaceae; genus Ensifer; species Ensifer sp. Root1252. The sequence continues at coordinate 870,647 of NZ_LMDT01000012.1, read as the reverse complement.
TTTCGGCAGGTAGCTCGGGGCATGTGATGTCGAGCATTCTGAGCATCACCTCCTGCGGCTCGCCGACCGCAAGTCCACCGACGGCGTAGCCCTTGAGATCCAGCCCCTTCAGGGCTTCCGCCGAGCGCACGCGCAGTGCCGGAATGTCGCCGCCCTGGACGATGCCGAACATCGCCTTGCCCGGTTGGTCACCAAACGCCACCTTGCAGCGTTCCGCCCAGCGCAATGACATTTCCATTGCCCGCTCGATCTCCTTGGGCTCGGCCGGCAAAGCCACGCACTCGTCCAGCTGCATCTGGATATCGCTGCCGAGCAAGCCTTGAATTTCGATCGACCGTTCCGGCGACATGTGGAACAGCGCGCCGTCGACATGGCTCTTGAAGGTGACGCCCTGCTCGTCGAGCTTGCGCAGCCCGGCAAGCGACATCACCTGGAAGCCGCCGCTGTCGGTGAGGATCGGACCCTGCCAGCGGATGAGGTTGTGCAGACCGCCAAGCCGCGCCACGCGTTCAGCACCAGGGCGCAGCATCAGATGGTAGGTGTTGCCGAGGATGATGTCGGCGCCGAGATCCTTGACCTGATCGAGATACATCGCCTTGACCGTGCCGACGGTTCCGACTGGCATGAAGGCAGGCGTACGGATGGTGCCGCGCGGCATGGAAACCTCACCGAGGCGCGCCTTGCCGTCGGTTGCGTGCAGCTTGAACTGGAAGGTTTCGGTCATCTAGTCTTTCCGAAAAAGCAGGCTGGAATCGCCATAGGAATAGAAGCGGTAGCCGCTCTCGATCGCGTAGGTATACGCCGCGCGCATCGTCTCGAGGCCACAGAAGGCCGAAACCAGCATGAACAGCGTCGATTTCGGCAAGTGAAAATTGGTCATCAGCATGTCGACGGCGCGGAAGCGGTAGCCGGGCGTGATGAAGATGCCGGTCGGGCCTGACCAGGGATGGATGATACCGTGTTCGTCCGCCGCACTTTCGATCAGCCGTAGCGACGTCGTACCGACGCAGACCATCCGGCCGCCCCTCGCCTTGACGGCATTGAGGCGTTCGGCGGTTGCGGCATCGACCTGGCCAATCTCCAGGTGCATCACGTGGTCGTCGGTATCATCGGCCTTGACCGGCAGGAATGTCCCGGCGCCGACATGCAGGGTGACGAAATGACGTTCGATGCCGAGTTCGTTCAGCCTGGAAAACAGCCGCTCGGTGAAATGCAGGCCAGCGGTAGGGGCGGCTACGGCGCCCTCCTCACGGGCGTAGACCGTTTGGTAGTCGACGCGGTCCTGAGCATCCTCTGCGCGTTTGGAGGCGATATATGGCGGCAATGGAATGTGCCCGACGGCCATGATCGCTTCGTCGAGCAGCGGTCCGGCGAGATCGAAGCGCAGCGTCACCTCACCGGCGTCGCCCTTTTCCTCGACAGTTGCGTCGAGTGTGCCGAGCATGCAGCTGTTGCCGCCGTGGCCAAAGGCAATGCGGTCGCCGACCTTGAGGCGGCGTGCCGGCCGGGCAAACGCCTTCCAGCGATCCGGCGCGACCCGCATATGCAGGGTCAGCGAGACGGGCGTGGTAATCTCTTCGCCGCGTCGACGAATGCCTTCGAGCTGCGCCGGAATGACCTTGGTGTCGTTGAACACCAGTGCGTCGCCGGGACGCAGGAAGGACGGCAGGTCGAGCACGCCGTGATCCGTCAGGAGTTCCGGCGCCTGCGGGTCGACGACGAGCATGCGGGCGCTGTCGCGCGGATTTACGGGCCGCAACGCAATCGAGGTTTCCGGAAGGTCGAAGTCGAACAGGTCTACGCGCATGGATCGTTTCTGAAAAAAAAGCAAACCCGCCCCAGGGCCTTTCGGCGCGACCGGGGCGGGTTTGTGCATTAGCGCAAATCAGGCGTCGGCGGCAACCCGCATGGACACGATGGTGTCGGGATCACGCACCGGTTCGCCGCGCTTGATCTTGTCGATGTTGTCCATGCCTTCGATGACCTGGCCCCAGACCGAGTACTGCTTGTTCAGCCACGGAGCATCGGTGAAGCAGATGAAGAACTGCGAATTGGCCGAGTTCGGCATCTGGCTGCGCGCCATCGAGCACGTGCCACGAATGTGGCTGACGTTCGAGAATTCAGCGTTCAGGTCCGGCTTGGATGAGCCGCCCATGCCGGCACGCGACGGGTTGAAGTGCTCGCCGCCGGTCTTGCCGTACTGGACGTCGCCGGTCTGTGCCATGAAGTCCTCGATCACGCGGTGAAACACCACGCCGTCATAGGCGCCTTCGCGTGCCAGTTCCTTGATTCGGGCGACATGACCCGGAGCCACGTTCGGCATAAGCTCGATGACGACCTTGCCCTTGGTGGTCTCCATGATGATCGTGTTTTCCGGATCTTTGATCTCGGCCATGGGTTTTCTCCTTCTGTTGACTTTACTTGCCGACCTTGACGCTGATCATGCGGTCGGGATCGGCGACGGAGCCGTTGTTGGCGTCGTCACCGAGTTTGATCTTATCGACGTTCTCCATGCCGGAGACGACCTTGCCGACGACCGTGTACTGGCCGTTGAGGAAGTCGCCCGGGGCAAACATGATGAAGAACTGCGAATTGGCGCTGTTGGGATCCTGCGAACGGGCCATGCCGACCGTGCCGCGCTCGAACGGTACGTCGGAAAATTCGGCCGGCAGGTCCGGCTTGGACGAACCGCCCGTGCCCGCAGCCTGGGGCTGGAAGCCGTTTTCCATGTCGCCGTACTGGACGTCGCCTGTCTGGGCCATGAAGCCCTTGATGACGCGGTGGAAGGCGACGTTGTCGTATTCGCCGGCTGTTGCAAGCGCCTTGATCTGCTCGACGTGCTTCGGCGCGATATCAGGGCGAAGCTCGACGACAACAGGGCCATCCTTCAGCGTGATTGTGAGGAAGTTGTCGGCCGACTGCGCAAGCGCCGTTCCCGTCCAGGACGCAAGCGTGACGGCACCGGCGAAAGCGAGGTGGAGGATTTTCATGGTTTCTCCCTGAGTGGTGAATGGAGTGTGGCGGCTCAGGCCTTGCGTTTGGCCTGCAGCGCCGCGTGAACAGCCTTGGGCACGAAGGCACTGACGTCGCCGCCCATGGCCGCGATCTGGCGGACCAATGTGGCTGTAATGGGCCGCGATGCCGTGCCAGCCGGCAAAAACAAGGTCTGGACATCCGGCGCCATCTGCCGGTTCATGCCAGCCATCTGCATCTCGTAATCGAGGTCAGTGCCATCGCGCAAGCCGCGCACAAGCAGCTTTGCGCCGCTTTGCCGCGCAGCGTCGACCACGAGATTGTCGAAGGAGACGACGTCGATGTCGGCGGCACGCTCGGGCAGAAACTCGAGCAGCGACTGGCGAATGAGGTCCGAGCGCTCGTCGAACGAGAAAAGCGGCGCCTTGCCCGGATGGATGCCAATTGCCACGATGACTTTGCGCGCCACGTTCAGCGCCTGAACAAGTACGTCGAGATGCCCGTTCGTCATCGGATCGAAGGAGCCGGGGTAGAATGCCGTCGTCATCGCACCTGTTTCCGTTTGGTGAAGCCTTTTGTCATGGACGGCGACAGATCGCAAGAGTTGTGCAGGAGCGCGGGCCTGTTCCCTGGGAAACAGTGGCACCAAAGAAATGAATGCTAGATGAATGCCATGTTCAAGAGTGTTTCACGTTGCAATCGGTAATGTGAAGCAAGAAAGAACGGAACCTTTTTGAAGATACTGCCGTTTAGGAACCTGAAAGGATGACGGCTATGGGACTTGCTCTGTTTTCGATGACGATGTTTTTCGCAATGATATTTGCGACGATACATGCACTCCGCGACGAGTCCCGTGAGCAACGTGACCGTTCAAGCAACCGTAAGATCTTCGGCTAAAGGTATCATGTCATGGCGACAGTCTTCATGACCGCCGCGGCGGTAATCAGTTTCGTCTTTCTCGTCGATTTTGCCCGCACGATACGCGACCTCCAGCGCGATCGACTGGGCTCCAGTGAGACCGGCGGGTTCAACGTTTAGAGACCTTGAGAAACTTCCTCCAGGAGTTTCGGAATAAGCGACCGACATTCTCCCCTGATGTGGTCGCCTTTTGTAAGCCGGACGGCATCCCCTGCCCGTCCGGCTTTTTCTTTGGTCGATGCTTAAGCCGCCGTCACCTTGTGGTCGCGGATCATCCGGAAGAACCGCCAGTTCAGGAACAATGCTGCAGCGGCAAGTCCCAGCACGAAGCCGAACCACACGCCGATGCCGCCGAACTTGAGCGGGAACGCGAAGGCCCAGGCGCAAAGGAACCCGATCGGCCAATAGGAGATCATCGCCAGGATCATCGGCACCTTTGTGTCCTTGAGCCCGCGAAGCATGCCGGCGGCGATTGCCTGCAATCCGTCCACCAGCTGGAACGCGCCGGCGATCACGATGAGCGGAGCGGCAAAGGCGAGCACTTGCGCGGCATCCGGCCGGTTGGTGTCAAGATAAAGGGCGGCGAGCTGGCTCGGGAAGAGAGCGAAGATGGCGCTGCCAATGATCGCAAAGATGGCTCCGAGCACCAGTGCCGAGATCGCGGCACGCCGGACGCCGAGCATGTCGCCACGGCCGTTGGCAAGGCCGACGCGCACGGTTGCCGCCTGCGCAATTCCGAGCGGGATCATGAAGGCGAGCGAGGCGAACTGCAGCGCGATGCCGTGTGCGGCAAGCTCGATCGTGCCGATGGTTCCCATCAGCAACGAGGCGACGGTGAACAGGCTGACTTCGGCAAGAATGGTCAGCGAGATCGGTATGCCGAGATAGACGACTTCCCTGAAGGCGGGCCAATCCGGGCGCCAGAAACGCACGAACAGCTCATACTGGTTCAGTTCCGGTTTGCTCTTGATATAGGCGATGGTCAGCACCGTGCCGAGCACGGCCACGCCAAGGGCGGCGACGGCCGCGCCGAAGATGCCCAGCTGCGGAAAGCCGTAGTGGCCGTAGATCAGCACGTAGCAAAGCGCTGCATTGAGAACCAGCGTTGCCAGTGTGACATAGAGAATGATCCCCGCCCGCTCCAGACCGCTCAGGAACGCCCGCAGCACCATGAAGATGAGGCCGGGAAAGATCGCCCATTGCGCAATGTGCAGATACTCGGCCGCGAGTGCCGCGACCTCCGGCTGCTGGCCGGCAAGCAGCAGGATCGGTTCCGCCAGCCAGAGCACCGGCGCCGTCAGCACGCCATAGCACAGCACCACCCAGAGACCCATGCGCACGGAGCGACGCACGGAGACCTTGTCGCCCCTGCCCTGGGCTTGCGCGGCCATCGGTACGACCGCGTTGGCGAAGCCGCTGCCGAAGATGTAGATGGTAAAGTACATCTGCGTCGCCAGGATGATTGCCGCAAGCTGCGTTGCGCCAAGCTTGCCCACCATCAAGACGTCGGTTGTGTTGATCGCAAGCTGCGCCAGCTGTGCGCCGATGAAGGGCACCCCGAGATAGAGGCTTGCACGATAATGAGTGCGCCATGAATTGTCGGTTTGCACCGGGGTCGGGCTCGCAGTGGCGGTCAGCATGACGGATTCCTGGATGTCGACGCGGCCGAAATGCGGCAGGTCAGAACGAAGGCAAGGATGACCGAAATAGATCACGGCCGGCAAAAGAACCAGTAACAAAGCTCCGACTGCTCAATTTTTCATCCAAAGATCACGAATATTGATCAATTTCAGTGCATGGCACTGCGATCGGAGTAGCGCGGTTCGGCCATGGACACTGCGGGCTCGATATGTTCAGCCGCGACCGCGAGCCGTTTTGGTGCCTTGAGCCAGAACACCGCGAGCGCACCGACGACGAAGCAACTGGCGAGTGCATAGGGGGCGCCTGAGAAGGAGACCGTGGTCGTCGGGCTCGTGAAGTAGCCGAAGATCTGGGTGAAGATCAGCGGGCCGATGATCGTCGTGATGCTGCCGATACTGGTGAGCGCCCCTTGCAACTCTCCCTGCGCCGACGGCGGCACATGGCCGGCGGCGATGCTGCGCAGCGGCGGATCGGCGAGGCTTTCGAGCGCGGTGGCGATAATCACGGCATAGATCATCCAGCCCTGCCAGGCAGCAGCGTAGCCCGCGGCACCGAGTGCCGTGAAAATCAGGCCGAGGACGGCCGTCCGCCACTCGCCAAGCCGCGGCACGACGCGCGGCAGTACGAACGCCATCACCATGGCACCGCCGATGCCGAAGATGCCGAGCGACAGGCCGATTTCCCCCTCGCTCCAGCCGTACCGGTAAGACGATACGAACGACCAGACGGACGGATAAACCGAATGCGCCATCCAGAACAGGAAGAACACCAGCCCGACCCAGCCGATGCCGGGATAGTTGCGCATCTGCCTGAGCGCGCCGAGTGGATTGGCGCGCCGCCATTCGAAGCGGCGACGATGCGCCTTGTCCAATGTCTCCGGCAGCAGAAAAACGCCGAGCAGGAAGTTGATGAAGGAAAGTGCCGCGGCACCATAGAACGGCACACGCGGACCCAGTTCGCCAAGCAGCCCGCCAATGACCGGCCCCAGTGCAAAGCCGGATCCGAACGCGATTCCGATCAGGCCGAAATTCTTCGCCCGGTTTCCGTCATGGCTGATGTCGGCGATATAGGCCGAAGCGGTGCCGAAGCTGGCGCCGCTGATGCCGGCGAGCACACGGCCGACGAAGAGCATCCAGTAGCTGGTCGCGAGAGCGCAGATCAGATTGTCGATGGCGAAGGTGAGCACGGAGGCAAGCAGGATCGGCCGGCGTCCGAAACGGTCGCTCAGGTTGCCGATGAGGGGCGCGAACAGGAACTGCATCGCGGCATAGACGAGCAGCAGCCAGCCGCCGTCGATCGCCGCGTCGCTGACATTGGCGCCGGTCAGCTCCTCCAGATAGGTGGGCAGCACCGGCACGATGATGGCGATGCCGATGATGTCGAGAAGCAGGATGAGAAAGACGAGGAACAGGCCGCGCCGCACGAACTTTTCGTCGAGCATGAAACTCTCCCTGCGCCATCCGTCGCCAGCGCGGAGACAGAACGTGAACGACGTTACCAATTTAGGTGTAACGCATGATTTTAGTCGAAACAATACGTGAACATCTCAAAGTTTTTTATGAGAACAATCGCGTTTGTTGATCCATTGCTCCCCAAAATGGCCGCCATTCAGCGCACCCCTGACCGTTGCTCGGCCTTGAGAAAGTCGACGAAGGCTCGAAGCGGCGCCGGCATGTGGCGGCGGCTGGCATAGTAGAGAAACGGCCCTGGAAAGGGCGTCACCCATTCGTCGAGGATCGTCACGACGGCGCCGGATTTGAGATGCGGCGCCAGGAACTCCTCGAACGTCCGGATGACGCCGAGACCTTCGACTACAGCGGCAATTTCAAGATCGACCGAGTTCGCGATGACGACAGTCGGAGGGGCGATCGAGATTGCTGCGTCTCCGTCACCGAACTCCCAGGCTAGGCTGACGCCGCTTGCGAAGCGATGCCGGATGCAGGCATGCTCCAGAAGATCGTGCGGGTGTTGCGGCAAGGCCGTGTCGCGCGAGATAGTCCGGCGACGCGGCAGTGATGTAGCGTTGCTGCCGCGGTCCGATCGGAATGGCGATCATGTCGCGCTCGACCCGCTCTTCGTAGCGGATGCCGGCGTCGAAGCCGGCGGCAAGGACGTCGATGAAGCCGTCGTCTGCCGTCACCTCCAGCGAAATGGCAGGATTTACCTTCAGAAAGCGCCCAATGATCGAGGGCAGGATCACGCGCGCGACGACCGTGGGCACGTTCAGTTTCAGGGTTCCTGCGGGACTGTCGCGCAATTCGCTCACCTGGTCGAGCGCGCCGGCAATCTCCCCGAGTGCCGGCTGCAGGCGCTCGAGTAGCCGCATGCCGGCTTCCGTCGGTGTTACACTGCGGGTCGTGCGGTTGAGGAGCCGCACATCGAGTTTGGCTTCGAGCCGCCGCAGCGCTTCGCTCAGCGACGAAGCGGAAACGCCCCGCTTCTCGGCGGCAGCGCGAAAGCTGCGCTCGCGCGCAACGGCGGTGAAGGCATCGAGGTCGGCGAGAGGAAGATCGTTCATTGTGCGAAATGCCGTACGGCTTGTTCTGACTGTACGGGATTATCGCACGATAGGACCGGGCGTAACAATGGGGACGAAGAAGGGCGCAAAGGCGCGCCGCCGAAGGAGAACGAGAATGGATCAGGTTTCGCTCGGAAAAGTCGGCCCTATGGTTTCCAACATCGGCCTTGGCTGCATGGGCATGTCGGGCATGTATGGCCCGTCGGATCGTACGGAAAGCATCGCCACGTTCCATGCGGCGCTCGATGCGGGAATTACGCTCATCGATACCGGCGACTTCTATGGCATGGGCCACAACGAGATGCTGATTGGCGAAGCGCTCAAGGGCCAGGACCGCGATCGGGTCGTTCTCAGCGTGAAGTTCGGTGCCTTGAGAGACGCTGGTGGCAGTTGGGTGGGCTATGATTGCCGACCGAAGGCGGTGCGCAACTTTCTCGCCTATACCCTGCAGCGGTTGGGCGTCGACCATATCGACATCTACCGCCCTGCCCGTCTCGACCCGGACGTGCCGATCGAAGAAACAGTGGGCGCAATCGCTGATCTGGTGCAGGCAGGTTATGTCAGGCATATCGGGCTTTCGGAAGTCGGATCCGAGACCATCCGAAGGGCAGCGGCCGTCCATCCCATCGCGGATCTGCAGATCGAATATTCGCTGATCTCGCGCGGCATCGAGGACGATATCCTGCCCACGTGCCGTGCGCTCGGTATCGGCATTACCGCCTATGGCGTGCTGTCGCGCGGCCTGATCAGCGGCCATTGGCAGAAGGATGCGGTCGCACGTGGCGACTTCCGCGCGGCCAGCCCACGTTTTCAGGCGGGCAATGTCGACACAAATCTGGCCCTTGTCGACGCGCTGAAGCGCGTGGCGGATGCGAAGGGCGCCACCGTGGCACAGATTGCGATCGCCTGGGTCGCAGCCCAAGGCAAGGATATCGTGCCGCTCATCGGTGCACGTCGTCGCGACCGGCTGGCCGAAGCGCTGGCATCGCAAGCGGTACATCTGACACCGGAAGATCTGGCCGCGATCGAGCGGGCGGTGCCGAGGGATGCGGCCGCAGGCGCGCGCTATCCCGAGGCGCAGCTCGCCCATATGGACAGCGAGCGCCATTAGAGCATTTCCAGGAAAAGTGCGAAGCGGTTTTCCGTCAGGAAATGCGTGAAAACATGCAGCAATTCAAAGTGCTACAGCGATCTTTGCGCGTCGAATAAGACGCGCAGCGCTGTAGAGTGTTCTCTGCAACTTTGTCTAACCCAGAGCGCTCTAATCCCGGGTAACGAAAGGGGCCGACAGTTCTCGCCGGCCCCTTTGCTTTTTCCCTGGACGGTCTGGAATCAGACCTGGCCGGAGAAGGTGTCGCAGGCCGCCATCTTGCCGCTGTCGAAGCCGCGCTTGAACCAGCGCATGCGCTGCTCCGATGTGCCGTGGTTGAAGCTTTCCGGGACGACGTAGCCCTGCATGCGTTTCTGCAGCGTGTCGTCGCCGATCTGGGTGGCGGCGTTCAGCGCCTCTTCCAGATCGCCCTGCTCCAACAGGCCCTTCTGCTGGGTATACTTGCCCCAGACGCCGGCGAAGCAATCAGCCTGCAGTTCGACGCGAACCGACATCTGGTTGGCTTCGGCTTCACCCATCGACTGGCGCATCTGGTTGAACTTCGGCAGCACGCCGATCAGGTTCTGAACATGGTGGCCAACTTCATGCGCAACGACATAGGCCTGCGCGAAGTCGCCAGATGCGCCGAACTTCTGCTCAAGCTCGTCGAAGAAACCCATGTCGAGATAGACCTTGCGGTCACCAGGGCAGTAGAACGGGCCGGACGCTGCCGAGGCAAAGCCGCAGGCGGAGCGCACGGAGCCGCTGAACAGCACCATCTTCGGCTCTTGATATTGTTCGCCGCTCGCCTGGAAGATGCCGTTCCAGGTGTCTTCGGTTTCGGCCAGCACCGTCGACATGAAGGCTTTCATCTCTTCTTCCTGCGCCGATCCGCGGGGTACCGGCGAGCCATCGCTCTGCTCGAAGCCCGGCTGCGCGACCGGACCGCCGCCGCCGTTCAGCACCTGCAGCATGTCGATGCCCAAGGCCTTCAGGATGAAATAGAGCACGACCAGAAAGATGATGGTGCCGAAGCTCATGCCGCCGCCGGCGCCACGCATGCCTCCGCCACCGCCGGGCATGCGGAAGCCACCACCGCGGCCGAATGGATTACCGCCCAGACCGCCGCCGGGGCTCGCCCCGCGCTGGTCCTCAACGTTTCCGGATTGGCGGCGGCCTTTCCATTCCATGATCTGTCCTCCCGGCATGGATCGATACGCAATATCGGTCAGACCTTTTATATGCCGGGCCGAATGCCGTTGTAAAACGCAATCAGGCCCGTAAGGTTGCGATCAAGCTAATCTTTTCGAGGACTTGCGGCGACCGAAGAGACGACCCTGTCGGATCGACAGGACGGCTGCGGAAATGAGCAGCGCAGCCAGCAGAGCCGCCATCACCGCTGACTGCCAGATCGAAAGCTCGGAGAACAGGCTCGCATGCAGCAGCCTTCCGGGCAGCAGTGTGAAGAGGCCGGCAACGACAATGCCGCCGAGATACATGCCAGCCACATGCCCGCGATGCGCGGGGATGTCGTGCCGCCGGGCGGCCGCAATCGTCTGCCAGCTGCCGAAGAGCACATAGATCGACAACAGGTGAATGGGGCTGAAACCGCCGACCAGCTTGATTTCATGGATGAAGAACGTGGAGAATGCGGTCACGACCATGAGTGCGAGCCAGATTTTGCCGAGCAGCCTATGCAGGCGTGTGCCCTTCGGACGGGCAAGCAGGAAAGCACCAAGGATGGCAGCCGGGATGACGGTCGCGACGTGCAGCTGCACTGCGAACGATGCATGGAGAAGAGGTGAAAATGTCATGAAAAATTTCTATGCTGTTGATTTTCCCCGAACTTGCGGCAGGCTCCGGGCTGCGCTCAAACGCTTTGACTGGAACGGACGGAAAACTTCGTGAAACGCCCATTTCTGCAATCCACGCTTCGTGAGCTGCATCTTGTCGTCAAGGCGCCACGCCTCTGGGCAACCTTTGCTGCAGTCGTGCTGATCTTTTGGGTCACGGGGCCCTATGGCACTGCCGAACGCCTGGCTGTCGTGCCGCGGCTCGGGTTCTGGCTCGTGCTGCACGCCGTCACCTGGGCGATCGCAATCGTTTCGGCCGTGCTTGCCAATGGCCTGCTGCGCGAAAAGGTTGCCTCCGGTTTCGTTCGCATGATGATCGGTGCAGCCGTTGCCAGCATACCGATCGGCCTCGTGACCACCGCGATCGGCTCGGCGACCTTTTCGGCCATTCCAACAGTCGCTGACGTCATGACGGACATCGCGACCGGCCTGTTCCTGTCGCTCTTGTTCTGCACCTTGACCTGGATGACGATGAACACTGAATTCGCCTTGGAGCTGAATGACGCCGGCACCACCGCAATCGCGTCCGACGAGGCCGGGCAACAGACGTCCCGCAACCCGGCTCTTCTCAAGGAGACGGGCCGGGTACCGCTGCTTCTGCGCCTGAAACCCGCCAATCGCGGCCTGCCGCTGCACGTGACGGTTAGCGATCACTACACGGAAGTGACGACCACTCTCGGCCGTGAACTCGTCCTGTTGCGCTTCGCCGATGCGCTCGGTGAACTCGGCCCGGTGGCGGGCCTGCAGGTCCATCGTTCCCATTGGGTGGCGGACGCGCATGTTGCACGCCTCGTCCGTGATAACGGTCGCATGACGATCCTGCTTTGCGATGGAACCGAAGTGCCGGTGAGCCGCACCTATGCTGCGGCCGTGCGGCAGCGCTGGGGTTATCGCCTTCCTCGATCGCGTCCTTGACCGTCCCGCTTTGACAATCCTATTGGCACCAGGGAAATTGTGGAGGGAGGTATGGTCATGAAGGCGTTGCGGCTCGAGGCGATTGACGACCTGTTCCTGGGTGAAGTGAACTTCCTGCGTAAGGTGGACGTCTGCTCCCGGCCCTGGTGACCTGCTGGTGCGCGTCGAGGCGTGTGGCACCGACAGGCACCTCTTGCACGGAGGATCGCGCGGCACGTTTCGCTCGATGAAGCCGCCAGCGTGATTGCCCATCCGCCTGCTGCCGGCGAGGTCGAGGTTCTGGTGGTACCGGGCGTGATTTGACGGCCCGCATGCGGCTTTGGGACCGCCGTCCGACACGTTGCAAAAGCCCATGCCGAAATATGTCGGCTTTCCTGTCGATTCCGGAATTTTCGGGGTTTCGCTTGCAGATACATTTGCCTATAAGCCGCTTCTAGCCTGAAAAGACCATCAATGCGTGCCCGGCCGGTGACCTCCCACTTTGGCCGGTTTTTCGCGCAGCTAGAAACGGATGACCGACCATGCCGAAGCGCCAAGATATCAAATCGATCCTCATCATCGGCGCGGGGCCGATCGTCATCGGTCAGGCATGCGAATTCGACTATTCCGGCACCCAGGCCTGCAAGGCGCTGAAGGAGGAAGGCTACCGCGTCATCCTCGTCAACTCCAACCCGGCAACGATCATGACCGACCCGGGTCTGGCGGACGCAACATACGTCGAGCCGATCACCCCGGAAGTCGTTGCCAAGATCATTGCCAAGGAGCGCCCAGACGCACTGCTGCCGACCATGGGCGGCCAGACCGCGCTCAACACCGCGCTGTCGCTGCGCCGCATGGGCGTTCTCGACCGCTACAATGTCGAGATGATCGGCGCCAAGCCGGACGCGATCGACAAGGCAGAAGACCGCGCGCTCTTCCGCGAGGCGATGGCCAAGATCGGCCTGGAGACGCCGAAGTCGCGCCTGGCGAACGCCACCGACATCAAGGACCACGACCGCAAGGTGCATGAGGCCGAACGCGCCGAACTGAAGGGCCGCCTTTCCGGGCCGGAACTCGACACGGCGCTCGACGAACTGGAAAACCAGTGGAACCTCGGCGAAGGCGATCGCAAGCAGCGCTACATGAACCATGCGATGGCCATCGCCGCGCAGGCGCTCGACGATGTCGGCCTGCCGGCGATCATCCGCCCGTCGTTCACACTCGGCGGCACCGGCGGCGGCATCGCCTATAACCGCACCGAATTCTTCGACATCGTCGGCAGCGGCCTCGACGCATCGCCGACCACCGAAGTGCTGATCGAAGAATCGGTTCTCGGCTGGAAGGAATACGAGATGGAAGTCGTCCGCGACACGGCGGACAACTGCATCATCATCTGCTCGATCGAAAACATCGACCCGATGGGCGTGCACACCGGCGATTCGATCACCGTTGCTCCGGCGCTGACGCTGACGGACAAGGAATACCAGATCATGCGCAACGCCTCGATCGCGGTGCTGCGCGAGATCGGCGTCGAGACCGGGGGCTCGAATGTGCAGTTCGCCGTCAACCCCAAGGATGGTCGTCTCGTCGTCATCGAGATGAACCCGCGCGTTTCGCGCTCCTCGGCTCTCGCTTCCAAGGCAACCGGCTTCCCGATCGCCAAGATCGCGGCCAAGCTCGCCATCGGCTACACGCTCGACGAACTCGAGAACGACATCACCGGCGGCGCGACGCCGGCATCCTTCGAGCCGTCGATCGACTACGTCGTCACCAAGATCCCGCGCTTTGCCTTCGAGAAATTCCCAGGCGCCTCGCCGGTCCTGACCACTGCGATGAAGTCGGTCGGTGAAGTCATGGCGATCGGCCGTACCTTTGCCGAATCGCTGCAGAAAGCGCTGCGTGGCCTTGAGACCGGGCTCACCGGTCTCGATGAAATCGAAATCCCTGACATGGACGAGAACGGCGATGGCCGTAACGCTATCCGTGCCGCGATCGGTACGCCGACGCCGGACCGTCTGCGCATGGTTGCCCAGGCGCTGCGTCTCGGCATGAGCGAGGCCGAAGTTCACGAGGCAAGCAAGATCGACCCGTGGTTCATCGCCCAGTTCAAGGCGATCGTCGACATGGAAGCGCGCGTCCGCGAGCACGGCCTGCCTCAGGATGCTGAGAACCTGCGCATGCTGAAGGCCATGGGCTTCTCCGATGCCCGGCTGGCAACGCTCGGCGGCAAGCGCCCGAAGGAAGTGGCAGAACTTCGAAACGCGCTCAACGTCCGCCCGGTCTATAAGCGCATCGACACCTGCGCCGCCGAATTCGCCTCGCCGACCGCCTACATGTACTCGACCTACGAGACGCCTTTCGTTGGTGCGGCCCGCTCTGAGGCTGATGTCTCCGACCGCAAGAAGGTCGTCATCCTCGGCGGTGGTCCGAACCGGATCGGCCAGGGCATCGAGTTCGACTATTGCTGCTGCCATGCCGCCTTCGCTTTGAAGGACGCTGGCTATGAAGCGATCATGATCAACTGCAACCCCGAGACCGTTTCGACCGACTACGACACGTCGGACCGGCTCTACTTCGAGTCGCTGACCGCTGAAGACGTGATCGAGATCATGCGCGCCGAGCAGGAAAAGGGCGAACTGGTCGGCGTCATCGTGCAGTTCGGCGGCCAGACGCCGCTGAAGCTGGCGGAAGCACTGGAAAAGAACGGCATCCCGATCCTCGGCACCGCACCCGACATGATCGACCTTGCCGAAGACCGCGACCGCTTCCAGAAGCTGCTGATGAAGCTCGATCTCAACCAGCCGAACAACGGCATCGCCTATTCGGTCGAACAGGCACGCCTCGTTGCCGCCGAAATCGGCTTCCCGCTGGTCGTGCGTCCGTCCTACGTTCTCGGTGGCCGGGCCATGCAGATCATCCATTCGGAAAGCATGCTGCAGACATATCTGCTCGATACAGTTCCGGGCCTCGTTCCGGAAGACATCAAGCAGCGTTACCCGAACGACAAGACCGGCCAGATCAACACGCTTCTCGGCAAGAACCCGCTGCTGTTCGACAGCTACCTGAGCAACGCCACGGAAGTCGACGTCGACTGCCTCTGTGACGGCAAGGATGTGTTCGTCTCGGGTATCATGGAGCACATCGAGGAGGCCGGCATTCACTCCGGCGACAGTGCCTGCTCGCTGCCGGTTCACACGCTCGACAACGCGATGGTCGACGAGCTGGAACGCCAGACGACGGCGCTGGCCAAAGCACTCAATGTCGGTGGTCTGATGAACGTCCAGTTCGCAATCAAGGACGGCACGATCTACGTGCTCGAAGTCAACCCGCGCGCCTCGCGCACCGTGCCCTTCGTCGCCAAGACCATCGGTGCGCCGATCGCCAAGATCGCTGCCCGCGTGATGGCCGGTGAAGCGCTGGATGTGGCGATCGCCGCCTACGGCGAAAAGCCCGACCCGCGCAACCTGAAGCACATCGCCGTCAAGGAAGCCGTGTTCCCGTTCGCCCGCTTCCCCGGTGTCGACACGCTGCTCGGCCCGGAAATGCGCTCGACTGGCGAAGTCATCGGCCTTGATACCGACTACGCGCTTGCTTTTGCCAAGTCGCAGCTCGGTGCCGGCGTCGATCTGCCGCGCGACGGAACGGTGTTCGTATCCGTCCGCGACGAAGACAAAACCCGCGTCCTACCGGCGATCCGCATTCTCGTCGACATCGGCTTCAAGGTGATGGCGACCGGCGGCACCGCCCGCTTCCTCGGTGAAAACGGCATTGCCGCCGTCAAGGTCAACAAGGTCCAGGAAGGTCGTCCGCATGTCGAGGACGCGATCCGCAACCGGCAGGTCCAGCTTGTCATCAACACGACGGATGGCAACAAAGCGATCTCGGATTCCAAGTCGCTTCGCCGCGCGACATTGATGCAGAAGGTGCCCTACTACACCACCATGGCAGGTGCAGAGGCGGCAGCGCGCGCGATCAAGGCGCTCAAGGCCGGCAACCTCGAGGTTCGCCCGCTCCAGAGCTACTTCAAGGCCTGATCGAACGACGGCTGCGCGCATCTTTGGGTGCGCGCAGTTGGGCCGCTGACGAGCGGCGGCTCGATGCTCAGCCGAAATCGCTCTACGAGTGCGCAATCTCCCCCTCATTGTTGTGAACGCCACCTGAACGCCGGGTTCAGCCTAGGTTCGGTCGCCGGGTGCTTACATGCCCACATGCGCTCCCAAGTCGGAAAGATCCGGCACTGCGCATGGGATGGGGCAACATCGTGCAGGTCTATTTCTTCGATTTGTATTGGGGCGACGAGCGCTTTGTCGACGAGGACGGCATCAGTCACTTCGACGAAGGTTCCGCCCTGTATTACGGCCAGCGAATTGCCGACAAGATTGGCCGCGATGCCGACTATGGATCGCTGAGGGTCCATGTGCGCTCGGGCAGCGGCGAGATTCTGGCGACGATTGCGCCGTCAGACGGTCGTGGCCGTGAACAGGACGCTTTGATCGGTCGAGGCAGCCTTGGCGTATTCCGCCGCCCCACCGAAACCGCCGCCGCCCTGCCCACGGCCTGGTGATCAATCGACCGTCACGGGCCGCTGTGCCCGAGCCTCGCTGCGTGTTGGCCTTCGGCTGCGCGCAAGCCGGACAGTCCTGATGCCGAAGAACAACGACGCAACCGAGATCACGCAACTCAAGGCAAACACCGCTAACAGCGCGTCGCGCATGACGGCCAACCGTGCGCCTTCATCGAAGCCGCGTATGTTGGCGGTCAGCCCGAAGACGGCTGCGCCGACTGCGTAACCTGCGGATTGCAGCGTCGGCAGCAGTGCCGAAGTCTTGTCTCGCTCAGGGGGCGGCGACACATCCATCAGCAATTGGCTGAGCGTGCCCCAGCAGACGCCGAAGCCGGCACCAATGGCAATTTGACCTGCGAAAACCAACCGAAACTCCGCTGTCGCGATCGCGACCGTCAGGCCGATGAGCCCGAGGCAAAGCAGCAGTGGCCCGACCCAGATCAATCGTACACGCAGATCATGCGAGCGCAGGCTCGCCACCAGAATGGCGGTCAAGCTCCACGACATCGCCATCAGCGCGCTCGAGAATCCGGCGGCCGTCGGGCCGAAATTCCAGAGGTGTTGCAAGCCGTAGACGAGATAGACGGAGCCGGAAGCCTGCGCCAACGGCATCAGCAGAATGATCCAGAGGCCGGTGCCGAGCGGGCGCCCGATCGAAAATGCGCCAAGCGGGAGAATTGAGTGCCTGGAGCGACGGTCGAGATGCACAGTGTTGACGAGAACGGCGATCGCTACGACCACGAGCGCCGCCATGGCAAATCCGTTCTGGAGCATATTCGAAACCGAGATCAGCAGTATGCCCAGGCCAAATGCGATCAGGCGAAAAAGCGGAATGGGTTGCACGATCTGCGCCGAAGCCGACCGTCTGGGTACGATGGCAAGGACCAGCGCAATAAAGATGGCGGCGGCGGGAATGTTGACGAAGAAGGCCGCACGCCATGACCAGTGTTCGGTGAGAAATCCTGAAATGAGCGGACCGGCAAAGGCAGCACTTGCCCAGACGATGGCCTCTGCACCGAAGACCTTCGGCACGAGCCGAGGCGGGAAAAGCTCCGGGATCAGTGCATAGCAAATAGCGGCAATGATGCCCTCGCCCAGCCCTTGAAACAGCCTTCCGACCAGGACCTGCGGCATGCTCGTCGCCAGCGTCGCAATCACTGTGCCGGTGACGAAGACAAGCGCTGCTGCGATCAACGCATTGCGGGCGCCGAAGCGCGCCTTGAGATTGGCAGCCAATGCCCCGCCGATGATTGCAAAGACGAGATAGAGGGTGAAGGCCCAGGAGAGCAGTGCCGCACCGCCAAATTCCTCGACTGCCGTCGGGAGCGCGGTCGAGATGAAGAACTCGTTGAAGGCAAAGAGCGCGACACCGAGGCAAAGCGTCACGGTCGCCGCCAGATGGTTGGGTTGCAACAACTCGGCCCAACGCCCTTCCGCTTCTGAATGGCCCTCGGCTTTCCCTGCGTCGCGGTCGTCTTTTGTCGTGCTCATCCTGTCATTTCCGTGTGTTCGTCGTTTCGGAAACAGAACTGTTACGACCTCAACCGCGGTTGAGGTAAAGCCCATTATCGAGGATGTCAAATTGGTAGGAGCGTCTGCAAGTTGCGCCCCCCAAGTGAAGGACGCGGTGGATCATGGCGAAAAATCTGGCATTGGCAGTTTCCTTTCTGCTATAAGAACGGTTCGGATATTTCGGACGGTTCCGGTGCTTGCGCGCCGGAGACCGTTTTCTTTTGCGTTGGCGCCGCCCCCAAGCGGCGCCTCGTGCTTGATGAAGGACATTGAAATGGTCGACAAAGTGCCGATGACACAGGGTGGATTCGTCAACCTGCAGGAGGAGCTGCGCTGGCGCCAGCAGGAAGAGCGACCACGAATCATCGAGGCCATCGCCGAAGCACGCGCGCATGGCGACTTGTCGGAAAATGCCGAGTACCATGCCGCCAAAGAGGCTCAGAGCCACAACGAGGGTCGCGTCGGCGAACTCGAAGACCTGATCGCGCGCGCCGAAGTCATCGACCTGTCGAAGATGTCCGGCTCCAAGATCAAGTTCGGTGCCAAGGTGAAGCTCGTCGACGAGGACACCGAGGAAGAAAAAACCTACCAGATCGTTGGCGATCAGGAAGCGGACGTTAAGGCTGGACGCATCTCCATCTCGTCGCCGATCGCCCGCGCGCTGATCGGCAAGGAAGTCGGCGATTCCATCGAAGTGAACGCACCCGGCGGTTCCAAGGCCTACGAAATCCTCGCGGTAAACTGGGGCTGATCGCCCCTTTGGGGCGACGGTTCCGCTTCGCCCCGATCCCCCTGCCTCCAAGACATTGACTGTCGCATGCGCAAGGAGAGCGATTCCGTGGCTGACATCCGGGACGTCGAGGTGATCGCTCCCAATTTCAAGCGGCGCCTCTCGGGCGTTACCTCGACAATCATCCAACTCATCCCGATCCAGCGCGCGCTGGGTCAGAAGATCGCGGTGCTCGGTCCGGGTCTTCCCGACAGTCTGCCTTCGATCAGGTTTCTCGATCTCCTGCATCTCTGGAAAGCGCCCGACGGCCGGCGCTGCCGCGTCTGGCACGCTCGGCGCAACGTCGAGATGTTGCCGGCGATCATCCTGCGCGATCTCCTGCGCATGAAGTTGAAGATTGCCTTCACCTCGGCATCCCAGCGCCGCCATACGGGCTGGAGTAAATTTCTGATCGGCCGTATGGATGCGGTGATCGCGACAAGCGGCAAGACAGCCGCCTATCTCGAAGTGCCGAACGACGTCATCCTGCACGGGATCGATACCATACGGTTCCAGCCGCCCGTCGATCAGCATCAGGCGAAGGCCGCACTTGGCGTCGATCCGGCCCAGAAATTCGTCGGCTGCTTCGGGCGGGTCCGCCGTCAGAAGGGCACCGATCTCTTCGTTGATAGCATGATCGCCCTCCTGCCCTGCCGTCCAAGCTGGAGCGCGATCGTTGCCGGTCGGGCGACGGGTCCGCATGTGGCATTTGAAAACGAGCTCAAGGAGCGCGTCGCCAAAGCCGGGCTTGCCGAGCGTATCCTGTTTGTCGGTGAACACACCAACATTCCCGACTGGTACCGGGCGCTCGATCTTTTCGTCGCGCCGCAGCGCTGGGAAGGATTCGGTCTGACACCGCTCGAAGCCATGGCAACGGGCGTTCCCGTCGTGGCGACCGATGTCGGCGCATTTTCCGAACTGGTTGTGAGCGGTGCAGGCGAAACCGGGACGATCGTCCCGGCCGATAACCTTCAAGCCATGGTCGAGGCGACGGCCGCGTTCATGGATGGTGACCGGCGGCGCACAGCAGCGGGTGCGAATGGCCTTGTCCGCACCGCCACTTCGTTTGCGATCGAAGGCGAAGCGGCCGCCATCAATTCAGTGTACGAACGGCTGATGCGCTGACCGGCCTAGTGGCCGACTGCCGCCTATTTCTTCGAGGCGAACAGCTTCAAATAGGCGTTGGTGATGGCCTGTTTGGAAAACTGGTTCATCAGCGTTTCGTAGCCGCGTTCTGCCAAACGCGACCCGATCTGTCGGTCGTTTGCTATGCGCTCGATGGCGTGGCCGAAACCCTCGGCATCGCCGATATCGACCATCAGGCCGTTTTCACCGTCGCGCATGAACCATTGCGGTCCTTCAGAGCGGCTTGAAACGACTGGCGTGCCCTGCGCCCAGGATTCGAGAATAACGTTGCCGAGTGGTTCATGGCTTGACGCCATGACGAAGATGTCTGCGGCGGCCAGGAACGCACGCGTGTCCTTTTGCCAGCCGGCAAATCGCACCCGGCCCGAAACACCGAGATCGATGGCAAGCTTTTCGAGGTTTTCGCGCTCTTCCCCATCTCCGACAAGCCAGAGATACGCACCCGGCACCTTGGCGATCGCTTCGATCAGCGTATGGAAGCCCTTGCGCTCAACGAAGCGGCCCATCGACATGACGACCGGCGCGTCGTTCGGCGTATCCAGCGTGGCGCGGCTGACGGCAGCGACGCGTTCGGTATTGGTGAAATTGGAGATAACCTCGACGTCGCGCTTCCAACCGATTTCGCGCACATGCGCGGCGATGCCAGGAGTGTTGCAGACGAGGCAGTCGGTGTTGCGGAAGTAGTCGAGCCGCGGCGGGTAGTCGCCGAGCCGCGAGATCTTGATGCAACCCTTGTAGTTCGGCATCAATTCGCTGGCACGGGGCGCCCATGCCATAAGAGCATCCGGCTTCCACGTCTTGGCGAGCCGTGCTGTCTTCCATGGAAGAAGGATGCGGTCGACCGACAGGTTCCGGAAATGGCTCTCTTTGATTCCGACGGAAGGGCTGATGTCCTTGCGCCAGATCCGATCCGGTCGAATGATCGCCTTCTGTTCAACGCCGCGCTCGGCAAAGGCATTGACGAGATGGACGAAGAAACGCTCGGCGCCACCATCCTTGCCGAAGTGAAAATGGACGAGTTTCATGTTTGCTTCGAACCCCGGGCAAACAGCTCGAGGTAGGTCTCTGAGATCACCTGCTCCGAAAAACGCTTGGCAAGCGTATCGCGCCCACCTTCGCAGAGGCGCGTGCGAAGCGCCGGGTCGTCGCGCAGCCGTTCGATAGCGATTGCCAGACCCTCCGCATCGGCACAATCAACCATCAGTGCGTCCTGGCCATCCGTCATGACCCAGGACGGCCCCTCGGCGCGAGACGCAATAGTGGCTACTCCCGCACCCCACCCCTCAAAGCAGACGTTGCCCAAAGGCTCATGCAATGATGTGATCGCGAAGGCATCGCCCGCCGACAGGTAGCCATAGGCGTTCGTCTTCCAGCCAGGAAAGCGCACACGGTCCCTTATGCCGAGTTCTTCTGCAAGCCGTTCGAGGTTGGCGCGTTCGGGACCATCGCCCAGCAGCCAAAGATAGGCGCCATTGACCTTGGCGACGGCGCGCAGCAGATGATCGAAGCCCTTTCGCGGCACGAACCGCCCCATGCCGACGACGACAAAGGCATCCTCCGGCGTTTCGAGGTCTCGGCGCTCTATCGCGGCCGCCGGCGTTGCCCGTGTGAAGTTGGCGATCACTTCGACCCCACGCTTCCAGCCGAGCTTTCTGACGCGATCGGCGATATCGGGTGTTATGCAGACGAGCGTCTCGACATTCGTGTAGTAACCGAGGTGCTCCGGATAATCGCCAAGTCGGGAAATGCGGAAGGCCTTGTTGTAGACAGGCATGAAACGGCTTGCGCGAAGCTGCCAGGCCATGATCACGTCGGGTTGGAACTCCCGCAATATCCGCTGCATGCGTGCCTGAAGGACAAAGCGCGAGAGCGAAATTCGGCGAAAGACGCCTTCGTAGATCTTGCCGCAATGCTCCAGCTCTTGACGCCAGCTTCTGTCGGGCCTGATCAGCATGCGCTGCTCGACACCACGATCATGCAATGCGTTGACGAGATTGACGAAGAACCGTTCCGCTCCACCGTCCTTGCCAAAATGGATATGCATCACTTTCATAAAATCACCTGGATGCTTTCAATGCAGAGCGGCATCATCGTTGTTGGGACGCTTACTGAGTGCGTGCCTCTGATAGATTTTTGCGGCGGTCAAGAATGCGTATACGGCGCCCGTCATGGCTTCGATGAAGCCCGGAAAGCCACAGCGCCAAAGCCCGTTTCGGAAATAGAGACGATAAAAGTAAAGCGGTGGGCTGAACAGCATCTTGTATGGCCGCGGTGGTTTTCCGGCCGCTGCCTGCTGATCCGCCTTCAGCGTGGAGTACTTGTTTTCCTTCAGGATCTGTTCGTCGATAACAAGCGGACGATAATGAAGCAGGCTGCCTTTGCTGGCGGCGCCAACATGACCATCGGGTACGATACCCTCGTGCACTTTCTGACTGAGGTCGTAGCGTCCCCTGCCCTTGCGGATCAGGCGCAGATTTCGCCTCTCATGCACGCGCACCGGCGTATAACCGTAACCGATCAAATAGGGGCGGCGCGCCACGCGCCAGCCGACCGTCTCGGCCGGCCCGTCAAGCAGCGACGGCAGAAGCGCCTTCAGCGGTTCATCAAGGCGTTCGTCGGAGTCGATGTTGAAGCACCAGGGTTGCGTGCACTGGTCCAGCGCGAACTGTTTCTGGCCCGCATAGCCCCGCCAGGGCTCGTGCATGAAGCGGATCGGCCATCCATTATCGATGAAGGATTGCACGAGCGCGGCAGTGCCATCCGCCGATCCCGAATCGACGATGACGATCTCGGCGCACTGCTCGAGGCTCTCGATGCAGTTGCCGAGGTAGGCCTCTTCATTCTGGCAAATGATGAAGGCGGAAAGCGGAAGTTTGCTCATGGATGACGCCACTCAACTTCGGTCGTGTCTGCGTTCTCCAAGGGAGCCTCGCTGCCGTTGCGGATCCGCAAGTGTTCCGGATCCTAGATCTGGACCAGCCCGATATCCTTGACCTGACGAATGGTCAACATCGTGCGAACCGTATCGACGCGCTCGTTGGCGGTCAAAACCTCGATGACGAAATCCTGGAACGCGGTCAGGTTCTCGGCGACGCAATGAAGCAGAAAGTCGCTTTCGCCCGAGACTGTCCATGCCTGGCGCACGATCTGCCATTCCGCGGTTGCCGCGGCGAATGCCTTGAGATCCGCCTCCGACTGCCGCTTGAGACCCACCATGCAGAAACCCACCAGATCGAAGCCGAGCGCCGGTGCGTTCAGCAGCGCGTGGTAGCCCTTGATAACGCCGGTTTCCTCGAGTTTGCGCACCCGTCGCAGACAGGGGGGCGCCGAAATGCCAACACGCTGGGCGAGATCCACATTGGTCATCCTGCCGTCACGCTGGAGCTCGCGAAGGATCTTGAGATCGATTGCGTCGAGCTCGACTTGTTTCGTCATGAAGGTTCGTCCTTTTCACAAAGCGACTTTGATGCATGGGGCAAAGCCGAAGAGGAGTATCTTTGCTTGGATTGCCCGGTAGGTTGTCGTCACCGAGCCGATTTTATCAGGTTGGCCATAGAGAATTGATCGACAGTCGACCGTCCGTTCGACCTGCACGTAGTGACGGACCCTGCGTGTGCAGTTCTCGCTCGTAGCGCGTGAGCCTTGTGTTATCGGCGGGCGATCTTGGAGGCGTGGAGGCGTATGTTTGCGATCCGGTTCCCGCACTGAAGGCGAGGCTACTCTCCGGTCGTGAATTGCCGAACGCGGCGAGTTCGCGGTCGAGCCAAACGCGGCTTGCATTCAACCCCATATGCCTCTCCAGCAAAGTGAATCCGCGTGAAATATCGCCAAACCGATCCGACAACAAGCATCTGCGCCGACTATTCGCGGGAAAACCGGCGTTCAGAGGCGGTCGCGCCCGGTTGACATCGATTCTTTTGGGGGCGTTCGTCGAAAAACCTGTGGCGATCCACGCCTTCGCGCCCGTCCTAGGTCTTCCGTCAGGCGTGTAAGGGGGCAATGTCGTGTTGCCCTCGATCCCTGTATCTCATGTTCCGTTCGCTGGATCCGGTTCTCATGCGATGTCATCACGGGCTTGTGACGTGAAGAAGGGGGACGCAAGCGGTGCAAAAATGCCTGATCTGGTGTCAAATCGGCGCCTTGGGCTCAAGCACTTGTGTGTATCACCGCGACCGCCCTTGAAAGTCCCGGGGGGGAATACCTAAAGTATGGCACTATTTGCCTGTGATGTAACGGAACCGGACAGGGCCCTTCGGCCATTCGGTGAGCGAAGGACAAGACCATGACTGCCCGCCACGTAAAAGCGCTGATCATCGGCTCCGGCCCGGCCGGTTATACCGCCGCCATCTACACGGCGCGCGCGATGCTGGAACCGGTCCTGATCGCCGGCATGGAACAAGGCGGCCAGTTGATGATCACCACCGATGTGGAGAACTATCCGGGCTATGCCGATCCGGTTCAGGGTCCGTGGATGATGGAGCAGATGCTGAAGCAGGCGACGCATGTTGGCGCCGAGATCGTCAATGATCTGGTCACGGATGTTGACCTTTCCGTTCGCCCCTTCCGCGTCAAGACCGACAGCGGCAACGATTGGACGGCTGACGCCTTGATCATTGCCACCGGCGCCAAGGCAAAGTGGCTCGGCATCGAAACCGAGCCGACTTTCATGGGCTTCGGCGTTTCGGCCTGCGCCACCTGCGACGGGTTCTTCTATCGCAACAAGGACGTCATCGTCGTCGGCGGCGGCAATTCGGCCGTTGAAGAGGCTCTTTACCTCTCCAATCTCGCAAAGACCGTCACCGTCGTTCATCGCCGCGATTCGTTCCGCGCCGAAAAGATCCTGCAGGAGCGCCTGTTCGCCAAGCCCAACGTCAAGATCATCTGGGACCACGAGGTCGTCGAATATCTTGGTGCCGCCCCCAAGCCGCCGATGCCTGCATCGGTCAATGGCGTGAAGCTGCGCAACACCAAGACGGGCGAAACGAGCGACATGGTGACCGACGGCGTCTTCGTCGCAATCGGTCATGCGCCGGCTGTCGAACTGTTCAAGGGCAAGCTCCGGCAGAAGTCCAATGGCTATCTCTGGACGGCCGCTGATTCGACGGCGACCGATATACCCGGCGTTTTTGCCGCAGGTGACGTCACCGACGACATCTACCGCCAGGCCGTGACGGCTGCAGGCATGGGATGCATGGCGGCGCTCGAGGCCGAGAAATACCTGGCGGGTCATATGCCCGTCGCAATTGCAGCCGAATAGAAGCTGCGAATCGGGAAGCTCCAGGCAAGGAGCCTTCCCGTATGGGAACAGATGCATCAGCCGCACGCGGAGGACATGATCCCGTCCCCCGGGGTGGTTTCATATGGGGGACTTCATGTCGCTGGATTGGGACAAACTGCGCATTTTTCACGCGGCGGCCGAGGCTGGGTCGTTCACGCATGCGGCAGACAAGCTCCATCTCTCTCAGTCGGCGATCAGCCGTCAGGTGAGCTCGCTTGAGCAGGATGTCGGCATCAAGCTGTTCCACCGCCACGCGCGCGGCCTGATCCTGACCGAGCAGGGCGAGATCCTCTACCGGACTGCGCACGAAGTGCTGATGAAGCTCGAAAGCGTCAAGGTTCAGCTGAGCGAGACGACCGACAAGCCGAGCGGCAAGCTGCGCATCACGACGACCGTAGGCCTTGGCCAGGGCTGGCTGACCGACAAGATCCAGGAGTTCATGTCGCTGCACCCTGATGTCCAGGTACAGTTGATCCTCGATAACGAGGAGCTCGACGTGAACATGCGCCATGCCGACTGCGCCATTCGCCTGCGCCAGCCGCAGCAATCCGACCTGATCCAGCGCAAGCTCTTCACCGTGCATATGCACGTCTATGCGGCGCCCTCCTACATCAACAAGCACGGCGAACCGCAGTCGCTCGACGATCTCGACAACCACCGCATCATTACCTTCGGCGAACCTGCGCCAAACTACCTGCTCGACGTCAACTGGCTCGAAATCGCCGGCCGCGATTCCGACAACCCGCGGACCTCGCATCTGCAGATCAACAGCCAGACCTCGATCAAGCGCGCCTGCCTGCTCGGCATCGGCATAGCGATGCTGCCTGACTATATCGTCGGCCGCGATCCAGGCCTGATACAACTTCCGATCAGTGCCGACATTCCGTCGTTCGACACCTACTTCTGCTATCCCGACGAGATGAAGAATGCTGCCAAGCTCAAGGTCTTCCGCGATTACATCGTCGCCAAGGCCAGGAACTGGAGCTTCTGACGCCAAAGGCGCCATTGCTCGATTTGTGAGCATTTACCGGATGGCTGATTAGCTCGTTGTTTTATAATCGTAATTTAGATCGTGCGGCGCATTTGGTGCGCCGCATTTTGTTTGTGCGGTGCAAAAATGAGCAGTGATGCGCACATGGCATGGCTGACATGCATATTAAATGATTGCTGCTCGCCCAAAAAAGCAGCATACCACCCTCAGCTGATGCATCTTTGGTGGCTTCTCCTCCCAGTGCCACCGCAGCAGCTGTTCCCCTCTGGAGGTTTAATTACCTTCACAACTATAAGGGCCCAAGTCATCTTGTGGCCCTCTTTTTTTGTCTACTGTGTGGACACGGGCGAGCCGTGACGAAATTCACAGCCGGCTATTGAAAGCTGGTACTTCGCTTCCCATATCAAAATGTAGCTGATGCATTCTTGGTGGCTTTCTCCTCCCCGCCACCGCAGCAGCTGTTCCCCTCTGGAGGTTCTAATTACCTTCACAACTACAAGGGCCCAAGTTTTCTTGCGGCCCTCTTTTTTTGCTCATTTCCTCCTCACGCTCTTGTGATTTGAATATCGAGTGTAGCCGATACATCTATCGATAAAACACGATATGGCGATAGACGATGGATCGAGACGAAATCTTCAAGGCCCTGGCACACCCGGCAAGAGTGAGCATCCTTGCTTGGTTGAAGGAGCCCGAGGTGCACTTTCCGACCCAGGAGCATCCGTTTGAGATGGGCGTTTGCGCGGGGCAGTTCGAGCGCTGCGGCCTGTCGCAATCGACCGTATCCTCCCATCTCGCCATTCTCCAGCGCGCTGGCCTGGTGACAACCCGCCGTCTCGGCCAATGGGTTTTCTACAGGCGCAACGAAGAGACGATTGCCGCGTTCCTGAAGGACATCGGCAGTCTCTGACACCCCCCCCCAAGACCAAACTGAAACCGAAAGGACCTGCAATGGCTACCCTATTCGATCCCATCACCATTGGTGACATCACCCTGAAGAACCGCATCGTCATGGCGCCGTTGACGCGCAATCGTTCGCCGAAGGCCGTGCCGAACACACTCAACGCCACCTATTACGAACAGCGCGCATCGGCTGGCCTGCTGATCACCGAGGCAACTGCGATCACCCAGCAGGGCCAGGGTTATGCCGATGTGCCCGGGCTCTACACATCCGAAGCCCTCGAGGGCTGGCGCAAGGTCACCGATGCCGTGCATGCCAGGGGTGGCCGGATTGTCGTACAGATGTGGCATGTCGGCCGGATCTCACATGATTCGCTGCAGCCGGACGGTGGCAAGCCGGTTGCACCTTCAGCGATAAGGGCAAAGTCCAAGACCTATCTGATCAATCCCGATGGCACGGGTTCGTTTGCCGAAACCTCCGAACCGCGTGCGCTCGACATCAGCGAACTCGACGGGATCGTTGAGGACTATCGCAAGGCTGCCCGCGCCGCGATCGATGCCGGCTTCGACGGTGTCGAGATCCACGCCGCCAATGGCTATCTCATCGATCAGTTCCTGCGCTCCGGTTCGAACCAGCGCACCGACGCCTATGGCGGTTCGATCGAGAACCGCGCCCGCTTCCTGTTCCAGGTAGTTGATGCCATCACCTCGGAGATCGGCGCCGGCCGTGTCGGCATCCGTCTCTCGCCGGTGACGCCCGCCAACGACGCCTTCGATCCGGAGCCGCAGGCGCTGTTCAGCTATGTCGTCAAGAACCTGGCCCGTTATCCCCTCGCCTATCTCCACATCATCGAGGGTGCGACCGGCGGTCCGCGCGATCACCAACAGGGCGAGCGTCCGTTCGACTACCACGCTCTACGCGCCGTCTATGCCGCTGCCGGCGGCAAGGCTGCCTGGATGACCAACAACGGATATGATCGCGATCTGGCGGCAAAGACAGTTGAAAGTCGCGAGGCCGATCTGGTCGCCTTCGGTAAGCCGTTCATTGCCAATCCTGACCTTGTCGAGCGCCTGCAGGAGAACGCTCCGTTGAATGCGCCGGATCAAGCGACGTTCTATGGCGGCGGCGCAAAGGGCTATACCGACTACCCGTCTCTTGAACAGGTCGCCTGATACCACCACATCCCTCAAGCCCCGCCGGTCGGCGGGGCTTGATCGTCAACGGACCATCCCTCCTTGTATGTTTGCTCCCTACCTCGAAAAATGGTCGCTGCAGCCGGACGGTGACCGGGTCTCAACGCGATCGAGCCAACTGCTGCCGGTGCGCTGGCGCGGCCTGCCGGCAATGCTGAAGGTCGCTCACGAGGTGGAAGAGAAGCTCGGCCGGTTGCCGATGCTCTGGTGGGCCGGCCAGGGTGCTGCCGAAGTCTATGCCGACGACGAGGATGCGCTTGTGATGGAACGTACCGACAGCCGGCGATCGCTGTTTCATATGGCGATGACGGGAAGCGACGAGGTGGCGACACGGATCATCTGCGGGACGGTGGCGGCGCTCCATGCGCCCCGCGATGCGGCCATTCCCGATCTCGTCCCGCTTGAGAGATGGTTTGCGGCACTGGCGCCGGCAGCACGAACCCATGGCGGCGTGCTGGCGCGTTCGCTTGCGGCGGCCGAGGCCTTGTTTTCCGATCCGCATCCGCCGGTCGTGCTGCATGGCGATGTTCACCACGGCAACATTCTCGACTTCAGTGCCCGTGGCTGGTTGGCGATCGACCCGAAGCCGGTCTATGGCGATCCGGGTTACGACTATGCCAATCTCTTCTGCAATCCGGAACTGGCTGTGGTGAGCGAGCCCGGTCGCCTGCAACGCCATCTCGCTATTGTCGCAGAGGCGACTCGACTGGCGCCGCGCCGTATCCTTTCCTGGATTCTGGCCTATGCGGGTCTCTCTGCCGCATGGTTTCTGGAGGATGATGACGACTTCGATGTCGAGGGCGAAATGCTGGTCGCGCGGATCGCTGCAGCCGAAATCGACAGGTAGCGTCAGCGGCTGCTTAAGAGGATCACCGCATAGACACATAACGTATCGTTGCCATTGCGGAAGATGCAGTCCGTGGGTGGTCCGAGCTCAAGGCAATCGCCTGCTGCCAGCGCATGCGTCTCCTCGCCTTCCGTGAAGGTCAAGGCGCCCTGCTTCACCCAGATCAACTGGCGAAACATTGCATAGGCGGCCGCCGGCATAGGCACGTCCGCACCCGCTGGCAGTTCGACCTCGATCAGTTCCAGCGGCAGCTCGGAGTTCGGTGAGACATGCCGCCTGAGATATCCGCTTTGCGGATCGCGCCAGACCGGCTGGTGCTCGCGCCGCGACAGGCGACCCTCCTGAATTTCCGCGCGGGCGATCAGCGTCGACATGGTCAGGCCGAAGGCACCGGAAAGCCGCGCAAGCAATGTTGCCGTCGGACTGCTATCTGCGCGCTCGATCTTGTGGATCATCGTGCGGGAGACGCCGGAGCGTTCCGCAAGCTCGCTCAGTGACCAGCCGCGGATTTCCCGCTCGAGACGAATGCGATCACTGATGCGTTGATCAAGGCTGTACACTTTAGTATCCATGACGTAGTCATATAGTGTACGAACATGCGGGGCAACATGCTGACCAGGCAAGCAACGAAAGATGACCTGCCGGTCATCTGCGACATCTACAACGACGCGGTGGCCAATACGACCGCCATCTGGAACGACACGATCGTCGATGTCGCCAATCGAGCTGCCTGGCTCAGGGCGCGAAGCGATGCCGGATACCCGGTCCTGGTCGCGGTGGCAGACAGCGGCGATATCGTCGGCTATGCCTCCTTCGGCGACTGGCGTGCGTTTGACGGTTACCGGCACACGGTCGAGCATTCCGTGTATGTCCACCGCAAAAGCCGTGGCGGCGGCATCGGCCGCGAGCTGATGGTTGCCTTGATCGCCGAGGCCGAACGTCTCAACAAGCATGTGATGGTGGCGGGGATCGAGTCGGAGAATGCCGCCTCGATCCGGCTTCACCAACGGCTGGGTTTCACAGAGACCGGTCGAATGCGCGAAGTTGGAACGAAGTTCGGCCGTTGGCTCGACTTGACCTTCATGCAACTGGTGCTCTCCACCGGCTCACCCGCCTGAAGGACCTGTTTTTCCTGACCTCGCGAGATGCTATGTATAAAGCCGGTCTGTTTCGATGAGGCATTGCGGGCGGTACGGCATGGGGAACGGCAGCTCAAAAGGTCTTGCGTTTGCCGCCAGAGGGCTGCTGGCGCTTTTGATGGCCGTGAGCATGGGGTCGCCGGATATCGCTCAGGCTCGCATCGACGAGCTGCCGGTGCGCGCCAAGTGCATCTATGTCGGCCGGTCGGTGACGGACCCGGTTAAATCGCTGTGCATCAGCAAGGAAAGCTTCGAGCGCGATGTTTGCGGCGTCATCGATCATTATGCCGCCGCCAATGACTTGCCTTCAGCCTTCTTTGCGCGCCTTATCTGGCGCGAAAGCCTGTTTCGGCCGAATGCGGTCAGCCCGAAAGGGGCGGAAGGCATCGCGCAGTTCATGCCGGGAACGGCGAAAATGCGTGGCCTTTCCAACAGTTTCGATGTCGTTGCCGCTCTGGGAAAATCAGCCGAATATCTTGGTGAGCTGAAGTCGCGCTACGGCAATCTCGGTTTTGCCGCCGCCGCCTACAATGCCGGTGAAAATGGGCTGGAGCGTTTCCTCGAAGTGGACTGGCTGCCGACGGAGACACGCAACTATGTGCTGGCGATCACCGCCTACAGCGTCGAGGACTGGCGGGACAATCCGCCAAAGACACTCGATCTGACGCTCGACAAGAGCAAGAATTTTCTCGACGGCTGCGTGGCGCTGGCCAGCACCCGCCAACTGCGCGAGATCGACGTGATCGATGAGGCGGAGTGGGCGCCCTGGGGCGTACAGCTTGCGGCGCATTTTCAGAAATCGGTGGCGCAGCGGCTCTTCGTCAACGCTGTCAAACGTCTGCCGGCCCCGATCCGTAGCGAGAAGGCCCTGCTCCTGCGCGAACGCAATGCCAGCTTCGGCCGCCGCATTCGTTATGCCGCCCGAATCGGCCGCGATAGCCAGGTGGAAGCCAATGCGCTTTGCGCCACCATTCGGAAAAATGGTGGCGCTTGCTTGGTCTTCAGGAACTGATCGCCATTTTGGCTGGGGTGAGTCCCTCGCCGGCGCCGATTTGTCCGGCACTCTGCGGCAAGCAGCCGAGCGCCTTGAGGGTTTTGGCCACCGCTTCATCGATCGGTGTACGCGGCTCCTCGCCGAGCAAGTCCAGCAATCGATTGTTCGGCATCCGTAGCGGTTGGCGCCAGAGGTAGCGCATCTTGCGCAACTCCCGAAAGAGCGGGACGAAGGGGGAAGCCAGCGTCACCAGCCACCATGGAAAGGCACGTGCCGGAAGCCTTTGCTGTCCCGCTGCGCGCCGGATGGCGGCGATCATCTTCGTGCCGTCATCATCGACGAAACCGCCCATATGGTAGACGGCAAAGGCCGGCAGATCCTCGGCACGCTCGACCAGACGGATCATCGTCTCGGCCACATCGGGCAGATAGGCCCATTGGTGGGCGACGCCCTTCTTTCCGGGATAGCTGATCGCGGTCAGCGGCTTGCCCGGCTTGACCAGCCCTTGCGAAAACCAGTTGTTGGCGGCATCGGGGCCGAAGAAATCTCCAGCCCGCAGGATGATCACGCCGACACCGGCGTCTGACGCAGCTTTCAATCGAAGTTCCATCTCCTTGCGGATCATGCCCTTGTCCGTATGCGGGTTCTGCGGGCTGTCTTCGGTCAGAAGCGGGAAGGCATCCTGACCGAAATTGTAGATCGTGCCCGGCAGCAAAATGCGCGCGCCTTCCGCTTTCGCGGCGGCAATGGTGTTGTCGAGCATCGGCAGTACCAGCTTGCCCCAGTTGCGGTAACCGGGCGGATTGACGGCATGAACGATCAGTTCGACGCCTTCTGCGGCGGCGCGAACGTCCAGCCGCTTCATCGCATCGCCCTCCACCCATTCGTACGCGGGCGCCTTCTGCGCGGCCTTGGCGATATTGCGATTGAGTGCGCGCACTTTCCATCCCCGCTGGCTGAGGCCGCGGGCGACGGCACCACCGATGCCGCCGGTCGCGCCCAATACCAGGACTGTTCTTGCCTTTTCCAGATTGTCGGTCATTGCGTCTGCTCCATCGGTTCTGATGGAGGAAATGTCGTGCAATTCCGGGATAAACGGAATTGTCGTTTTCTGTTTCATTGCTATACTTTTATGTATGAGCAAGATCGAGCCGAGCTGGGACTACTACCGGACTTTCCTGAAGGTGCTGAAAGAAGGCTCGCTGTCGGCGGCGGCGCGCGAGCTCGGCCTGACGCAACCGACGGTCGGGCGCCATGTCGATGCAATGGAGGAGATGCTCGGCTTTCCGCTCTTCACTCGCTCGCCGCAGGGACTGTTGCCGACCGATGCCGCCCGCGCGCTTCAACCCTATGCCGAAGCGCTCGCAGCAACATCAGCGGCCCTGCTTCGCGCTGCCTCCGGCCAGCAGGATACGGTCAGCGGAACGGTGCGCATCAGTGCCAGCGAAGTGATCGGTATCGAGGTGTTGCCGCCGATCCTTGCCGAGCTGCATGTGCAATATCCGGATCTGACCATCGAGCTGTCGGCTTCCGATGCGATCGAGGACATCCTGCGGCAGGAGGCGGACATCGCCGTGCGCATGGCGGTGCCCAGTCAGGATGCGCTGGTGGCGCTTCATATCGGCGCGGTGCCGCTCGGTTTTCACGCCCACCGGCGATACCTCGACCGGCGCGGCACCCCGGCCACGATTGCCGATCTGAGCCGCCACAGCCTGATCGGCTATGACCGCGAGACGGCGGCGATCCGGGCAATCATCGCCCGCACACCCGGCCTGCCGGACGTGCGCTTTGCGCTGAAGGC
Organism: Ensifer sp. Root1252; assembly: GCF_001425885.1. Taxonomy (NCBI): domain Bacteria; kingdom Pseudomonadati; phylum Pseudomonadota; class Alphaproteobacteria; order Hyphomicrobiales; family Rhizobiaceae; genus Ensifer; species Ensifer sp. Root1252. The sequence goes on along the minus strand of NZ_LMDT01000012.1, from coordinate 837,628 downwards.
AGACAGCAACCTCGCGCAGCTTGCCGCCATTCGCGCCGGTTTCGGCATCGGTATCTGTCAGAATGCGCTTGCTGCCCGCGACCCCGATATTCTCCCGGTACTGGCGGACGGGTTCGTAATGAAGCTCGAGACATGGCTCGTCATGCACGAAAACCTGAAGGCGGCGCCGCGTTGCCGGGTGGTCTTCGATGCGCTGGCCAAGGGCCTGAGAACCTACATTCGCCCGCCGGAAATCATGGCTGCCCAATAAAAAAGCCCGCCGATCGGCGGGCTTTTCAGTCGGTTGGAGCCGCCTATCAGGCTTCGGCTTCCGGCGTTTCCGGTGCGCCGTTTTCGGCTGCCACCAGGTCCTCGCCTTCTTCGTCACCTTCCGGTTCGCTGATGCGCTCGACCGAGACGACCTTTTCGTCCTTGGCCGTCGAGAAGATCGTCACGCCCTTGGTGGCGCGGCTGGCAAGCCGGACGCCATTGATCGGCACGCGGATCAACTGGCCGCCATCGGAAACGAGCATGATCTGATCGTTGTCTTCGATTGGGAAGGCCGCGACGAGTACGCCGATCTCCGTCGTCTTCGAGGTGTCGGTGGCGCGGATGCCCTTGCCGCCACGACCCGAGGTGCGGAAATCGTAGGACGACGAACGTTTGCCAAAGCCCTTCTCCGAAACCGTCAGAACGAACTGTTCGCGCGCCTTCAGCTCTTCGTAGCGCTCGTTGGTGAGTTCGCCACCTTCGGTGACTTCCTCGCCGACCAGAGCGATTTCTTCTTCCTCGCCGTTCGTGCGCCGCTCGGCGGCTGCGCGCTTCAGGTAGGCCGCCCGTTCCCATGGCTCAGCATCCACATGGCCGAGGATCGCCATCGAGATGATGCGGTCGCCGTCACCAAGGTTGATGCCGCGGACGCCGATCGAGTTGCGGCCGGCAAAAACGCGCACGTCGTCGACCGGGAAGCGAATGCACTGGCCGAGCGCCGTCGTCAGCATGACGTCGTCATGCTCGGTGCAGGTGTCGACCGAGAGGATCTCGTCGCCATCCTCCTCCAGTTTCATCGCGATCTTGCCGTTGCGGTTGACCTGGACGAAGTCGGACAGTTTGTTACGGCGCACCGTGCCGCGCGTCGTCGAGAACATGACGTCGAGGTTTTCCCACGTCGTTTCGTCCTCGGGCAGCGGCATGATCGTCGTGATGCGTTCGCCGGGTTCAAGCGGCAGCATGTTGATCAGTGCCTTGCCGCGCGATTGCGGCGTGCCGATAGGCAGGCGCCAGACCTTCTCCTTGTAGACGATGCCACGGGAGGAGAAGAACAGAACCGGCGTATGAGTGTTGGCAACAAATAGCCGGGTAACGAAATCCTCGTCCCTGGTTGCCATGCCGGAGCGGCCCTTGCCGCCGCGGCGCTGCGCGCGATAGGTGGTCAGCGGCACGCGCTTGATGTAGCCGAGATGCGAGACGGTCACGACCATGTCTTCGCGGGCGATCAGGTCCTCGTCGTCCATGTCGGGACCGCCTTCGGCGATCTCGCTGCGACGCGGCGTGCCGAACTCCTCGCGAACGGCGGTGAGTTCGTCCTTGACGATGGTCATGATGCGGAGACGCGACGACAGGATATCGAGGTAATCCTTGATTTCCTCGCCGATCTTGTTGAGTTCGTCGCCGATTTCGTCACGACCAAGCGCAGTCAGGCGCTGCAGGCGCAGGTCGAGAATGGCGCGCGCCTGCTCTTCCGACAGGTTGTAGGTATTGTCTTCGTTGATCCGGTGACGCGGGTCGTCGATCAGCCGGATGAGGCTGTCGACGTCATGCGCCGGCCAACGGCGCTCCATCAACTGTTCGCGCGCGGTCTGCGGATCGGGCGCATGCCGGATCAGCTTGATCACTTCGTCGATGTTGGCAACCGCGATGGCGAGACCGACCAGGACATGCGCACGGTCGCGCGCCTTGCGCAGCAGGTACTTCGTTCTCCGGCTAACGACTTCCTCGCGGAACGAGACGAAGGCGCGCAGCATGTCGAGCAGCGTCATCTGCTCCGGCTTGCCGCCGTTGAGCGCCACCATGTTGCAGCCGAAAGACGACTGCAGCGGCGTGTAACGGTAAAGCTGGTTCAGGATGACGTCGGCATTGGCGTCGCGCTTGAGTTCGACGACGACGCGGTAGCCCTGACGGTCCGATTCGTCGCGCAGATCCGAGATGCCTTCGATGCGCTTATCGCGCACCAGTTCGGCCATCTTCTCGATCATCGTCGCCTTGTTCACCTGGAAGGGAATCTCGGTGATGATGATCTGCTCGCGGTCACCGCGCATCGGTTCGATATGGGCACGACCGCGCATGATGACCGAACCGCGGCCGGTCTCGTAGGCCGAGCGGATACCCGAGCGGCCGAGGATGAGCGCACCGGTCGGGAAGTCCGGCCCCGGGATGATTTCCATCAGCTCCGGCAATTCGATCGCCGGGTTGTCGATCAGCGCCATACAGCCGTTGATGACTTCGACGAGGTTGTGCGGCGGAATGTTGGTCGCCATGCCGACCGCGATGCCGCCGGCGCCGTTGACGAGCAGGTTCGGGAACTTCGCGGGCACCACCACCGGCTCGCTCATCGTGCCGTCGTAGTTGTCGCGGAAATCGACCGTTTCCTTGTCGAGGTCGTCGAGCAGCGAGTGCGCTGCCTTCTGCAGGCGGCACTCGGTGTAGCGTTCTGCCGCCGGCGGGTCGCCGTCGACCGAGCCGAAGTTGCCCTGGCCGTCGATCAGCGGCAGCCGCAGCGACCAATCCTGGGCCATACGTGCCAGCGCATCGTAGATCGCCGAATTGCCGTGCGGGTGGTATTTGCCCATCACGTCCCCGGTGACACGGGCGCATTTGACGTACTTCTTATTCCAGTCGATGCCGAGTTCGCTCATCCCGTAGAGGATGCGGCGATGAACGGGTTTCAGGCCGTCACGCACGTCTGGAAGCGCGCGGCTGACGATGACGCTCATGGCGTAATCGAGATAGGACCGCTGCATTTCCTCGATGATGGAAATCGGCTCGATGCCTGGCGGAGTCTTTCCGCCGCCGGGAGTGCTTTGCTCAGTCAATTGTGATCACGATCTTTGTTCAGAATCAGTCGGATATTTATAGCCGAATGCGCCTGGAAGCGCCAATTTTGGCCCGTGGTTGTGAACAGTCTTTTGCCGTCGGAACAGGCTTTTCTAGGGCATTGCAGCGGAAATCGGAAGTGCTGGCGACAAAGTCGGCTGCCCGGCCTGAACGGCTGTGAGAAGGTTCCGTCACATCCTCATTAAGCTATTGCTCAAGCTTTGGCCACCGACCCCTTCCCAAGCCCCCTCCGCTTGCCTAACAATGCCGATCTGCCACCGGGAAAACTCGGGGCGCGCGCGCACGCACGCGACAATCCGGAAGGGGAAACGGATGTTCAATGTCGACCTCCTGGTCAACGCACTCACCACCCTGCTCGTCACGCTCGATCCGCCGGGGCTCGCCCCGATCTTCCTGAGCCTCACCGTCGGCCTCAGCCGGCAGGAACGCTTTCAGGTCGCCACACGCGGCTCGCTGATCGCCTTCTTCATCCTTGCCGCCTTCGCCGTCTTCGGTAACGGCATTCTCGGCCTGCTCGGCATATCCATCGGTGCCTTCCGCATCGCCGGCGGTCTGCTGCTGTTCTGGATTTCCTTCGAGATGATCTTCGAGAAGCGTCAGGAGCGAAAGGAAAAGACCGGCGAAAACGCCACCACCAAGGACCACATCCACAATATCGCGGTGTTCCCGCTTGCCCTGCCGCTGATTGCCGGGCCGGGCGCGATCTCCGCGACGATCCTGCTTGCCGGCTCGTTCCCGACGGCGGTCGAGCGCACGCAGCTGTTGATCGTCATCGCGCTGTCGATGGTCAGTCTTTTCCTGGCGCTTGTCATCGCCGAACGCATCGACCGTTTTCTCGGCGTCACCGGCCGGGCAATCCTCACGCGCCTGCTTGGGGTCATCCTGGCGGCACTTGCAGTCCAGTTCGTCGTCGACGGCGTGAAATCGGCAATGGCGGTCTGAGGGGCCATCGGGACGTTTGAGCGCTTCCGCTTTGGATAGAGTTGCGGAAGCGTCCCGTCTCCTGGTCATACGCACTTCCGGACGGAAAACCGCTTCGCACTTTTCCTGGAAATGCTCCAACCGACAGAAACGTTCATTCGAACGCAAAAAGGGCCGGTTTCCCGGCCCTTTTTCAATGTCACGATATTGCCATTAAAGGCCCGTGCCGTTCCAGTCTGCTCACCAAAGGGCGTCCGCAACTGAAAATCGCCGTGTTCGCGTGGCTCAGAACGGGATGTCGTCGTCGAGATCGCGCGAGAAGTTGCCGCCACTCTGGCTGCCCTGACCACCCTGGCCGCCGCCGGAGCGACCGCCGCCGGAGGACTGGCGCGGCTGCTGATCGTAGTCGTCGTAGCCGCCGCCAGCGCCGCCACCGAAATCGCTGGAGCCGCCACGGCCGGCGCCGGAGCCGCCGCCCTCGCCGCGACCATCAAGCATGGTCAGCGTCGAGTTGAAGCCCTGCAGCACGATTTCGGTCGAGTAACGATCATTGCCCGTCTGGTCCTGCCATTTGCGGGTCTGCAGCGCGCCTTCGATATAGAGCTTCGCGCCCTTCTTGACGTATTGCTCGACGACCTTGCACAGGCCTTCGTTGAAGACGACGACGGTGTGCCATTCGGTCTTTTCCTTGCGCTCGCCGCTGTTGCGGTCACGCCAGGTTTCCGATGTGGCAATGCGCAGGTTGGCGATCGGCCGGCCGTCCTGCGTGCGCCGGATTTCCGGGTCCGCCCCGACGTTTCCGACCAAGATCACCTTGTTGACGCTACCAGCCATATTGCTTTTCCCGTGGTTTTGCCGCGCCGCCGGCACGGCTTTCGAATTTCAAGAACGCGTATCTTAGCGGTCCGCTGCCGCGGATACGCCCCGCATCATACATAATCCACAACAGATTTAGTCGATTTGCGTGTTGTTTGTTCTTTCTTTGTTCTAATATTTCCCTATGATCCTGTCAACCGAATCGAAATGGCCACCAGTTTTGCCGATTGCGCCTCGACATGGGCGTTAGCGTCATTACATAGGGGGCTTTCAACCGACATGCAAAAGCTGGCTTCCGATGAGCGAACTCAAGACCATCTCCATTCGTGGCGCGCGCGAGCACAATCTCAAGGGCATCGATCTCGATCTGCCGCGCAACAAGCTGATCGTGATGACAGGGCTTTCCGGCTCCGGCAAGTCGTCGCTCGCCTTCGATACGATCTATGCCGAAGGCCAGCGTCGCTACGTTGAGAGCCTGTCTGCCTATGCGCGCCAGTTCCTCGAGATGATGCAGAAGCCGGATGTCGACCAGATCGACGGCCTGTCGCCGGCAATCTCGATCGAGCAGAAGACGACCTCGCGCAACCCGCGCTCGACGGTCGGCACCGTGACCGAGATCTACGACTACATGCGCCTGCTGTTTGCGCGCGTCGGTGTGCCCTATTCGCCGGCGACCGGCCTGCCGATCGAAAGCCAGACAGTCAGCCAGATGGTCGACCGTGTGCTCGCCTTCGGCGAAGGCACGCGTCTTTATATTCTTGCGCCGCTCGTGCGCGGCCGTAAGGGCGAGTACAAGAAGGAACTCGCCGAACTGATGAAGAAGGGCTTTCAGCGCGTTAAGGTCGACGGCACCTTCTACGAGATCGCCGAGGTTCCTGCCCTCGACAAGAAGTACAAGCATGACATCGACGTCGTCGTCGACCGTGTCGTCGTGCGGCCCGATCTCGCCTCGCGGCTTGCTGACAGCTTGGAAACATGCCTGACGCTGGCCGACGGTCTCGCCGTTGCCGAATTCGCCGACAAGCCGCTGCCGCCGGAAGAAACCGCGGCCGGTGGCTCGGCCAACAAGTCGCTCAACGAAACCCATGAGCGCGTGCTGTTTTCGGAAAAGTTCGCCTGCCCGGTCTCCGGCTTTACGATTTCCGAGATCGAGCCGCGCCTGTTCTCATTCAACAATCCCTTCGGTGCCTGCCCGACCTGCGATGGCCTCGGCAGCCAGCAGAAGATCGACGAGGCGCTGATCGTACCAGAGCATAACAGGACGCTGCGTGATGGCGCGATCGCGCCTTGGGCCAAATCGTCGTCGCCCTATTACAACCAGACGCTGGAAGCGCTCGGCAAGGTTTTCGGATTCAAGCTCGGCAATCGCTGGAGCGAACTGTCCGTCGACGCGCAGAAAGCCATCCTGCACGGCACCGAAGAGAAGATCGTCTTTCATTATGAAGACGGCGCTCGCTCCTACAACACCACCAAGAATTTCGAAGGCATCGTGCCCAACCTCGAACGCCGCTGGAAGGAAACCGACAGCGCCTGGGCGCGCGAGGAGATCGAGCGCTATATGTCGGCTGCCCCCTGCCCGGCCTGCGCTGGCTTCCGCCTGAAGCCGGAGGCGCTCGCCGTCAAGATCGACACGCTGCATATCGGCCAGGTCACCGAGATGTCGATCCGCATCGCACGGGACTGGTTCGAGGCATTGCCGGGACATCTCAACACCAAGCAGAACGAGATCGCCGTTCGCATCCTCAAGGAGATCCGCGACCGCCTGCGGTTCCTCAACGATGTCGGTCTCGAATATCTCAGCCTGTCGCGCAACTCCGGCACGCTGTCGGGTGGTGAAAGCCAGCGTATTCGCTTGGCATCGCAGATCGGCTCTGGTCTGACGGGCGTGCTCTACGTGCTCGACGAACCGTCGATCGGCCTGCACCAGCGCGACAACGCCCGCCTGCTCGAGACGCTGCGCCATTTGCGCGACATCGGCAACACGGTCATCGTCGTCGAGCATGACGAGGACGCTATCCTGACGGCCGACTATGTCGTCGACATCGGCCCGGCCGCCGGCATCCATGGCGGCGAGGTCATCGCCCAGGGTTCGCCTGCCGACGTGATGTCCAATCCGAAGTCGCTGACCGGCAAGTATCTCTCCGGTGAACTGTCGGTTGCCGTCCCGAGCGAACGCCGCAAGGCGAAAAAGAAAAAGGAAATCACCGTCGTCGGTGCACGCGCCAACAACCTGAAGAACGTCACGGCGTCCATTCCGCTCGGCATTTTCACCGCGGTTACGGGCGTGTCCGGTGGCGGCAAGTCCACCTTCCTGATCGAGACGCTCTACAAGGCCGCCGCCCGCCGTATCATGGGCGCGCGCGAAAACCCGGCCGAACACGATCGCATCGACGGCTTCGAGCACATCGACAAGGTGATCGACATCGACCAGTCGCCGATTGGCCGCACGCCGCGCTCAAACCCGGCGACCTACACCGGTGCCTTCACCCCGATCCGCGACTGGTTTGCCGGTTTGCCGGAAGCCAAGGCCCGCGGTTACCAGCCCGGTCGCTTCTCGTTCAACGTCAAGGGTGGGCGCTGCGAAGCCTGCCAGGGCGACGGCGTCATCAAGATCGAGATGCACTTCCTGCCGGATGTCTACGTCACCTGCGACGTCTGCCACGGCAAGCGCTACAACCGCGAAACGCTGGACGTGCATTTCAAGGGCAAGTCGATCGCCGATGTGCTCGACATGACCGTCGAGGAAGGCGTGGAGTTCTTTGCTGCCGTTCCCGCAGTGCGCGACAAGCTGGTGACGCTGAACCAGGTGGGGCTTGGCTATATCAAGGTCGGTCAGCAGGCAAACACGCTCTCGGGCGGCGAAGCCCAGCGCGTCAAGCTCGCCAAGGAACTGTCGAAGCGCTCCACCGGACGCACGCTCTATATTCTCGACGAACCGACAACCGGCTTGCATTTCCACGATGTGGCAAAGCTTCTTGAAGTTCTGCATGAACTCGTCAACCAGGGCAATTCGGTCGTGGTCATCGAGCACAATCTCGAGGTGATCAAGACGGCCGATTGGGTCATCGACTTCGGTCCCGAAGGTGGCGACGGCGGCGGCGAAGTCATCGCGAAGGGCACGCCGGAGGATGTCGTCAAGGAGCCGCGTTCCTATACCGGCCAGTTCCTGAAGGAGCTTTTGGAGCGTCGTCCGATGAAAAAGGTTGAGGCGGCCGAGTGAGCGTCTCGGGCAATAGGCGGAGCGACACCGTCGCCGGCTTCGCGATGATGCGGCCGGCGACGCTAGATGACCTGCCCGCCGTGCGGGATATCACCGTTGCCGCCTACGCGCCTTATACCGACCTGCTCGGTGGACTGCCTTTGCCGGTTACCGAAGATTACGTGCCTCGCATCGCCCGCGAAGAGGTCTGGATCCGTGACGATGGCGATGCGGTTTCTGCGATTGCCGTTTTCGAACGGCATGCGGATCATCTTTTGATCTTCAGCATTGCCGTTGCGCCCTCCTTCCAGCGTCAGGGGCTAGGGAGCGAGCTGTTGCGGTTTGTTGATGCACAGGCGGAGGAATGCGGCGTGGCAGACGTGCGGCTCTATACCAATGCGCGGATGGAGCGAAACATCGCGCTTTATCGTGCCTATGGTTTTCAAGAAACGGGTCGCCGCCCGAACCCCTATCGGCCAGGGTGGACGCTGGTGGATATGGCCAAGCCCGCGAGGCAGATGGCGTCCGAACGAAACTAGTTGCGGCTTGAATTCGCCGCCATGAGGAGGATGGGATGACGAAATCCGGAAAGATCCGCGTTGGTATCGGCGGTTGGACCTTCGAGCCTTGGGAGGGCACGTTTTATCCCGACAGCCTGTCGAAGAAGCGCCAGCTCGAATTTGCCGGCAAGGAGTTGCGAGCGATCGAGGTCAACGGCACCTATTATTCATCGCAGAAGCCGGAAACTTTCGCCAGGTGGGCAGCCGAAGTCCCTGATGATTTCATCTTCTCGCTGAAGGCCAGCCGCTTCGTCACCAATCGCAAGGTTCTGGCCGAAGCTGGTGAATCCATGCAGAAATTCCTGACGCAGGGGCTGACAGAATTAGGACCCCATCTCGGGCCGATCCTGTGGCAGTTCGCGCCGACGAAGAAGTTCGAGCCGGAAGATTTCGAAGGCTTCCTCAAACTTTTGCCGGAAAAGCAGGACGGTCTGCCGCTGCGCCACGTCGTCGAAGTGCGCAATCCAACGTTCCAGGCGCCCGAGTTCGTCGACCTGCTGGAAAAATACAAGGTGGCCATCGTTCTGGCAGAACATGCGGACTATCCGATGATCGCCGATGTCACTGCCGATTTCGTCTATCTGCGCCTGCAGAAGGGCAGCGACGATATCAAGACCTGCTATGCCGCCGACAAGCTTGATCTCTGGGCGGATCGCGCGAAAACCTTTGCCGCCGGCGGGGAGCCGGGTGATCTCGCCAAGAACGCGCCCGATCGCAAGGCAAAGAAGGAGCCGCGCGATGTCTTTGCCTTCTTCATCACCGAGGGCAAGGTGAACGCGCCGAATGGCGCGCGTGAGCTGCAAAAGCGCGTTGATTGATGTCAAGTTCAGGCGCGGGGGACCTTCCCGCGCCTCTCCACGCGACCCTAATTGTTCACCCCCAAAACCTGAAAACGAATCAATTTGTAGTGCCCCTCACATCGGCGTTGGTTGTGCAATCGCGGTTGCCCCTGGGGATGCTATTTATGTGCTTTTTTACCCTTCAAAAATTTGATTTTTCGCCTGCCGCTGCGGCAGTGTCACAGGCAACCTGCCGAAGTGCCTGATTTACAAGGCATTGGCCGCTGTCCCCGTTTTCCACAGCCGATCCACACAACATCTAGCGCTCAAACTTCCGTCACAAACCACCCCTTGACGCCTTGGGACGATTCACGGTTAATGGATTTCACGTTGCGACGGCGGCGGACCGGATTGTTTTGAGCCCGGTTCATTTCACGAAATCGTCGGTTCTGACATGCGGCAAGCGCGGGTTCCCCGCTTGAGCCGCAGTGAGGAATCCTGTGCGCTTTTTCGGGCCCGCTTGAGCAACTTTTGGCTGGCATAAAGAAGCTGTTGATACTATATTTAGTGTTTGCAGGCAGCCTATCTCACAAGATACAGGGTCACCCAGATCTGGGTTTCCCTTCATGGATGGAAGCTGAGACTGGCTGCGGAATGCCTCCGCGGTCGGGCGGGGACACTTGCGCCTGTGGCGGGCGCTCGCAACACGAAGGACACGGGATAATGCTGATCGAACGTCGTTTCACCAAGGCTGGGCAATCCGCCTATGCGGAGATCGAATTCCGCAAGGCTACGAGTGAAATCAAGAATCCCGACGGCTCGATCGTGTTCCGTCTGGCCGATATCGACGTGCCGGCACAGTTCAGCCAGGTTGCCGCCGATATCCTTGCCCAGAAGTATTTCCGCAAGGCCGGCGTGCCGGCGAAGCTGAAGCGCGTCGAGGAGAATGATGTCCCCTCCTTCCTCTGGCGCTCGGCTCCCGACACGGATGCGCTGAAGGCGCTGCCGAAGGACGAACAGTACGGTTCCGAAACCGATGCCCGTCAGGTTTTCGATCGCCTGGCCGGTACCTGGGCCTACTGGGGCTGGAAGGGCGGCTATTTCGCCAGCGAAGAAGACGCCTCCGCCTTCCGTGACGAACTTGCTTATATGCTCGCCACCCAGCGCGTTGCGCCGAACTCCCCGCAATGGTTCAACACCGGCCTGCATTGGGCCTATGGCATCGACGGCCCCGGCCAGGGCCACTTCTATGTCGATCCCTTTACCGGCAAGCTGACCAAGTCCAAGTCGGCTTACGAACACCCGCAGCCGCACGCCTGCTTCATCCAGTCGGTTGCCGACGACCTCGTCAACGAGGGCGGCATCATGGACCTGTGGGTGCGTGAAGCGCGCCTGTTCAAGTATGGCTCCGGCACCGGCTCCAACTTCTCGCATCTGCGCAGCGAAGGCGAAAAGCTCTCGGGCGGCGGCAAGTCCTCGGGCCTGATGTCCTTCCTGAAGATCGGCGACCGCGCAGCCGGCGCCATCAAGTCGGGCGGCACCACCCGTCGCGCCGCCAAGATGGTCGTTGTCGATATCGATCACCCGGATATCGAGGAATACATCAACTGGAAGGTCAAGGAAGAGCAGAAGGTTGCAGCGCTCGTCACCGGCTCGAAGGTCGTCGCCAAGCATCTGAAGGCGATCATGAAGGCCTGCGTCAACTGCGACGGCACGGACGACGCCTGCTACGACCCGAAGCAGAACCCGGCGCTCAAGCGCGAGATCCGCGCTGCCAAGCAGTCGCTGGTGCCTGAAAACTACGTCCAGCGCGTCATCCAGTTCGCCAAGCAGGGTTACAAGGACCTTGAGTTCAAGACCTACGACACCGACTGGGATTCGGAAGCCTATCTCACGGTTTCGGGCCAGAACTCGAACAACTCCGTCTCGATCAAGGACGACTTCCTGCGCGCCGTCGAAGCTGATGGCGACTGGCACCTGACCGCCCGCAAGGACGGCCGGGTGATGAAGACGCTGAAGGCACGCGACCTCTGGGAGTCGATTTCCTACGCCGCATGGGCGTCGGCCGATCCGGGCCTGCACTTCAACACGACGATGAACGACTGGCACACCAGCCCCGCCGCCGGTCCGATCCGCGCGTCGAACCCGTGCTCGGAATACATGTTCCTCGACGACACCGCCTGCAACCTCGCCTCGCTGAACCTGATGATGTTCAAGGACGCGGCGACGAAGCGCATCAACATCGCCGATTACGAGCACGCCGTGCGTCTGTGGACCGTCGTTCTCGAAGTTTCGGTGATGATGGCGCAGTTCCCGTCCCGCGAGATTGCCGAACTGTCCTACGAATACCGCACGCTCGGCCTTGGCTATGCCAATATCGGCGGCCTTCTGATGTCGTCGGGCATTCCCTATGACTCGACCGAGGGCCGCGCCATTGCCGGTGCGTTGACGGCGATCATGACCGGCGTTTCCTACGCCACGTCGGCGGAAATGGCGGCCAAGCTCGGTCCGTTCCCGGGCTTCGCGCCGAACCGCGACAACATGCTGCGCGTCATCCGCAACCACCGCCGCGCCGCTTACGGCGAGACGACGGGCTATGAAGGCCTCTCGGTCAACCCGGTCGCGCTGATCCATGGCGAAAACCCCGACCAGGACCTCGTCATTCACGCCATGAGCGCCTGGGACAAGGCGCTGGAACTCGGCGAGAAGCACGGCTACCGCAATGCCCAGGCAACCGTCATCGCGCCGACCGGCACGATCGGTCTTGTCATGGACTGCGACACGACTGGAATCGAGCCCGATTTCGCGCTGGTGAAGTTCAAGAAGCTCGCCGGTGGCGGCTACTTCAAGATCATCAACCGCGCCGTTCCCGAGGCTCTGCGTTCGCTCGGTTACTCCGAGAGCCAGCTTGCCGAGATGGAGGCCTATGCCGTCGGCCATGGCAACCTCAACCAGGCGCCTGCCATCAACCCCTCGACGCTGAAGGCCAAGGGCTTCACCGATGAGAAGGTCGAGGCCGTCAACGCTGCCCTGAAGTCGGCCTTCGATATCAAGTTCGTCTTCAACCAGTGGACGCTCGGTGCGGACTTCCTCAAGGGTGCGCTGAAGGTTACCGACGAGCAGCTCGCCCAGATGGACTTCAACCTCCTGGAGCACATGGGCTTCTCGAAGAAGGACATAGAAGCGGCCAACATCCACGTCTGCGGTGCGATGACGCTCGAAGGTGCGCCGTTCCTCAAGAACGAACACCTGCCTGTCTTCGATTGCGCCAACCCCTGCGGCAAGATCGGCAAGCGTTACCTCTCGGTCGAAAGCCACATCCGCATGATGGCTGCCGCCCAGCCGTTCATCTCGGGCGCCATCTCCAAGACGATCAACATGCCGAACGAGGCGACCGTCGAGGATTGCAAGAACGCCTACATGCTGTCGTGGAAGCTGGCGCTGAAGGCCAATGCGCTCTATCGCGATGGTTCCAAGCTGTCGCAGCCGCTCAATGCCTCGCTGATCGAAGACGAGAATGACGAGGATGCGCTGGAGGATCTGATCCAGGCGCCGGCCGCTGCCCAGGCCGTGACCATCACGGAGAAGATCGTCGAGCGCGTCATCGAGAAGGTGATCCGCGCCCGCGAAAAGCTGCCGAACCGCCGCCAGGGTTACACCCAGAAGGCTGTCGTCGGCGGTCACAAGGTCTACCTGCGCACCGGCGAATTCGGCGATGGCCGCATCGGCGAGATCTTCATCGACATGCACAAGGAAGGCGCTGCCTTCCGGGCGATGATGAACAACTTCGCCATCGCCATCTCGCTCGGCCTACAATATGGCGTGCCGCTCGAAGAATATGTGGAGGCCTTCACCTTCACCAAGTTCGAGCCGGCCGGCATGGTGCAGGGCAACGACGCGATCAAGAACGCGACGTCGATCCTAGACTACGTCTTCCGCGAACTGGCCGTGTCCTACCTCGGCCGTCACGATCTGGCCCATGTCGACACGTCCGACTTCAGCAACACGGCGCTCGGCAAGGGTATCCAGGAAGGCAAGACGAACCTGATCTCCACCGGCTGGACCCGCGGCTACAAGCCGACCATCGTCGGCGGCACGGCTGATCGCACCAGTGAGCCGAAGGGTTCGGCGACAGCAGCCCCTGCCCGCGCCTCCTCCAGTGCAACGGTAACCTCGATTGCCGGCAACACCGTCCGCAAGATCGAACAGACAACGTCGATCGCAACTTCTGAAATCGTTGCCTTCAAGCGCGACTACGAAGAGCGCGCCGCCGAACTTGCCGAAGAGATCGCCGAGGAAACAGTCGAGACGGTAACGGAAGTGACGGCTCTGTTCTCCGACAAGGCGGCCGCAGAAGCGGCATCGGCCAAGTCGGACGCCAAGAAGCTCGAAGCCGAACGCCGCGCCCGCTCGATCATGCAGGGTTACACCGGCAACATGTGCTCCGAGTGCCAGAACTTCACAATGGTGCGCAACGGCACCTGCGAGAAGTGCGACACCTGCGGCGCCACCAGCGGCTGCAGCTGACCAGCTACGACTGCGTGCAGTGAGACATTGAAGAAACAAAAGGCGCTCCTTAGAGCGCCTTTTGTGTTGGGGCAGGCTCCGGATTTCTGCCTGACCTTGCTTCCCGCATTTGAAACGTTACGGATTTGGTTTCTCTCTGACAGGAGAGGCAGGTGTAATGAGTGCATTCCGTCTATTGCTACTGCTGCCGCTTGTCTTGCCGGCTAGCTGCGCCTACCCGATTTGCAAGCAACTGAAGCCGGCAGCTCGTGTCTCCGTCCACGACACCAGCGAGGTCCCGATTGCGGGCGCGAAGGTGCATCTTTGGACAATTGTTCATCCTCATAATCGCCGCGGACTTGCCGAGGTGACGGAGACGGACGCATCAGGAATCGCACGCTTTCATAAGAAGGTGAATGGCGTGTTGAGGCGCTGGTCGTGCATGGCTACGACGTGTTCTCTTGGCGGTGGTGTGTCGCCAAACCCGGCTACGAGACGCGCCATCTCAGTTACGATGAGTGGCTCAGCACCAAATCGCCGATCGTCCTACGAGAAGGCGTATCGCAACCGTGTAAGGCGCCAGAGCCGTCGGGATGAAACACTTGGCAGCTAGCACAGATTATGTATCTGTTGCGGCTAGAGAGGCACCGCCGACCGTCGCAATTGTGCATCCGCAGTCTTTACCCATTCGCCCCGCTTATCTGGCTCGTTCCAAATGACAGCCCCCATCATCGACATCACCCTCGAAGATCCGAGCAAGGATGATCTGCGTGCGATCGTCACGACGCTTGACGCCTATAACGATGCGCATAGCGGCATGGTCGATCAGCCCGGTTTTGCCGTCTTCATTCGGGATCCCGAAACGAAGGCGGCAATCGGCGGGCTCTATGCGACCGATGGCTATGGCTGGGCTTTCATCCGCTATCTCGCCATACCGGAAAACCTTCGCGGCCAAGGTCTGGGACAGCGACTGATCGCCGAGGCGGAGAAGATCGCGCGGGATCGCGGCTACATCGGCCTATGGCTCGATACGTTCGAATTCCAGGCGCGGCCTTTTTACGAAAAGCTGGGTTTTGTGGTTTTCGGCCAGCTGGAGGGCGCGCCGGGCGCAATAGCGCGTTACTTCCTGAAGAAGCGGTTTGAGAATTAGCCGACAGCCAAAGACAGGTGGCATGCAGCTTCGCTGCGTATGATCAATGCGGGATGGATCAGTTACGGAGAGCGCCGCAGAGTTGTGGCGCGTCGACAAGAGTTCTGCCGTTCTTGGTGCGAGTGTTGCTTCGGTTGATCGGTGCGTGGGAGAGCGCAACCGTGCAACCGAAGCCTTTTTGGTGAAAAGCCCACTTCCATGGGATTTCAGGCTGCCTTCACCGGATTATTTCGGTGTAACGATGCCCTGGTAATAGTCGCCGTCGCCGCTGACATAATTCACACCACCGCCGCCCGTGGTTTGCGCACAGGCCGCCAAGGTGGAGAGAACGAGTAGCAACATCGCAGTTTTCATAGGCATTTGCTCCTTCAGCGTCGTTTGATCTTCGGCCGTGCGCTACGCCGAAGCGACGCATGACGATTTGACCCGCCAATTCTATGATACTCAACCGGGCATCTATCAAGGGCATTGATTGTTTAAAGCTAATTTGTGCTTGCCTGTGATGTGTTCAACGTCTGCGCGCATATTGGGCGCGGCAAATCGTTGGCGCTTTTGCACTCACAAGGGTGAGCGGGGCAAACAGCAGCACGCTTCTTTCAGCTTCTACAGCGCCGCGCGTCTTAGACGCGCAAAGGTCGCTGTAGCACTTTGAATTGCTGCAGGTTTTTATCCTTAAAACGAATAGGATTTAAGGAAACATGCAGTAGAACTCAGCCGCCTGCCCCTGGGAAAAGCCGAGGCGAAGGTTCACGTCGACAGGTGTTTGCCCGGCTGCTCGCGCTCCCGCCAGTAACGCAGCCTGAGGCGTGGAGCCATCAGCCAGGCGATGAAAGGCGTGAGGATGAAACATGTGACGACCACGACTGGCAGAGAATACTTGGCGTTGTCGGCGAGCACCGGGATGGAAAGCACGATCACCGCACCGATGCCGAAGAGCACGGCGTTGATCATCAGTCCAACCATGATGGCAAGTTGCAGGCGCACGGACATGTCGGCCTCCGTTGAAAAACCACCCAATGGGAACGCTGCCTTTTTCGAATGGTTCCGAAATCCCGATTGTAGCAGAAACGGCCTACTCGCGAAATGAGAGCACAAACCGGCCGCGGTTCGTTTTCTCCCTGTCGTTTCCGCACGGGTGCCCTATGCTTGTAGTCAAGCGACCGATCACCCGATTGGATTGGGATATGTGAGCTGTACCGCACAGCCCGATCCACTGCCGATCGCTTCAGTTTGAGGGAGACCCATGCCGAGCAGTCCATACGAAACCCTGGGCGTCAGCCGGGACGCCAAGCAGAAAGATATTCAGAGCGCCTACCGCAAGCTTGCCAAGAAACTACATCCCGATCTCAACCCCGGGGACAAGGGAGCCGAGGATCGCTTCAAGTCAGTTTCGGCCGCTTATGCGCTCTTAAGCGACGAGGAGAAGCGCGGCAAATACGATCGCGGCGAGATCGACGAAACCGGCGCGGAAACGGCGCCTCGGAACTTCTACCGCGATTATGCCGGCGCCAACGACACCGCCGGTCGCTACGAAAGCGCTCACGGCTTTTCGGATTTCGGCGATTCGGACGATATTTTCTCCAACTTCTTTTCTCGTCGTGGTCGGGGCCAACAATCGATGCGCGGGCGCGATGCACATTTCTCGATGGAGATCAGTCTGCTCGAGGCGGTCAATGGTGCCAAGAAGCAGATCAGCCTGCCGGGGGGCGGGCCGGCCCTTGATCTGACGATTCCGCCGGGCACACGCGACGGCCAGACGTTGCGCCTGCGCGGCAAGGGAGAGCCCGGCTCCAACGGCGCGGCTGCCGGTGACGCGCTGATCGACATCCGTGTGCGGCCGCATCCGCTGTTCCAGGTGGATGGTGAGGATGTGCGCTATGAGATCCCGATTTCGCTGAGCGAAGCCGTGCTTGGCGGCAAGATCCGCGTTCCGACCATGGATGGCGCCGTCAACGTCACGATCCCGCCGAACTCCAACACCGGCAAGGTCTTGCGGTTGAAGGGTAAGGGCATGCGCAAGCCGGGCGGTGGCCACGGCGATGCCTATGTGACGCTGAAGATCACGCTTGCGCCGCAGGCCGATCCGGCGCTCGCCGCCTTCGTCGAGGGCTGGGCAGCCGGAAAGGCGGAGGATCCACGCAAGAACCTGGGAGGCAACGCATGAACGACAGCGAGTTTTGCGAACACCTCGAAATCGAGGTCACGGTGCTACGGGTCTGGGTCGAGCAGCGCTGGCTTGTGCCGCGCCAGGCCGACAGAGGTTGGATATTCGAAGACGATGATCTTGCCCGCGCCCGCCTGATCCAGGACCTGACTGGCCCCATGGGCGTCAACGACGACGGCGTCGACGTCGCCATGCAACTGCTCGATCAGATTTACGGCCTACGCGGCCGGTTGAGTGCGTTGATGACGGCAATCCGCAGCCAGGATCCGGATATTCAGAGGCTGATACTGTCTCGTGTGGACGACGAATAATCCACCGCGATCGCCGGCATCGCGACAAGACCGACGGTTTCGGCAACAAGCAAGGTGTCGACGAATTCCGTCAGGTCAGCCATCCGGTCGTCGCTGAAGCTGAGCCTGTCCAGGATTTCCGTATCGAACCATGTGTCGGAAGGAACGAAGCGGATGGGCCCAACCCGATGGGCGTAAACCGTGTTACCGTCGACGTCGAGCTGAACCGTCTTCATCTGGCTCAAATCCCAGGCGTCGACCAGGCCGCGAAAAGCGGAGCGCACTGCTTCCGGATTGCTGACCTTCTGGGTCATGGCCCCAAGACGGCCGCTACCGACGATACGGAAGCTGAAGGTTGGATGCAGACAGGCCAGCATGGCCTCAAGGTCGTTGGCATCGCGCGCTGCATAGAGCGAGTGCACGGTTTGCTCGAGCGCGGTGCGATCTGGCATCAAATTGCTCCCTTGTGAAATCTGGGCACGCCTTTTGTATCCGGGGTGAGTGTGCGCGTATTTAAGGCATGTCGCAAGTATATGCGAAGGCTGCAGTACAACCTCAGCCTGGCGTTCGTCTTTGCTGGCCTGTGGTGGCAACGCCTGCCGTCGCCCGGGCGACTGACCCAAGCGTCGAGGCAAAGAGAGCAATCAGGGTGGTCTTCAACCTGTGCGTTCCCCCGTCGGGGATGCCCGAAGTGTCCGGCCTTCATGCCCGAGGGATGGATCGCATGGGCGCATCCCGACATAGACTCTTCGAAAACCGATCCGCACCGCCCTTAGAAGCAATCGTTAGGATTCGACTAAAAGGCGACCGCCAATTTTCACCCAGCTTCAAGCGAAACAGCGCAAAAAGGAAAGGATTAATAGCAAGGAAGGCAGGGGAACAAGGTGGTACAGGTCGTCACGGTATCCGCGACCACAGCGGCTTACGCGGCGGAAGCCGTCAAGCCGAAGGCGCGCGTGTCCGGCGATGGCCCGGCCGATGAGGCGATCACCTTGCTTTCGACCCGCCGTTCCAGCGAGCCGACGATCACCCAGGCATCTATTCCCAAGATGAAGGGCGCCCTGCCCCTGTCGTTGATGCTGATGAGCGCCGATGGCCGCCTGCCGCAGCAGAGCGAGGCGGAAACGCTACGCCGATATCTCGAATACATGCGCGACGACGGGGACATGCCAGAATGGCGCGAAAACGAAAGCCGGCAGGAAGATCCCGCCGGCCAAGAGGATGAGAACGGCGCCGCCTGAGGCAAAGCCCTTCGTCTCATCAGGTCCTTCAGTGGTGCTTGTGCCCGCCGGTTGCCGCAGCGCCGCCGGCCGCCGTTCCCACGGCAAGCGTGGCATCGACCTTGCCAGCCTTCTCGAAGACCAGCGTAACCGGCACGGTTTCACCCTCGGCAAACGGCTTCGACACCTGCATGAACATCAGATGCAGGCCGCCGGACTTGAGCTCGACGGTCTCGCCGGCCGGGATGGCAACGCCGTCATCGAGCTTGCGCATCTTCATCACGTCGTTTTGCATCGCCATTTCGTGGATCTCGACGCGACCCGCGACCGGGCTCTCGACTGCGACCAGGCGATCGTCGGCGCTGCCGCCGTTCTTGATCGTCAGGAAGCCGCCGCCAACCTTGGCGCCCGGCAGCATCGCCTTGGCCGCGCCGCCAAAGATTTCAAGGTCGCCCAGCTTGACCGGGCCGTCCGTGGCCATCTGCCCGCCGTGTCCGGCATGCTCGTCGCCACCGGCGGCAAGCGTCACCGTCACCGTGGGCGCCGGGCTCTTCAGGTCATGGGCGCTCTGCCCCTCGGCTGCTACCTCGTCCCACACCACCTTGCCGTCCGTGCCGCACAGCTGAACCGTCGGGAAGGCAAGCACGGTTTCCTTGTCGAAGCCCGAGATCTTACCTTTGACGACGAAGGTATCGTAGAACTCTTCGGGCAGATTGCCGCCCTTCCAGCGGATCTCGATTGGGCCGGAAGAGACCTTCTCGCCGTGATTGTCATAGGTCTTCTGGTAGTCGCCCTTGATGATCTCCAGCTCCCAACCCGGTTTCGGCTGCGGCTTGGCGAAGACGAAGCCTTCCGGCAGCTTCATCTGCACCTCGGTCGTTGCCTTGCCATCGCAACCGTGCGGAACCTGCAGCACCGCCTTGAAGCTCTTTTCGGATTGCGCGCTGTCGGTTTCGAACGTCGCATGGGCGTGGGCGACGCCAGCGGTTGAAAGCGCCAGGCCGAGGGAAAATATAGTCAGTGCGGTCTTGTTCATGTCGTACACTCCTGACCACGTGCCGGTCAGAGCCCGGTTCTGTCGTGGTCGATGCCGCCATCGCGGCGCATTGAAATTGAATGCGTGGGGAAGCGTTACGACTGGTGGGGAGGTCCGCGCGGCGGCGGCAGAAGGCGCAGATGCCGGACGGTAATTTCGTCTTGCGCGCGGTGCAAATCGGCAAGCCAGTTGCCGGTCTCGGCGCGTTCGCTATGTTGCGGCGGCGTCGGCAGCAGGGCAGCCACCGCAAGCCGGCAGGCCTCGCAGACCGGCGCCATCGATGGCGATTTGCCGTTGTCGTGGTCGATGCCATCCATGCCGAAGCAGATATCGGCGATGGTGCCATCGGGTAGCTGATAGGCTGCGATCTCTGCAGGCGTCAAGCTTTTTGCCATCGCCGGCTTGTGGGCGAAGGACAGGAAAACAAGCGCGAAAGCGGCGACGATGCGCACAGCGATCCGCAAATGTCCCTTACACCTAGTCATTGTCGTCCCCGGTATCGATCCTGAGTTATCCTCAAGCGGAGGAGAATGCAAAGACAGAATTGACGCACCCCCAGTCCGGCGATGGGAAGTGCTGCGACAAAAATGTGTTTGACCGCGACACCGCCCCCTTGCCAAGTTCACAGGTTCGCCGTTATTTGGAGGCGATCTTGTTGGGAGAAACCGGTTCGTTCCGGTGCCGAAGGAGCAACCGCCCCGGAAACTCTCAGGCCAAAGGACCAGCAAGGTGCCGGTAGGACTCTGGAGAGAAGCGTTTTTTTGCGCTCGCCGAAGGGATAACAATCTCAGGCAAAGGGACAGAGGGGGCTCGAATTTGACGGCGTTTGACGCCGGAAGTGTGAGCCGGCGCGCGTGCGCGCCAGACCTGGAGGCCGGAGTTGGAAGAGATTTCCCATTTGAAACATACGCCGCTGCATGCGTTGCATCTGTCGCTGGGTGCCCGCATGGTGCCCTTTGCCGGCTACGACATGCCGGTCCAGTACCCTGACGGCGTGATGAAGGAGCACCTGCATACGCGCACCGCGGCAGGTCTGTTCGACGTTTCTCACATGGGCCAGGTCATCGTTCGGCCAAAGTCCGGCAAGATTGAGGACGCAGCGCTGGCGCTGGAAAAGCTGGTGCCCGTCGATGTGCTCGGCCTTGGTGAAGGCCGGCAGCGCTATGCGATCTTCACCAATGCCGAAGGCGGCATTCTCGACGACCTGATGATCGCCAACCGCGGCGACCACCTCTTCCTGGTGGTCAACGCCGCTTGCAAGGATGCCGATTTCGAGCACCTGAAGAAGGGCCTCGCCGACACCTGTGAAGTCACGATGCTCGACGACCGTGCGTTGATCGCGCTGCAGGGCCCCCACGCAGAAGCAGTTCTTGGCGAATTGTGGGCCGATGTTTCGGCCATGCGCTTCATGGATGTCGCCGAAGCCGACCTGCACGATGTAGCCTGCATCATCTCCCGGTCCGGCTATACCGGCGAAGACGGTTTCGAGATTTCCATTCCCTCGGTATCGGCCGCCGACGTCACGCAGCGGTTGCTCGAACACCCTGATGTCAAGCCGATTGGCCTTGGCGCGCGCGATTCGCTGCGTCTCGAAGCCGGACTTTGTCTCTATGGCAACGATATCGATACTTCGACCACACCGGTCGAGGGCGCGATCGAGTGGGCGATGCAGAAGGCGCGGCGCGCCGGCGGTGCCCGCGAGGGCGGCTTTCCCGGTGCGGACCGGATTCTTGGCCAGTTCGCAGACGGCGCCAAGCGCCGTCGCGTCGGCCTGAAGCCAGAGGGCCGCGCGCCCGTGCGCGGTGGTGCCAATCTTTTTGCCGACACCGAGGGCAAGACGCTCGTCGGCAAGGTG
Organism: Ensifer sp. Root1252; assembly: GCF_001425885.1. Taxonomy (NCBI): domain Bacteria; kingdom Pseudomonadati; phylum Pseudomonadota; class Alphaproteobacteria; order Hyphomicrobiales; family Rhizobiaceae; genus Ensifer; species Ensifer sp. Root1252. Next base: position 816,039 of record NZ_LMDT01000012.1, on the reverse strand, counting down.
ACTTCGGGCGGCTTCGGCCCCACCGTCGATGGCCCGATTGCCATGGGCTATGTCGACGCCACCCATACCGACAACGGCACGACGGTTTATGCGGAGGTGCGCGGCAAATATCTGCCGGTCGTCGTCGCCGCCCTGCCCTTTGTCAAACAAACCTACAAACGCTGATCAGGAGAGAGCGCAAATGTTGAAGTTCACCGACGAACACGAGTGGCTGAAGGTCGAAGCTGGCGTAGCAACGGTCGGCATCACCGAACACGCGGCCGGCCAGCTCGGCGACCTCGTTTTTGTAGAACTGCCGGAAACTGGCTCCACCTTTGCCAAGGGCGACACGGCGGCAACGGTTGAATCCGTCAAGGCGGCATCCGACGTCTATTGTCCACTTGATGGCGAAATCGTCGAAGTCAACCAGGCGATCGTCGACGACCCGTCGCTGGTCAACAGCGATCCGCAGGGCGCTGCCTGGTTCTTCAAGCTGAAACTCGCCGATCCGAACGCAGCCGACGCCCTTCTCGACGAAGCGGCCTACAAGGAGCTCGTCGCCTGATGAGCATGCCCAAGGACTTCACCTTTACCGACTACAAGCCGTATGACTTTGCCAACCGGCGTCATATCGGCCCGTCGCCGGCGGAAATGGATGAGATGCTGAAGGTCGTCGGTTATCCGTCGCTCGACGCGCTCATCGATGACACCGTGCCGCCGTCGATCCGTCAGAAGACGCCTTTGGCCTGGGGCGCGCCGATGACCGAGCGTGAAGCGCTCGACAAGATGCGCGAAACGGCCAACCGCAACCAGAAGCTCGTGTCGCTGATCGGCCAGGGCTATTACGGCACGATCACGCCGCCGGTCATCCAGCGCAACATCCTGGAAAATCCGGCCTGGTACACGGCCTATACGCCCTATCAGCCGGAAATCAGCCAGGGTCGTCTCGAGGCGCTGCTCAACTACCAGACGATGGTCTGCGACCTGACCGGCCTCGACGTTGCCAACGCTTCGCTGCTTGACGAAGCGACGGCTGCCGCCGAAGCCATGGCGATGGCCGAACGTGTGTCGAAGTCCAAGGCGAAGGCCTTCTTCGTCGACGAGAGCTGCCACCCGCAGACGATTGCTCTGTTGAAGACCCGTGCCGAGCCGCTCGGCTGGCAGATCGTCATCGGCAATCCGTTCACCGATCTCGATCCGGTCGACGTCTTCGGCGCCATCTTCCAGTATCCGGGCACCTACGGCCACGTGCATGACTTTACCGGCCTGATCGCCCGCCTGCACCAGGCCGGCGCGATCGCGACGGTCGCGGCCGACCCGCTGGCGCTTGCCCTCTTGAAGTCGCCCGGCGAAATGGGTGCCGATATCGCCATCGGCTGCACCCAGCGCTTTGGCGTTCCGGTCGGCTACGGTGGTCCGCACGCTGCCTACATGGCCGTCAAGGACGCGCACAAGCGCTCGATGCCCGGCCGTCTCGTCGGCGTCTCGGTCGATGCACGCGGCAACCGCGCCTATCGCCTTTCGCTGCAGACCCGCGAACAGCATATCCGCCGCGAAAAGGCGACGTCGAACATCTGCACCGCGCAGGTGCTGCTGGCCGTCATGGCCTCGATGTACGCTGTTTTCCATGGACCGAAGGGCATCAAGGCGATCGCTCAGAGCGTTCACCAGAAGACCGTTCGCCTCGCCATGGGCCTCGAAAAGCTTGGCTACACTGTCGAACCGGACGTGTTTTTCGACACGATCACCGTCGATGTCGGCAAGCTGCAGGGCATCATCCTCAAGACTGCCGTCGCCGAGGAAGTGAACTTGCGTAAGATCGGCGAAACCAAGATCGGCATCAGCCTCGACGAGCGCTCGCGCCCCGTCACGCTCGAAGCCGTCTGGCGCGCCTTTGGTGGTGACTTCAAGGTAGAAGAGTTCGAGCCGGGCTATCGCCTGCCGCAGCCGCTGCTGCGCACCAGCGAATACCTGACGCATCCGATCTTCCACATGAACCGCGCCGAAAGCGAAATGACGCGTTACATCCGCCGTCTTTCGGACCGCGACCTGGCGCTCGACCGGGCGATGATTCCGCTCGGTTCCTGCACGATGAAGCTCAACGCTACGGCGGAAATGCTGCCGATCACCTGGCCCGAATTCGCCGAAATCCATCCTTTCGTTCCGAAGGATCAGGCGGCCGGCTACCAGCACATGATCGAAGACCTGTCGGATAAGCTCTGCGCCGTCACTGGCTATGACGCGATTTCCATGCAGCCGAACTCCGGCGCACAGGGCGAATATGCCGGTCTGTTGACGATCCGCGCATACCACCTGGCACAGGGCAACGACCATCGCGACGTCTGCCTGATCCCGACTTCGGCGCACGGCACGAACCCGGCGTCCGCCCAGATGGCCGGCATGAAGGTCGTCGTCATCAAGGTGAGCGACAACGGCGACATCGATATGGATGATTTCCGTGCAAAAGCCGAGCAGTACGCGGAAAACCTCTCGTGCTGCATGATCACCTATCCCTCGACGCACGGCGTGTTCGAAGAGAACGTCCGTGAGGTCTGCGAGATCGTGCACAAGCACGGCGGCCAGGTCTACATGGACGGTGCAAACATGAACGCCATGGTCGGCCTTGCCCGCCCCGGCGACATCGGCTCCGACGTCAGCCACCTGAACCTGCACAAGACCTTCTGCATCCCGCATGGCGGCGGCGGTCCTGGCATGGGCCCGATCGGCGTCAAGGCGCATCTGGCACCCTACCTGCCGGGTCACCCGGAAACGGATGGCAATGACGGTGCGGTTTCGGCTGCTCCTTTCGGCTCGGCCTCGATCCTGCCGATCTCCTGGAGCTACTGCCTGATGATGGGCGGAGAAGGCCTGACCCAGGCGACGAAGGTGGCGATCCTCAGCGCCAACTACATCGCTGCTCGGCTGAAGGGCGCCTACGAAGTGCTCTACAAGTCGTCCAAGGGTCGTGTCGCGCATGAGTGCATCATCGACACCCGCCCGCTGGTCGAAAGCGCCGGCGTGACCGTCGACGACGTGGCCAAGCGCCTGATCGACTGCGGTTTCCACGCTCCGACCATGAGCTGGCCGGTTGCCGGCACGCTGATGATCGAGCCGACGGAATCGGAGACCAAGGCTGAGATCGACCGCTTCTGCGAGGCAATGCTGGCAATCCGCGAGGAAGCCCGCGCCATCGAGGAAGGCCGGATGGACAAGGTCAACAACCCGCTGAAGAACGCTCCGCACACGGTCGAAGACCTGGTCGGCGATTGGGATCGTCCCTACTCGCGCGAACAGGCCTGCTACCCGCCAGGCGCTTTCCGGGTCGACAAGTACTGGTCGCCGGTCAACCGGGTCGACAACGTCTTCGGTGACCGAAACCTGGTCTGCACCTGCCCGCCGCTGGAAAGCTACGCGGAAGCAGCGGAATAAACCGATGACAAGCGGGGCGCGCCCGATGGTGCGCCCCGATCTTACCCTACTGATCAAGCACGACGCCGCGCGGCGGCAGGGTGTTTTCTATCCAGAAGCGGACGAAGGCCTCGGCGAATTGCCTGTAGCCCGAAAGCGACGACGGCTTGGCCGCATAGGCGTTTGCACCGGCCTTGTAGGACCGGAAAACGTCGCTCGGATTGGTGGACGACGTCAGCACGATGACCGGCACCACCGATGTGCCCTCATTGCTGCGAATGCGCTCCAAGAGTTCCATCCCGTCGACACCGGGCATCTTGATATCCAGAAGCACATAGTCGAAGTGCTCGTGCCCGAGGCGCGCCACGGCCTCGTCGGCGTGGGTGACATGGACGATGTCGAGCGTGTCGTCGGTCTGTGAAAGGGCACGCGTGACGAAACGCGCGTCGTGCACGTTGTCCTCCACCACAAGCAATCGCTTCGGTGACTTGGCCAATCTTGTCGCCTTACTTGGTCTTCCGCATGCGCTTGGGAAGCGTCACCACAAATCGTGCGCCTTCGGTGAAGCTCGTGTCAAGATGGATCGATCCGTTGTGGCTTTCGGCGATCCGCTTGGCAAGCGCAAGGCCGATGCCCGTGCCGCCATAGGTGCTTTCGTCGTGGTGCAAGCGCTGGAACACTTCGAAGATGCGCGTGGCGAATCGCGGGTCGATGCCGATGCCATTGTCCTCGACCGCAAGCTCCACCTGCTGGCCGACGGCGCGGCCGTTGACGCGCACGATAGGCCCGCGATCCGGATGTCGATACTTGATGGCATTGCCAACAAGGTTTTGCACCAGCCGGCGCAACAGTTCCGGATCGCCCTGGACCTTCGGCAGCGGACCGATCTCGAAGGCCACATTCGCCTCGCGCGCGTGACCGCCGAGAACGCCCAGAGTATCGGCGACGATGTCGCCGAGGTCGACATCGGACCATGTGCTGATCTGATAGGCAATCTGCGAATAATCGAGCAGGCTGTCGATCACCCGGTTCATCCGCCTTGCGCTGTCGCGCAGATGGCGGGCGCTGGCCGAAACCTCATCCTGATTGCCGGCGGCCAATTCATCCTCGATCATCTCGGAGAACATCGAAATGTGCCGCAAGGGTGCCTTCAGGTCATGGGAGACCGTTGCCGTGAACTGATCGAGGGCCTCGTTCTTGTGCTCGAGCTCCTGTCGCTGGCGCTCGAGCGTCAGTTCCGCGCGCTTCAGTTCGGTCACATCGACGCGCAGGACGACGGTGTTTCCGTCCTTGGTCTTGATATTTTCAACCCTCAGCCAGCGGTCGCCGGCGTAGCGGTAGATCTTCGCCCTGTTGTCCGGTTGACGAAAGTCCTGCAGCCGATGCGCCACCCAGGCGGGCCAATCCGGGTTACCGGGCAAGGCTTCGGGATAGTGCCCCTCCTTCTGCGCAAGCAGAAGGATCTCTTCGGCGGTCATGCCAGGGTGAAGCAAGGGGCCGGCTGGGCCGCAGATCGTCACATAGGCGCGATTGTAGACCAGCAACCTTTCCTCGGCATCGAAGATTGCGAAACCTTCCGGCATAACGTCGAATGCTGCGTCGAGCATGTCGGACGCCCGCTGTCTCTCAAGCACGGCCGTGGCGAGATCTGAGACGTCGCGGATGATGCCGATCAGGGCCAGTTCCCGTCCGGCGGCATCGATCAGCGGCGTGGTGCGCAGATGGCCCGAGAATGTCGAGCCGTCGCGCCGGATATAGCTGTAGGTCGAGGTGCGCGCGATCGTCTCGTCGACCCTTGCCGCGCGATTGCGCAGCCGCCTCAAGTATTCGTCGTCGTCAGCATAGATAAGGCGCGCCGGTTGGCCGATGAACGCGTCGGCCGCATAGCCGAATTGCGCGAGTGCAGCTGGGTTGGCGGAGCGAATGATGCGCTCAGCGTCGAGGATGATCACCGGATCCGGAAAGGTCTCATAGAGCGCATTGAAGACAAGTTCCTCGTCGAACGCCGTCACGCCCATCTCCCCCAGTTACGCGACCGCATATCAGCAGAAAAAAGGCCCGGCGAAAACCCGGGCCTGCCATCTCTCGAAACACAAGGAGCGTATCAGTTCGCGCGCACCACGGCGTCGCCGCGCTCCGCAAGCGCTGCCAGATCGGCCGGCTTCAGCTCGACCGATTCGCCGCATCCGCAAGCTGACGTCTGGTTGGGGTTGTGGAAGGTGAAGCCGGAGCGAAGCGTCGTCACCTCGAAATCCATCTGGGTGCCGAGCAGGTAAAGCACCGCCTCCGGCGCAACCCAGACCTTGGCACCAGCGTGCTCGATCAGATCGTCCTTTGGATTGGGCTCGGTGACGAGATCCACGGCATACTCCATGCCGGCACAGCCGCCCTTCTTGATGCCGACGCGGATGCCCAGGGCATCGCCACCTGCATTTTCAACGATCGACTTGACGCGCCCGGCGGCTGCATCGGTCAAGCTCATCACGGCAAAGCCCATCGGCCTTTTCTCCTTGTCGTCACCGGGGTAAAGGCCCGGCGCCTTCCAGAATCAAATGTAGTGTCCGCAGCTTAACGGATCAATATGGCGCCTTGCGGTCAGTACCAACCGATGGCCACCTGTGCCTCTTCCGACATGCGGTCAGGCGTCCACGGCGGATCGAAGGTCATAGAGACCTCGACTCCCGACACGCCTTCGACGGCGCCCACCGCATTTTCGACCCAGCCGGGCATCTCGCCGGCGACGGGGCAGCCCGGCGCGGTCAACGTCATGTCGATCTTGACCATGCGGTCATCTTCGATGTCGATCTTGTAGATCAGGCCGAGCTCGAAGATGTCGGCGGGGATTTCCGGGTCGTAGACGGTCTTCAGCGCGCTGATGATATCGTCGCTCAGACGTGCCAGTTCTTCGGACGGGATTTCCGAATGCACGATGCCCTCGCGCACGTCGATCTTGTCTTCCGTTGCATCCAGGCTCATGTCGGCCTCCTAGACTTTCTCTTTCAGTTCAGATGCTTGAGTTGAAACTCTGAACCATTTTCCAAACCCGATCAGGCGAAGAACTTGCGCGCGTACTCAAGCGCGTCAGCCAATGCGTCCACTTCAGCCCGCGTATTGTAGAGGCCGAAGGATGCGCGGCATGTGGAGGTGACGCCGAAGCGTTTCAAGAGCGGCTGCGCACAATGGGTGCCCGCGCGAACTGCGACGCCGGCGCGGTCGATCACCGTCGAGATGTCATGGGCGTGAACGCCTGCGATCTCGAAGGAAAAGATGCTGCCCTTATCAGGCGCATTGCCGAACACTTTCAGCGAGTTGATCCTCGACAGGCGCTCGCGCGCATAGGCGGTCAGGTCGGCTTCGTGCCTGGTGATCGCCGCCCGGCCGATCTTTTCCATGTAGTCGAGCGCGTAGCCAAGCCCGATCGCCTGGACGATCGGCGGCGTTCCGGCTTCGAAACGATGCGGCGGATCGTTGTAGGTGACGCGGTCTTCGGTCACTTCCTCGATCATTTCACCGCCACCCATGAACGGGCGCATTTCCTTCAGGTGGTCCATCTTGCCGTAAAGCACGCCGATCCCCGAGGGACCGTAGAGCTTGTGGCCGGTCATCACGTACCAGTCGCAGTCGATGTCCTGCACGTCGACAGGCATGTGGACTGCGCCCTGGCTGCCGTCGACCAGCACCGGAATGCCGCGCTCGCGGGCAATCCGGCAGATCTCCTTGACCGGTACAACGGTGCCCAGAGCATTCGACATGTGGGTAATGGCGATGAGCTTGGTGCGCTCCGTCAGGCACTTGACGAAATCTTCGATGTGGAACACGCCATCGTCGTCGATCGGCGCCCAGACCAGCTTGGCGCCCTGGCGTTCGCGGATGAAATGCCAAGGCACGATGTTAGAGTGGTGCTCCATGATCGACAGCACGATCTCGTCGCCCTCGCTAAGCTTCGGCATACCGTAGCCATAGGCGACTGTATTGATCGCCTCGGTGGAGGATTTTGTGAAGATGATGTTGTCGGCCGATGGCGCGTTCAGGAAGCGGCGCACTTTCTCGCGCGACGCTTCATAGGCCTCGGTGGCGGCATTCGAGAGGAAATGCAGGCCCCGATGCACGTTGGCGTATTCGTTGGCGTAGGCATGGCTCACCGCGTCGATGACTGACTGCGGCTTCTGCGCCGATGCGCCGTTGTCGAGATAGACAAGCGGTTTGCCATAGACGGTCCGGGACAGGATCGGAAAATCCTTGCGGATCGCTTCGACGTCATAGGCTGGCACCGGCACAGTGTGTTCCATGTCTTTCAATCCAATCAGTCGCGCCTGTCAGGCATGCTTCACGAGCCAGGCCGAGATTACGCCTTCCAGCGCCTCGACCAGCGGCTCGTCGTCGAGTTCCTCGACGATTTCGGCGACGAAGGCGTTGACGAGCATCGCCCGCGCCTTGTTTTCCGGAATACCGCGCGCAAGCAGATAGAAGAGCTGCGTGTGGTCGATGTCAGTAACCGTCGCGCCGTGACCGCACTGCACGTCGTCCGCAAAGATCTCCAACTCGGGCTTGGACGAAAGGTCGGCATCGTCCGAAAGAAGCAGCGTGTTGCACGCCATCCGCGCGTCAGTCTTCTGCGCGTCCTTGGCAACCAGGATCTTGCCCTGGAAGACGCCTTTGGCGCGATCGAAGACCACGTTGCGGATGATTTCCGTCGATGTGGTGTGCGGCACGTTATGGCCAAGCATGAAGGTGACGTCCGTGTGGCTTTCGCCGCCGAGCAGGTTGATGCCGCGTAGCTTGAAATCAGCGCCTTCGCCGCTCGTCTTGCCGTGGATCTCCTGTCGCACCAGCTTGCCGCCGGCATTGATGACGAAAAGATACAGCTTGGCGTCCTTGGCGAGATCGAAGCGCATCTGCCCGAGATGGGTGTCTGCGGCTCCCTGCTGCTGCAGGATGATCCAGATGATGTCGGCACCCTCGCCAACCGCAACGTCGCTGACCGTTGAGACCAGGCTCTCGCCGGCATCGGTTGACAGGTGACGTTCGATCACAGTCGCCTTGGTGTTCGCACCGAAGGAAACCGGGAAGCGCGTGTGCGACTGGCCGATGCTCTGCACCAACTGAATTTCAAGCGGGTCTTCCAGCTCGGTTCCGTCTGCGATCGCAAGCTCGATACCACCGCGCACGAGGCCGCCGTTGATGCGGCCGATTGCGTCGTCCGAGCCGAGCACCGCAAGGCCGGCAGCAGCCGACCCGTCGAGCAGGCTGTCGGTGTAGGAGCGCATCGTCACGCCCTCGGGCGCATTGCCCTTGAGGTCGGCATGGCCGTTGCGCACCGCAAGTACTGTCGAGCCGGCGACAAGCGCCTCGACGCGATCAGCAAAAGCCGTCGGGTCGGCGGCAGGTACCGCACGCAGCAGCGTGCGAAGATCGGTATAGTGCCAGGACTCGACGCGGCGCGTCGGCAGGCCTGATGTCCGCAGTTCGTGCACCAAGGTGTCACGAACCGACAGCACCGAGCCGTCGCCGGGTAGATCGCCGATCTGCGCGGTATAGGCATCGACGAGCGCCGTTTCGGCTGCCGTCATCTTGATTGCCTGTTGCATATTCATTCGAACACTCCTTCAACAGGCCCTAGGCTGCAGCCTCGATGATATCAGCGTAGCCGTTGGCTTCGAGTTCGTGTGCAAGCGCCTTGTCGCCCGACTTGATGACCTGGCCCTTGTAGAGCACGTGCACCGTGTCCGGAACGATGTAGTCGAGCAGGCGCTGGTAGTGGGTGATGACGATGACGGCGCGGTCGGGCGAACGCAGTGCGTTGACGCCGTCGGCGACGATCTTCAGCGCATCGATGTCGAGGCCGGAGTCGGTTTCATCAAGCACGCACAGCTTCGGCTCGAGCAACGCCATCTGCAGGATCTCGGCGCGCTTCTTCTCACCGCCGGAGAAGCCGACGTTGAGCGGGCGACGCAGCATTTCCGGAGCGATCTTGAGCTCGGCAGCGGCTTCCTTGACACGGCGCATGAATTCCGGTGTCGTCAGCTCGTCTTCGCCGCGATACTTGCGCTGCTCGTTCATCGCCACCTTCAGGAACTGCATGGTGGCAACACCCGGGATTTCGACCGGGTACTGGAAGGCAAGGAAGATGCCCTTGGCGGCGCGCTCGGAAGCCTCCAGCTCAAGGATGTTCTCGCCGTTGTAAAGGATCTCGCCTTCGGTCACTTCGTAGTCTTCGCGGCCCGACAGGATGTAGGACAGCGTCGACTTGCCGGAGCCGTTCGGCCCCATGATGGCGGCGACTTCGCCGGCCTTCACCGTCAGGTTCAGGCCACGGATGATTTCAGTGCCGTCTTCGGCGATGCGGGCGTGCAGGTTCTTGATTTCAAGCATTATATCGTCCTCTTGGGAAACGAACGTCTGTTTGCGCGCAAAGCGGATGCGCGCCATTCAATAATCAGTTCAAGGCCTCAGCCGACCGAGCCTTCGAGCGAGATGCCGATCAGCTTCTGCGCTTCGACGGCAAACTCCATCGGCAGTTCCTGGATCACTTCCTTGACGAAGCCGTTGACGATCAGCGCGATCGCCGCTTCAGTCGGGATGCCGCGCTGCAGGCAGTAGAACAACTGGTCCTCGGAGATCTTCGAGGTCGTCGCTTCGTGCTCGAACTGTGCCGTCGAGTTCTTTGCCTCGATGTAGGGCACGGTGTGCGCGCCGCATTTGTCGCCGATCAAAAGCGAATCGCACTGGGTGAAGTTGCGGGCGTTCTCGGCCTTGCGGTGGGCCGAAACCTGGCCGCGATAGGTGTTTTCCGAAACGCCGGCAGCGATGCCCTTGGAGACGATGCGGCTCGACGTGTTCTTGCCGAGGTGGATCATCTTGGTGCCACTGTCGATCTGCTGATGGCCGTTCGATACGGCGATCGAATAGAACTCGCCGCGCGAACCGTCGCCGCGCAGGATGCAGGATGGATACTTCCAGGTGATCGCTGAGCCGGTTTCCACCTGGGTCCAGGAGATCTTGGAGTTCTTGCCGCGGCAATCGCCACGCTTGGTGACGAAGTTGTAGATACCGCCCTTGCCGTGCTTGTCGCCAGGGTACCAGTTCTGGACCGTCGAATACTTGATCTCGGCTTCATCGAGGGCCACGAGTTCGACGACAGCTGCGTGCAGCTGGTTTTCGTCGCGCTGCGGCGCCGTGCAGCCTTCGAGGTAGGAAACGTAGGCGCTTTCTTCGGCGATGATCAGCGTGCGCTCGAACTGGCCGGTGTTCTTCTCGTTGATGCGGAAGTAGGTCGACAGCTCCATCGGGCAGCGAACGCCCTTCGGCACGTAGACGAACGAACCATCGGTGAAGACGGCGGAGTTGAGCGTCGCATAGTAGTTGTCGGTCGGCGGAACGACAGTTCCGAGATACTTCTTGATCAGATCGGGATGCTCGCGGATCGCCTCGGAGATCGACATGAAGATCACGCCGGCCTTCTTCAGCTCTTCCTTGAAGGTCGTCACCACCGAAACGCTGTCAAAGACGGCGTCGACGGCGATCTTGGACTTCTGCACGCCGGCGAGGATTTCCTGTTCCTTCAGCGGGATGCCGAGCTTTTCGTAAACCTTCAGAATTTCCGGGTCGACTTCGTCGAGCGACTTCGGACCCGTCGTGCCCTTCGGCGCGGCGTAGTAATAGATGTCGTTGAAGTCGATTTTCGGATAGTTGACGCGCGCCCAAGTCGGCTCGTCCATCGTCAGCCAACGGCGATAGGCCTCAAGACGCCATTCCAGCATCCATTCCGGCTCGCTCTTCTTGGCAGAGATGAAACGGATGATATCTTCGGAAAGGCCCTTCGGCGCCTTTTCGACTTCGATGGTGGTTTCAAACCCGTATTTGTACTGGTCCACGTCGATCTGACGGACCTGATCAATGGTCTCCTGCACGGCAGGCATGTCGTTCTCCAATCTTGCCGGATCCAAGGTCCGGTAGCTTGTCAACACGATGCGAACTTGGCGCACCGCTTATGTAATGGCTAAAAGGCGCTTTTCACCCCGTTTGCCAAGCGGAAAATTGCTTTTCCGCAATTTCGTTCAACCGCGCGTTCTCACGCGGCCTGACCTGTCGTTCGGCGCCTTGCGGCGACCTTGGCGAACACCGCCGCGCAACGCTCGATCTCGGCCTCCGTGGTGGCCGGGCCGATCGAGATGCGCAGTGCCCCCTGACGGGGGTCGTAACCCATTGCAGTCAGCACGTGGCTCTGACCGACCTTGCCGGATGAGCAGGCGGAACCCGCCGAAAGTGCGACACCCTCGAGGTCGAAGGCGATCTGTCCGGTTTCCGCTTTCATGCCAGGAAGCGTGAAGAAGATGGTGTTGCCAACGCGCGAAACGTCGCGGCCATGGATCACCACATCCGGCGCAGAGGTCTGCATATCCTGTTCCAGCCGATCGCGAAGCGCTGCGACCGATGCCATGCGATCATCGAGGTTGTCGGCAGCCTTGCGCGCCGCTGCAGCAAAGCCTGCGATCGCAACCGCGTTCTCGGTACCTGAGCGATGGCCCTTTTCCTGGCCGCCGCCCCGGATCAACGGTGCCGGCATCATGATCTCACCCCGGGCGACAAGCGCGCCAGCGCCCTTGGGGCCGCCGATCTTGTGCGAGGAGATGATGAGAAAATCCGCACCCAGTTCTTCGATAGATAGCGGCAGCCGACCGGCCGCCTGTACGGCGTCGACGAGGAGAATACCGCCATGGGTGCGAACGATCGCGGCAATCTCGGAGATCGGCTGAATGATGCCGGTTTCGTTGTTGACCAGCATCACCGCGACCATCGGCAAGCCGCTTTCGCGGTCGTGGGTGTCGAGAAGCGCACGCAGGGCCTCGAGATCGACGACACCGGCGGTCGTCACCGGGATTTCCGAAACGTTCTCGCGCGCAAACCGCCCGCCTTCGCGCAATGCAGGATGCTCGATCGCCGAGGCATAGAGTCGGCCAATCTTCAGCGGCGTGCGGCCCATGCGGAAATCGGGCGTCAGCACCATGTTGGCCGCTTCGGTCGCGCCGCTGGTGAAGATCACGCTTGCCGCCTTGGCGCCGCAAAGCGCGCCCACGTCGCGGCGGGCATTTTCGATCAGCGTGCGGATCGTCCGGCCCTCGCCATGGACGGAGGAAGGATTGCCGACCAGATCGAGCGCAGACAGGCACGCGTCGCGCGCTTCGGCAAGAAGCGGCGCCGTGGCGTTCCAGTCCATATAGATGCGCGAGGTCGACATAATTTCCTTCGCTAGAACAATAGGCTCACCGCCGACAACCACCGACGATGCATTTTCCTTGAATTTTCCGCACCGCTTGCCTTATGAGACGAAGCACACGGCGGAATGCCCGCACAGAAGTTTTGAACGGTTCTAAACTAGGTTTTAGAAAAGCTGAGTGCTTTCGTCAAGACTCATCGCGATCCGAAACCAAGATTCGAACCAGGAACACCCCCGGAGAGCCAATGCCCGAAATTATCTTCAACGGACCTGCCGGCCGCCTCGAAGGCCGCTATCAGCCTTCGAAGCAGAAGAGCGCCCCGATCGCCATCATCCTGCACCCGCACCCACAGTTCGGCGGCACGATGAACAACCAGATCGTCTACCAGCTTTTCTACATGTTCCAGAAGCGCGGCTTTACGACGCTGCGTTTCAACTTCCGGGGCATCGGCCGTAGCCAGGGCGAGTTCGACCATGGCGCCGGCGAGCTTTCGGATGCCGCATCTGCGCTCGACTGGGTGCAGAGCCTGCATCCCGATTCGAAGAGCTGTTGGGTTGCCGGTTATTCCTTCGGCGCCTGGATCGGCATGCAGCTCCTGATGCGCCGTCCGGAAATCGAAGGCTTCATGGCCGTCGCCCCGCAGCCGAACACCTATGACTTCTCGTTCCTGGCGCCCTGCCCGTCCTCCGGCCTCATCATCAATGGTGATTCGGACAAGGTGGCACCCGAGAAGGACGTGAACGGACTTGTCGAAAAGCTGAAGGCGCAGAAGGGTATTCTCATCACCCACAAGACCGTGCCGGGAGCCAACCACTTCTTCAACGGCCAGGTCGAAGGCCTGATGGCGGAATGCGAGGATTATCTCGACCGCCGCCTCAACGGCGAACTGACGCCGGAGCCGGCTGCCAAGCGCATCCGCTGATACCGATGCGGGCGGCTCTTAAGGCCGCCCGATCCATTGTGGGGGCAATGGGTTGACCACATTTTGTAGCGCCTCGGCGCATTCCACACGATTGCGCCCGTTTTCTTTTGCCGCATAGAGAGCCTTGTCGGCCCGCTGCATCGCCTGTTCGAGCGGTTCACCCTTGGCAATCGCCGCAACGCCGAAGCTTGACGTCACTCTCGCCTGCTCCGCAAGACCGTCGATCTTTTGCGACATCATCGCAGCGCGCATTCCGTGCGCCACCACCCGCGCCTCCTCCAGATCTGTGGAGGGCAGGAAAACCACAAACTCCTCGCCGCCAAGACGACCGGCAACTGCGCGGTTGGGCATGACATCTTTCAGGACGCGCGCAAACTGGCGGATCACCTCGTCACCTGTGTGGTGTCCGTAGCTGTCATTCACCAGTTTGAAACGGTCGAGGTCGGCCAGAATCAAGGTGCCCGGCTGACGGCCCTCGCGCAGCTGGAGCATAGGGATGACGCGTTCGGTGAAGCCACGCCTGCTATAGAGCCCGGACAAGAGGTCTATTTCCGAGCGTGCGCGGGCATCATCGACGATCTCCTTGACCATGACGCCGAGCATCGCAAGACCGGTGCTGACGATCAGCACGGCGCCAAGCGCCTGGGAAATCAGCGCGAACGGGCTCGATACATAATCCTGCGCGGTTGCCCCGGAACCGGCCGCGACGGCCGCGTAGATTTTCAGGAGATAGTAGCCAGAGGTCAGTACCAGCAGCGAGAGCAGGATCCAGTCCGCCGCCGAGCGCCGTTTGGAGCGGATGACGACGGAGGCCGACCACGCCTGGATGACAAAGAATGGCAACTGGTAGGGGGCGGCATGCTGCAGCGTTCCCCTAGGAAGATCATAGATCGCGAGGTCGAGCGTCACCGAGGCCAGGAAGAAGGCGACAAGCACCTGCCAGTTGGCTGGCACGCGATAGAACAGACCAAGGCCGAAGCGCAGCAGACAGAAACCGGCAAGCACGCTCGCAAATGCACCGATGGCAAAAAAAACGGGGAAAGGATGTGAAGGGCACGACGGTTTCGAATACCGCCGCGAGCGAGGCAACGGCAAAGCCGCCGGCGCAAAAGAGCGCGGCCCTTCTGGACCGGCTCTTGGCGGCAATGACAAGAAATGCTGCAGTGAATATCTGGGCGATAACGAAGTTCACAGCCAGCAGAGAAATCGCACCACCCATCGACGGAACCCGAATTGTCTGTTGCTACGGCAGGGCCGCTTTGTGCCACCTCATGTGGCAGCACCGGACGATACTATCGGTGGCAGGCGGTACCTGCGGTCAGCCTGCGGTGCGGGATGCGTATTTGCCGCCGGTGACCGGTTGGCGCACCCCGGTTGTGCCGGGATAGCTGAGCGGCAACCCCCGCTGCGCACGCACCGCGAGATAGGCCCAGGCCTCTGCCTCCATCGAATCACCGTTGAAGCCGACCGCTTCGGCCGTAAGCACGTTTGCACCATGGGCTTTCGCCTCCGATGCCAGATCCCGCATGATCACCGGATTGAGCCGACCGCCGCCGCACACGATGTAGGTTCGGGGCGCTGCTGGCAGATGACTGGCCGATTTGATGATCGCGGCCGCCGTCACATAGGCGAGCGTGCGCGCTCCGTCTTCGAGATTGGCGTCCTTTCCCCTTGGCGGTGCGAAATCGTTGCGATCGAGCGAACGGCGCCTGTCCGAGGAGAAGAAGGGATTGAGCAGATAGCGTTCGGCAAGATCCGGCAGCACGCTGCCTTCGCTGGCAATCATGCCGCCCTGGTCGAAGGGAATGCCGGCATGTGCCTCCACCCATTGATCGATCAGCGTGTTGCCGGGCCCGCTGTCGTAGGCAACCAGTCCGACGTCGGCGCCGATGAATGTCAGATTGGAGATGCCGCCGATGTTGACGAAAACGACCGGCTGAACCAGTTCGCCATTCGCTGCGGCGTTCCGGGCGAGTGCTGCATGATAGGCCGGAATGAGCGGTGCGCCTTGGCCTCCATGCTCCATGTCGTTGGCGCGCATGTCATAGACGACATCGATGCCCGTTTCGCGGGCAAGCAGCGCCCCGTCGCCGATCTGGACGGTCAGGGCATCGTCTGGCCGGTGAAGCACGGTCTGACCGTGAAACCCGATAACATCAACATTTTCGCGCAAGATGTTGTTCTGCCGGAGAAATGCCTGAACCGCTTCGACATGCCTGAGCGTCAGTTCCCGCTCGAGATCGGCCAAAATCCCTGGCCGTTGCTCGCGGCTGGCGATCGACTTTGCGTCTTCGAGACCCTGTTTCAGCCGGTCGCGGAAGCGTGCCTCATAGGCGTATCCCGCCGAAGGTCCCCGCTCGACGATCGCATCGCCGTCGGTGCGCAGCAGCGCGACGTCGATCCCGTCCATGCTCGTTCCGCTCATCAAGCCGATCGCGGTCATGATCTTGGCCATGCATTCCTCCAAGGCGTTGCCCATCTACATAGCAAAAACATCGGCCAAGCAAAGACGTGCACTTTTGCCCAAACAGTGCTAAACGCCGCGCGCAGACGTTCTACCCAGCCGAAAGAGACAGGTCATGTCCGAGTTCAAGTCCGATTTCCTCCACACCCTCAGCGAGCGCGGTTTCATTCATCAGAGTTCGGATGATGCCGGCCTCGACCAGCTGTTCCGGACGGAGACCGTGACTGCCTATATCGGCTTCGACCCGACGGCGCCGAGCCTTCACGCCGGCGGTCTCATTCAGATCATGATGCTGCACTGGCTGCAGGCGACCGGCCACCGGCCGATCTCGCTGATGGGCGGCGGCACCGGCATGGTCGGCGATCCCTCCTTCAAGGACGAGGCGCGCCAACTGATGACGCCGGCGACGATCGACGCCAATATCGCCAGCATCAAGACGGTGTTTTCGAACTACCTGACCTACGGCGACGGCCCCAAGGACGCGCTGATGATCAACAACGCCGACTGGCTGCTTGGCATCAATTACCTTGAATTTCTGCGCGATGTCGGCCGTCACTTCTCGGTCAACCGCATGCTGTCGTTCGACAGCGTCAAGACCCGGCTTGATCGCGAGCAGTCGCTGTCGTTCCTCGAATTCAACTACATGATCCTGCAGGCCTTCGACTTCGTCGAACTGCACAAGCGCACCGGCTGCCGGCTGCAGATGGGTGGCTCGGATCAGTGGGGCAACATCGTCAACGGCATCGACCTGGGCCACCGCATGGGAACGACCCAGCTTTACGCCCTCACCTCGCCGCTGTTGACGACGTCGTCTGGCGCGAAGATGGGCAAGTCGGTCAACGGCGCCATCTGGCTCAATCCGGATATGCTGTCGGCCTACGACTTCTGGCAGTACTGGCGCAACACCGAGGACGCCGACGTAACGCGCTTCCTGAAGCTCTACACGACGCTGCCGATGGCGGAGATCGAGCGGCTCTCGAAGCTCGGCGGTTCGGAGATCAACGAGGTCAAGAAGATCCTCGCGACCGAAATCACGGCAATGCTTCACGGCCGGTCCGCTGCCGAGCAGGCGGCCGAAACTGCCCGCAAGACCTTCGAGGAAGGGGCAGTCTCCGAAAACCTGCCGTCGGTCGACGTGCCTGCGTCGGAACTCGAAGCCGGCATCGGTCTGCTGACGCTTGTCGTGCGTGCGGGGCTTGCCTCGTCCAACGGCGAAGCCCGCCGTCACGTTCAGGGCGGCGCCGTGCGCATCAATGACGAGGCCGTCAGCGATGAGCGCCGCCTGATCGGCAGTGGCGATGTGACCTCGGATGGCATCGTCAAGCTGTCGCTCGGCAAGAAGAAGCATATCCTCGTTCGCCCCGCATAAGCCGGTGCACTCCTAGAGAATCTCGAAGGCCGGCCATTGTGCCGGCCTTTTTATTGAAACTCGAAGATGCTGCGGAAGACGCCGGGCGCGATGATCGAAAGCGGGTTGATCGTCAGCTTCGGCTGGTTGAATGGGCCATTGAGTTTGAAGGTGATACCGAGCAGGCCACGGTCGCGGCCATTGCCGAGCAAGACGCCGATCAACGGCAGTTCGCCAAAAATTCGGTTCAAACCGTAGGCGGGCATGAAGGTACCCGTCATATCCATGATGCCGTTGCCGTCACGCACTGTTCCCTGGAAAGTCGCGCCGACATCGGTTCCCCTGAGAACGCCGCCATCGACCCGAATGGCGCTGCGGTCGAGGGCAAGCTGGGCAAAACCGCGCTCGAATCGCGCCGTGCTGACATCGATGTCGCGCTTAACCGCCTGGTTGAGGCTCCGTCCGTCCTGTCCAGCCGGCGTCGACACCATCGACTGCAGGCGTTGCTCGCCGACCAGCTGGAACTTGCGGATGTCGATCGAGCCGCGCCATGACCGGCCGCCACGATCACGCAACTTCATGTTCAACAGACCACCGCGCATGTTGCTGTAGATATCGGCGAACCGAGCAAGCGAGCCGGCGTCGCCGGTGGTCAGTTCAAGAATGTTGTCTGCACCGGATTTGGCGAGCCGCGCCACTACTGCCTGGCCGCTTCCGGTGACTGCCGACAGATTGATGTCGTCGATCTGTTGGCCACGCTCCGAGTAGACCAGATTCACATTCGAAAGCACTTCGCCGTTGAAGCCGGCGACGCGACCGAGCTGACCCTGGATGGTGATGTCGTCACCGGCGCCACCGTCGCCGTTCGAGCCGCTCTTCATCTGGGCAAGGATCGGACGAATGTCTGCCGCGGCACCGCTCAGCGTCACGACATGGATGCCTTTGCGGCGATCGATGGCAACGTTGAAATCGTCGCCCTGCGCCAGACGGACATTGCTGAGCTTTGCATTAACGATGCCGGCGCCATCGACCTGCAGATTACCGCGTGCGCCGAAACCGTCACCGGCGATTGCAAAGTCCTTGATGGTTGTAACGCTGTCGTTGATGTCGGATGTGAAGCGCACCTCGGCTGGTATGCCTGCACCTTTGTTCCAGCCGATCCAGGGAAGCGAGAGCCTGGCCTTGGTCAGATCGACGGTAACGTGCTGAACATCAGCCTCGTCGATCACCAGATCGACGTCCATCGGCCCGAAGATGATCTTCGACAGGCCGGGGGTCAGCTTCTCCCGGGCTGCCGCATCGAGTGTGCCGCTGATTTCGCGTTTGCGTTTGACCTTCGATTTGCTGTCGACCGGTTCGGTGAGCGCGATCTTGACCTTTGCGCCTTCAACAACCGCATCGGCATCGAGAACCGCTTGCTCGTTGTCGACCCGGAAAGTCCCGGAAAGATTGGAGACGCCACGTCCGGCAATCGGGCGCGTGACGGTGACGTCCTCAAGCTGCATCTCCACTTGCCAGAGCGGCGGTGGCGGGTGCTGGTCGGTGACAAGGCCAAACCGCGCTCCGACCTGTGCGGTTAGCGGGCCGGTAAAGTCGCCTGGGACAAACGGTGTCTTTTGCAGCGCCTGGATCGGCTTGTAGGTGACGAGCTCGGCGATCGCGTCTGCCTCGCCGCCAACTTCGATCTTCATTTCCGCGATCAACGGCTTGGTGTAGACATCGGGAATGATGAAATCGCCGCCATTGAGCGCGACGGACCGGCCGGAGGGAAAAAAGGCCGCCCCCTGCTTTACGCCCACTTCCATGCGCTGGCCGCTCAGCTTGAACGTGCCCGATGTGTCGCGCAACGGCGGTATCTCACCAGCAATGTTGATCCGCGTTTCGTCGATGTTGAACGTGATGTTCAGTTCTTTCTCGTCGAGCTTCAGCTCGCCTTCGTTCTGGGCGATCCGCCCCTCTGCCACCGAAACCTCGATGCGCGCATCAGTGACCGTGCCGCCGAAGAGATTGCGGATCGCCCAGCGGCGCGCGCCCTTGGCGATCCACCAGGGCCAAAGCTGCTTGACGGCCGTCGGTTGCATCTGGTCGCTGACGGCGGCAAAGCTGACCTGCGGCGAAGTCTTGCCGAAGGCGACCGAAAGCGAACCGAACATCGAGCCGAGCGGGCTGGAAACGGCGAGCTGATCGAAGATCAGGCGGTGGCGCGCATCCGAGGTGAAGCGGCCGCTTGCCTTCGCATCGAAGATCAAGGGACGTTCGGTAATGTCCTCCGGCGCGGAACTTGCATTCCTGAACAAAAGATCGATGGCAAAACCCTGATCGGTTGCGCCTGCTGTTCTGTCGAGATCTTTCACTGCACCAGTAAACGGGAAGATCGAGCGACCGATATTGACCGTCGACGGCAGCACCTCGACGGCAGCCCGCTCAAAGTCATATGCGATATCCATCTGGGAGGGATTGATCGTCGAAACCAGCCCACCGGCGTGGAATGCACCTTCCGACGTCCTGACGGCCACGCGAAGGTCGGGCTTGGCGCCTTCGGCGGCGCGTGTCGCCGTGAGGGTCAGCCCCGCGGTCGCATCGATGCCGAAGGCGGCCTCCTTGCCGAAGGGGCCGTGATAGAAGAAGGGCTTCAGCGGAATGTTCGAGATTGCCGCTTCGAAGCCGGACATATGACCCTTTGCACCAAGAGCGTTGGCGCTGAGATCGACATCGACTCCATCGACGGTCACGCTGCCTTTGACGTGCATGGAGCCATCGGCATCACGATTGAACTCCAGCTCCTTGGCATCGACCGGCACGACACGGTTACGTGCACCGGCGACTGTGAAAGAAAAGTTGGAAAGCAACACCGTCTGGTCGCCACGCCCTGCCGCCATCTTCGACATGCGGTCGACATGGGCAAAAAGCTGCTCCAGTGCGTCGCCGACATCGGCGATCTTGATCTTCGTCAGATCGACCGGCTCGCCGCGTGGCAGGAGGCCGGTGTCGAAGTCGCCACCTTCGGCTTCAAGACGTGAAACCGAAATCCTGCCCGTCAACAGCGCCAGAGGGTCGAGGGCAATGGATATCGAACTCAACTTTGCGACAGGTTGGCCGGACGTGGCTTCGCTCAGCGCCACTTCCCGCGCCTTGAGCGCCAGCGCGCCGTTCGAGGTCATGCGAACGACGGTGCTACCGACCTCAGCGCGATAGGCGCCGCCGAGTGCCGCGTTCAGCGCCGTGCGGGCGCGCGCGTTCAGTGTGCTGTCGATCGCCCCGCTCTCGACGACGGCGATGAGGCTGGCCGCAGTGATGAAGGCGAGCAGTAAGCCGCAAAGGGCAATCTTGCTGAGAAAGCGCAAGAGCCCGCGTTTGTGCGGGGCATGCACGATGACGGGTTCGTGTGCCTGCGCCGAGGGCAACGCATGCAACGCGACGATGTCTTTCTTGCGAAAGCCGACTTTTTCGCCGCGGATCTCACTCATCGGCGCGGACGCCCTCCAGTTCATACGGGAAAGCCCGCCTCTCCCGTCGACGCATCATGCGGCAGCGGGTCGACGGATCATTGCCGTCACGTAGACCACATCTGGCCGGACGGTGTCATCACGTCTGGCCGACCATGCTGTGGAAAGCATTCACACATCCGTGGGTTTCGTGTGCGCGAATGCCGGGCAAAGGGTCCTATCGACGCAACCCGTCCGGAACCTGTCAAATCTAGCACAAATCCGCTGGACTGCGGTCGCCGATTCTCGATATGCCCTAGCCGGCGATTGTTCACAAAACTTGGCGCAAGGAAGGTTTATTCATGGCAAGCCTCACCCCCGGAGATCTCGCTCCCGACTTCACGCTTCCCCGTGACGGCGGCGGCACGATTTCGCTTTCTGCCTTGCGCGGGCGTCCGGTCGTCTTGTTCTTCTACCCCAAGGACGACACGAAAAGTTGCACCTTGGAAGCGATTTCCTTCACCGAACTCGCCTCCGAGTTTGCCGCTGCAGGCGTTGAGTTGATCGGGCTCTCGCCCGATTCGGTGAAACGTCACGATCGCTTTGCGAAGAAATATGATCTGGCAGTCACGCTTGCTGCCGACGAGGAAAGATCCGTCGTCAACGCCTATGGTCTATGGGTGGAAAAGAGCCTCTACGGGCGCAAATATATGGGCGTCGAACGCACCACCTTCCTGATTGCCGCCGACGGCCGGATTGCGCGCGTTTGGGAGAAGGTCAAGGTCAATGGCCACGCCAATGAAGTGCTCGAGGCCGCCAAGGCGCTCTAAGTCAAAACGACGAGGCCGCAATGAAGACGCTTCCCAACTTTCACAGTCTACGCGGCGCTGCCGTTGAGGCGATCAGTGCTGCCGACCTGACCGTCAAGACGGAACTGGCCCAGGAAACGGCACGGCGCTGGCAGCGCCGTGCGCTGTCGCTGCGTTCGCCGCTGGATCGCCCCGTTCCTCTGCGTCCGGGTCGGCCGGAAAGGCCTGTTCTGACGCCACCCACGCAGGTGAAGAAGCGCTCGCTCGGCTCGCTCAAGGGCCGGATCGCGCTCTTGCATTCGATCGCCCATATCGAACTCAACGCCGTCGATCTCGCGCTCGATATCGTCGCCCGCTTTGCGTCCGAATCGGTGCCGAATTCGTTTTTCGACGGCTGGATGAAGGTTGCATTCGAGGAGGCCAAGCATTTCCGCATGGTTCGGCAGCGCCTGAACGACCTTGGCGCCGACTATGGCGACCTGCCCGCGCATGACGGGCTCTGGCAGGCGGCGCACGACACCCGCAACGATCTGACCGCCAGGCTGGCCGTCGTCCCGCTTATCCTCGAGGCGCGCGGGCTCGACGTGACGCCGGCGCTGCAGGCGCGCATGCGCGAGACCGGAGACTTCGAGACTGCCGCGGTACTCGACGTCATCTACGAAGACGAGAAAGGCCATGTGGCCGTCGGTGCCAAATGGTTTCGTTTCCTGTGCGCGCGGGAGCGGAAAGATCCGGCAGCGACTTTCCAGCAGCTCGTTCGCGCCAATTTTCGAGGTCCCCTCAAGGCGCCATTCAACGATATCGCCCGCGCCGAAGCCGGGTTGACGCCATCGTTCTATCGCTCGATGACGGCTTCCACCAACCTCTCGTAGCGCGAGCACTCAACCAAATATTAACCCTAACGAAGTGTAATGCCCGTCAAGCAATGCGAGACAATTCGCACATGGCGGGAGCGGTGGAGTGTCTGAACGTTCGGCAAATCGCACCTTCGGAAATCGCGCGCAGAATCACGTCCTGATCCTGGCGAGCGGCGACAAGGTTCGTCACATGACCGTGCGTCCTTGGATGGCGGCCCTTGCCGTTTCTGCAGCCGGTGTGTTCAGCATCGGTTACCTCGCCGCCACATCCTACCTTGTTCTTCGCGACGACCTCATCGGTGGCACGATCGCCCGCCAAGCGCGCATGCAGCACGAATACGAAGATCGAATCACCGCGTTGCGAGCGCAGGTCGATCGCGTTACGAGCCGGCAGTTACTCGATCAACAGGTGGTCGAAGAGAAAGTCGAAAAGCTGCTTCAGCAGCAGCAGGCGCTTTCTTCTCGAAACGGCAAACTCGGCGCGCTGATCGAACGGGCTGAAAATTCTGGTCTGTCGACCGATTTCACCCAACCTGCACCGGTCGAACCCCTCGCCTACGAAGAACGTGCCGATGCCACGGGCGGTGTGCAGGCAATCGAAAAACTGATGGGGCTGAGCGGCACACAGGGTGCCGCGCCCGCCCGAGTTGCGGCCCTCGCCTATGCCCGGCCTGCCACGGTTGAAAGCACCTCCGATCGCGCCGATCGGCTTTTTTCGAAAGTGACGCTCTCGCTGAAGGATGTTGAGCGCGACCAGATGTTGCGGCTTGAGCAACTGACCGACGGAGCCGCCAAAACGTCCGAGGCGATCCGCAAGATCGTCGGTCGCACAGGTGTTGCCCTACCAGAAAATGACGTCGCCGAATTGCCGCCCTCAGATGAAACCACCGGTTCCATAGATAGCGCGATCGGCGGACCTTTCGTAGAGCCCGTCAATGACGACGGCTTCGGTCGATCGCTTGCCGCGCTTGACTCGGCGCTTGTCGAGCTCGAGCGGACGCGCGCACAGGTCCGGGAGTTGCCATTCGGCAACCCGTCGCCCGCAAGTGATATCACCAGCGACTTCGGCAACAGGCTCGATCCCTTTCTCGGGCGGTTGGCGCTGCATGCGGGCATAGACTTTCGCGCCACCGTCGGCACCCGCATCCGCGCGACGGCTCCGGGCACCGTGACGACTGCCGGGCTGACGGGTGGCTATGGAAACATGGTCGAGATCGATCATGGCAATGGCGTTTCCAGTCGCTATGCCCATCTCTCGACGGTGCTCGTCAAGGTCGGCGACCGGATCAAGGCCGGTGATGTCGTTGCCAAGTCCGGCAACACCGGTCGTTCGACAGGCCCGCACCTGCACTATGAGGTCAGGCTGAACGGTCAGGCAGTCGACCCCATGCGGTTTCTCAACGCCAGTAGCAAGCTCGCGAGCTACATGAAATGAGCATCATGCCGACCCGCTCGGCCCGTGCTACTTGACAAGAAACGCAACAGATTCGTTGCCATCAACCTTTTCCAGCTTCAACGTGCTGGATTTCTTGACTTTCGACGGCATTCGGCTTAAGAGCCCGGCCACGCGGTGGTGTGTTTTCCACCGATCGAGCAGTGTTCTTCCCGAACCGGAACGGAAACAGATTTCCCTTTGACCAATTTTGCTGACCTTGGCCTTAGCCAAAAAGTTCTCTCCGCAGTTACCGATGCGGGCTACACAATCCCGACCCCGATCCAGGCTGGTGCCATTCCCCCGGCACTGCAGCGCCGTGATATCCTCGGCATCGCGCAGACGGGAACAGGCAAGACAGCATCCTTCGTGTTGCCGATGCTGACCCTGCTCGAAAAGGGTCGTGCACGTGCGCGCATGCCGCGCACGCTGATTCTGGAGCCGACGCGCGAACTGGCGGCCCAGGTTGCAGAGAACTTCGACAAGTACGGCAAGAACCACAAGCTCAACATCGCACTTCTGATCGGCGGCGTCTCGTTCGACGAACAGGACCGCAAGCTGGAGCGCGGCGCCGATGTGCTGATCTGCACGCCCGGCCGCCTGCTCGACCATTTCGAGCGTGGCAAGCTTTTGATGAGCGGCGTCGAAATCCTGGTCATCGACGAAGCTGACCGCATGCTCGACATGGGCTTCATTCCTGATATCGAGCGCATCGCCAAGATGATCCCGTTCACGCGCCAGACGCTGTTCTTCTCGGCAACCATGCCGCCGGAGATCCAGAAGCTTGCCGACCGCTTCCTGCAGAACCCGGAACGGGTCGAAGTTGCCCGTCCGGCATCGACGGCACAGACGGTGACGCAGCGCTTCGTCGCGACGCACGCGAAGGATTACGAGAAGCGCGCCGTGCTGCGCGATCTGATCCGCGCCCAGGACGAGCTGAAGAACGCCATCATCTTTTGCAATCGCAAGAAGGATGTCGCCGACCTCTTCCGGTCGCTCGAGCGTCATGGCTTCTCGGTTGGTGCTCTGCATGGCGACATGGACCAGCGCTCGCGCATGGCCATGCTTGCCGGCTTCAAGGACAACAACATCACATTGCTGGTCGCATCCGATGTTGCTGCCCGCGGCCTCGACATCCCCGATGTCAGCCATGTCTTCAATTTCGACGTGCCGATCCATGCGGAAGACTATGTTCACCGCATCGGCCGTACCGGCCGTGCTGGCCGCTCCGGCGCGTCCTTCACGCTGGTGACCAAGCGCGACACGAAGTTCTCCGACGCCATCGAGAAGCTGATCGGCCAGAAGGTCGAGTGGCTGAACGGTGATCTGTCGAACCTTCCCGAGCCGATGGAAAGCCACGACACCGGTCGCCGTGAACGCGGTCGTGACGGTCGCAGGGACCGTAATAAAAAAGATGGGGACCGGGCGCCACGTGGCCGTTCCGATCACAAAACCGATACGGTTCGTGCCGATAGTGAGGCCGAAATTGAAGCAGTCGTGGAAAGGGTAGAATCGGTGAAACCGGCACGCAACGCAGAGACGAAGCAGAGCAACGGCCACCGTCCGGAACGTCCGGTCCGCGCGGCAAACCCTGCCAATGACGACAACCGCGATCGCCGCAGCCGCCACCGTCGCGATCACGACGACGGCCCGACACCTGTCGGTTTCGGCGACGAAATCCCCGCATTCATGCTGATCGCCGGCAAGGCCTGATCCTATCAATGGGTCGGCCAGGCATCGACTTTCCGGGCTTCGGTTGCGGACTAGCGATCATGCGCGATGGCAAGCTGTTGTTGTGCAAGCGTTTGAAGGCGCCCGAGGCCGGCCACTGGAATATCGTGGGCGGCAAGGTCGATCACATGGAGCGCAGCGAGCTTGCTGCGCGCCGTGAGGCGGAAGAGGAAAGCGGCCTGTCTATCCGCTCGACCCGCTTTCTCTGCCTCAGCGAACAACTGATCGAAGCAGATCGTCAGCACTGGATCTCGATGATCTACGTGACCGACGACTTTTCGGGCGAACCGCAACTGACCGAACCGGACAAGCTTTCCGACATCGGCTGGTACGATCTCGATGCCCTGCCCCAGCCGCTTTCGCGGTTTGCCGCCGACGCCGTCCGTGCCATTCGCGTGCAGACGAAGGCGCTGGTTGACGCCAATTAAACTCCGTCGTCGATTCTATTTTTTGGCCCGCAGCGACGCCTCATAGGCAAGCCTGACCCACCGCGCCATTTCGTCCGGATCGTCGTACGCTTCTTCCGGGATGCTCCAATAGGGCATCTTCACCGTTTTCCCCTTGCCGTCATAGGCCCATTGTCTGGATCCGGCCGCTTCGAAGGTCGGGCCTGTCCTGTCGTCGCCCTTCAGCAATATTTCGCCATCGACTTCAAGCGCGAAGATGATGCCTTCGAAATAGACGCCCTTGCCGCCGAACATGCGTTTGATGGTCACGGCCCCAAGCGTTTCGAACATCTCTTCGATTGCCGCATTGTCCATGCTGTCACTCCTCCAATATGCCGCCGGCAGCGATGATCTGCTCCGGTGTGTCGAGGTCGAGACGCGCAGCTGCTCCAAGCTCGACGTCGACCACCGACAGTCCACATCTCTCGACGATATGCCTTGCGCCGACATCGCCAACCAGCTGGCTGATGGCAGCAAATGTCTGGCGCGGCAGGATAACCGGGTTGCCGCGCTGGCCATCGGCCGTTGCTCGAATCACTGCCCGCCCGCCTTCAGCGGTAAATGTATCGACGAGCCGGCGCAGATCGCCTGCCGTTATCCCGGGCATGTCGGCGAGCATCACCAGCATGCCGCCCGCTCCTTGATCGAGTGCCGAAAGCCCTGATGTCAGCGACGATGCCATACCGGACATGTAATCGGGATTGGAAACGAGCGTCACCGGCAAATCGCCGAGTGCCGCGCGGATTTCGGCCTCCCGATGGCCGGTGACAACGATCACCCGGCCGATATCGGCTGCAAGCGCGCTGACGACGGTGCGACGGATGAGCGGGACGCCATCGAAGGTCGCGAGCAGCTTGTGGCCGCCCTCCGGCCCCATGCGGCTTGCACGACCCGCTGCCAGCACGACGGTTTCCACCGGGCCCAGAGCTTTGGAGGCAACGGGCTCTCGCGGCTGCGGGCGGGTGGGTATCTCCTTCAGCAGGCCGCCGACGCCGAGCCCGGTAATGTCATGCGGGCTTGGCCATTCGCCGGCGAGGATGCGATCAAGCACCCAATCGAAGCCGTTTTCACGCGGGCTCCGCGCACAGCCGGGCGCTCCGACCACCGGCACCGTGCCGACGCGGCCGAGCACGATGAGATTGCCGGGATCAACAGGCATCCCGACATGGTCGACAGTGCCGCCCGCACGGCGGATGGCGGCCGGAATGACATCATCCGAATCGGCAACCGCCGACGCGCCGAAGACAACGATGAGGTCGTGGTCGGCCTTCAAATCGCCGATGGCTGCAGCCACGGCGTCTTCCGTATGGGCGACGCGCCGCTCGGTCGTTAGCCGGCTTGCGGATTGCCGCAGCCGCGCAGCCAGCACGGCATGGGTCTTATCCATGACCTGGCGTTTCAGCGATGGCAACTCGGTTGCTATTAGTGCCGCGTCGCGCGGGGCGAAGGGTTTGACCTCGAAGGTTGTGTGTTGGCGTAGCAGCGTTTCCGCCTTCGCCACGAGCGAGCCTGCCACTGCAAGCGGGATGATCTTGATCGTCGCCACCATGTCGCCGGGCTGCACCGGCACATGGTCCGCAAGGCAGGCGAGCGTGATGGCCGGGTCGATGCGGTTCAACTCGTCGACGGTCCCGCGGGTGGCGACGAACAGTCCGTGTACGCGGGAATAGATGTTTACGCGGCCGGTTGCCGCTGCCGAGAACCGCAGATGGTCGGGCGCGATCGCCGCAGCGATCCGGGCCGCCGCTTCATCCTCCAGCAGATCACCCCGATCCGGCTGGGCGACGATAACTTCGTCGGTGCCCGCCTGAACCAATGCAGCAATATCGGCTGAGGTCAGGACGTGCCCCTTCGGCAATCGAAGATTGCCAATCTTGACCGCGTGCGCAAGCACGGTGCCTTCGGCCGCTGAAACACTGAGGCTCCCAAATCTCATCGATGTTCCTCGCTGCCGGACATGATGTCCCGGCGCCTGAGCGCTTCGATGATTTCGGCAAGGATAGCAACGGCGATCTCCGCTGGGCTCGCCGCGCCGATGTCAAGGCCGATTGGCGCCCTGATCCGCGCGATCGCATCGTCGGTGAGCCCCAGGCGACGCAGGCGTTCGGCGCGGCCTGCATGGGTCTTTCTGCTGCCAAGCGCACCGACATAGAAACAGCCGGCA
This sequence comes from Ensifer sp. Root1252, assembly GCF_001425885.1. NCBI lineage: Bacteria > Pseudomonadati > Pseudomonadota > Alphaproteobacteria > Hyphomicrobiales > Rhizobiaceae > Ensifer > Ensifer sp. Root1252. The sequence goes on along the minus strand of NZ_LMDT01000012.1, from coordinate 787,836 downwards.
CTAAGGGCCGCCCGGATCGGTTCGTCATCGATCTTCGGATCATGCGTGAGGGCGACCATGGCCGTGAACTGATCAAGCGGCCGGACGTTGAGAACATCTTCGGGCCACTCCGCTATCAGCTCTACGCCAGCAAAGCGCTCGGCCGTCGCAAAGGCCGTGCGTGGATCGATGATAGTAAGGTCGAAGCCTGCTATGGGCGCCATGCGCGCGAGCGCCTGGGAGATATGGACGGCGCCGACAACCAGGATGCGCGGTGGCGGCAGGTAGACATTGAGGAAAAAGGACCGCTCACCTACGACGATCATTCCGGGCTTGCCGGAGCGAAGTGCTGCCGACATCGCCTCGGTCCATTCGGCCGGACAGCGCTCGCCTTCGACGCAGAGCACGCTTTGGCCGGTCTCGAGATCGCTGAAGACGACAGCCGCTTGCCGCCCCGTCCGGGCTGCATTCAATGCCTGAAGGGTTGTGAGGTCCATGGCTCAGCCGTCAACCCGCTCGACAAGCACCCGGATCCGGCCGCCACAGGAAAGACCGACACGCCATGCCGTCTCGTCGGCAACGCCGAATTCCAGGATCCTCGGATTTCCCGTCTCAAGAATATCAGCGGCTTCGCTGATGACAGCACCTTCGACGCATCCGCCGGAAACGGAACCTTCGAAATTGCCGGCACCGTCAATCACCAGATGACTGCCGACCGGCCGCGGCGCAGACCCCCAGGTTTCGATCACCGTTGCGATCGCCACCCGGCGGCCCTCGCCGACCCAGGCCTCGGCGACTGCGAGCGGATCGAGGACGTCAGCTGATATCTGCATTTTACTTGCCTCCCAGCACGGCGCGATGCTCGCTCATGAACCGTCGAGGGTCGGCCTCTCCGGACCTTTGACCCGACAGCGATCTGACTAGCTCGCCCACGGACTCAAGATTGTGCACGGCACGGAATTCGTCAACATGCGGCAGCATCGCCTTGACGCCGCGCGCCCGCGCCTCGAAGCCGTCGAACCGCAACAGCGGATTAAGCCAGATCAACCGACGGCAGGATCGATGCAGACGATCGATCTCCTGCTCAAGCTCTGTCGTATCGTCCCGCTCGAGCCCGTCAGTAATCAAGAGCACGATGGCGCCCTGCCCCAGGACGCGCCGCGACCAGCGTCGGTTGAACTCATGCAAAGTTTCGCCGATGCGCGTGCCACCCGACCAGTCCTTGACCGCGGATAGGCATTCGTCGAGCGCGACATCCGGGTCGCGGTTTCGCATCGGTCGAGAAACATTGGTCAGCCGCGTGCCGAAGAGGAAGGTGTGAACGCGCTGGCGCTTTTCGCTCAAGGCATGGAGAAAGTGTAGAAAGATGCGGGTGTATTGGCTCATCGAGCCGGAAATATCGGCAAGCACGACCAGCGGCGGATGAACGAGACGCCGTTCGCGAAAGCGCGGCAAGATCAGTTCGCCGCCGAAGCGCATCGCATCGCGCATCGTCGCGCGCGGATCGATCCGGATCTGCCGCGCCGAAGGCCGGTATCGACGCGTACGCACCCGATCGAGTGGCAGCACCAAAGCCGATAGCGCCCGCCTCGCTTCGGTGATCTCGGCAGCCGTCATCTGGGCGAAATCGGCTTTGCGGAACAGCTCCTGGCCCGAGACCGTATAGCGCGCATCGACCTCGATCTCGGGTTCGTCACGTGGCGGCCGGGTGTCATCGTGGCCGGACATCAGTGCGTCGCTAACGCGCGTCTCGCCGGCCCGTCGGCGCTGGCGCTCGCTCTCGCGTTGCGGCGCGAGCGGAGACATCATCGCAATCATTTTCTCGACGAGGCCGCGCGAGCGCCAGAACAGGCGAAAAGCCTCGTCGAACACGGGCTGATCCTCGTGGCGCTTGACGAAGATGCACTGAAGGGCGGCGTAGAACTCCTCGCGGGCGCCGATGCCGATCAGGGCCACCGCGCCGATGGCGTCGGCCACCGCCCCGGGTCCGATCTTTATCCCGGCGCGTCGCAGGGCGCGGGCAAAGTACACGATGTTGTCAGCCAGCCTTCCATCGCCGGGCAGGATCGGCGGGAGAATGGCACCATCAGGCGGATGTTCTCCCGGCTCCATCGTCAACCAGCCGCCAGCAGTTCGGCCTTGACCTCGGCGAGCAGCCTGCGCCCCTCGGCTCCGTCGATCCTGGCGATGTCGTCCTGGTATTTGAGCAAGGTGCCGAGCGTATCGGCGATCGTTTCGGGGTCGAGCGCGAGCCGGTCGAGCTCGGTCAGGGCCGTTGCCCAGTCGATCGTTTCGGCGACACCCGGGTTCTTGAAGAGATCGATGGTGCGAAGCCGCTGCACATAGGCGATGATTTCGCGCGACAGGGCGGCGTTGCAGCCCGGAACCTTGCGGCGGATGATTTCGAGTTCCTGTGTTGCCTTCGGATAGTCGACCCAATGATAGAGGCAGCGCCGCTTCAAGGCGTCGTGGATCTCGCGCGTGCGATTGGTGGTGATGATGACGATAGGCGGCTCAATGGCACGGATGGTGCCGAGTTCAGGAATCGTGACCTGGAAATCCGAGAGGACTTCGAGCAGGAACGCTTCGAAGGCTTCATCCGTGCGATCGAGTTCGTCGATCAGGAACACCGGCGCCCGCCCGTTCTCAGCGGAAATCGCCTGAAGTACCGGGCGTCGAATGAGAAATCGTTCGGAGAAGATGTCGCTTTCGACCCTGCGTCGGTCGACCGCTCCGGCCGCTTCCGACAACCGGATCTCCAGCATCTGCGCAGGGTAGTTCCACTCATAGACGGCAGAGGCGACGTCGAGCCCCTCGTAGCACTGCAGGCGGATCAAGGGCCGATCGAGGGCACGAGCCAGCACCTTGGCAATCTCGGTCTTGCCGACACCGGCCTCGCCCTCGAGAAAGAGCGGGCGTTTCATCCGCAACGCGAGAAACAGCACGGTCGCAAGCGCCGTGCCGGCGAGATAATCCTGTGCCTCCAGCATCGCCATCGTTTCATCGATGGATTGGGGCAATACGCCTGTCGCCGGTGCCGTCATGCATCCTCCGCCACGGCCAGTTTCAGTTGTAAGCTATTTCGGTTGAAGTAATGCCTTTATATCAGTAAGTTGCAGGCGTTTTCTCAATCAAGCGCAGAGAGTGAATTACGCCTCGTGAAAACCTACAGCGAGTGATATCCGCGGTCTACATAAATGAGCGGCGGGCGCGGCGGGCCAAGCGCGACGTCCACGACCTCGCCGAACAGCACCAGATGCGTCGCAATGGTCTTGACCTCGATCAGCCGGCAATCGAACGCGGCCGTCGCATTGACGAGGATCGGCGAACCGGTTGCCAGCTGCCTCCATTGGCCAAGCGCAAAGCGACGATCCATGTCGAGCTGGTCACGGCCGGAAAAGGCGTGGGCGAGCGCACGGTGTTCGTCACCGAGCAGGTTCAGCGCAAAGCTGTCGCCGCGCACGAAGATGTCGTTGCGCGGGTTGGCGCCGTTCAGGCAAACGAGAACGGTCGGCGGACTGTCGGAAACCGAGCAGGAAGCAGTGACCGTGACGCCGCGGCGCTCGCCGCCATTGGCAGCGGTGATGAGCTGCACGTGGCCGGCCAGGCGGCTCATGGCGTCGCGATAACTTATCGGGTCCAGTCGGGTTCTCTCCAACACATCTCTCTCCGGGCGAGGTCAGGCACATATAGACGCTGGCGTAAATTATGAAACCCGCCGGCTGGAGATTCTTTCAGATCCGCGACATGGCCATGGCGCGGATCGGATGCCCGTTGTTTCCACTCGCATCTTTTCCTTTGACGCCGGTGGCCACATCCTTAAAACATGCGGCCACTACAGCGCTGCGGGTGATTGAGTTCATGCCAAGGATTGCGGTAGCATTTTTGGACTCGCTGCATAATCTTTCCTTGAAACCAATCCGAGCTTGGGAATTATGCAGTAGCGGGGAATTGCATGCTTCGATCGATCGTTTTGAGCCTCATCGTAGCGGGAATGGCGCAAGCCGCACCTGCCGCCGCTGCCGGCGTCAAGGTCGCGGTCGTTGCCCCCGTTGAAGGGCCATTTGCCCTTCTCGGCAAACAGATCATCGATGGCGCCTCTTTCCAGGCCGGCGATCGCGGCAGCGAAATCGTCGTCATCCCGGAAACATGCGACGCGGCCGGTGCAGAAGCGCTGACCAAGGCGCTTGTGGCAGCAGCTGCAGAGGCGGCCATCGGCTTCCTCTGCGTCGAGAGCCTCGACGCGACACTGCCCGCCCTCGCCGAGGCCAATATACCGGCGGTGACGTTGAGCGTACGGTCCGACATCCTGATGGAAGACGTACTCAAGAAGCATTGGCCGCTGTTCCGCCTGGCGCCGAGTGGCAAGGCCGAATCGGCAGCCGTCGTTGCTGCGATCACCGCGCGTTGGAAGGACAAGCCGATCGCCTTGATCGACGACGGCACGATCCATAGCCGCGAACTGGTCGAGAGCGTGCGCGCAGCGCTCGGCGAAATCGGATTGACCCCGGTCTTTACCGACACTTATCGCCCCGCCCAGGAGCAGCAGATCAATCTCGTACGACGGCTCGTCAAGAGCGGCTCCACCCACGTTTTCACCGGCGGCGACCGGCAGGATACTGCCGTGATCGCGCGCGACGCGCAGGAGGAAGGCGCGAACCTCACCTTGCTCGGCGGTGACACGCTGAATGCAGCCGACGTTGCCGTGCCGCTCACCGACGGTGTCCTGGCGCTGACGTTGCCCGATGCGGCGCGGTCGCCCGAAGGCAAGCCCATAGCCGAGGCCATGCGTGCCGCCGGCATCGAGCCCGATGGCTATGTGCTCCAGGCATTCGGCGCCATGTCTGTTCTCGAGCAGGCCAAGGATCAGGCTGAGAAGGATGAAAAGCCGTTGACGGAGGCGCTGCTCAAAGGCCCATACCAGACGGTTCTTGGGCCGATTGCTTTCAATGCGGGGCATGAACGCGCCGGCAACCCCTATCGCTTGATGCAATGGCAGAGCGGCCGCTTCGTGCCGGTTGCCGACGCCGCCGGAGTGCAATGATGCTGCCTGGTCCACGCAACCTTATCACCGACGTCGCCGGCCTTTCTGTCGGCAATGCCGAAGATCATCGCTTGAAATCGGGCGTGACCGCCATCGTCTGCGATCCACCGGCAACGGCCGCCGTCCAGGTGCTCGGCGGCGCGCCCGGCACGCGCGAAACGGATCTTCTCGAACCGCACAACACCGTGCAGACAGTCGATGGTATCATTCTGTCCGGCGGGTCAGCGTTTGGGCTGGATGCCGCCTCCGGGGCGCAGGCGGCGCTGAGGGAAATGGGACGTGGGTTTGTGATCGGCCCGCACCGTGTGCCGATCGTCCCGACCGCCATCCTGTTCGACCTGATCAATGGCGGCGACAAGGATTGGGGGCAGTTTCCGCCCTACCGCGAACTTGGGTATGAGGCTGTACAAAAGGCTGACGCTGATTTTGCCACCGGCTCGGTCGGCGCCGGCACTGGCGCCTTGACCGCGACCTTCAAGGGTGGCCTTGGCTCCGCCTCAATCGTGCTGCCGAACGGCATTACCGTCGGCGCGCTCGTGGCCGTCAATGCTTTGGGTTCTGCGACTGTCGGCAGCACCCGGCACTTCTGGGCCGCCCCTCACGAGAAACAGGACGAGTTCGGTGGGCTCGGCCTTCCCCACCCCATGCCGGCGAATGCATCCGAGGTCCGCACGAAAATGGGCGCAAATTTGTCGGCCGCCGCCAACACCACGATTGCGGTCATCGCCACAGATGCGGTGTTGACCAAGGCCGAGGCCAAGCGCCTGGCGATCGCCGCGCATGATGGCTTCTCGCGGGCAATATGGCCGGCGCACACGCCGCTCGACGGCGACCTCATTTTCGCCCTTGCCACCGGCGCAAGCGGCCGGACGCTGGAGCTCGCAGACTTCCTCGATCTGGGTGCTGCCGCCGCCGCGACGATGGCGCGCGCGATCGCCCGCGGCGTCCACGACGCCACACCTGCCGAAAACGATCCCTTGCCGTCATGGTCGAGCCGCGGCTAAGGCGCGATTAGCACCAGCGCATGTTGTTTGCGCGGCTGCGGAGTGCTATTGCGCGGGAAACAGCCGGAGCCTTCTCATGACCCATCCCATCCGCATTGCCCCGTCGATCCTGGCGGCCGATTTCTCGAAGCTCGGACAGGAAGTCCGCGATGTCGTCGATGCCGGCGCGGATTGGATCCATCTCGATGTCATGGACGGCCATTTCGTCCCGAACATCACGTTTGGGCCCGACGTGATCAAGTCGCTGCGCCCCTACACCGAAGCGACCTTCGACTGCCATCTGATGATCTCGCCCGCCGACGGCTTTCTCGAAGCCTTCGCAAAGGCCGGCTGCGATATCCTGACGGTTCACGCCGAAGCCGGGCCGCACCTGCACCGCTCGCTGCAGACTGTCCGGTCGCTCGGCAAGAAGGCCGGCGTCTCGCTCAACCCGGCAACACCCGAAAGCGCCATCGAATATGTGCTCGACACCGTCGATCTGGTGCTGGTGATGACGGTCAACCCGGGCTTCGGCGGCCAGAAGTTCATCGACGCGACCGCGGAAAAGATCCGCCGGATCAAGGCGATGATCGGCGACCGGCCGATCGAGATCGAAGTCGACGGCGGCATTGCGCCTGAAACGGCGGCGATTGCAGCCGGCGCCGGCGCAAACGTGCTGGTCGCCGGTTCGGCGATCTTCAAGGGTGGTTGGGTCGATGCCTATCGCTCCGCCATCCAGGCGATCCGAGCGCCTGCCGAACAGGCCCGCTGATGATCTCGCGCCCGGCAGCGCCAGGGCTCCTCCTCCTGGCGGTGACATTTGTCGCCTCGCAGGCATCGGCGGGTGACTATGCCGCATTCCAGCCGATCGGCTTTTCCTCCGATGGATATGTCTTTGCGTTCGAGGAATACGGTGTCCAGGACGGCTCGGGTTTTCCCTATTCCACGATCTACGTCATCGATACCCGCAACGACACTTTTCTGCCGGGTGCGCCGGTGCGCGCAGTCGGTCGCGAAGATGGCGCCCCCCTGCACCGGATGAGACATGAGGCGCATCGGCGCGCCGCTCCGCTGATCGACGCCTACAGGCTTGCCGAGGCGCCGGGATTGCTGGCGGCCTACAATCCGATTACCGAAGCCAATGCAACGCCATTGGCCCTCACTTACGATGCCTTTGCCGCCGACGATGCCTTCCGCCAGACCTACGGCCTGACGCTCGAAGAAAAGAGCTTCGAACCAGGTGGGCTCTGCAAGGACTTCCTGAAGGAGGTCAAAGGCTTCCGCCTGTCGATGACGATGAAGGCGGGCAAGCCTGCAAGCGACGTGCTGCAGGACGATACCCGTGTGCCGGAAAGCCGCCGTTGCCCGACGGGCTATCGCATCGGCGGTGCGGTAACGCACATGAATGACGACGGCACGCAAACCCACGTTGTGATGGTGCTCGTCAAATCGCTCGGGTTCGAGGGCACGACTGACGGACGATGGATTGCGGTTCCGACGCGGATCGCAAAATGAACGAAACGGGCGCCGGGGCGGAAGTGAAATCAGCATATGCTTCCGCGCCCTCCCTCAAGCGCTCGCGATTCCTGCGGGCGTTTCCGTCCGCGGCGGAACTTGTCTTCGGCACGCCAGCCTGGGGGCTGGTGATGGTCGCTTCCGCCTGGGTCGCGCTCTGGCTGCGCGAGGGCGCCCTGACCTTCCACCTGGTGGAACTGCTGGTGATGTATGGTCTGGGCGGCATGCTGGCCTGGCCAGCTGCCCTGTTCCTCGCACGGTTTTCTACGCTTGGCCGCCCTGCCGAGACGCGGTTTGCGGCCTATCTGCTCTGCCTTTCGCTCGGCACGATCGCCGTGACGGCAATGCTCTTCGCACTCGACTATCGCGTCTTTTACGCCCGCTGGCATGCCAATACCGGTACCCGGACCTGGTTCTACCAGTTCGCCTTTACCTCGCTTGTCGCCTTCTACCAGTTCCTTGTGCTGGGCGTTCGGCTCTATCTTCCGGTTGGCGGCGCCGCACTTCTGGCCGCCAGCCTGTGGCTTGCAGGTTCGCGAGGCCGTCAATAACGTTGAGCTTGTCGGGCATCTTTGCTAGAGGCACAGCCATCCTCCACTGATGACGAAAGCTGAGAGCCCATGATCCCCCGTTATTCCCGACCGGAAATGGTGGCCATCTGGTCGCCGGAAACCAAGTTCCGCATCTGGTTCGAGATCGAGGCCCATGCCTGCGATGCGCTGGCCGAAATCGGCGTGATCCCGAAGGATGCCGCAAAGACGATCTGGGAAAAAGGCGGCGCCGCCAAATTCGACGTCGACCGGATCGACGAAATCGAGGCCGTCACCAAGCATGACGTCATCGCGTTCCTGACGCATCTGGCAGAGTTCGTCGGCCCCGACAGCCGCTTCATCCACCAGGGCATGACATCCTCCGACGTGCTCGACACCTGCTTCAACGTACAGCTCGTGCGCGCAACCGACCTTTTGCTTGCTGATATCGACAAGCTGCTCGAAGCACTGAAGCGCCGCGCCTTTGAGCACAAGGATACGGTGACGATCGGCCGCTCGCACGGCATTCATGCCGAACCGACGACCTTCGGCGTCAAGCTGGCGCTTGCCTATGCCGAGTTCGATCGCTGCAAGCAGCGCCTTATCGCGGCCCGTGAAGAAGTCGCGACCTGCGCCATCTCCGGCGCCGTCGGCACCTTCGCCAATATCGACCCGCGCGTCGAGGAACACGTCGCCAAGGCGCTTGGCCTGAAGCCGGAGCCGGTTTCCACCCAGGTCATTCCGCGCGACCGCCATGCGATGTATTTCGCCACTCTTGGCGTCGTCGCCTCGTCGATCGAGCGGCTGGCAACCGAAATCCGCCACCTACAGCGCACCGAAGTCCTGGAAGCGGAAGAATACTTCTCGCCGGGACAGAAGGGCTCGTCGGCCATGCCGCACAAGCGCAACCCGGTGCTGACGGAGAACCTCACGGGTCTTGCCCGCATGGTTCGCGCCTTCGCCATTCCGGCGATGGAGAACGTAGCCCTCTGGCACGAGCGCGATATCTCGCATTCCTCGGTCGAGCGCATGATCGGCCCTGATGCGACGGTGACGCTCGACTTCGCGCTTGCCCGCCTGACCAACGTGATCGACAAGTTGCTCGTCTATCCCGACAACATGACCAAGAACATGAACAAGTTCCGCGGTCTCGTTCACTCGCAGCGTGTCCTGCTCGCTCTGACGCAGGCCGGTGTTTCGCGTGAGGACGCCTATCGCCTCGTTCAGCGCAATGCGATGAAGGTCTGGGAAGAGGGCAAGGACTTCCTTGAGGAGTTGCTTGCCGACACGGAGGTTCGCGCGGCCCTGTCGGAAGCCGACATCCGCGAAAAGTTCGATCTCGGCTACCACACCAAGCACGTCGACACGATTTTCGGCCGGGTCTTTGGCTGACGCCGCCGCGCAAAAGTGCGTAGCGCTTTTGCGATAACGACATGCGCAAGCAATAAGGGCCGGGCGCGATAGCCGCCCGGTTCGTGTCAGAGCGAAGCACGTTTCTGTGGTATTGCGCTATTATGCCCGCATTTGATGCAGTTTGCTCGAATGCGGGCATTTTTGTTAGCGAGGAATTCAATCTTTGCGTGAGATGATCGAGGCTGATCAATTCAGATCGAGGGTTCACATGGCCTACAAGGACAGTGTTCAGCGCACGGCAGCGCGCACGCAGACGAAGATTACCGGAACGGTGACCTGCAAGACGGGTGCGAGCAACGGCATCGTTACGGATCTTTCCGCAGAAGGCATCTGCTTTCAGCTCTATTTCGACATCAATGCACGCACCGGACAGGAAGTGACGATCCGCAGCGAAGAACTCGGATTTCTGACCGGCATGGTCCGCTGGTATCGCGGTGACAAGATCGGCATCAAGCTCAATCTTTCGTCCAACACCGCCGCCCAGATTTCGTCCTACTACAAATTTTTCAAGTAGGTCGGACGATCCTCACAGGAGGAAGCGGCCAGCCTCCGGGAGGCTGGCCGTTTTGTCGTTATCGCATACGGCTGCTGCGAGCACCGGGCTCAACCATCTTGCGATACATGTGCCATGTCGCGTGACCGAGGATCGGCATGATGACGGCAAGGCCGACGAAGACCGGGATCGACCCGATCAGCAGGCCGGCCGCAACGATCAGCCCCCAGAAGGCAACCGGGATGGGATTGACGAGAGTTGCGCGTATCGAGGTTTCGACGGCAGCCACAGCACCGACGTCACGATCGATCAGCAACGGGAACGACACTACGCTGATCGACAGCACGATCGCGGCGAAGACGAACCCGACGGCGTTGCCGACCAGGATCAGGTTCCAGCCCTGCTCCGTGTTGACGATGCCGTTCCAGAAGGCGGCGATCGATGCCGGCGGTTCGGCGCCGAAGATCCTGATATAGAGCGCCTGTGCCACCAGGAGCCAGGCAATGAAGATGACGAATAGCATCGCTGCGACAGCCACGATCGAGGGCAGTGCCGGAGATCGATGCAGGCGGAAGGCGTGAGGCCAGGACGTGTCCATGCCAAGTTCGCGGCGCCTGCTGATTTCATAGAGTCCGATGGCGGCGACCGGCCCGATAAGGGCAAAGCCGGACGCGAGCGGATAGAGCAGCGGCAGCATGTTGGCGCCCGCGCTCCACGTCATGAGCACGGCACCGGCGATGGGGTAGATCAAGCAGAGAAAAACATAGTGAGACGGCTTTTCGCGAAAGTCGTTGAACCCGAGGCGCAACGCGTCCATCACGTCAGCCAGGCCGATCTTTTTTATTCCGGGATGGGCGACGCTGGCGTCCGGTCCCGACAGAACATGGAATGTTGTCATGGCTCACACTCCTCAACCACTACAGAGCGGTCCCGGACCAGCGACAACGGCAAAACTCGAGCCGCATCGACCGCGACCTGCAGTGTCGATTATACATAAAATGATGCCTCTGTCGCCTACGCCTTGACTTCGACGATTTTCGACGCCACATCGCGGCCATTATGAAACTTTCCGACGCCCATATCCTCATCGTTCCCGGCTACACCAACTCCGGCCCTGACCATTGGCAGTCACGCTGGGAGAGAAAAATGTCCACCGCCCGCCGCGTGGAGCAGGCCGAATGGGCCAAGCCCGTGCGCGAGGATTGGGTGGCGCGCATGGTCGAGGAGGTCAATGCCGCTGAAAAGCCGGTGGTCATCGTCGCCCACTCCCTCGGCGTCGCGACCGCGGTCCATGCCCTGCCCCACATCGAAAAGAAGATCGCCGGCGCCTTCCTGGTGGCTCCGCCTGACGTGGCCAATGCCGCGATCCGTCCGAAGCATCTCATGACATTCGGCCCCTATCCCCGCGATCCGCTGCCGTTCCCGTCGCTGTTGATCGCAAGCCGCAACGATCCGTTCGGCTCCTATGAGCATGCCGACGAAATCGCCAAGTCCTGGGGCTCGCTGTTGGTGGATGCGGGGGAATCCGGCCACCTCAACACCGAGTCCGGGCATGGCCCCTGGCCGGAAGGCACGATGGTCTTTGCGCAGTTCCTCAGCCGCCTCCAACCCTGATCGCACTGCGAATAAGACGACTCGGCATTAATCCGAAGTTCATGGTCCGCGATCATCATCTGCCGGCAACAAATGCTGGATCGTGGGATACGTGACCGGACCGAAAGATCCCATCAGGAGCGAACGCCGCGCGCCGGCGAAGCTGAATATCGTGACGCAAGCGGCGCTGGACCAGCTGCCGGTGGCGGCGCTCGTTTTCAATGAACAAGCGTCAATCGTTTCGGTAAACCCCTATGCCAGCGAGCTTCTGCGTCTTCCGCCGGCAGAGTTGCTCAACCGTTCTCTTCGTGACCTTGTTCACCCCGACGACCATCACCTGCTGAGGCCGACCGGGACGGTGCGATCTTCCGCGTCCGCCCAGACGATCCGCTTGCATGGAGCAGCCGATATCGTTTCGGTGGTCTGCACCTCCTATGCAATGGCGGACGGTCGCATGCTGCTGATGCTGCCGGTCGACCACTTGATCGCCGAGATCGCGGGGCTTCGCAGCGACGAGACGCGGTGGAAGTATGCGCTGGAAAGCGCACTTGAAGGCGTCTGGGATCACGATTTTTCGACCGGAAACCTCTTCTATTCCGCCACCTGGAAGCGCCTGCGTGGTCTGGCTGATGACGCCGAGGTCGATGGCGCGCTCGATCGCTGGATCGAGAATGTGCATCCGGACGACCGCGCGCATGTCATGGCCTCGATCGGACGCCAGGATTCTGGAGAGGTCACGTACAACACCTTCCAGTACCGCGAACGCCATGCGGACGGACACTGGGTCTGGATCGAAAGCCGCGGCGCATCCGTCGCCTATGGGCCGGACGGCAAGCCCACTCGCATCATCGGCACCGACACCGACATTACGCCGCGCAAGGAGGCCGAGGCGCGGCTGGAGGAAATCTCGCGGCGCCTGAGACTTGCCCTCGACGTATCGAAGATCGGGGTCTTCGACCATAACCTTGAAACCCAGGAGACGCTTTGGGACGAACGTATCCTCGGTATTTATGGGCTTGACCCCAAAGCCGGCGCGCCCAGCGGCCGCAGTTGGGAAGATATGCTCCACCCCGACGACCGCGAAAAGGCGATCGCCCGCGTCAATGACGGCGTCGCCGCGGGTGCACCCTTCACCAATGCGTTCCGCATCGTCCTGGCGAATGGAGAAATCCGGCACATTCGCGCCAACACGGCGTTCTATGTCGACCGCGATGGCACCCGCAAACTGATCGGCGCGAACTGGGACGTAACCGAAGACATCGCGCTGCAGGAGGAACTGCGCAAGGCCAAGGCCGCAACCGAGGCCCGCAACCGCGAGCTTGAGGAAGCGCGCATCCGTATCGAATACAACGCGTTGCACGACTACCTGACGGACCTGCCGAACAGGCGCTATCTCGACCAGATACTGGCGGACGATCCGACGCTCAACGCTATCCTCCACCTCGATCTTGATCGCTTCAAGCAGATCAACGACACGCTCGGGCATCAGGCCGGCGATGCGATGCTGACCCATGCAGCCGCAATCCTGCGGTCTCATGCCGACCAGGACGATTTCATCGCCCGCATCGGCGGCGACGAATTCGTGATCCTCTGTCGGCGCGGCCGCGGGATGGACGAGCTTGGAGATCTGGCCGCCCGCATCGTCCATGCCTTCCGCCGGCCCATTCCCTATGACGGCCAGCTTTGCCGGCTCGGGGCCAGCATCGGCATTGCCTGGAGGGGCGAGGTCGAGACGGATCCCAAGCAACTGCTGATGAATGCAGATATCGCGCTCTACCGGGCCAAGAGCCTCGGCCGCGATCGCTTCGAGGTGTTTTCCGAGCAGATCCAGAACCAGATCCTCAGCGCCAAACGCACCGGCGACGATATCCGTCAGGCGATCGAAGAAGGCCAGTTCGTGCCCTACTATCAGCCGCAGTTCGACGCCCATTCGCTGGAGCTCACCGGCGTCGAAACTCTGGTGCGATGGGACCACCCGGAACGCGGAATTCTTCCTCCGAGCCACTTTCTGAAGGTAGCTGAAGAGATCAACGCCCTGCCCGCGATCGACAGGAACATCGTCGAGATGGCCTATGCCGATTTTGCGGCCTGGGGGCGTGCCGGTCTGACCGTCCCCAAGATCTCGGTCAATGTCTCCTCGCGCAGACTGCGGGACCCGAGCCTGATTTCAGACCTTCGCGCCATGAACATCCCGCCTGGTGTCATGTCTTTCGAGCTCTTGGAATCCATCTTTCTTGACGATCTCGAAGACGAGATTGCCGCGACGATCGCCGCGCTCAACACGCTCGGTATCGAGATCGAAATTGACGACTTCGGCACCGGCCATGCCTCGATTATCGGCCTGCTCAACCTGAACCCGGCCCGCCTGAAGATCGACCGGGCGCTGGTGGGGCCGATCAACGAAAGCGCCAAGCAGGCAAAGCTCGTTCGTGCCATCATCGACATCGGGCATTCGCTCAATATCAAGGTGGTGGCCGAAGGTGTGGAAACGTGGGAGCACGCGGCGATACTGAGGGAGCTTGGCTGTGATATTCTGCAGGGCTACGCCCTGGCAAAGCCGATGAGCCGCCTCGATTTCGAACAGCGCATCAAGAGCGGCTGGAAACTGTCACCGAACGCGGATGCGCCGCCGGAAAAAGGGCGTCGCTACAAGGCGGTCAAATAAAAACCGCCCGAACTGAGGCCGAGCGGCGATATCATGGGCGTATGATAGCCTCGAAGATCAGCTGCTCTGGACTTGCTCGATGGCGACGCCGAGAAGCTCGAGCATGCGCACACGGATCTGCTCTTCGCTCTGGGCAACGCCGGCAGCGTCGAAATCGGCCTTGATCTTGCGCACAACGTCCTCGTGGCCGGCCTCTTCGAAATCGGCCACAACGACTTCCTTCGCATAGGCCTCTGGGTCGCTCTTGCCGAGCAAGCCGGCAGCCCAGAGACCAAGAAGCTTGTTGCGGCGCGCCTCAGACTTGAACCTCAGTTCCTCGTCCAGCGCAAACTTTGCTTCGAAGGCCTTTTCGCGATCCTGCATCGTCGTCATCAATTGATCTCCCGTGAGAATTCCATGCCGGAAATAGTTATGGCCATAAACCAAAACAGTGGTCAAAGTGCAATGCGAAGTTTTCTCGTTTCGTGACTTTCGTGGTACCGTAAGCATGTCGCGCAAAAGTGCGCAGCGGTTTTGCGACAACGGCATGCGAAAAACCAAAGAACGGATGCGCAAGGAGCGAATCTGAAAGGTTGCGACACGCTTTAGGTAAATCAGGGGAAGGGAAGATACGCCGATTGTGAAACGCGTTCTTTTCAGCTATGGACGCCGTGAGAAGACTCCACTAGCGCGACCCAAGTGCGCCAACAACCACAGAGACAATATCCATGAATCGTCGCCGCCGTATCTACGAGGGCAAGGCAAAGATCCTCTATGAGGGTCCCGAGCCGGGCACGCTGATCCAGTTTTTCAAGGACGACGCGACCGCCTTCAACAAGAAAAAGCATGACGTCATCGACGGCAAGGGTGTGCTGAACAACCGGATTTCCGAGTATATCTTCACGCATCTGAACCGTATCGGCATTCCGACGCACTTCATTCGCCGCCTGAACATGCGCGAGCAGTTGATCAAGGAAGTCGAGATCATCCCCCTTGAGATCGTCGTGCGCAACGTTGCTGCCGGCTCGCTGGCAAAGCGCCTCGGCATCGAGGAAGGCACCGTCCTCCCCCGCTCGATCATCGAATTCTACTACAAGGCCGATGCTCTTGATGACCCGATGGTCTCCGAAGAGCACATCACCGCATTCGGTTGGGCAAGCCCGCAGGAACTCGATGACGTCATGGCGCTTGCCATCCGCATCAACGACTTCCTGACCGGCCTGTTCCTCGGCGTCGGCATCCAGCTCGTCGATTTCAAGATCGAGTGTGGCCGCCTGTTCGAAGGCGACATGATGCGCATCATCCTGGCGGACGAGATTTCGCCGGATAGCTGCCGTCTGTGGGACATCGAGACCAAGGAAAAGCTCGACAAGGACCGCTTCCGCCGTGATTTGGGCGGGCTGGTCGAGGCCTATCAGGAAGTGGCTCGCCGTCTCGGCATCATGAACGAGAACGAGCCTGTGCGCGGCACCGGCCCCGTTCTGGTCAAGTAATTTCTGGTCAAGTTAGTTCGGGGAAAGTGAAAGTGATCAAGGCACGTGTAACCGTGACGCTGAAGAATGGCGTTCTCGATCCGCAGGGCAAGGCAATTGAAGGTGCGCTCGGCGCACTCGGCTTCGACGGCATCGGCCAGGTCCGCCAGGGCAAGGTCTTCGATCTACAGATCGAAACCGGCGACAAAGCCAAGGCCGAGGCCGACCTCAAGGCGATGTGCGAAAAGCTGCTCGCCAACACAGTGATTGAAAACTACACCATCTCCCTCGCCTGATGGCGGCGGAGTGCCGCGGATGGCCTGACGTGAAGGCCGGCGTGATCTGGAAATAATGAGGAGGCCCATCTGACATGGGCCATCCTCACGCAGATCAGCCGAAACGACATCGAAGGGGCATACTGTCCGCGGCTCGATGGTTTCGAAATAGCAGGATGCGCAGTGCATCCAATATCGGCCCGAGCGCGTCAAATTGCGCTTCGGCCGCATCGGAAACCGCCTCGAATTGCATGAGCTTCAAGAGGCGCAGGCAGGGTTTGAACCGCACCATGAAGTCAGCCGTCGTCCAGCTTCCAGGCCTCAACCGCGATCGCGACATGATCGCTGCCCTCACCAAGATCTCCGGCAAGGCGCCCGTAACCGTCTGGCAGACCGAAACGGAGATCCCTGATGTCGACCTGATCGTCATCCCCGGCGGTTTCTCCTACGGTGACTATCTGCGCTGCGGCGCGATTGCCGCGCGCATGCCGGTCATGCAGGCGATCAAGGCGAAGGCCGAAAAGGGCGTGAAGGTCCTCGGCGTCTGCAACGGTTTCCAGATCCTGGTCGAGGCCGGTCTGCTCCCGGGCGCGCTGATGCGCAACGCATCGCTCAAGTTCGTCTGCCGCGAGGTCAAGCTCGAAGTCGTCAACGCCGACACCGACTTTACCCGCGCCTATTCCAAGGGACAGATCATCCGCAGCCCGGTTGCGCACCACGACGGCAACTACTTCGCCGACGCGGAGACCCTGAAGACGATCGAAGGCAACGGCCAGGTCGTGTTCCGCTACGCCGAAGGCACCAATCCGAATGGCTCGATGGGCGATATTGCCGGCGTGATGAACACGGCCGGCAACGTGCTCGGCATGATGCCGCATCCGGAAAACCTGATCGAGGCGGCTCATGGCGGCGCCGATGGTCGCGGCATCTTCGCTTCGGCTCTCGAAGTAATCGCCGCTTAACCGTCGCGCTGATAGAAGGCATCCGACCATCCCCGTAACGCAAGCGAGACCGTCGATGCCTTCCATGTTTTCTAGACGCCTGACCGGCCCTGCTTGCGCGGCGTTCGCCCTGACGCTTCTGGCGTCCTGCCAAACATCGCGCCCGCCGGCGCCGACGGCAAGCTCGGCAGCCCTGCCGACAATGGAACGCGTGGCGCTCGGCGCCAACAGCTGCTGGTTCAAATCGGGCGATGCTGCCTTCAAGAACTACCGGCTTGCCCCTGAACTCAATTCCTTCTCCGGACGTCCCCGCATCCTGATCGTGCCGCGCAAGTCGCCGGAAGCACGGCCGCTTGCCGTCATCCAGGCGGAAGGCCAGCCGGCGCGGTTGCAGGCGTTCGGACCGCTCATGAGCGAACCGGTCGCCACCCGCATGAGTGCAGATATCCGGCGTTGGGCCGCTGGCGGCCAGGGCTGCAATTAATCCAGGCACCGGTTGAGAGTTCGGACGCTGTTGGCTGGTGCCCTCAGCGTTCGCTGATGCGCGTCGCAATCTCTAGGGCATACGGCGCTTTGTTCGCATGCCGCTATCGCAAAACCACCGCACGCTTTGTGTGATGCCCGTTAACGCCAGAACGCCACGGACGATTCCCGCCGGGCATCCTTCTCGCAGACCCCGATATCGCTCAGTTGCCAATCGCTCATCTCTTCGAGAGCTAACCGGCTGCGTCTCTTGGCGGCCAGGAAACAATAGAGCCGCCAGAGACGTTGAAGCGCGTTCTTAGCACTCCCCGAGATTTCGACATCAAACCCGATCTTGCGACGCGCGCGAGGGGCCTTTTTCACGACTGCCGAGCAAATTGTATCAATTGTACTCATTGTAGGCTCCAATGCATCGATTGCTATCATTGCATTGGTGATAATTGACATATTTCGCTGTGTAATCTAGGTAATTGTCACTATGACAAATTGGCTCCCGGACATTCAGCAGGGTCATGGTCCGCTTTATGCGCGGATCGCCGACCAGATCGAACAGGCAATTGGCGAAGGCGCCCTGCCCGTCGGCGCAAAATTGCCGCCGCAGCGCAATCTCGCCTATGACATTGGTGTCACCATTGGTACCATTGGACGCGCCTACAATATCGTGCGCGAACGCGGCCTCGTCAGCGGCGAGGTCGGGCGCGGAACCTATGTTCTCGATCACCAGGAAAGCCGCCCGCCCGAGCAGGCCGATCCGCTGACCACATCCTTGGCCGGCACCCGGCCGCTGATTGCACCCGCCGGCAAATTGCGCTTCGACAGCACCGCGGCGCCGGACATCGGCCAGGGCTTTGTCCTGAGTGAGCTCTTGAGCGAGATCAGCCGCGATCACCACGCCGACATTGCCAGCTACGCGCGCAATTTCCCGGATCACTGGTTTGAGGCCGGATGCCAATGGCTGGCGCGCGGCGGCTTTCGTCCCTCGCCTGAAACGATCGTGCCGACGCTCGGAGCGCACGCGGCTGTCATTGCCGTGATCGCGGCAGTCACCTCGCCCGGCGATCGTATCGCCTTCGAGACCTTGACCTATTCCCAGGTCAGCCGCAGCGCCGGCTTGATCGGGCGCCGCACGACCCTGATGGAATCGGATGAATTCGGCCTGATTCCCGAGGATTTCGAGCGGGTCTGCGCGCAGCAGCATCCCAAGCTCGCCTTCCTTATGCCAAGCGCGCAGAATCCGACCGTTGCCGTCATGCCGCTCGCCCGGCGTCAGGCGATTGCCGATATCGCCCGCAAGTACGGTGTCTGGCTGGTGGAGGACGATCTCTACGGCGCCATGACCGGCGATCCGACGCCGCCTTTAGCGGAGCTTGCACCTGAGCGGACCTTCCTGGTTGGTGGTCTTTCAAAGTCTGTTGCTGCCGGTGTGCGCGGCGGCTGGGTTGCCTGCCCTCCCCATTTCAGCCAGCGCATTCGCATTGCCCACAAGATGGTCAGTGGCGGCCTGCCGTTCATCCTGGCGGAGCTGTGTTCGCGGCTGGTGCTTTCCGGAGCGGCCACTATTCTGCGCGGCAAGGGTATCGAAGAGATCCGGGCGCGCGAGGCGATTGCCCGCGAAGTGTTCGATGGCATCGAGTTCAGCTCGCATCCGTGCGTTCCCTTCCTCTGGATGAAGCTGCCGGAACCGTGGCTTTCCGGCACATTCAAGCAGGCTGCACTGCAGGAAGGCGTGCTCGTCGACGACGAGGACGAATTCAAGGCCGGCCGGGCGGACCGCGTCTTTCACCGTATCCGTATCGGCTTTTCCTCACCGGCCGACCGTGCCGAAGTGCGCAACGGCTTCCAGACTTTGCGGCGGTTGCTCGACAGCGGACGAGTGGGTTACGACAGTTTCGACTGATAACCCGGTGTCCCGTATGTTTTAGCAGTCTTGTGTAGATCGATTCGCCTCAACAATTCGGCATGCCAGCATTGCTTTTTCTTCGTTCATCCCACCGCCTCGCGACATCGTCGCTTGTTCTCGTCAGTTTGCTTTCGACAGCGCCTGCGAATATGCCGCAGCCGGATTCAGATTAAACGAGCATTGGAACCTGTCGGCAACGGTGGCGCATGCCTCGCATGCCGAACTTTGCGGCGGCCCCAACGATGGCTCGACCCGTGCCGATCTCGCACTCGGCTACAAGTTCTGACAGGTCGGCACCACCTGAGGCGCGTGAGGGCATCAAAAAGGGCGGCAACCGTTGTTGATCGCCCGTATTTTTCTGTCGCGCTGCGCCGCAGCATACGCTAAAGAAGCGGCAAAGCGCCCCCTGTGTCTGTTGCGGTTCGCACGCGCCATATCCCGTGGAAGGATTGCGCGCCGCCCGAAGGATTTGACGGTCGACGATGACGATTTCCAACACCCGCCCCATCACCCCGGAACTCATCGCCTCGCACGGGCTCAAGCCCGACGAATACGAGCGCATTCTCGGCCTGATCGGACGCGAGCCGACCTTTACCGAGCTCGGCATTTTTTCGGCGATGTGGAACGAGCACTGCTCCTACAAGTCTTCCAAGAAGTGGCTTCGCACGCTGCCGACCAAGGGCCCGCGCGTCATCCAGGGTCCGGGTGAAAACGCCGGCGTCGTCGACATCGATGATGGCGACTGCGTCGTCTTCAAGATGGAGAGCCACAACCATCCGTCCTATATCGAGCCCTACCAGGGTGCTGCGACCGGCGTCGGCGGCATCCTGCGCGACGTCTTCACCATGGGCGCCCGTCCGGTTGCGGCGATGAACGCCCTGCGCTTCGGCTCGCCGGATCACCCGAAGACCCGCCACCTCGTTTCCGGCGTCGTTGCCGGCGTCGGCGGCTACGGCAATTCCTTCGGTGTTCCGACCGTCGGCGGCGAAGTCGAGTTCGATGCCCGCTATAACGGCAACATCCTCGTCAACGCCTTTGCCGCCGGTCTCGCCAAAAGCGATGCGATCTTCTACTCCAAGGCCGAAGGCGTCGGCCTCCCGGTCGTCTATCTCGGCGCCAAGACTGGCCGTGACGGCGTCGGCGGCGCGACCATGGCCTCGGCCGAGTTCGACGAATCGATCGAGGAAAAGCGCCCGACCGTGCAGGTCGGCGACCCCTTCACCGAAAAGTGCCTGCTCGAAGCCTGCCTCGAGCTGATGCAGACGGGTGCCGTCATCGCCATCCAGGACATGGGTGCAGCCGGCCTCACCTGCTCGGCCGTCGAAATGGGCGCCAAGGGCGACCTCGGCATCGAGCTTAACCTCGACACCGTGCCGGTGCGCGAAGAGCGCATGACCGCTTACGAAATGATGCTTTCGGAAAGCCAGGAGCGCATGCTCATGGTGCTTGAGCCGGCCAAGGAAGAAGTCGCCAAGGCGATCTTCGTCAAGTGGGGCCTCGATTTCGCGATCGTCGGCAAGACCACGGACGACCTGCGTTTCCGCATTCTGCATCAGGGCGAAGAAGTGGCGAACCTGCCGATCAAGGAACTGGGCGACGAAGCGCCGGAATACGACCGTCCCTGGACCCCGGCCAAGGTCCCGACCGCGCTTGCGACCAACGACATCCCGCAGACGGACGTTGCTGATGCGCTCGTGCAATTGGTCGGTTCGGCCAACAATTCCTCGCGCCGCTGGGTCTACGAACAATACGACACGCTGATCCAGGGCAACTCGCTGCAGCTGCCGGGCGGCGACGCCGGCGTTGTGCGCGTCGAGGGTCACCAGAGCAAGGCGCTGGCCTTCTCCTCCGACGTGACGCCGCGTTATGTCGAGGCGGATCCGTTCGAAGGCGGCAAACAGGCGGTTGCCGAATGCTGGCGCAACCTGACGGCAACCGGCGCGCTGCCGCTGGCAGCAACCGACAATCTCAATTTCGGCAACCCGGAACGTCCTGAGATCATGAGCCAGCTGGTCCATGCCATCAAGGGCATCGGTGAGGCCTGCACCGCGCTTGATTTCCCGATCGTTTCCGGCAACGTCTCGCTCTACAACGAGACCAACGGCCAGGGAATCCTGCCGACCCCCACCATCGGCGGCGTCGGCCTGATCAAGGACTGGTCGAAGATGGCGCGCATCCGGTTTGCCGCTGCCGGCGAAACGATCCTGCTTGCCGGCGCGCCGGAAGGCCTCGGTTCGCACATCGCCCAGTCGGTCTACATGCGCGACGTCCATGGCCGCACTGACGGTCCGGCGCCGCATGTCGACCTCGCACATGAGCGCAAGGTCGGTGACTTCGTCCGTGGGCTGATCGTCGACGGTCTGGCGACATCAGTTCATGACTGCTCGTCCGGCGGCCTGGCTCTCGCCGTTGCCGAAATGGCGATGGCTTCGGATATCGGCGCGACCGTGGATGTGGTCGAAGGTCATGATCCGATTGCTGTTTTCTATGGCGAAGACCAGGGACGCTACGTGCTGACGGTTGCGGCCGGTAACGTCGCTGCCGTTCGCGCCCGTGCGGAAAAGGCAGGCGTTGCCCTGCCGGAAATCGGCAAGACCGGCGGCGATGCCGTCAAGCTCGGTGCAGCGCGCGCCGTCGCAATTCAGCAATTGCGCTCGGCCCATGAATCGTGGTTCCCTGACTTTATGGACGGCTCCAGCAACGCTGCTGCTGCCGCAGAATAATAAAGGGAGTTGGCATATCATGCCCATGGCACCAGGCGACATCGAAGACATGATCAAGGCAGGAATTCCCGGCGCCAAGGTCACGATCCGCGATTTGGCCGGTGACGGCGACCACTATGCCGCCGAAGTCGTGGCCGAAGTCTTTCGCGGAAAGACCCGCGTGCAGCAGCACCAGATGGTCTACAACGCATTGAAGGGCAACATGGGCGGCGTTCTGCACGCCCTTGCCCTTCA
The DNA here is from genome assembly GCF_001425885.1 of Ensifer sp. Root1252. Taxonomy (NCBI): domain Bacteria; kingdom Pseudomonadati; phylum Pseudomonadota; class Alphaproteobacteria; order Hyphomicrobiales; family Rhizobiaceae; genus Ensifer; species Ensifer sp. Root1252. The sequence goes on along the minus strand of NZ_LMDT01000012.1, from coordinate 765,614 downwards.
GACCAGCGCGCCGGAGTAAGGCTGGAATGGCCGACCTGATCAAGGAACTGGTCAGTGGCGTTGTCGACAGCGCGCTGAAGGAAATCCTGAAGAAGACCGGCGTCAAGCGGACCGCGACGAAGCGGACCAAGCGCCGGACGCGCAAGGCGGCGACGGGTGGCATTCTAGGGGATATCCTGGAAGCCGCCATCGGAAAGCCGGCCAAGAAACAGGTGAGCCGGCGGCGAACCGCCAGCGCACGCAGCAAGACCCGTCGCCGTTCGGCCTGAGCAGTTGTATTAAAACCACATCTTGAGGCCCATCAATATTTGTTGCACTTGGGTGATGAAAATCACCGATATGCATGCTATCTAAGGCCCAATCGATATCCGGTCCTTGAAACCGGGCGCAGGAAGGATGAAAAGATGAGCGGAATTCACGAATTCATCGCGAACGAAGTCAAGACCAACGACGTGGTGCTCTTCATGAAGGGTACGCCGCAGTTCCCACAGTGTGGGTTCTCCGGCCAGGTGGTCCAGATTCTCGATTACATCGGCGTCGACTACAAGGGCATCAATGTCCTTGCCGACGCGGACCTGCGTCAGGGCATCAAGGACTATTCGAGCTGGCCGACCATCCCACAGCTTTACGTGAAGGGTGAATTCGTCGGCGGTTGCGACATCGTCCGCGAAATGTTCCAGGCTGGCGAGCTCCAGTCGCACCTGCAGGAACAGGGAATCTCGGTCAAGGGCGCCGCTGCCTAAGTCAGGCCGCCAACTCCGATCTGGTCGGAAAAGGCGGGTGACCGCCTTTTTTGATTCCGGAATTAAATCCGGATCGTCTAATTTTCGTTGTTCTTTACTAGGCGGAGCACACTCACGCTCTGTCATGAAGTGGTCGCGATAAAGCGGCATAAGCAGCCTGAAAGGGCGTTCGCCCGTTCCCATGCTCCGGCTTGGCCCGGCTGCCCATCGCCGATAGTCCCTTTCGCTTCACATCGGATGCCGCCTGCACCGCTGCGCCGGACCAGGCCCGTCCCCTCAACTGTTCTCGACATGCCGACCGGCATTTTGCCAGCCGACGTCGCCTCTTTCCGGAACAAACTCCGGTCTTGACCTATTTCGGTTGCGTCCGGCGCGCCGCAAGGATTTTGCCTATGACGAGCATGACAGACGAAGCGGCCGCTCCCGGCCTCAGCAAATTTCAGTTCATCGCCTTGATGGCGATGCTGATGGCGGTCAATGCCGTGTCGATCGATATCATGTTGCCCGGCCTGCAGGAGATCGGCGCCAGCCTTGGTGTAACCGACGAAAACCATCGGCAATATGTCATCACCGCCTATCTTATCGGTATGGGCGTGGCGCAGCTTTTCTTCGGCCCGTTGTCTGATCGATTCGGCCGCAAGGCGCCGCTGCTCGTCGGCCTCGGCATTTATGGTGTCTGCGCGATCGCAATCGTCATCGTGCCGACCTTCGGCGCGCTGCTGGCGTTGCGCTTCGTCCAGGGCATCGGTGCAGCCGCGACCCGTGTTATTACCGTGTCGATCGTTCGCGACGTCTATGGCGGCCGTCGCATGGCTGAAGTGATGTCGCTGATCATGATGGTGTTCATGATCGTGCCGGTCATAGCGCCGAGCGTCGGCCAGTTGATCATGATCTTTGCCGAATGGCACATGATCTTCGTCGTCATCGCGCTCTTTGCCTTCACGATCGCAACGCTTGTGGTGTTCCGGCTTCAGGAAACGCTGAACCCGGATCATCGCCGCGCCTTTACCCCTTCGGTCATCCTCAGCGGCTTCAAGATCGTCCTGACGAACCGGCTGTCGCTGTTCTATACGCTGGCGACATCCGTTATCCTCGGGGCGCTCTTCGGCTTCATCAACTCTGCCCAGCAGATCCTGGTCGGGGTCTATGGGCTGGGCCTGTGGTTTCCGGTCGTGTTTGCGGCATTTGCCGGGATGATGGCGGTCGCGTCCTTCACTAATTCGCAGCTCGTTCGGCGCTTCGGCATGCGGGCGCTGTCGCATGCTGCCCTACTCGGCTTCACGCTGGCGAGCTTCCTCTGGATGGCGGCGTCGCTTTATGGTCCGGTGCCCTTCCCGCTGTTCGTGGTGCTCTATGGCGCCGCCATGTTCCAGTTCGGGCTGATCGCGTCGAACTTCAATGCGATGGCGATGGAGCCGCTCGGCCACGTCGCCGGCACGGCCTCCTCGGTGCTCGGCTTCACCCAGACCATCGGCGGCGGCGTCATCGGCGCCTTCATCGGCCAGGCTTTCGATGGGACGGCGACACCGCTCGCGATCGGCTACTTCACCGTCGCGGCGATCGGCGTCGTCTTCGTCCTCATCGCCGAACGCGGAAAGCTGTTCAAGGCACACAATCCGGCAGGCTGACGATAGCCTGCCGGCCGATTATTCCTCCCAGATCTGCTCTTCACGGGTTCGCACAATGACCACGATCACCACACAATCCGAACATGTCGACGGGGTTTCGGGCGCGGCCCGCCTCAATATGGGCCTCGTCGAATTCATCATCACCATTGCCGTCATGACGGCGAGCGTGGCAATCGCCATCGACAGCATGCTGCCGGCATTACCGAGCATCGGCCAGTCGCTGAGCGTCGCCAACTCCAACGACACCCAGCTCGTCATCGGCGTGTTCTTCCTTGGCTTCGGGCTTTCGCAGATCTTCTTCGGCAGCCTTTCCGATACGTTCGGACGTCGCGCCGTGCTGCTCGGCGGCCTTGCCTTCTTCACCGTGTCGATGTTTGCCGCCGCCCTGACCCAGAGTTTCGAAATGCTGCTGGTCCTGCGCTTCGTCCAGGGCATCGGCGCTGCCGCCGTGCGCATCACCACCATGGCGATCGTGCGTGACTGCTTCGGTGGTCGCGAGATGGCGCGGGTGATGTCCTACGTCATGATCGTTTTCATGATCGTTCCGATCGTCGCACCGTCGATCGGTCAGCTCGTCATCCTCTACGCCAACTGGCACTGGATCTTCATCCTGATCGGCATCGTCGGCGCTGTCCTCTTCGTCTGGGCACTGGCCCGCATGAAGGAATCGCTGCCGAAGGAAGAGCGCCTGCCGCTTTCCGTCTCATCGGTCGCATCCGGCTTCAAGACGGTGCTGACCAACCGCATCACCTGCGGCTACATGATCGGCATGACGATGTTCACCGCGGTCATCTGCGCCTACATCGTCACCGTCCAGCAGATCTTCGGCGAGGTCTATGGCCTCGGCGAGTGGCTGCCGATCGCCTTTGCCGGCACTGCCGGCGGCATCGCCGTTGCCAATTTCGCCAACGGCTTCTTCGTGCGCAGCTTCGGCATGCGCCGCATCTCGCACGTGTCGATGATCCTGTTCACGCTGATTTCCGTGATCGGCTTTGCCATGTCGCTCTGGGGCACGCCGGCATTCGTCATCAGCTACCTGATGTTCTCGGTTCTTCTGATGTTCTTCGCTGTCATCGCCACCAACTTCACCGCGATCAGCCTGGAGCCGATGGGTCACCTTGCCGGAACGGCGACCGCGATCACCGGTTTCGTCTCGACGACCGGCGGCGCACTGCTCGGTGGCGCCGTCGGCCAGTTGTTCAATGGCACGCTGCAGCCGTTGCTCGGGGGCTTTGCCCTCTTCGGGCTCGTGACGATCCTGGCCACCCTTTGGGCCGAAAAGGGCAAGCTCTTCACCCATCCCGGCGACAAGGATGTCTCGCTCGACCACGGCGGCGGCCATATGTGATATCGACCTCACCAACAAAAAGCCCGCCTGGATCGCTCCAGGCGGGCTTTTCTGTTTCGACGATGTCGGTGTTTAGATGGTGAAGACTTCGCGACGCAGCGTTTCCCAGCTGTCCTTGTCGGTCGTCAGCAGCAGGCCGCCATTGAGGTGGGCAGGCAGATAGGGCGCGCCGTCGAAGCGTGCGGCATAGGCACCCGCCTCCTGCGCGATCAGTGTGCCGGCCAGATGATCCCAGGGCATCAGCTTCTGGTACATCAAGAAGTGGATGTAGCCGCCGGCAAGGATGCGATACTCGTGCGCGGCGCACCGGTAGCTGGTCGCAATACGGACCTTGGCCAAGTTGGCCATGACTTCGCGCCGCGCCTCTTGGCTGTAGAAGCCCGTCGAGGCGCCGCCGACCATGCTTTCAAGCGGAACGCCTGCAGTCACCGACATGCGCTCCTGCGAGCCGTCAGGACGGCACATCCAGGCGCCGGAGCCCTTCTCGGCGATTACCCAGTCGTTGCCAAGCGGGTCGTAGATGATGCCGGCAACGGTCTCGCCCTTGGACACGACGCTCGCCATGACGCCGAACAGCGGCAGGCCGGCTGCGAAGTTAAAGGTGCCGTCGATCGGATCGACGACGACGGCGAGATCGGCGTCTGCCAGCTTGTCGAGCAGCGCCGGATCGGCAGCAACGGATTCTTCGCCGATGAACACGGCGCCTGGCGCAATCTCATCCATGCGTGCCTTGATCAGGCGCTCGGCTGCCTCGTCGCCCTCGGTGACGAGATCGATCGCTTCCGACTTCATCCGGACATCGCCCGCGCCGAGATTACGAAACCGCGGCAGGATTTCTTTGACCGCAGCCTCCTGCAGCAGATTGGCAAGGGCGGCGATGTCGACGGAATGGCTCATTCTTTGGGCTCCGGTGAGAGGGACTGGAAGTCGAAAAGCTTGGGGTCGAGCAGATGCGAGGGGTTCACATGGCCGAGCGCCCGCAGCATCGTGTCCTTGCGGCCCGGCATGCGTCGTTCGAGGTCGGCAAGCATTGCCTTCATGGCATTGCGCTCAAGGCCGTCCTGCGAGCCGCAGAGGTCGCAGGGAATGATCGGAAATTCCATGGCAGTGGCAAATTTCGCCAAGTCGTCCTCTGCCGCATAGGCCAGCGGCCGCAGCAGCATCAGGTCGCCTTCGTCGTTCAGAAGCCTCGCCGGCATCGAGGCGAGCCTGCCGCCGTGGAAGAAATTCATGAAGAACGTCTCCAGAATATCCTCGCGGTGATGGCCGAGCACCAGCGCATCGCAGCCCTCTTCGCGCGCGATCCGGTAAAGATTGCCGCGGCGCAGCCGCGAACAGAGCGAGCAATAGGTGGCGCCTGTCGGCACCTTTTCCTTCACGATCGAATAGGTGTCGCGATACTCGATACGGTGCTTAACGCCGATCGAGGCCAGGTATTCCGGCAGGATATGCTTCGGAAAATTCGGCTGCCCCTGATCGAGGTTGCAGGCGACAAGCTCGACGGGCAGCAGCCCGCGCCATTGCAGGTCCATCAGCAGTGCCAGCAGGCTATAGCTGTCCTTGCCGCCTGAAATCCCGACCAGCCAGCGCTTGGCGCCCTTCAGCATGCCGAAATCGTCGAGCGCCTGGCGCGTCTGCCGCAAGAGCCGCTTGCGCAGCTTGTTGAAGGAGACCGACGACGGCATGCGTTCGAAGATCGGATGAAGACCCGTCTCGATATCGCCGTCTTCAACGGCATTGTCGATTGCGTCAGGCGAAAGGGCTGGCGAATGATCCATGGCAACGATCCTGGAATGGCCGGCTCGGGAAGGAGAGCGCACGGCACGTCACGGCCAGCACTTGCCCCGTTCCATCCGCAAGATCAAGGGAAAACGGCCCTTCGTCCGAAATCAGGAGCCAAACACCGACCAACCGGTGCGGGCGGCCAACATCTCCAGCGCCAGCGATCCCAACAGCGAATTGCCGTTCTCGTTCAGGCCCGGCGACCAGACGGCGACGGAGGCCTTGCCGGGTGCGACCGCGAGAATGCCGCCGCCAACACCGCTCTTGCCGGGCAGACCGACGCGATAGGCGAAATCGCCCGAGCCGTCATAGTGGCCGCAGGTCAGCATCAGCGCGTTGATACGTCGGGCCCGCTGGCGCGATACGACGGAATGGCCGGTCAGCGGGTTGGTGCCGCCGGCTGCCAGAAACAGGCCCGCCTTGGCGAGCTGGCTGCAGGTCATTGCCAGAGCGCAATGGTGGAAATAGACGCCGAGCACATGCTCGACCGGGTGATCGAGCCGGCCGAAGGAGCGCATGAAGTTGGCAAGCGCGAAATTACGGAAGCCGGTCGCCGTCTCGGAGCGCGCGACCTCGTGGTCTATGACGATGGCATCGTCATCTGCGAGATAACGAACGAACTGGACGATCTCGCCGATCAGTTCGCGCGGCGTGTGGCCGGCAAGGATCAGGTCGCTGATGGTGATCGCGCCGGCATTGATGAACGGGTTGCGCGGCTTGCCGCCTTCCTGCTCGAGCTGGACGATCGAGTTGAAGGCCGAGCCTGAAGGTTCGCGGCCGACGCGGTGCCAGATGGTCTCACCGTGCTTGCCGAGCGCCAGCGTCAGGGTGAATACCTTGGAGACGCTCTGGATGGAGAACGGCACCTCGGCGTCGCCGACCCGGTGCACCTGCCCGTCGGTGGTGACGATTGCCATTCCGAAGTGTTTCGGAGAAACGCGCGCAAGCTGTGGGATGTAGTCGGCGACCTTGCCCTCGCCGAGCCGTGGCGTCAGCTCGCGGTAAATGTCCTCGATGATCGCCTGCAGGTCCTGCGGCGTCTTCTGCTCCGGCATGCGATTTCCCCTTCGTCGCGCGAGCCATTGTCCCGCCGAGGCGACCAAGTCCCCGTCGCGGAACAAGACGCGCGGCAGATCAAACAGCCACGTATCTGAAGAGACAAAAAAACCGCCCGTTTCCGGGCGGTTTCGATCGTTCACAAGGCCAGAGCCTCGGATTAACGCGAATAGAATTCGACGACGAGGTGCGGTTCCATGACGACGGCGTAAGGCACGTCGGAGAGAACCGGAACGCGGACGAAGGTTGCAACCATCTTGTTGTGGTCGACTTCGATGTAATCCGGAACGTCGCGCTCAGCGAGCTGAACGGCTTCGAGAACCGTAACGAGCTGCTTGGACTTTTCCTTGACTTCGATGACGTCGCCCGGCTTGCAACGGTAGGAACCGATGTTGACGCGAACGCCGTTAACCTTGACGTGGCCATGGTTGACGAACTGACGTGCGGCGAAAACGGTCGGAACGAACTTTGCGCGGTAGACGATCGCGTCGAGACGCGATTCGAGCAGGCCGATCAGGTTCTCCGGGGTGTCGCCCTTGCGGCGGTCAGCTTCGGCGAAGATCGCACGGAACTGCTTTTCGCGGATGTCGCCGTAGTAGCCCTTGAGCTTCTGCTTGGCGCGCAGCTGCACACCGAAGTCCGAAAGCTTGGACTTGCGACGCTGGCCGTGCTGGCCCGGGCCGTATTCGCGGCGGTTAACCGGCGACTTCGGACGGCCCCAGATGTTTTCGCCCATACGGCGGTCAATTTTGTACTTGGACGATTCGCGCTTGCTCATCGCATTTCCTTTCAGTCGGTTACACCGGTCTGTTGCCAAACCGGATCAAGGAAACACGCCCTCCTCTGAACCCATTTTGAGAGTTCTGACAGGATTCTCACGATCACGCTGCCGGAGAAACCACGGGACATGTCAAATGAAACACCGGACATTTCTGCCCGGCGTTGGGGCGGCTTTAGGGCTTCCAGCCGCCATTGTCAAACGAAATCACCGTATTCGGCACCATTTCAGGCAGGGTCGCCAGCCTGTTGGTTTTCCAAGGAAACAAGCAGCGTTTTCAATAGCGCTGCCAGTGCTGCGCGTTCCTCCGGCTTCAGACCTGCGATATAGCGCGCCTCGCTCGCCATGTCAGCCCGAAACGCGGCTTCGGCAAGCGCTATGCCCTTCTTCGTCAACCCAACCACGCTGCTGCGTCCATCCGATACCGAGCGCTCGCGCAGGATCAGCCCCGCCTTTTGTAATCGATCGAGTCGATGTGTCAGTCCGCCTGACGAAATCATCAGCAATGTATAAAGGTCGGTCGGCGTGAGGCGATACGGTGGGCCGGAGCGCCGGAGTGTTGAGATCACGTCGAATTCGCCGCGGTCGAGACCGAAGGAGGCAAAGGTTTCCTCGATCGACGGACGCACGAGATTAGAAAGCCGATAGGCCCGCCCGAGGATGGTCATTGGCTCCGTATCGAGATCCGGCAATTCGCGATCCCATTGCGCGCGCAACCGGTCGACGTGGTCCCTCTCCTCTTGCTCATGCTGCATTATCAACTCCGCGGTGTTTGGCAATATATCTTGACGAGAAGATATTTTTACATAATATCTTCTCGTCAAGATAATTCATTCGAACCGGTAAACCAACCCCGATGGAGGCCAGCATGTTTCATGTCATTCCCCGTGCAGAGCAGAAACAGAGCCCCAACCGGACGATCCTCTTTGAAGGGGGGCAGTACGGCACGCCGGTTTCGCTTTTCCTGATGGATGCGGAGCCTGGCCAAGGGCCGGCGCTTCACGTTCACCCCTATCCGGAGACCTGGCTCATTCATTCGGGCGAGGCGGAGTTCACGGTCGGTGAGCAGACGCTCATCGGCAAGGCCGGCGACATCATCATCGTCGATCCCAGCACGCCGCACCGTTTCGTCAACAGCGGCAACACCCGGCTTGAGATGACCTGCATCCACGCGTCCGACCGCGTGATTCAGGAGTGGGTTTGACGCCCCGCAAGCGACGGGTGGCGTTGTGCATCGGTACCGTCTCGTCTTCAAATACTTGGAATTGAAGCCTCGGGCGGAGGACGTGCCTATTCAGCTGCAGCGGCGGACGGATCCATTGCATCCGGCCCGTTGGCGTCGCCCGGCGCCGTTTCGTGGCCGAGGTCCGGAAAGGCGACTATACGCTTGCCGGTGAAATCGGCATGGACGACAACGAGCCCATTCTCCTCGAAATAGCCGAGCAGGCGTCTGGCGCGTCGTGCGGAATGGGTGCCGTAGGCGCGCGCGATCATCGCGTCCGACGGACAGGCAAGGCCGCGCACGGCCGCCTGCGCCATCATCAGGAACACGCCCTGCAGGTCCTCGGTGACGCGATCGGCAAGCCGGAGCGCCGACGCCCAGGCCTCTGTCGCCGCAGTCTCAGTGTCGACGCCGGAGCGGGCAATTGCCATCTTGCGCCGAAATGCGCTCAAGGACAGGGCTGCTCCCGGCACGCGGCGAATCCGGCAGCGCACGAGGAAATCCTGGAACAGTTCGGCATCCGGCCGGAACGCGGCATCGGGATTGGCGAGAATCTCGGTAAACAGACCGTCCAGCAGCGCACCGCGCTCCTCCGCCGACATTTCCGGCTGGGCTGGCCTGGTTTCCACCGGGGCGACCGGTTCGGGGCGCGGCCGGGAAAGCTCCGCGAGAATATCGGTTGCCGGGCGCGGCGGCGGTACGGCACGGCGCATGATCGGCCGCGTCAGTTCGTCGGCGTCAGGCGTGAAGATCAGGTCTTCCACGTCCTGCGGCGCTTCCGGCAGCGGCATCAGCTTCGGGCTCGTCGAGCGTGCTGAAGTCTCGACGGCACCGATCGTCACCTTCAGCGGCCGGCGCGACAGCGCCGGGCCAAGGGCGACGAAGGAGCCGCGCTTCAGATCGCGGAACATTTCGGCCGTGCGGCGATCCATGCCGAGCAGGTCGGCAGCGCGCAGCATGTCGATATCAAGGAATGTGCGGCCCATCAGGAAGTTGGACGCCTCCGCCGCCACGTTCTTGGCAAGTTTTGCCAGGCGCTGCGTGGCGATGACGCCGGCAAGTCCACGCTTTCGGCCACGGCACATGAGGTTGGTCATCGCGCCGAGCGAGATCTTGCGGACTTCTTCGGTGACGTCACCAGCGACCGACGGCGCAAACATCTGCGCTTCGTCGACCACCACGAGTACGGGATACCAGTATTCCCGATCCGCATCGAACATGGCGTTCAAGAAGACGCCGGCGCTGCGCATCTGCTGTTCGATGTCGAGACCTTCGAGCGAAAGCACGCAGGAAACTCGGTGCTGACGAATGCGCGTGGCAATGCCGATCAGCTCAGCGTCCGTGCGCTCACCCTCGACGACCACATGGCCGAACTTGTCGGCAAGTGTGACGAAATCGCCCTCGGGGTCGATGATGCATTGCTGCACCCATGGCGCAGACTGCTCCAGCAACCTTCTTAGAAGGTGCGATTTTCCCGAACCGGAATTGCCCTGCACCAGAAGACGGGTGGCCAGAAGCTCTTCGATATCGAGCGAGGCCGAGGTCCCTTCGGACGTCGCTCCCATGTCGATGCCGACCTTCATTTCCACCTCTTCATTTTGGATTGATTCGCGACCATGCTGAGTTCGCCAAACGAGCGACACCTAGCACGGTTTTGCCGGCGGTCATGCAACCGCTGCAGAAAACCCACAGGGAATACCGCGTTGTGGACCATGGAAAGATCGGCCAGTTCACCCGGTTGTTTGCGCGGAAACGTTGAATAAACCTATTGATACATCTTTAACAAGCGCCTGCCCCGGCCCATACGTCTTTGAGCGACCGGGATTTCCGGGCCACGAATGGATCAGAACGAGACCGAAAACCACTTCCAGATGAACTACGAGGATGGTCAACGCATCGTCTCGAAAAAGGAATCCGCGCAATCAGGCCGCGCGAACTTCCTGATTGCGATTGCGCTCGCCGCGTCGATTGGCGTCCTGCTGGCGATCTTCTTCTAGCCGATCGTTTCGCTGGCGGCCGTCTGTTCGGGGGTAGTGACGTTCGACATGACGGTCAGGCCGAAGCCCTGCATCAGCCGGCGTGTGGAAAAATCGGGATTTCCCGAAGTGAAGATCGCCGGGTCCTCGCCGTTCAACGGCTCAAAGCCGTCGGGCAGCGGCACGAGCGAGCGGGCCCGCCGGGCGATGGCCTCGGCTGGATCCAACCAGTCGACCGGCCAGGGCGCCAGCTTGCGGAACAGATTGGCCAGAAAGGGATAATGCGTGCAGGCGAGAACGACGATATCGGTCTTGCGGCCATCCATCTCGATGAAGCACGGGGTGATCTCGGCCAATACCTCCGCATCATCGAGCTTTTCGCCGCGAATATAGGCCTCGGCCATCTTGGCGAGGTTCTCCGATCCGACCAGGCGGACATGGCATTGGCTGGCGAAGGACTGGATGAGGTCGCGCGTATAGGCGCGCTTGACCGTGCCTGGTGTCGCAAGCACGGAAACCAGCCCCGAGCGCGTGCGCTCGGCCGCCGGCTTGATCGCCGGCACGGTGCCAACGAAGGTCATCTGCGGAAAGGCGGCGCGCAGATCGGCACCGACGAGGGTGAATGCGGTGTTGCAGGCAATCACGCAGATTTCGGGATCGTGCTCGGCCAGCAGCCGGCCAAAGAGCGCGATGACATGGGCGCGCAAGGCCTCTTCCTCCCAGCCGCCATAGGGGAAGCCGGCATCGTCGGCGATATAGATGAAATGCCGCTCCGGCATCAGCACCCTCGCCTCGCGCAGCACCGTGAGCCCGCCGATGCCGCTGTCGAAGACGAGAATGGGTTTCAGTTCAGTCGCTGTCACCGCTGTCTGATACTTTCTTGTTGTGCTCGGCCCTGCTGTGATCAACGGGAGCGCCGGAACCTCGGGGATGTTCACGCGAAAACCGATCGAGCGACGAAATCACGCCGCGCAGCACCCGGATTTCCGTTTCGGTAAAGGCTGGTCTGGTCAGAACTGTGCGCAGATTTTCGACCAATTTCGGCTTTTTGTCGGCGGAGCGGAAATAGTTGCGCGCTTCCAGCGCATCCTCGAGGTGATCGAACAGGCCCTGCAGATCGTCTTTCTTCGCCGGACGCTGCTCCAGTGCCTGGAACGACGTCTGGTCTTCGCTTTCCATGCCCGTCTTCAGCCACTCGTAGGACATTAGCAGCACCGCCTGGGCGAGATTGAGCGAAGCGAAAGCCGGATTGACGGGGAACGTCACAATCTCGTCGGCAAGCGCCACTTCCTCGTTCGTCAATCCGGTGCGCTCGCGGCCGAAGATGATGCCGGTCGCCTCGCCGGCTACGAAGCGCTGTCTCAGCGTGCGCGCCGCCACTATCGGCGAGCGAACCGGCTTGTAGCCGTAACGGTCGCGCGCCGTTGTCGCATAGACGAAGTTGAGGTCGGCGATCGCCTCTTCCAGCGTGTCGTAGAGCTTGGCGCCTTCGATGACGTGGTCGGCGCGGCTGGCGGCAGACTGCGCCTTTTCGTTCGGCCAGCCATCGCGCGGGTTGACGAGGCGCAGTTCAGACAGGCCGAAATTGGCCATGGCGCGGGCAACCATGCCGATATTCTCGCCGAGCTGCGGATAGGCGAGAATGATCGCCGGTCCTTCGGTCAGGAGTTCTCGTTCGCTGTTGGTGCCTGCCATGTCTTTCGCCTTCGCCTTCTGTTCGGCGCTTCCCTCGCACAAAAGACCGGAAAATTAAAGTCCGGCCGACATGCTGAGGACTGCGGGCATCACGGTGTTGCCGGATGCAGACGGCTGAGGGAGATGCCGATCATCTCCAGCCCCAGTTCCGCATCGTCCTTCGATATCGGCAGATGTCGGCTGACTGGCCCGGCGACGCGGCCGCCGTCGTAGAAATAGCCGGCCCCTTTCTCCGCGATCGAGCGAACCAATGTCAGATTTTCGTCGATGTCGGTGTGGAACGTGGAGCCGACGGCGTCGGCCTCGTCGGCAACGCGACGGGCAAACACGCGCGCCCAATAGGTGCACCCCATGAAGATCGCCAGCGTCTGCCTGACGTGGCCGGGGCGCGTGACAAGCTGCCAGGAAACGCCAAGGGGCTTGGCCGCCGCGGCAAGCTCGCGGTAGGCGCGGTCGACGGACTGCGACCGCGCAATCAGCGCCATGCCGGAGGCGCCCTCCTTCGCCGCTTGCAGCAGTCCTGTCAGTTCGCCACACCAGGCCTTGATCGCGAGATCAAGCGATGTTCGCGTACGGGTCGGGAAAACCACGAAGGCAACCACAGTACCGGCGATGGAGCCGATCAGGGTTTCCTCCAGCCGCAGCTGCAGCAGCTGTGGGGTCAGCACGCCCATCAGGCTGTAGAGCAGCGACAGCACGATAGAGACGAAGAAGGTCATCGACGCATAGGAAACTGCGAGGAAATAGAACGCGAGAAAGATGCAGAGCGCACTCAGCGGCAGCACCAAATAGATGTTTCCGGCAACCAGCGTGCCGGCGACGATGCCGACCACGATGCCAAATAGCGTACCGGCCGAGCGCTGTAGCGCCTTGACCGCCGTATCGCCGCGCGAGCGGGTGTTGGTAAAAACGAGAAAGGCAGCCAGCACCGCCCAGAACCATCGGTCGCGCGACAGCATCAGCCCGAACACCATGGCGATGCCGGCGGCGAGCGTGATCTGGATGGCCGTTTTGAGCGCCGGATTAGACACTGTCAGCTTTGGACGCGTGGACGCCGGGGCAACGGCTCGCTCCACCGGATCCTCGAGATCATGCGCGTCGAGTTTTTCCAGGCTATGGGCGAGGCGCTGGCGAACATTGCGCAGCCACGAGAGCGCCTTGACGGTCTCGACAAGCCGCTCGTTCGTGCGGTCGATGCGCGCCGTCTCCGCTTCGATCTCGGCGGAGTTGCGCGTAAGCATCGCTTCGACCAATGCGACCGGAGGCATGGCCTGAAGGCTCAGCACGATGACGCTTTCTGCCGCCAGATGCAGGTCGAAAAGGTTGATCACCACATCCGACGAGGCAAGGCCGGGCTCGGGTTCCGGGCGTCGGTTCTCGGTCGGAATGAAACTTTCCGCCATCAGCACCGCCTCCTTGAGGCGCTCTTCCCTCCGGTGCAGCCGGGTGCGATCCGTCTCGATCAGGGTCGGTTTGCGTGCGACATCGACCAGCTCCTCCAGCATCTGGTCGACGCGCTGCTGGACGCTGGCCGCAGCGCGCATGAGGTCGCGATAGCGGTGGTCGGGCAGAAGCACGGTGCGGACCAGGTGGGCGACCATGGCCGAAACCGCTGCACCGAAGACCAGTGCGGGCAACTGGTCAATCGTCGGACGCAGATAAGCTCCGATGAAATAGGACATGAAGGCGAACATGCCGACGGCAAACCATCTCGGCCCGAAGGAGCGACAATAGACCGCCAGGAAGATGATCGACAGGAAAACGACATCGGAGACGTAGCGGTGGCTCTCCAGCACCGAGGCCAGCGCGACCATCGAGACGCCAACGATGACGGCGATTATACGGGTCACGAGCTGTTCGCCGTGCGTGCGGTCGCGGACGGCAAGGCCGCCTTCGATCGAGAGCGAAACGGCAAGGCCGTAGGCTGCCGGCGGCAATGGCGCCACGAGATAGTGGAAGGCCATCAGCAGGCAAACCGACGAAACGATCGTCGCGGTGATGCGCGTCGCCTGGCGCAGCCGGGAAAAGGCAGGATCATTGGCGAGAAGCCAGTCGCGCACGCGGGAGCGAATTTCCATCGGATGCCTTTTGCCTGCTACGGTGACCATCGACGCGTCACCGCTTCTTCTTGATTAACGCTGCCTCCGATCTTTTCAAGGCGCAGGCCGGCTTAAACCAGTCCAAAACCCATCCTCGGCCCCTGCCCGCCGGTCGATCGAGTCTCCACCCAAAGTTTCAGCCAAGCATGCTTTGCCTTGCCGTTTCACAATGCTATAGGGCTCTGGATTTTTCTAAAGAGGAAGGGACATCGCTCCCGTTGTCCCGCTAAGCTACGAGGCATATTCATGGCAAAGATCAAGGTCGCCAATCCGGTCGTCGAACTCGACGGCGATGAGATGACCCGCATCATCTGGCAGTTCATCAAGGACAAGCTGATCCATCCCTACCTCGACGTCGATCTTGAGTATTATGACCTCGGCATGGAAAACCGCGACGCCACCGACGACCAGGTGACGATCGATGCAGCCAACGCCATCAAGAAGCACGGCGTCGGCGTCAAGTGCGCCACGATCACCCCGGACGAAGCCCGCGTCGAAGAATTCAAGCTCAAGAAGATGTGGAAGTCGCCGAACGGCACCATCCGCAACATCCTCGGCGGAGTCATCTTCCGCGAGCCGATCATCTGCAAGAACGTGCCTCGTCTGGTTCCGGGCTGGACCAAGCCGATCATCGTCGGCCGTCACGCCTTCGGCGACCAGTACCGCGCCACCGACTTCAAGTTCCCCGGCAAGGGCAAGCTGACGATGAAGTTCGTCGGCGAAGACGGCAAGGAAATCGAATACGACGTCTTCGACGCACCGTCGGCCGGTGTTGCCATGGGCATGTACAACCTCGACGATTCGATCACCGAATTCGCCCGCGCTTCGTTCAACTACGGCATCCAGCGTAAGGTTCCGGTCTACCTCTCGACCAAGAACACCATCCTCAAGGTCTATGACGGCCGCTTCAAGGACATCTTCCAGAAGGTCTTCGAGGAAGAATTCGCCGAGAAGTTCAAGGAACTGAAGATCTGGTACGAACACCGCCTGATCGACGACATGGTCGCTTCGGCGCTGAAGTGGTCCGGCGGCTACGTCTGGGCGTGCAAGAACTACGACGGCGACGTCCAGTCCGACATCGTGGCTCAGGGCTTCGGCTCGCTCGGCCTGATGACCTCGGTTCTGATGACGCCGGACGGCAAGACGGTCGAAGCAGAAGCGGCCCACGGCACCGTGACCCGTCACTACCGCCAGCACGAGAAGGGCGAAGAGACCTCGACCAACTCGATCGCTTCGATCTTCGCCTGGACCCGTGGCCTTGCCCATCGTGCCAAGCTCGACGGCAATGCCGAACTCGCCCGCTTCTCCGAAACACTGGAAAAGGTCTGCGTCGATACCGTCGAAGCCGGCTTCATGACCAAGGACCTGGCGCTCCTGATCGGCCCCGACCAGCCGTGGCTCTCGACCACCGGCTTCCTCGACAAGATCGACGAGAACCTGAAGAAGGCAATGGCTGCCTGATCGGCACACGCCATCGACCCGAATGCGAAACCCGGCCTTGTGCCGGGTTTCTTTTTGGTTGGATAGCCGCAGTTCCAAGAACCTCTGGCGACCCATTCCCTCTGTCATGCTCGGGCTTGACCCGAGCATCCAGGCCAAGCCTCTTGAGCCCAAGGACATCTGTGCGTTGGCGACGGCTCAGGTGGATCCTCGGGGCAAGCCCGAGGATGACGAGAGAAGTCGAGCGGGTCATTTCAGCGGCAGATAGATCTCGCTCAAGAGCTCGGTCGGCGGCACGTCGCGCGGATTGTTGAGATACTTCTCGAACATCAGGCTGTCGCGCACCTCGCGGCCGGATTGCGGCAGCCACGTGCCGTAAAGCCATTGATAGGCCAAGGGCATGTCCGCATAGGGGCCTTTGTGGCGCAGAACGGCATAGCGTCCGCCCTCGAGCGTCTGGGGTGTCAGCGGTGCATCGGCAGGCAGGGTCTCCTTGGCGGTGACGCAGGCAAAGGAGCGCAGCCTGTCCGCCGGCACCAGTTCCGGATCATCCAGATAGATGCCGATCATCTCCATGTCCGGACGATAAAGATTGCGCGAAATCAGTGTGCCGTAGAGCGTCTCGAATGCCTTGCCGATGCCCATATAAGAGCCGGAGTGGGCGACGCCGACGAGATCGAAGCCGTCGATCTCCTTGAGGGTGACTTCATACATATCCGCAATTCCTTCCGATGAAGCGGTTTCGAAGGTTTTGTGGCTGCCCTCCCTCCGATACCGCGCCGGCGGCAGTCCATAGACGGCCTTGAAGGTGCGGTTGAAGGATTGAATATTGGGGTAGCCAGAGCGCTGCGCGATCGCTTCGACAGGAAGATCGGACTGCACGAGATCGGCGGCGGCCTTCTGCAGCCGTAGCCGCTTGACCGTTGCCGCCAACGTCTCGCCGTGGACGGCCCTGTAGATTCGGTGCCAGTGGTGTGGCGACAGGCAGGCGATTTCAGCGAGACGGTCGAGATCGAGCTCCTCGTTGAGATGGCCGTAAATGTAGTCGCTCACCCTGTGCAGCCGTCTTTCGTAGCTTGCCCAGGTCGCCCGCTCGTCCATGTCTAGCCCTTCGCGCTTTGCTCACGGATCGGTAGACCATAGACGACTTTGACAAATCCTGCGGAGTTTTGCGGCGAGCATGCAGAGGGGGCAATCGCAATCACAAAAAAGGACGCCCGAAACCGGCGCCCTTTTCAATTTCACGTTTCTGCGCCTACAGCGCCGCGCATCAAGTATGACGCGCAAATGGCACTGTAACACCTTAAACTTGCTGCATAATTTTATCCTCCAATCGCATCCGATTTGAGGAATTATGCAGTGTCCTTAGCCGGCCAATGCAACGGCAACGGCCTCGATCGCGTCGGCTGCCTTCTCGCCGTCAGGGCCGCCGGCCTGCGCCATATCAGGGCGGCCGCCGCCGCCCTTGCCGCCAAGGGCGGCCGAGGCGATACGCACGAGATCGACTGCGCTGACCTTGGAAGTCAGATCGTCGGTGACAGCCACGACTGCGCTTGCCTTGCCATCGCCGGAAACGCCGACGAAGGCGACGACGCCGGAGCCGAGGCTCTTCTTGCCGTCATCGGCCAGGCTCTTCAGATCCTTTGGTTCGACACCGGAAACGACCTTGCCGAGGAAACGCATGCCGGCGATGTCGCGCGCGGCATCGGTCGATCCGGCCTGACCGCCGCCACCGAGCGCCAGCTTCTTCTTGGCTTCCGTCAGTTCGCGCTCCAGCTTGCGGCGCTCGTCGAGCAGTGCCTCGACGCGGCCGAGCACGTCGCCCGGCTGAACCTTGAGCGTGTTGGCAAGCGTCTTCACCCGCTCGTCCTGCTCGTTGAGATAGGCACGGGCTGCCTCGCCCGTCAGCGCCTCGACGCGGCGCACGCCGGCGCCAACGGCACTTTCGGAAACGACGCGCACCAGACCGATGTCGCCGGTTGCCGAAACGTGGGTGCCGCCGCAGAGTTCGACCGAATAGGCACGGTTGGCCTTGGAGCCGTGAATGCCCTGCCCCATGGACACGACCCGCACTTCGTCACCGTATTTCTCGCCAAAGAGCGCCATGGCGCCTTCGGCAATCGCATCGTCGACGCTCATCAGGCGCGTGGTGACCGGCGTATTCTGAACGATGATCTCGTTTGCCATCTCCTCGACGATCTTCAGCTCCTCGGCCGTCATCGGCTTCGGATGCGATACGTCGAAGCGCAGGCGCTCGGGCGCAACCAGCGAGCCCTTCTGCGCCACATGGGTGCCGAGCACCTCGCGAAGCGCCTCATGCAGCAGATGGGTGGCCGAATGGTTGGCGCGAAGGCGCGAACGGCGGGCATGATCGACTTCGAGCTGGGCCGCGTCGCCGGTCTTGATCGTGCCTTCGGCAACGACGCCGAATTGAACGAACAGGCCCTCGCCGCGCTTCTGCGTGTCGGTCACAACAAGCTTGCCGCCGTCGGTGGTGATCGTCCCCGTATCGCCCATCTGTCCACCCGATTCGCCGTAGAACGGCGTCTGGTTGAGGACGATCTGGACGGTTTCACCCTTGGTGGCCGACTGAGCGACAGCGCCATCGCGCAAGATCGCCTGGACGACGCCTTCGGCAACTTCCGTATCGTAACCGAGGAACTCGGTCGCGCCGTGCTTTTCGCGCAGCTCGAACCAGATGGTTTCGGTTGCCGCTTCGCCGGAGCCTGCCCAATTGGCGCGGGCTTCGGCCTTCTGCCGCTCCATGGCGGTCGTAAAGGCGTCGGTGTCGACGCTGATGCCCTTGGCGCGCAGCGCATCCTGGGTCAGGTCGAGGGGGAAGCCGTAGGTATCGTAGAGCTTGAAGGCGGTTTCGCCATTGAACTGATCGCCTTCGGAAAGGTCGGCCGAGGCTTCGGACAGGAGGTTCAAGCCACGCTCCAGCGTCTTGCGGAAGCGGGTTTCCTCGAGCTTCAGCGTCTCCGAGATCAGCGCCTCGGCGCGCATCAGTTCCGGATAGGCGCGGCCCATCTGGCCGACGAGCGCCGGCAGCAGCTTCCACATCAAGGGATCGCGGGCACCGAGCAGCTGCGCGTGGCGCATGGCGCGGCGCATGATACGGCGCAGCACATAACCACGGCCCTCGTTCGACGGCAGCACGCCATCGGCGATCAGGAAGGCGGACGAACGCAGGTGGTCGGCAATGACGCGATGGCTGGCGCGCTGGTCGCCTTCGGCCTTGACGCCGGTTGCTTCTTCAGACGCGGCAATCAATGCGCGGAAGAGATCGATTTCGTAGTTGTCGTGCTGGCCCTGCAGCACGGCTGCCAGGCGCTCGAGGCCCATGCCGGTGTCGATCGACGGACGCGGCAGGTTGACGCGCTCTTCCTTGGTGATCTGCTCGTACTGCATGAAGACGAGGTTCCAGATCTCGATGAAGCGGTCGCCGTCCTCATCGGCAGAACCAGGAGGCCCGCCCCAGATCTTGTCGCCGTGGTCGTAAAAGATTTCCGAGCAAGGACCGCAAGGGCCGGTATCGCCCATGGCCCAGAAATTGTCGCTGGTCGGGATGCGGATGATGCGGTCGTCGGAAAGGCCGGCGATCTTTTTCCAAAGGCCAAAGGCTTCGTCGTCGGTGTGATAGACCGTGACCAGCAGGCGCTTGGCGTCGAGGCCATATTCCCTGGTGATCAGGTTCCAGGCAAGCTCGATAGCGTTTTCCTTGAAGTAATCGCCAAAGGAGAAATTGCCGAGCATCTCGAAGAAGGTGTGGTGGCGCGCGGTGTAGCCGACATTGTCGAGGTCGTTGTGCTTGCCGCCGGCGCGCACGCATTTCTGCGCCGTCACGGCCGTCGAATAGGGACGCTGCTCAAGCCCGGTGAAGACGTTCTTGAACTGGACCATGCCGGCATTGGTGAACATCAGCGTCGGGTCGTTGCGCGGTACCAACGGGCTCGACGACACCACCTCATGACCATTCCTGCGGAAATAGTCGAGAAACGTCGACCGGATTTCATTCACGCCGCTCATCTTGCGTCCTATCTGTGCACCAATTCAGGCCTAGGCCCCGGCATCTGCCGCGCCACTCGCCGTTATCCTTCGACCCCGCGGCCATCGCTGACGGCTGCGCCCTCCAACGCCCTCGGTCGCCGGAACCACAGGCTTTTATCGTTCGCGTATCATGCTGTCCAGACGGCAGCAAAAAACCGGCCGCCGATGAAGGCGACCGGTTTTGAAAGCTTGAAGCTCGGCTCGCTGCTTATGCTTCGGCAGCGTCGTCGCCGTCGTCGGGTTCCGGACCACCATTCTCGAGGAACCGGTCGGCGATCAGGCCGGCGTTCTGACGCAGAGCCGTCTCGATCTCGCGCGACAGGTCCGGATTGTCCCTGAGGAACGACTTGGCGTTCTCGCGACCCTGGCCGAGGCGCTGGCTGTTATAGGAGAACCAGGCACCGGACTTCTCGACGATACCAGCCTTGACGCCGAGATCGACGAGTTCGCCGGTCTTCGAGACGCCTTCGCCATACATGATGTCGAATTCGACCTGCTTGAAGGGAGGCGCCATCTTGTTCTTGACGACCTTGACGCGCGTCTGGTTGCCGACGACTTCTTCGCGCTCCTTGACGGAACCGATACGGCGGATGTCGAGGCGAACGGAGGCGTAGAACTTCAGCGCATTGCCGCCCGTCGTCGTTTCCGGCGAACCGAACATGACGCCGATCTTCATGCGGATCTGGTTGATGAAGACCACCATGCAGTTCGACTTCGAGATCGAGGCGGTCAACTTGCGCAGCGCCTGGCTCATCAGACGGGCCTGCATGCCCGGCAGGCTGTCGCCCATTTCGCCTTCGATTTCGGCGCGCGGCACGAGCGCTGCGACGGAGTCGATGACGAGAACGTCGATCGCCCCGGAGCGTACCAGCGTATCGGTGATTTCGAGCGCCTGTTCGCCGGTATCGGGCTGCGAGATCAGCAGGTTTTCGAGATCGACGCCCAGCTTGCGCGCATAAACCGGGTCGAGTGCGTGTTCGGCGTCGACGAAGGCGCAGATGCCGCCCTTCTTCTGTGCTTCTGCGATGGTCTGCAGCGCCAGCGTCGTCTTGCCCGAGCTTTCCGGACCATAGATTTCGACGATGCGGCCCTTCGGCAAGCCACCAATGCCGAGTGCGATGTCCAGGCTGAGAGAGCCGGTCGAAACCGTCTCGATCTCGATGATGCTGTCCTTCCCACCGAGCTTCATGATCGATCCCTTGCCGAACGACCGTTCGATCTGGGAAAGTGCCGCTTCAAGTGCCTTGCTTTTATCCACCGATTTGTCCTCTACGAGCCGCAAAGAGTTTTGTGCCATTTGGTCCACCTTTAGGTTATTGAAGCTACCGAGGCAATGAAGCCGCCGCACGAGTTTTTGTACATGTTTTGTTCCGTTTTTGCAAGAGCAGGACAAGACATTGAAAAATAGGAATTATTCGGATTGTGTTCGATTCATGTTCACGCTTTGCTGCGTAATTTTTTTGGCAGCGCCAGGCGCACCCTGAGACGATGAACCCTCCCGATCCGATTCGGCCGATAGACAGCAGAGGAACATTCATGAAGGAAGGCGAAATCGCCGTCTTCGGCGGCGCTCATATCGATCGGCGCGGCCGCATCTCGGGCACGACCGCACCCGGTTCGAGCAACCCCGGCACCTGGTTCGAAGAGGCAGGTGGCGGCGGCTTCAACGCTGCGCGCAACCTGGCACGACTGGGTCATAGCGTCCGGATGATCAGCACGCGCGGTGGTGACGCTGCTGGCGACATCGTGACGGCGGCCGCAGCGGCTGCCGGCGTCATCGACAATCCCCTCACCTTTCTCGACCGCCAGACGCCGAGCTACACTGCGATCATTGAAAATGACGGCAACCTGGTGATCGCCCTTGCCGACATGGATCTCTACCGGATGTTCTCGCCGCGCCAGTTGCAGCGGCGCGCATTGCGCGATGCCATCGCCGACAGCCGGCTGGTGCTGACCGATGCGAACCTGCCCGAAGAAACCATCGCCGCCCTCGTAGCGGCGGCGTCGACGGATGGGCGCATTGTCGCCGGTATCGCCGTATCGCCGGCAAAGGTGATCCGATTCCAGCCGAGCCTGGTCAGGCTCAGCTTCCTGTTCATGAACGAGGCCGAGGCGCGGGCGCTCACCGGCAAGGATGCGGCGGATGCTGAGGGTTGGCCGCCGCTTTTGCGCGCCGCCGGGCTCAATGGCGGCGTCGTTACCCGAGGCGGCAGAGCGGTCGTCGCCTTCGATCGCGAAACCGTCTGCGTCGCGACGCCGCCGGCCCTGCCGGAGCTCGCCGATGTTACCGGCGCCGGCGATGCCCTGGCATCAGGCTTCCTCACCGCCCGTCTTGCCGGCCATGATCTGTCGGAATGCCTGCGGCGCGGCATTGCCGCCGCCGGCATTACGCTTCGCTCTCCCTTGGCCGCCTCGGAACAAATGTCGCAGGCCAACCTCGAACAGGCACTGGCCCTTGTGCCGGCACCTCAAATGCTGGCATGAACGCCGCCAGCCGAACTCCCAAGGAAAAACCATGACCAAACCCGCTTCCCCCTTCCTGCCGATGGAATATTCCGACGAGGTTGCAGCCGCCAAGGCACGCGGCGCGCCGATCGTGGCACTGGAATCGACGATCATCACCCATGGCATGCCCTATCCGGGCAACCTCAACATGGCCCGCAGCGTCGAAGCGATCATCCGCGACCAGGGTGCCGTTCCGGCGACGATCGCCGTCATTCACGGCGTTCTGCATATCGGCCTTGACGATGCGAAGCTGGAAGAGCTGGCCAAGACCGAAGGCGCGATGAAGGTATCGCGCGCCGATCTCGCCTTTGCCATCGCCGAGCGCCGCACCGGCGCGACGACCGTTGCCGCCACCATGATCGCCGCTGCCCGCGCCGGCATCCGCGTCTTTGCGACCGGCGGCATCGGCGGCGTGCACCGCGGCGCCGAGCTGAGCTTCGACATCTCCGCCGACCTCGACGAACTGGCACGCACGGCCGTCATCGTCGTTTGCGCCGGCGCGAAAGCCATCCTCGACATTCCGAAGACGCTCGAGGTCCTCGAAACCCGCGGCGTGCCTGTTGTGACCTATGACAGCGACGTGTTCCCGGCCTTCTGGTCGCGCGATTCGGGCCTCAAGAGCCCGCTGATGCTCAACAGCCCAGCGGCAATCGCCAACTTCCAGAACATGCGCGAACTGCTCGGCGTCGATGGCGGCATGCTGATCGCGAACCCGGTTCCGGCCGAAAGCGAGATCGCGCGCGAGGAGATGGAAATCTACATCGGCCGCGCGCTCGACAACGCCGAACGCGATGAGATTTCCGGCAAGGAGGTCACCCCGTACCTGCTCGACAACCTCTTCCACATGACCGAGGGCCGCAGCCTCGAAACCAACATAGCGCTGGTCGAGAACAATGCCCGCCTCGCCGGCGAAATCGCTGTGGCGCTGACCGCGAAGTAGTCGACTGACATTAAGATCATAAGAGAAAAGCCCGGCGCGAAAGCGTCGGGCTTTTTGTTGGACTGCAATTCTTGGCGAGCGCCGAAATGCGCGCCGCGATTTCTCAGATTCGCTCAATGCACTGCGCAGTTTCGCGCACGCCTCAGGAGTCCAGCATCTCGCGCACGGCCACGGCCAGTTGCTTCAGCGAGAACGGTTTCGGAAGGAAGCCGAATTTGGCGTCGGCAGGAAGATTGCGGGCGAAGGCATCTTCCGCGTAACCCGAGACGAAGATGAACTTCAGGTCCGGGTACTTCTTGCGCAGCTCCGTCAAGAGTGTCGGCCCGTCCATTTCCGGCATCACCACGTCCGAAACGACGATATCGACGGCGCCATCGAGCTCCTCCATGATCTCGAGTGCTTCGACGCCAGAGCCTGCCTCGTGCACGGTATAGCCGCGGGTCTCGAGCATGCGCTTGCCGCCGCGGCGGACCGCTTCTTCGTCCTCTACCAGGAGGACGACGGCTGAATCACCGGTGAGATCGGTCGGTTCCTCGGTCTTGGCGACTGGCTTGGCGACAGCTTCAGCCGGCGGCAGCGTCACCGCCCCATTGGATGCGCCCTGCGTCGGTTCACCCGCGGCTTCCGGAATGTCGATATGGCGCGGCAGCAGGATGCGGAAGGTGGTTCCCTTGCCGACTTCGGATTCCGGATAGATGTAGCCGCCGGATTGCTTGACGATGCCGTAGACCATCGAAAGACCAAGGCCCGTGCCCTTGCCGACTTCCTTGGTGGTGAAGAAGGGCTCGAAGATCTTGTCGAGAATTTCTGGCGGAATACCGGTTCCCTGGTCGGAAACCTCCACCATGACGAAATCTTCCTCCGGCAGTTCGCGCCGGCCAATGGCCGCGATTTCCGTTGCCGGCAGATTGCGCGTGCGAAGCGTGATGATGCCGCCTGACGGCATGGCATCGCGCGCATTGACGGCAAGGTTGAGCAGCACCTGCTCGAACTGGCCGAGATCCGTGCGCACCGGCCAGAGATCGCGCCCGTAGTCGACTTCGACCTTGACGTTGGTCCCGGTCATGCGATCGACGAGCATGCGCAGGTCGCCGATCACGTCGGTCATGCTCAGCACTGTCGGCCGCATGGTCTGCTTGCGCGAGAAGGCGAGCAACTGCCTGACGAGCACCGCCGCACGATTGGCGTTGCGCTTGATCTCCATCAGATCGGCAAAGCTCGCATCGGCCGGTCGCGCCGACAAAAGCAGGTGGTCGGAGGACAGCAGGATCGCCGTCAGCACGTTGTTGAAATCGTGCGCGATGCCGCCCGCAAGCGTGCCGACCGCATTCATCTTCTGCGTCTGCGCCATCTGGTTTTCGAGCGCCTTCTGCTCGGTAATCTCCAGCGCGTAGATGATCGCTGCCTCTTCCGGAGCCTGATCGCTCTGGTCGATGACGGCATTGATATAGAAGCGGAAATGCCGCTCGCCATCGGCCGGGTGCAAGGCGTCGATCGGCGCGATATCGCCCTGGCGATCCTTGGCGGCGGCAAGCGCCTCATGCAGACGGCCCTTTTCCGTCGGATGCACCACCGTTTCGATCAGCGCGCCACGCTCGACATCGTCCTGGGAGACAAGGCCGGAAAACAGCTTGAGGAACGGCGCATTGGTGCGAAGGATGCGACCGTTGCCGTCGACCGAGGCGATGGCCATCGGCGTATTGTTGAAGAAGCGGGTGAAGCGCATCGCAGCGCTCGACGCCGACTGATCCTCGTCCTCGCCGCCGTCGCGCGACATGACGATGGTCCGGCTTTCGCCGGGCGCGCCATCGCGTGCCGACGACACGCGGTGCACCATGCGCACCGGCAGGCTCTGGCCGTTGGACTTGCGCAGATCGAGATCCAGCACCTTGGTCTTCTTCAGGCCTGGCTCCGCCTGCACCGATTGCACCAGCGTCAACCCCTCGCCGGCGACAAGATCGCCGATGCTCATGGAGCCCGGCTGGAATTTTGTCAGGTCGATGCCCAGCCAATCCGCAAGGGTAGCGTTGATGTAGAAGATCTCGCCCTTGCGCCCGGCGGAGAAGAAGCC
Source organism: Ensifer sp. Root1252 (assembly GCF_001425885.1). NCBI lineage: Bacteria > Pseudomonadati > Pseudomonadota > Alphaproteobacteria > Hyphomicrobiales > Rhizobiaceae > Ensifer > Ensifer sp. Root1252. The sequence continues at coordinate 740,281 of NZ_LMDT01000012.1, read as the reverse complement.
GGCCGGAGCATGGTCGAGATAATCGATGGCGTTCTGCAGTTCCTTGAAGAACCGCTCCTGGTCGTCACGTTCGGCGGTGATGTCGGCAATCTGCCAGAGATAGAGCGGGTTGCGGTCACTATCTTCGAGCGGCAACACCCGGGCCTTCAAGCGAAACCAGTGGGCACCAGAGCCGCTGGACGCAGCACCGGTCGCCAGCGGCTTCAACAGCCGAAACTCCTCGTGCCCCTGCTTGCCTTCGTGCAGACCGTTGGTGAGGCGGTAGATCGCTTCGGTCGCCTCGCGGTTTCGCGACAGGATCGTTTCGAGCGACTGGATGCCGGCAGAATTCTTCGCGCCGGTCAGCGCGCCGTAGGCGGCGTTGGCGTAAATGATGCGGCCCTTGCGGTCGGTGACGATCGTGCCGTCTTCATGGGCGTCGAGAAAGGCGCGCGCCAGTTCGTCCGGCCGCGATTGCGGCATCACCTCGATGAAGCCGATGACCGACGAGACGAGGAAGAAGATGCCGACCATGGCAAGAACGCCAAGGATGCCGAGCACGATCTCGTTGTCCAACTCGTTCTTGAAGATCACGAAGGCGATCGCAGAGACGGTCAGAACGATCGCAAGCAGGACGATCCGCATGACGGTTCCCGGCCTGACGCCACGGTCAACAACCGGCATCTGGTAGTCACCTGACTGCCGCATTTTCGTCATCGGGTCCTCATCTGCCGCCAATACCGCCCGGCACATAGCCGATACGGTCCGGCGCTCCGGCCGGCATCCGCGCAATCCGCCAGGTGAAATCGGCCAATCCCGACACGCCCTCGATCATTCGGATAGGAATCATCTTTAACGATCAGAGATAACAGCAAAAAGCACCTGTGCGGAAGCGCAGCGGTCAATTCACAGGGAATGTCGGCGAAGTGCTTGTCCAAGCCCGAAAAAAGCCGTCAAATACTGCCACTCGAAAGGCTTTAAGGAGTTCAGCCTATGATGGAAACGATCGTCGGAGACAACGGTAGCCGATTCATTATCGCCGCCGGCGCCGTTGCGATCGGGCTTCTGTGCCTCGTGGCCGTGCTCTGGATCATGCGCAACAGGCCGTCGTCGCCCTTCATTCGCGGCGGCAAGAACAGGCAGCCTCGCCTCGCTGTGCTCGATGCGGCCGCTGTCGACACACGCCGTCGCCTGGTGCTCGTGCGTCGCGACGACGTCGAACACCTGATCATGATCGGCGGACCTACGGATATCGTCATCGAAAGCCGGATTGCACCGATCGATGAGAGCGCCTCAGCGAACGACGGTCCGGCAGTCATCGAGCGCAAGCCGATCGAGCAGCCGGTTGCCAGCGGCAATGGAACAGAGACAAGGGCAGCAGCGCCGGTGCAGTTGCGCCCTGTCGTACAGCCGGAGATGGCCGTCGCCGCGCCAGTGCGTCCGGCGGCGATACCGCAGGAGCAGCCGGTTGCGCGTGTCGAGCCGGCCCCGGCGGTTCGCCCGATTGTCGAACAGCGCCCGGCTCCTGTGATGGCCCCCGTGATGGCCATTGAGCCGCGTCCGGTCGAAAGGGTTGCGCCACAGGCGCCCGAGATCGTTGCCCCTGTCAATACGGCCGAGAAGGTCGAGGGCATCTTCGATGCCGCCCGCAGCCGCGTGCTGCCGACCCAGCCGCCAGTGCAGGAACAGCGTCCTGCAGCCGTTGCCCAATCGCAGCCCGTTGCCCAAAGCGCGCTTTCGGACTTCGAACGTATCCTCGACGCCGAAATCAGCGGTGACCTGCAGCGGCTGACGCCGGCTGCGGCGGCCGCACGTCCGGAAAATCGCGCGCCTGTGGCCGCTGCCGCCCGCCATGAGCCGATGCTCGGCGCACCGATCGACGATGTCCGCAAGGAGCCGACGATCGAGGAAGAGATGAACCGCATGCTCGCCGACATCTCCGCCGGCCGTAAGCCTTGACACATTCGGCGTCATTTCACCACGGAACAAACATTCAGCAAAAAGAAAAAGGCGCGGTCAACCCGCGCCTTTTTCTCAAGACTGATCCGGAAATCGGACCCTTATTCGTCCCTATAGACCTTTTCCCGACGCTCGTGGCGCTCCTGCGCCTCGATCGAGAGCGTTGCGATCGGTCGGGCGTCCAGACGCTTCAAGCCGATCGGCTCTCCCGTTTCCTCGCAATAGCCGTAGGTCCCTTCATCGAGCCGCTGTAGCGCCGCATCGATTTTCGAGATCAACTTCCGCTGACGGTCGCGGGCTCTCAGTTCAATCGCCCGGTCTGTTTCGGAAGAGGCCCTGTCGGCGAGATCGGGATGATTGGCGCTCTCCTCGGCCAAGTGATCCAGTGTCTCGCGTGCCTCGCGAAGGATGTCGTTTCTCCAAGCATTCAGCTTGGCCCGGAAATAGGCCCGGTGGGTGGCATTCATGAATTCCTCGTCCTCCGAGAGGACAAAGGTACTAAGATCGATCTTCTCACTCAACGCGATTCTCCTGAAGAACATCTCATTGCGGCGGTGTATAGCCCCATGGAAGCCGCGATTCAAGCCTCGGATTAGACACTCAACCGTATTTTAACAATGCTTGCAATTCAGGCTAACTGGCGAATATTTCATCAAAATTACAGATGAGATCTTAGTCGTAGAGATGATCACCTACCCGGCGCCAAGAAGACCGGTCGTAACTTGGATGTTCTGCCGCCAGCGCGACGCCGCCCTTTTGCCGGGATTGGTGCGCCCGGCGGCAACCGGGCAATCCCCTGAAAAAAGCGGTTCACAGCTTGATCTTTGCATCATCGACGGGAAAAGGTGGTGATCCGCCGCGAGACGCGCAAGACCCCGATCCGGCGATACTTTATCCCGTCGCGACCCGCGGCCGGCAGCTACCGGAATTCAATATATGCAAGACAGTGCCGCCAGGCCCTTCCGTCTCTTCCTTCTGCGTCATGCCCGCTCCGGTTGGGCCTTGCCCGGTCAACGTGATTTCGATCGCGCGCTCGACGACGTAGGATATGCCGAGGCGGAACTGATCGCGCAGATGGCTGCCGATCGCGGCATCCGGCCGGAGCTGATCTTGTGCTCGACGGCGGTCCGCTGTCGCCAGACCGCGGAACCCTTCTTCCGATCCGTCAGCGAAGACATCCAGATCCGCTATGTCGATGCGCTCTATACCGGCCCGGCAAGCGTCTATACCGATATCATCGATGCAAACAGGCATCTGAATTCGTTGATGATCGTCGGACACAATCCGATGATTGACGAACTCTTCCGCCGCTTTGCCGGGAACGAGGCGGCGACCGACGCCCTTCCGCATGGTTATCCGCCGGCAGCCCTTGCGATCCTTGACTTACAGGGAGGCCCAGGCGGCGCCGCAACGGCCACGCTGGTGTCGCTGATCCTGCCAACCAGGGAACCGAAATGACATGCCATTGTTGCGGTGCGGGAAATATTTCCTATATCGCCAAGGCAAACAGGACCTGCCGCACGTCTGGCAGACATTCGCATGAACGAAAGCGGCAAGGTCCGCGAGGGATAGCACGACTTGGCGCCAAATCTGACCAGCTTCAAAGACGACGCCCTGATTGCATTCGACAATCTCACCGATCGTGCATCGGGCCTCGTCAATCCCTCTATCCGGCTGGGCGTCACCGGGCTTTCGAGAGCCGGAAAGACCGTCTTCATCTCGTCGCTGGTCCACAATCTCCTCAACGGCGGACGGCTGCCGGTGTTCGAGCCGGTGCGCTCCGGCCGCGTCTCGAAGATAAGGCTTGAACCCCAGCCGGACGACGCCGTGCCGCGCTTTCAGTACGAGGATCACATTGCCGCCCTGGTGCGCGATCGTATCTGGCCGGATTCGACCCGCGCGATCTCGCAGCTTCGCATTACCCTCGATTTCGAGAGCGCCAGCGGCTGGAACAGGCTGTTCTCGGCCGGCCGGCTGTCGCTCGATATCGTCGATTATCCCGGTGAATGGTTACTTGATCTGCCGCTACTCGCACAGGATTTCAAGCAGTTCAGCGACAATTCGGTTGCCCGCGCCCGTGCTCCGGGCCGCGCCAACCGGTCGGCGGATTGGCTGACGCTTGCCTCATCTGCGGGACCAACGGCGATCGCCGATGAAAGCAGCGCGCGCCGGCTCGCCGAAAGCTTCACCGCCTACCTCAAAGCCTGCAAGGCGGACGCGAGCTCGCCCTCGACCCTGCCGCCCGGTCGCTTCCTGATGCCGGGCGATCTCGAGGGCTCACCTGCCCTGACCTTCTCGCCACTGCCCGACCTGCCCGAGGGCCGTGCGCCGAAAGGTTCGCTCTGGGCGATGATGGAGCGCCGCTACGAAGCCTACAAGAAGCACGTCGTCGGCCCGTTCTTCCGCGAGCATTTTGCTCGGCTCGACCGTCAGATCGTGTTGGTGGATGCGCTACAGGCGATCAATGGCGGGCCGGAAGCGCTGCTCGATCTGGAGCAGGCGCTGGCCGACGTGCTCGCCTGCTTCCGTCCCGGCACGAACAGCTGGCTCTCGTCTTTCCTGACCCGACGGATCGACAAGGTGCTGATCGCCGCGACGAAGGCGGACCATCTGCACCACGAAAGCCACGATCGGTTGGAGCGCATCACGGCGCGTCTCGTCAGCCGGGCAGCCGCCCGCATCGGCATGAGCGGTGCGGGGCTCGAGGTCATGGCGATCGCCTCGGTCCGGGCGACACGCGAGGCCACGGTCGACCATGGAGGGCATACGCTTCCGGTTATCGTCGGAACACCGATCGCTGGCGAGAAGATCAACGGCGAGACCTTCGACGGTGAAGGGAAAACAGCGATATTTCCCGGTGACTTGCCGGATGATCCTGAAGTTTTTTTTAGGGCGCTTGATGCCGATGCGTCGGCGAAAAAATTCGGCGACGTGCACCCGATGCCCGAGTTCAGTTTCGTGCGCTTCCGGCCGCCGCATCTTGAAGAGACGGGCGGCGGATTGAAGCTGTCGGTGCCGCATATCCGGCTCGATCGGGCGATGCAGTTCCTGTTCGGAGACCGGTTGGCATGAGTGACGATTTCAACAGCCGTGGCCGAAAGCCCGGTGCTTTTTCGGTGAACCCGGATCCGGAGCAGAAGCCGGCGGAAAGCGACCGCCCCCGCCGCGCCCCGGCGAGCTTCGACGACAAGGTGGTGATGACCCCCGACACGGAGGATCCCTTCCGGGAAACGACGCTTGGCGTCGAAAGCCTCGCTTTGCCGGAGGCAAACCCGCGCAGGCGTCGCCTGTCCGTCGGCAAGATCGCCATGGGGGCATTCGGCATTCTCCTCTCGCTGGCGACGGGTCTTTGGGTCGACCGCCTCATCCGCGACCTGTTTTCCCGCGCCGACTGGCTCGGCTATGCCGCAATGGGTATCGTTGCCATCGGGCTCCTGGCACTGCTGGTAGTCATTGGCCGCGAGCTTTCAGGCATGATGCAACTGACTGCCGTCCAGAGCTTGAAGACGGAAACGGAGAATGCCGCCGCTTCCGGCAATACCAAGCTGGCACGGTCCGCTTCGGAAAAACTCGTCCATCTTCTCGCCACCAATCCGCGCACGGCACGCGGTCGTACGCGCCTTAAGGAAACCGAAGGCGAAATCATCGATGGCCCGCATCTGCTTGACCTGACGGAGCGCGAATTGTTGACGCCGCTCGATCGCGAGGCCCGGCGCATCATTCTCGCCGCTTCCAAGCGCGTGTCGATCGTCACCGCCGTCAGCCCCCGCGCGCTCGTCGATCTCGGCTATGTGCTTTATGAATCCGCTCGCATGATCCGCGCGATGGCCGAGCTTTATGGCGGCCGCCCCGGTACGCTCGGCATGATCAGGCTGATGCGCGACGTTATCGCCCATCTCGCTGTCACCGGCTCGATCGCCGCCGGTGACAGCCTCATCCAGCAGGTGCTTGGCCACGGCTTGGCGTCAAAACTCTCGGCCCGGCTCGGCGAAGGCGTAATCAATGGACTGATGACCGCCCGCATCGGCATCGCTGCCATGGACCTTTGCCGACCGATGCCTTTCAGAGCACTGAAACGTCCCGGGATCGGCGACTTTCTTTCGGACCTCGCGCCCGGTGCCGGTCGCGCGGCTAGTCAGAACGGCGACGTCTAGAAACGACTGCATGTTTCCTAAAACCTACCCGACTTAAGGATGAAAACATGCAGAAATTCAAAGTGCTTCAGCGACCTTTGCGCGTCTGAAAAGACGCGCGGCCTGTAGAACTAGATGCCCGCATACCACTCATAGCCCAAGTCTTCCCAGAAGCCGCCGCGTCCACGACCGAACGTCGAAAGATCCGCAACGACCTCGATGGCACTGATGTACTTCGCCATCTTGTAGCCGAGCTGCCGCTCGATGCGCACTCGAAGCGGCGCGCCATTGGCGACCGGAAGTGACCGTCCGTTCAATCCATAGGCAAGGATCGTCTGCGGATGGCGCGCATCGATGAGGTCGATCGATTCGTAGTAGGCCGTCGGTCCGGAAAGCCCGAGACCCATGCGATCGAAGCAATGGAAGACGACATAACGCGCTTCCGGTCTGATCTTGGCTTCATCAAGTACCTTGGCTAGCGGAACGCCCGACCATTTGGCGATGCAACTCCAGCCCTCGACACAGTCGTGGCGGGTGATCTGTGTCCGCGACGGCATGTTGCGCAATTCGGCCAATGTCAGGCTGAGCGGCTTTTCGACCAAACCGGTGACGCCGAGGCGGTATCCGGAAAAATCCTGCTGGAGGGCGATATACTCCGGGTCGGTCGGATCGGTCGAGCCGTTCGGCCGTTGTCCCTGGCGGATTTCGCTTTCGGCGAACTCAGGCGCCAGCCGGTCCGCGTCCATCAATAGCCGCTGTACCCGATAAGTCAGGCTGTTCGCCGATGCCAGGACATCACGGACCGGGCTTCTGTTTTGCAGGATTCCATCGAATGCATCACAACCTGCAAGAGGCAACGTCGAGGCGGCAATGCCGGCGGCGGTCAAAAAGCGCCTGCGATTGATCAGAAGCCGCGTCATTGCCCTGCCTCCTTGCGCTGCGCCTCGCTATCGATGCGGTAACGCCCTGTTATCATCGAGCGCAATTCGTTGATCGGCCCGGCGGCAAAAACCATGAAGATGTGTATGGCGAAGAAGCCCACGAGCAAAAGCATGACGACGAAGTGGATCGTGCGTGCCGTCTGTCGACCGGCAAAGACGTCGATCAACCATGGCCAGGCCGCGTCCATGCCCGGCGACATCGTCAGCCCCGTCAGGATCATCAACGGAAAAAAGACGAGCAAAACAGCGGCATAGGAGAGTTTCTGCAAGCCATTGTAGCTGCGGCCGTGATCGAATCGGAACCGCACGTGGTTGACGAAACTTCGTGGCAGGCCGCTGATATCGGAGGCCGATGGCAGGATGTCGCGCCACAGGTGCCCGTTGATCAGGCTCGCAACCAACCAGACAAGAAAGACGGTCGCAAAAAGCCACGCGAAGAAGAAATGTATCACCCGGCCCGTCGCCAGGTCTTGATAAGAAGGCACCGTTAGCCAGGCTGGAAATGCCCTGTAGTCACGCCGGTCTGCGGCGCCGCTGACCCCGAGAACACCCGTCGTGTCGACCCCCCGGCCGAGCAGCGTCGTCACGCCCCTGACCTCTCCATCTTGCGTCCGGGCGGCGCTGATGGACAGCACGCCGTTGTCGAAGGCAAAGCCCGATTGCTGCCCAAGATAAAGCGTCGGGTGGGCGTTGAAGATCTGCAGGCCACTCAGGAGCAGGAAGAACAATGCCAGTGCCCACAGCCAATGGGTCAGCCGCGTGGCAAGTCCGTGGCGGCGGATTATGAGTGCCTGCGAGATGTCCGTTTCCGGGGTGGTGCTGTTGATCGCCGCTGCCATCATGAAACCTCCGCGTTTCAAGTGGATACGTACGCCGTTGCGATAGAGTTTCATAAACACGTCTGCGCGCATCGTAGCACATGACGGTGAGGCCGCCGTGACTGCCTTGCAGCCATCCGATCTGCGGCGCACAGAGCGCATCACCGACACAAAGAAGCCTTGATATCAGCCCGAAAGAAACCGTCCATTAACCATTTGCGCGCAAATGTGGCTCCTAGTTTCGGACGTTGACCCATCAAGGATCGTTTATGTTCTCGCGCCCTTCTTTGATCGCTCGCGGCGCTGCCGCCTTCGCGCTCGCAGCAACCGTCGGCGTTGCTACGCCAGCCATTTCCGGTGGCAAGGACAAGGCTTTCTTCGAGAAAGTCTCCGGCCAGTGGAAGGGCCCCGGCGAGATCGTCGCCGGGAAATACAAGGGCACCAAGTTCACCTGCGATCTCGCCGGCGAACCGGTTGCCGGCAATGATGCCGGCATCAAGCTCGACGGCTTCTGCCGCGTCGGCGTGTTCAAGCAACCGATGTCGGCGCTGATCACCCAGAAGGGCGGCAGCTACACCGGAAAATTTCTCGACGGCGCTGATGGCAAGGGTCTCGACGTAGTCTCCGGCAACGTCGCCAAGGACAAGGTCGTCGTCGGCATCAACCGCAAGAAGCTGAACGGCGCGATGATCGCCCGGCTCCAGAACGACTCGACCATGAACATCACCATCTCGGTGAAGGTCGAGGATACAATGGTGCCGGTGATCGGCGTCAGTCTCAACCGCCAGCTCGACAACATCGCCGTCGGCTCGATCAAGTAGACGACAGTCCAGATTGCGGAGAAAAGCCCCGGCCAAACGCTGGGGCTTTTCTTTTTGTGCTACTCGAACTCAGGCCCCTGCCCGCCACCAGCCCCTGTCTTCGTCCACCACCTCGATGCCGGTGACGTCGGCATCCGCCAGCCAGTCTTCGACCCGCCGTCCGTTCACACGCATGCCGGAGGCAAAGTCCGCAAGCGGCATCAGGACGAAACCGCGCGCAGTCATGCGCGGATGTGGTAGCTCCAGCTTGGTCTCGGTCTGGGACAGGTCGCCGAAGGTGAGGACATCGATGTCGATCGTGCGCGGGCCCCAGCGTTCGTCGCGCACCCGCTTCATCTGCCGCTCGATATCAAGGCAGGCGTCCAGCAATGCCTCCGGGCCGAGCAACGTTTCGACTTCGGCGCAGGCGTTGAAGAACCAGTCCTGATCGGTCTTGCCCCAGGGTGGTGTCCGATACAGACGCGAAACGGCCCGAACCGCGCAATCCGGCCTGGCATCGAGCATCTGCAATGCATCTGCCATGGCCCTTCTCGGCTCGCCCAGGTTTCCGCCAAGTCCCAAAGTTGCGATATGCCCGCTCATCTCAGGCGACGTGCTCGACCGTGACTTCGACATAATCGAGAATTCCGGGAACCGGTGCATTCGGCTTGCGGACGGAGACCTTGGCACGCCGGACCTGCGGAAAACGCACGCACAGGGTCTTTGCGACCTCGAGCGCCAGCGCCTCGATCAGATAGCGCCGCCGACCGGTGACGATGCGCTCGATTTCGGTAAAGGCGATGCCGTAATGCACGGTGTCGTCGATCGAATCATCGACCAGCGCCGAGCCTTGCTCCACTTCAAGCTCCGCATCGACGAAAAACCGTTGCCCGAGGAATTCTTCCTCGTCGAGAACGCCATGGCGCGCAAAGAAGGCACAGTTTTTCAGGGTGATCGTATAGGTCGCGCTCATGGTTTTCCGTCCCGTCAGCTCTTCTTTGCACCCAGCATAGCATCCGCCACCATCAGCGCATCCCTGCTGTTTGCGACATCATGTACGCGGAAAATGGCCGCACCCGCCATGCGTAGCAGGGCCGTGGTCGCCGCGGTGGCGGCATCGCGGTCCGCCGGCTCTCGTTCGGTGACAGCACCAAGGAACCGCTTGCGTGACGTGCCGACCAGAAAAGGCAGCTCGAAACGGTGCAATTCGGTAAACCGCGCCATCAGTTCGAGGTTCTCTTCCGTGTCCTTGGCAAAGCCGAAGCCCGGATCAAGCACGATCCGTTCGCGTTCGATGCCGGCTTCTGCCGCGATCTGCAGCGAGCGGTCTAGGAAATGGAACTGGTCGTCCACCACATCGGCAAGCTTCTGGCGATCGCGGCCTGTGTGCATGATGCAGAGCCCGGCGCCCGTCTGCGCAGCAACCCGCGCGATATCCGGTTCGCGCTGAAGGCCGTGCACGTCGTTGATGATGTGGGCGCCAGCGTCGACGGCAAGCCGTGCGGTCTCTGCCCTATAGGTATCGACTGAAATGAGCGCATCGGTGTCGCGCGCCAATGCCGCGATGACCGGAAAGATCCGGTTCTGTTCCTCTTTGGCACTCACGGGCGCTGCGTCCGGTCTGGTCGATTCACCGCCAACATCGAGGATCAGGGCGCCGTCGTCGATGCAGCGCTTGCCCTGGACAACGGCTGCTGCCGTATCCGTGAAACGACCGCCATCGGAGAAAGAGTCGGGGGTAACATTGATGATCGCCATCAAAACGCCACGCGGCCCCAGTTCGAGACTACGGCCATGCGCCAGCTTCCAATGAAAATTTTGAAATGGATTGTAAGTCATTTCCCCTCACGATGCGCCGCAGACAACCATTTCGATTTGCTGTTGCACCCACGCTGGCTATGCCCCAAGCTTGATTGAAGTTCAACTAAAGAGAACTACGCATTGATGTCTCGAGTACGCGTTCCGTTCAAAGCCGCCCTTCTTGCCCTTCTGGTTGCCATGCCCTTGGGCTCTGCGTCCGGCGAAACGGTGATAAACAAGAGCTTTTCCTATTTCTCGATCGGCGGCCGCACGGCGGCGGACCTCGACAAAGCTCTGTCCAAAGCCGGGCCGATGATGAAATCGACGGGCGCGCGCCATCCGGGCGCGACGCGGATCAAGTTTGGCGGCACGATCACCTACGTCAATCGCGGCGGACGCTGCGCGGTCGGCGTCGCCCGCGTCACGCTCAGCACGCGCATCATCCTGCCGCGCTGGAAATATCGCAAGCAGGCCAGCCGCGACCTCGCTCTGGTCTGGGATACGTTGTCGAGCGATATCAAGCGGCACGAGGAACGCCACGCCGAGATCGCCCGCAACCACGCCCGCGAGATGGAGAAGATGTTTCTGGCCCTGAGGCCGCAGGCGGACTGCGAACAGATGCAAGAAAGCGTCACACGCGCCAGTACCGAAGCGATCGCCGCTCACGACAAGGACCAGGCCCGGTTCGACCGGACGGAGGCGGCCAATTTCGACAAGCGCATAATCCGATTGCTGCAATACCGGCTGGATGCGCTGAAGAAAACGCAGCGCTAGACAGGTCGCTGTTCAACGGTCACGACCGACATAAGCATAGCCGGAATATACTTTGAGGCGACCTGTTCAACGAGTGCGCACCCACAGTATTTTATTGGTGAAATCTAGCGATAGCTACAGCTGAGCGACTCGCTTATATTCAGAATATGGAACGTGGGGGCGAATTGAAATCCAACCCTCCGTTGTCGAAAGGAATTTGGCGGACCATCATGGTCTTGCACGACGTATAAATATTGCCGTTACTTGAGTTCAGCAGTGTCGTTTCGTTTCTTTAAGCGCAAAGCTCGACGACGCAGCAAATACAGGTTCTCCTGGCGTGTCTTCATGCAGCAGATGTTCCCTCCCTCATCTGCGTGCGATGCGCCCTCCTAGCCTCGCTCGTCACACGACCAGCGAGGCGCTTTTTTGGCAAACATGACATCAATAGATCGATAGACTGAAGATGGGCGCCAACGGCCAGCGATCAGGCCTGGCGTTCGGGCACGTGCACGACGAGCCCGTCCAGCGCATCGCTGACCTTGATCTGACAGGAAAGCCGCGAGGTCGGACGGACATCATAGGCGAAATCCAGCATGTCCTCTTCCATCGCTTCCGGAGCGCCGACGACAGCCGTCCAGGCATCGTCGACATAGACATGACAGGTGGCACAGGCACAGGCCCCGCCACACTCCGCTTCGACACCCGGAACCGAATTGCGAACGGCGTTCTCCATGACGGTCGAGCCGTTCTCGACATCGAGTTCGTGGCGCGTGCCATCAAAGGCAACGATCGTAAGTTTTGTCATGTCACTTTCCGGAATAAGCTGATGGGACTGGCCGATTGCGCAAAGCCGCGCGGGGCGGCGGGCGCGAATTCAGGGAAAGTTCTTCCAACAATTCGGCCATCCAGTCAACAACAGCCGGCAGTTGCATCGCGGACGCGGCGTTTCAGCGCGGGCCGCGATGCACCTTTGTGGCTCGCTGCAATCAGCGGCAGAGCTTCAGGATAAACAGTTCAGCCTCAAGCACGCTCTCTGCAAGAACGTCGGGCAAAGCCGCATCGGTCGGACGCTGTTCGATCGCGCCGGCCGCAGCAGCGACGTCGACGGCGCCGACAGCGAGTGCGGCCCCCTTCAACTGATGGGCCGCCTGGGCACGTCCATTCACGTCGCCATCGGTGATTTCCTTCATCACCTTGCGTGCCTGACGGGCGAACAATTGCAGCACTTCGATTTCGAGCGCCTTGTCTCCCATTGTCTGCGCGGCAAGGTGGGCAAAATCGATGGGCTTCTTGCCGGAAAGAGAAGAGCTACCCGGAGTGTCGGGAGCTTCGAAGGCAATTCTGAGGGCCGCCATGAGCCAATTTCCCTATTGTTTGTATGCTGTTGGTCTTTATCCGACGCCGTCCCGCGACATTCGCGGTCCAATTGCCATGGGCGGCACGGACACCGTGACCGACGACGCCTGTTCACCAAGCTTCGTCGCCGGACGATCGCTACGGTTTGCGAGCTACCATCCTCCACGGGCGGGCGCTGCTATCGGCTTAAAACGGGGCGCAATATAGGCAGGAATCTGGGAAAATGGTTAACGCTCGTTAAACCTCCTGATTTCCTTGCCTTTTCCGACCTAAACCCCTTTGCCACATTAAGAATTCATTAGGATTTTAATGAAGCTGGAGTGCTCTTAATTGTAACAACCGGGCTAATGTGTCACTACGATACGGTTAGGAACGGGCTTGCGTACGAAAATGGCAACCGTTCCGGTGGATAAGCTGTGCGAGTGGTGCCCTCGAGGGTCAATTCCGACTATCCATCGAGGAAATGCAGTGGTGTTCAGTAGGGTATTGCGTAGATGTGATGCGCGTATCTTGCCGTCACCGCCCCGGTGAAGTCAGTGCCTGGCCGCAATCGCGGATCAAATGGACACGCTTCATCGCAGGCAAAAGGTAATGAGGCGTATCCCTATGGCGACGAAGAAGAGCAACGAGTCAATTGATGAAAAGGCCTTCCAGGCTCTGGAAGCGGCCCTTAAGATCGATTTTGACGAGCTTAAGTCGAGCCCTAACGACAAGACTTCCTTGGATAATCCGGAGGAAAATGTGTCTGACTCCACTAATCAGGCTGCTCAGCCCGATCACAGCCGAAATGCCAAGCCTCAGCAGGAAGCCCCCCGCGCCGCGCGAGCAAATGACGCCGCACGCGGGCTCGCTCCTGAACCTGCGCCAAAGTCGCCTCCCCTTTCTCCGGCAAACGACGATGGGCGCCGCTCTCCGGCTGCCATGTTGCGCGCCCTCGACGTTCGCTCGAACCGCGCCGCCATCCGTGTCGCAGCCCTCGTTTCGGTGATCTGGGCCGTGGCCGGCATCGGTGTCGCCAACCTGCTCTATGGCCCACAGATCTGGCAGATCCGCTCGCTGAGCGATCTCGCTGCCACCCCGGGTGCCGTCGGCGTCGCCATTGGCATCGCGCTGCCGATCATGCTCTTCTTCTCCTTCGCCATCATGATCGCCCGCGCGCAGGAACTGCGCAACGCCGCGCGCTCCATGGCCGAAGTGGCATTGCGCCTGGCCGAACCGGAAACTGCGGCCGCCGACCGGGTCATGACCGTCGGTCAGGCCGTTCGCCGCGAAGTCTCGGCGATGAACGAAGGCATCGAGCGCACGATTGCGCGCGCCACCGAACTCGAAACGCTGGTTCACTCCGAGGTGAATGCGCTCGAGCGCAGCTACAGCGAAAACGAACTGCGCGTGCGTACGCTGGTTCAGGAGCTGGGCCTTGAGCGCGAAGCCATCATCGGCCACTCCGAGCGCATCCGCTCGACCATCGCCGGTGCGCATGGCAAGCTGAAGGACGATCTCGACCAGGCCGGCGAAGACATCGCCTCGCGCATCGCCATCTCCGGCGAGGCTTTTGCCTCGCTGATCGACACGCGGGCAGCGGCACTCAGCGAAAAGTCCGACACGGCGCTGCAGAACATCAGCACCATGCTGTCGAACCGCACGGACTCGCTCCTTTCCGGCCTGACGGCAGCCGGCCTCGGCCTCAGCAGCGAATTCGACACCCGCCTCGACCAGCTGAGCGATACGCTGACAAAGCGCGGCGAGCAGCTGCTCGGCCAGTTCGAGACCCGCGCCTCCTCGCTCGATGCTAACACTGAAAAGCTGAATGCCGCGCTGAACGAGCGCGCCCGCCAGCTCAATGAAACGCTGATTGCCCGCACCCGCGACCTCAACGAAAGCCTGAGCGTCGGCCAGCAGGCAATTGCCGGCGGCCTCGAAGACGTGCTCGCGACGCTCAACGCCACCCTCGACGAAAAGGGTGCGCATTTCCGCCAGAGCCTGCGCTCCAGCGCCGACGATGCCATCATGGATCTCGATCTGCGCGGCGGATTCTTCGAAGAAAAGCTGCAGACGACAGTCGGCCACCTTGCCACCGCCTTCGACGAACGCTTCCACGAGTTCGCATCGGCCTTCGACAAGCGCGCCAGCTTGCTCGACACCAAGCTGATGGAAAGCCTGCACCGCATCAACGAGACCGTCAGTGGCGGTTCGGATGCCATCGGTGGCGCGCTCGACAGCAGCATCGAGAAGATCGGCTCGGCGCTTTCGGATCAGTCGCTCACACTCGCGACAGCACTCGGCGCCACCCACGACTTCATCGAGGAGACGATCGGCAGCCGCACGTCCGATCTCAGCAACCTGATCGGCGGAGCCCATAGCCGCATCGACAGCGTTCTTTCCGAAAAGACCAGCAGCCTGATGGGCGCCTTGTCCGAGGCTCAGGATCGCATCGAGAACGGCTTTGGCCAGCGCGCAGATGCGCTTGCAAATGCACTGACATCAAGCGAACAGCGCCTGACCGAGGGCCTCGACACCCGCACGGCACAGTTCGTCGATGGCCTGCACGCGGCCCATGCCCGCATCGAGCAGACGCTGACCGGCTCGACCGACGAGATCACCAGCGCCATCGCGGCAAGCCAGCACCGCCTCGACAACACCCTGTCCGAGCGCACCCTTGCCCTTTCGACCGTGCTTTCGACCGGAACGGACGCGATCGAAGGTGCCGTCGGCGAAACGGCCGACCGGCTGGAGCGTGTTCTTTCGGAACGCAGCCAGGCGATTGCAGAAACCCTTTCGACCCAGACATCGGCACTCGACGGCGTTCTCGCCGATCGCTCCGCCCACATCACCTCGACGATGACGGCCCGCGCCAACGAAATGGCAGATTCCCTGAGCCGTCATGCCGAAGACGTCGCCGACAACCTCACCTTCCGCGCCACGGCCGTTGCCGAGACGATGACCGACCGTGTCGGTGAAATCGAACAGAAGCTTTCGGACAGCGTATCCCTCGTTGCCGAAAACCTCGGTGGCCGCGTCAGCCAGATCTCCGACACTCTTACCAACACCAGCGCTCGCATTGCCGAAGACCTCAGCGGCCGCGTGGGCAAGATCTCGGACGTCCTGACGGCCACCAGCGCCCAGATCGCCGAGGCGCTGACCGCGCGCACCACCGAGGCGACAGCCTCGCTCGCCGGCAAGGCGACGGAAATCGAACAGACGCTGACCGGCCGCGCCGAGCACCTGCGCGAAACACTCTCCTCGACCCACGAGCAGATTCGAGCCACGCTCGACGACCGGATCAACGCAATCAACCTCGCCGTCGACCAGGGCCGCGACCAGCTGGAAGGCATGTTGTCCGACCAGTCCGTGTCGATCGCCACCAGCCTTGCCACCAGCGCCAGCATGCTCGAAATGTCGCTCGAAGAGCGCCAAGCGGCACTTGCCGGCATCATCGACCGCAGCGGCGAAACGCTGGAAGCCCGCATGCGCTCGACGACCGGCAACATTGCCGAGCGCCTGGCGGAAACGGCCGGCCAGATCAGCCTCGCCGCCGACACGCTGACCAACCGCGTCGACATGTCGATCAACGGCCTCAACGACCGCCTTGACGACACCGGTCTGCGCATCGAGACAAGCCTTGGCGCGCTTGAAGAGCGCATGCGCGACAGTGCCGAAAATGTCGGTTCGATTGCCGATGCGGCGGGTGTTCGTGTCGAGACCCGTCTTGGCTCGCTCGAAGACCGTATGCGCGGCAGCGTCGATAATGTCAGCACGATCGTCGATGACACGGCCGCCCGCATCGAGACCCGTCTGGGTTCGCTCGAGGGGCGGATGCACGGGAGCGTCGATAAGGTCAGCGTCATCGTCGATGAAACCAGCAGCCTCATCGAATCTCGCCTCGGAACTTTGGAAGACCGCATCCGCGGCAGCGTCGGCAATGTCAACGCAATCGTCGACGACACCGGTATCCGCATCGAGGCCAGCATTGGCACCCTGGAGGATCGTATCCGCGACAGCGTCGGAAGCGTCAATGCCATCGTCGACGATACCGGCGCCAAGATCGAGACAAGTCTCGGTTCTCTGGAAAGCCGTATTCGAGGCAGTGTCGGCAGCGTCAATGCCTTGGTCGATGACACCGGTCTGCGCCTGGAAACGAGCCTCGGCTCGCTGGAGGATCGCGTCCGCGACAGCGTCGACAGTGTCAACGCTATCGTTGACAACGCCGGCCAGCGCATCGCCGACAGCCTCGGTGAGCGTTCCGGCGAGATCGACCGCGTCAGCGAGGAAGCCACAAGCCGCATCTCCAGCGCCATCAATGCCGGTACGGACCGCATTGAAGAGCGCCTCGGCACCATGGACCGCGCCCTCAACATCGGCCTCGAAAACGTCAACCGCACGATCGAAGGCAAGGCTGCGGTGCTTGTCACCAGCCTGCGCGGCGCCGTCAGCGAAGCGACGCAGGAGATCGACGCGGAGGCCGGCCGGATCGAAGGCAAGACCGCGGACCTCATCAGCAACCTTCGCGGCGCAGTCGGCGATGTGGTCCAGGAACTCGACACCGAAGCCGCCCGCATCGGAGGCAAGGCTGCCGGTCTCGTCACCAGCCTTCGCGGTGCAGTCGGCGATGTTGCCCAGGAACTCGACACCGAAGCCGCCCGCATCGAAGGCAAGGCTGCCGGTCTCGTCACCAGCCTTCGCGGTGCAGTCGGCGATGTTGCCCAGGAACTTGACACTGAAGCCGCCCGCATCGAGGGCAAGGCTGCCGGTCTCGTCACCAGCCTTCGCGGCGCAGTCGGCGATGTTGCCCAGGAACTCGACACCGAAGCCGCCCGCATCGAGGGCAAGGCTGCCGGTCTCGTCACCAGCCTTCGCAGCGCGGTTAGCGAAGCAGCGCAGGACCTCGACGCGGAAGCGGCCCGTTCCGCCGGCCTTCTTTCCAAGGCTGGTCAGGACTTCGCCAATGTGCTGGCGGCCCGCAACGCCGACTTCGCAAATGCCATTGAGCAGACCGCCTCGACAACGGCCGCACGCCATGCCGAACTCGCCCGCTCGGTCGCCGATGCCTCTGACACCGCCACTGCACGCCTTGCCGCCACGCATGGCCAGGTTGCCAGCCACGCCCAGAACATCCAGCAGGGCTTGGCAGATGCCGAAAAGGCACTGGAAGCCCGTGGTGAGGCGATCCGCAGCACGCTCGACGATCGGACCCGCGAACTCAACTCGATGCTCGCCGGCCGCTCTATGGAACTGTCGCGCATCATCGACGAGCAGGCACGCCCGGTCATCGATCAATATGCCGCAACCGGCCGTGAGGCTGCCGAGCGCATCGCCAGCCTGACGAAGGACAGCACCGATCGCCTGCGCGCGGAAAATGCCGCATTGGTCAATGCCATTACCGAACGCACCGGCGAGACGCTCAACGCCATCTCGCTGCGCGCCGAGGAAACGGCAAAGGCGATGAAGATGGTCGAGAACCGTCTGCAGTCGACGGCCCTCGGCCTGATCGACCAGCTCGCCGCCAACAACACGGCGATCGCAACTGTCATCGACCAGGCAAGCGACAATCTCGGCGACATGGACCAGCGGCTGGAGGCTACGGCCACCCGATTCTCCGAAACCACGCGCCAGGCTTCCGACATGCTGTCGACCTCTACGCGCCTCATCGAAGGCAAGGTCGACAAGCTCTCGGACATCTCGGCCTCTACCCTGTCGCAGATCGGCGGCATCGTCGGCCGCTTCGAGGATCACTCCAAGGTGCTCGGCCAGGCCTCGGACCTGTTGGGCGCCGCCCAGTCGAACCTCGTCAGCACACTCGAGGAACGCCAGGATGCCTTGCGCACCCTGTCGGTCGGCCTCGTCCAGCGCTCGGAAGAAATCGAACGCACCATGCGTGCACTCGAAGGCTTCGTCGATGGTGCCTTCCAGCGTGCCGAAGAGCGCTCAGGTCTGGTTGCTGGTAATCTGCGTAGCGGCATCCAGCAATCCTTCTCGGATGTCGGCCGCCTGCTGTCGAGCACCGAACAGCGTGCAGCCGAAGCCGCCGAATCCATGCGCAATGCGCTGGCCCAGGCCGGCGACGAGGCTGGTGCCTCGGTCGAGGCAGTCTTCTCCCGCGCCGAAGAACGGTCGCGCCAGATTGCCGATACGCTGCGCTCCGGCGTCGAGACCTCGTTCGCCGACGTCAACAAGACGCTCTCGGCGGTCGAGGGCCGCGCGCTCGGCGCCTCCGAGGCGCTCCGCCAGGCGATCGCCAAGGTGGGCGAAGATGCGGGTTCCTCAATCGAGGGTGCATTCGCAACCGCCGAGGAACGCTCCAAGGAAGTGGCGTCCCGCCTGCGCGGCAGCGTCGCGTCGTCTGTCTCCGACGTCGAGCGCATGCTTAGCGAAAGTGGCAAGAAGTCCGACGGCGTCGCAATCCAGCTGCGCGACGCCGTTCGCGTGGCGATCGACGACGCCATCGGCCGCTTCAGCGGTGCGACCGACGATATCCGCCGCTCGGCCGGCGAGATCCGCAAGGAACTCGATATGACCCGCGAAGAGCTGAAGCGCAGCGCCTTCGACCTGCCCGAGGAAGCCAAGGAAAACGCCGCCGTCATGCGTCGTGCCGTGGCCGAGCAGATCAAGGCCCTGCAGGAGCTGTCGGAAATCATCGGCAAGTCCTCGACGCAGCTCGAAGTCGCCCAGCCGCTGCGCCAGCAGCCGGTTGCTGCCGCTGCTGTGGCTGCAGCGCCTGTCGCCCGTCCGGTCCAGCAGCCGGTCGCAGAGCCGCGTCGCCAGGATCCGGCGCCTGCCCTGCGCGGCAGCCTCGGCATCGAACAGGCGACCGTCCAGCAGCCTGCCCCGGCCCAGCCGGAAACGCAGGCCGTCACCAGCGAAGTCGCAGAAGGCGGTGGCTGGATGCGAGACCTGCTGCGTGCCGCGTCGCGGGAAGAAGCGCCGGCAGCCGCACCGCAGCGCCCGGCAGAAAGCCAGCCGGTTGCCCGCAGCGGCGATAACCGCAACCCGCGCCACGTGGTGGAATCGCTGAACTCGCTTTCGGTCGATATCGCCCGGGCCATCGACCACGACGCATCGGTCGACCTGTGGCGCCGCTACCAGCGCGGCGAGCGCGACGTCTTCACCCGCCGGCTCTATACGCTGAAGGGCCAGCAGACCTTCGACGAGATCAAGCGCAAGTACGACCGCGAGCCGGAATTCCGCACCGCCGTCGATCGCTACATCGCCGACTTCGAAAAGCTGCTCGCCGATGTCGCACGCAACGATCCGGACAAGCGCATCACCCAGACCTACCTTACATCCGACACGGGCAAGGTCTACACGATGCTCGCCCACGCCGCCGGCCGCTTCAACTAAGAGGCAGCCCGACCGGCAAGATTTGACGGCCCCATCGCAAGGTGGGGCCGTTTTCACATGTGTCGTCCACAGCGGAAGCGCGCAACAGGTTCGCGTCCGCATCGAGGGCTTCGAGATGTTCTGCATCGACCCAGTGTGACCCACGGCGCGATGACGGTCGTTGTGTGCCTTACCCAGATACCGCATTGTATCCGGATACCACACTGTCGAACCCAAAATCCCTGCCGCATCATCACCGCCGATCTTCCCCAACCACCCGGTGCCGTCGGGCGCCGAGGATCGACATTGAAAAGTGGCGCGTCGGTGCCAGCACAGTGCCGTTGGCGGCGGCACAGTGCCCTAAGTTCAAGGATGCGCGGCATCGCCAATGTTACGGCGCAAGCACGCCCCAGGAGCGGAAGCCGCTTCACTAGTCCCATTTGAATGGCAGAGTTACTCCACGCGCGTTGCGCGCCAACGTGGGCAGCTTACCGGCGGCTACCTACGGCAAACTGCCGTACTACATCACCGCCGATGCTGCCGAGGTGGCGGAGTACCAAGCACCCAACGGATGACCCTTTCATAGCGTCGGCTGGCCGACGCCATTGTCCACAAGAGTATCCCGCAGCCAATCTTGGCGGTGTGGGCCGGAGTGCAGGAGAACGGCGTTTGCCGCACCGTCGACCACAATCGAGAAAGGCGCGGTTCGAGCTTGGAAAAGCCCGGGCATGTTCGTCGCATGATCAGCAAACGCTGACCAGAAGACAGCAGACATGCCTAGCATTCTAAAATTCTGCCCAGGCCCAGGCGGACGCCCTGCCAGGTTCCGCAGTGGTATGTATCCACACCTTAACTATCTCCTGCGGAAGCTGCCGCGAGCATCTCATGCATCTGGCATTAGCCCGACGCGACAGATGTCGCGGTTCACTCCTCATGACGAGAACGACCTGGCGGCCACCACCATAGTAGCTACGCGGCATTGCGTTGCATCAGCGCGTTTGAGTGCATTCCGGCGGCAGCCGGCACATACCCCCAAAGGCGCTTATTTCGGGAAGTAGCAGCGATCCGACCCACTGGTCCGACGCAACCAATCGCGCCACGGTTCGACAACACGAGACAAGGCTCGGATACCCCATCACCGCATTGACACCAGGTTGCTCTTTCCCGTCCAGGCAGAGCCACCTCATGCGCATTTCGCACCGTCGAACGAAAACAACACCGCGCAAAACAAAAGGCCCCGGACAAACCGGGGCCTTTCTAAGGTTTCGATCAAGCTGGCGAAGCCAGTCTGCGATCAATGTTCCTTGTTGGCGTAAACCGACTTCTTGGTCAGGTAGACGAGACCGGTGAAGATCAGCAGGAACACCATGACCATGAAGCCGGTGCGCTTGCGGTCTTCCAGGTGCGGCTCGGCTGCCCACATCAGGAAGGCCGAAACGTCCTTGGCATACTGGTCCACCGTCTGCGGCGTGCCATCCTCGTAGGTAACCTGATCGTTGGAGATCGGCTGGGCCATCGCCAGCGCAGAAGCGTTGGCGAAGTAAGGGTTGTAGTGCGTGCCTTCGGCGACCTGAACGCCTTCCGGCGGCTCATGGTAACCGGTCAGCAGCGCGTGGATATAATCCGGGCCACCTTCCTGGTAAGGCCAGAACATATCGAAGACGAACTGCGGGAAGCCGCGTTCGATGCCGCGCGCCTTGGCGATCAGCGAGAAGTCCGGCGGTGCAGCCCCGTTGTTGGAAGCAGCAGCTGCTTCCTTGTTCGGGTACGGCGACGGGAAGTGATCCGCAGGCACGGCCTTGCGGGTGTACATTTCGCCGTCAGCGTTCGGGCCGTCCTGAACTTCGTAGTTCGCGGCGAAGGCCTTCACCTGTGCGTCGGAATAGCCGAGGCCTTCGAGCGTACGGAATGCCACCAGATTCATCGAGTGGCAGGCCGAACAGACTTCGGTGTAGATCTTCAGGCCACGCTGCAGCTGACCCTTGTCGTAGTTGCCGAACGGGCCGGCAAACGACCAGTCCTGCTGCTCAGGCTTGTGGATCGGATAGTGGGGCGTGCCGCCGCCATGCTCCGCGCCACCTGCCGCCTCTTCAGCGACAGCAGCTCCGAGACCGAGGCCAGCGACGACAGCAAGTGACAGAATGCCTGTTACAAGCTTTTTCATTGTTGTGGGTTCCTTATCAATCGCTGTTCTGATCAGGCACGTGCGGTGGCCGGCTGTGCCTTCGCATTCTTCTTCTCAAGCACCGCCTCGGTGATGGAATTCGGAATGCGCTTCGGCGTTTCGATCAGGCCGAGGACCGGCATGATGACGAGGAAGAAACCGAAGTAGTACAGAGTGCCGATCTGCGACATGACAACGTACAGGCCTTCCGCAGGGCGCGAACCCAGCCAGCCGAGCAGGATGGCGTTGACCACGAAGATCCAGAAGAACAGCTTGTACCAGGGACGGTAGACAGCCGAACGCACCTTCGAGGTATCCAGCCATGGCAGGAAGAACAGGATGATGATCGAGCCGAACATCACCAGAACGCCACCGAGCTTGGAGTCGATCGGGCCGACATTGAAGGTGATGGCGCGCAGCATCGCGTAGAACGGCAAGTAGTACCATTCAGGAACGATGTGGGCAGGCGTCTTCAGAGCGTCAGCCGGAATGTAGTTGTCCGGATGGCCGAGGAAGTTTGGCTGGTAGAATACGAACCATGCATAGACCAGCAGGAACACGGAGACGCCGAGTGCGTCCTTCAAGGTCGCGTAGGGCGTGAAGGGAACGGTATCGGTCTTCGACTTCACTTCGACGCCGGTCGGGTTGGTCTGGCCGGTGACGTGCAGGGCCCAGACGTGAAGCACGACAACGCCGGCGATCATGAAGGGCAGCAGGTAGTGCAGCGAGAAGAAGCGGTTCAGGGTCGGCTGGTCAACGGCAAAGCCGCCAAGCAGGAACTGCTGGATCCACTCACCCACCAAGGGGAAGGCCGAGAAGAAGCCGGTGATAACGGTCGCGCCCCAGAAGGACATCTGACCCCAGGGCAGAACGTAGCCCATGAAGCCGGCAGCCATCATCAGGAGGTAGATGACCACGCCGAGGATCCAGAGGATTTCGCGCGGTGCCTTGTACGAGCCGTAATAGAGGCCACGGGCGATGTGTAGGTAGACGGCGATGAAGAAGAATGATGCGCCGTTGGCGTGCATGTAGCGCAGCAGCCAACCGTGGTTGACGTCGCGCATGATCTTTTCGACCGAGTTGAACGCAACGGTCGTGTCGGAGGCATAGTGCATGGCCAGCACAATACCGGTCAGGATCTGCACGATCAGCATCACGGAAAGCATGGCGCCAAAGGTATATGCGTAGTTCAGGTTCCGGGGAACCGGATAGCTGATGAAGCTGTCGTGAATCATACGCGGCAGCGGAAGACGGGAATCAACCCATTTCTCAATGCCAGTCGTTGGCGTGTAGGTTGAATGTTCAGCACTCATTATCAGTAGTCCCCTCAACCGATCTTGATAACTGTGTCGGAAACGAACGAGAAGGTCGGCACGGCGAGGTTCTCCGGCGCCGGACCTTTACGGATTCGGCCGGCCGTATCGTAGTGGGAACCATGGCAGGGACAGAACCAGCCACCGAAATCACCGGCCTGACCAAGCGGCACGCAGCCGAGATGGGTACAGGAGCCGATCATCACGATCCAGTTTTCCTTGCCTTCGCCGGCGGAGCGATCGAGATCGTTCGCCTCGGCGTCGGTCGGAAGGTTGGCGTTGCGCGCAACCGGATCCTTGAGGTCGGCAAGAGCGACCGCCTTGGCCTCTTCCACTTCCTTCTCAGTGCGGTTGCGGATGAAGATCGGCTTGCCGCGCCATTTGGCCGTCAGCGACATGCCGGCCTGCAGGCTCGACACATCGACCTCGATCGAGGCGAGAGCAAGCGTCGAAGCATCCGGACGCATCTGGTCGATGAATGGCCAAGCGACCGCGCCGGCGCCGACGACGCCCGCCATGCCGGTGGCCAGGTAAAGGAAATCGCGGCGAGTGGGCTCGCCCGAGGTCTCGCTTGAAATGTCGTGTTCGCTCACGGCTAAACCATCCTCTCACGCAATGTTGCGGAAACCGCATCCGCCCAGCGAGATCCCTGCCCTTGCGGTTTCACCTAGGTCAAGGAAGCACGCCCAATCAATGTGCTGACACCTTAGCCGGTTTGCTGTTGCAAACACGTTATCGGGCGTCAGAATCCGAAAAGTGCTGCGCGCACACGGCTCGCAGATTCCCCGTCAATCCGGCGCGTTCTATGCTTGATCGCAAATTATGTCCAGCCTTGACAAGGGTGGGTGGGCAGATTGTCGCGGGGAAAAGCGCGGCCAATTGGCACAAGGACTTGACGGTCGTCATTGCAGTTGGCCGGCGGCCGTTCGAAGGGTGGAGAAAAGGCGACGAGGCCGCCCTACTCTGCCGCTTCTTCGCGTGCCAGAAAGCCGCCGGATTGCCGCGACCAGAGGTCAGCGTAAAGACCGCCCCGAGCGATCAGTTCGGCGTGGGTTCCGTCCTCGACGATCCGGCCCTTATCCATGACGACGAGCCGATCGAGAGCGGCGATCGTCGACAATCGGTGTGCGATAGCAAGCACCGTTTTTCCTTGCATCAGCCGGTCGAGATTGGACTGGATTGCCGCCTCGACTTCGGAATCGAGCGCCGACGTCGCCTCGTCGAGAACGAGGATCGGCGCATCCTTGAGCATGACGCGGGCAATCGCGATACGCTGCCTCTGCCCGCCAGAAAGCTTGACGCCGCGTTCACCGACATGGGCATCGAAACTCCTGCGGCCGCGCTGGTCCTGGAGATCGAGAATGAACTCGTAGGCCTCGGCCCTCTCGGCTGCGATGATCAATTGCTTGTCGGTTGCATCCGGGTGGCCGAAAAGGATGTTGTCCCGGATGGAGCGGTGCAGCAGCGAGGTGTCCTGGCTGACCATGCCGACCTGTGCGCGCAGCGATTCCTGCTTCACCGTCGAAATGTCCTGCCCATCGATCAGGATGCGCCCGCCCTCGAGGTCGTAGAAGCGCAACAGCAGGTTAACGAGCGTTGACTTACCGGCGCCCGAACGGCCGACGATCCCGACCTTTTCGCCTGGACGGATCACGAGCGAGAAGTCGTCGATGACGCCGGCACTCTTGCCGTAATGGAACTTCACATGCTCGAAACGGATTTCCGGCTCGCTGACCGACAACTCCTTGGCATCCGGTTTGTCCACAAGACCGATCGCCTGGGAGACGAGCTCGGCCGAATTCTGGATCGTGCCGATGTTGCGCATGATCGAGTTGAACTGCGTCATCATCCGGCCGAGCAGCATGTTGAGTCGCAGCACCAGCGCCAGCGTGAAGGCAACCGCACCCGAACTGATCGCACCGCCAAGCCAGAGGTGGATGGCATAGACGGCGATGGCCGCGATCATCATGCCCGAAAGCAGCGCAAGCGAGGCACGCACGGCCGTCAGTAGCCGCGTGAAGGGGATCACCGCCCGCTGGAAGCGATCGAAGCCGGCGCGGATATAGCGGTCGTTCTCGTCGTCGCGACCGAACAGTTTCAATGTCTGGATGTTCGAATAGGCATCAACCATCCGCCCGTTCAGCATCGAGGCCATTTCAGCCGTATCGCGCGCGTGCTTGCGGATGCGCGGAACGAAGTAGCGCGCCAGCGCCAGGAAGAGGACGATCCAGAACGCGACCATTGCCGCCAGCCGCCAGTCGAGCTGGGCGATGAGCGCCATGGTCGAGGCGGTATAGATGACGATGAACCAGACGACCTGCAGCAGCGAGACGATCAGATCGCTGGTCGCCTGCGCGCCGGACCAGACTTTCGTCACGATCCGGCCGGAAAAATCGTTCTGGAAGAAGGAAAGCGATTGCCGAGCGACGTGGGTGTAGGTTTGCCAGCGCACGAGATTGAGGAAGCCGGTGATGATCGACTGCTCCTCGACGAGCGCTGCCAGCGACACCGCGACGAAGCGGAACACCAGCACCGTCAGCAACATGAACAGAAGCTCTGGCCCGTTGGCGGAAATTAGCCCGCTCCAGCCCGCTTCGGGCTTCACAGTGTCGAGCAGATCGACCAGCCGTCCGACGAAGTAGAAGAGCCCCGCCTCCAGCATGGCGACAAGGCCCCCGAGGATGGCCATCGCCAGAAACGGCCCTTTGGCCTGGCGGGCGTAGAACCAGGCAAAACCCCACAGCGATTTCGGCGGCTGCAATCGCTCGCGCGGCGCAAACGGCTTGATCCAGTTCTCAAAGATGCTGACGATGGCGCTGAGCATGTTTCCGATATAGGCGGTTCGGCGGCAACAGCAATCGGTTTCCACCATCGGGCGCATTACAAATGCGTTAGGTGACGTGGCAAAACCCCGCCGCCCGCATGGGCGGCAGGGTCACAGCGGATCACTCCGCCGCTTCTTCCTTCTCGGTATCGTCGGCGATGAAGCCGCCCGACTGGCGTGACCAGAGGTCGGCGTAAAGGCCGCCCTTGGCCACGAGTTCGGCATGCGAACCGGTTTCGACGATCCGCCCGGCCTCGAGGATGACCAGGCGGTCCATTTCCGTCAGCGTCGACAGGCGGTGGGCGATCGCGATCACCGTCTTGCCAGCCATCAGCGCGAACAGGTTCTCCTGGATCGCCTGCTCGACTTCGGAATCGAGCGCTGATGTCGCTTCGTCGAGGACGAGGATCGGCGCGTCCTTGAGGAAGACGCGGGCGATCGCGATACGCTGGCGCTGGCCGCCGGAGAGCTTGACGCCCCGTTCGCCGACCTGGGCGTCGAGCCCCTTGCGCCCCTGGTTGTCCTCGAGCGCCTGGATGAACTCCCAGGCATTCGCCCGCTTCGCAGCCGCGGTGATCGCCTCGTCGTCGGCTTCCGGGTGTCCATAGGCGATGTTGTCGCGAATGGAGCGGTGCAGCAGCGAGGTATCCTGCGTGACGACGCCAATCTGGGCGCGCAGGCTATCCTGGGTGACGGTGGCGATATCCTTGCCGTCGATCCGGATTGCGCCTGACTCCACGTCGTAGAACCGCAATAGCAGGTTCATCAGCGTCGTCTTGCCGGCACCCGAGCGTCCGACCAGGCCGATCTTCTCGCCCGGCTTGATGTCGAGCGACAGGTGATCGATGACGCCCTTTGCCTTGCCGTAGTGGAAGCGGACGTTGTCGTAGGTGATCGCACCCTTTTCCGCCTTCAGCGCCTTGGCATCCGGTTCGTCGACGATGTCGTGCGCCTTGGTCATCATGCCGATACCGTCATAGACAGTGCCAATGTTCTCGAACAGCGCCGAGACTTCCCACATGATCCATTGCGACATGCCGTTGATGCGCATGGCCAGACCAACGGCGATCGCGATCGCGCCGACCGAGATGGCACTTGTCAGCCACAGGTGAATGCCGAGCGCGCTGATTGCAAACAGCGCGATGCTGTTGTTGGCGTAGACCAGCACGTGGAACAGCGTCACCTTGCGCATCTGGCGATGCACCGTGTCGAGGAAGCCGTCCATGCCGGCGCGCGCATACGTTTCCTCGCGGCCTGCATGCGAGAACAGCTTGACCGTGCCGATGTTGGTGTAGCTGTCGACGATACGGCCCGTCATCATCGATCGCGCGTCCGCCTGCTCCTTGGAAATCTTCTGCAACCGCGGCACGAAATAGGTAACGATGCAGATGTAGATCACCAGCCAGACGGCGAGCGGCGTCACCAGCCGCCAGTCGGCAGCGGCAACGACGATCAGCATCGTGACGAAATAGCTGACGACATAGACGAAGACGTCGAGGATCTTCATCACCGTTTCGCGAACCGCAAGCGAGGTCTGCATGACCTTGGTCGCCACGCGGCCGGCGAACTCGTTGGCGAAGAACGTCATGCTCTGGCGCAGCAGATAGCGGTGCATCTGCCAGCGGGCGATCATCGGGTAATTGCCGAGCAGCACCTGGTGCATGATGAACGAATCGATCGCCACCAGCAGCGGCAGGCCGATCAGAACCAGGCCGCCCATCCAGATCAGCCGGTGACCTTCCGCCTGCAGGAAGGTGTCGCGATTGGCACTCGACAGCCAGTCGACCATGTTTCCGAGAAACTGGAACAGCGCCACTTCGCCGATGGCGATGAGCATGGTGCAGACCGACATGATGAGCAACCACGGAACTGCGGGCTTGGAATAGTGCCAGCAGAAGCCGAAAAGGCTCTTCGGCGGAAGCACGGGCTCTTCCGTCGGATAGGGATTGAGGCGGGATTCAAACCAGCCAAACATAGACTTGCTCCTTCAGAGTATTTTGAAGGAAGGCGGGAATTTGCCCCGCATTCTTTATCGTGAAAATTTCAGTCCGGAAATGCTGCCCGCCATAGCGGTTTGTCTTCCGGAGTTCCGGAAGCGCGCATCGATCTCTTGAAAGATAAGTCGCGGAACCGGTCAGGCCAAACGGTGGCCCATCACTCCTGGAAGGCGTGTCAACATCAATACAGTCATCATTGCCTCCGTCGGTTCGCGTTGAAGAGAGGTTCTCTCTACCCCTAATCGCGTCGACATGCCAGATTGTCGCAGGCACTTTCCTGCCTGTTTTTTCATCGTTCGGTCGGATGTTGCTCATTCGGCACAGATTAGACACCGCGAAATCAAACGGAAACGACACATGGCAGGCGCGTCCGGCATTGGTAGGAGACGCATATGAACGCATCATCGACGCCCCCTCCCGAATTGAAAGGACAAGGTTTCCATCTGAGGCGGCCGCAAGGGGGCGACGTCGAGGCGCGACTGGCGCTCGGGCGGGATCCCGAGATCCACCGCATGTTCGGTGGCAGCGCCACCTTCGCCCGCGCTTTCGGACAAGCGGATGCAGAAGCGTGGGTGCAACACCTCGTCGAGCATCCAGCTGCCTGGATCATCGATCGCAACGGGCCAATTGGCGAAGTCAGGCTCGACAATATCAACCGGGTCGACCGGCGCGCCTCCTTTGCCATCGGCATCTTCAATCCGAAATTGCTCGGCCAAGGGCTTGGCACTGCCGTCACCAAGCTTGTATTGGCGCATGCGTTCGGCGCGCTCGGCCTGCACCGTGTTTCGCTGCGCGTGCTTGCCTTCAACGAGCGCGCCATCGCCAGCTACCGCAAATGCGGCTTCTCGGTCGAGGGACGAGAGCGAGAGACGGCGCTGATCGACGACGCCTGGCACGACGACATCATGATGGGGATTCTGGCGCATGAATTCTCCGCCGCAAAAGACAAGTCGCAAGAAAAGTGAACAGACGTGAGTGACCTCCGCATTGCCCTCTACCAGCCCGACATTCCCGGCAATACCGGCACGATCCTGCGCCTTGCTGCCTGCCTCGGCCTTGCCGTCGATGTCATCGAGCCGGCGGGCTTCGACCTTTCCGACCGCAATCTCAAGCGCGCCGGTATGGACTATATCGCCTCGGTCACCCTCACCCGCCACATCAACTGGGAACGGTTCGAGGCGTGGCGGGTGCCGACCGGCCGAAGGCTTGTGCTCGCCTCCACCAAGGCCGCCGAGCCCTATACCCGCTTTGAATTCAGGCCCGACGATATCCTGCTGTTCGGTCGGGAAAGCGCCGGTGTGCCAGACCATGTGCATGATCGCGCGGAAGGCCGCATCCTCATCCCGATGGCCGAGGGGCAACGGTCGCTCAACGTCGCCATGTCTGCTGCGATGATCGCCGGCGAGGCGATCCGGCAAGTGCAACTGCTCTGAAAAACATCGCATGGTAATGCCCTGCCTTTCCCGATGGGGGGTGACGATGGGCGCGGCCAACGGCAGCGCCCCAAAATTCAGGCGGCAACCTCGTTGTAGGGCGTCGCCTTGCGGGCCTGCTTCAATGTCCGCGCCCACCAGATGAGCCGATCCATCATCAGGAACAGCGGCGCACGCAGCTCCTCGGGCTTGTAGAGGTTGCCGGCCGCATCGAACTTCGACCAGGCTTTGGCAAACTGGACGCCGTCGCGCAGCGTCACCGCATGCAGCTCGGCAAAGACTTGGCGCAACTGCTCGACGGCGCGGATGCCGCCGGAAGCGCCGCCATAGGAGACGAAGGCGACGGGCTTGGCATGCCACGGCTCGTAGACCGAATCGATCAGTTCCTTCAGCGCGGCCGGGTAGCCGTGATTGTATTCCGGCGTCACCACCAGGAAGGCATCCGCTTCGGCCACCTTGCGCTCCAGCCACTCGCCGGGATTGACCGTGGCGCCGACGCCGCGCGATGCCCTCAGCCGTGCCGGATCGATGACCGTGAGATTGAAGACGTTCGAATCCGAGATCTCACGGATCAGCCAGTTGGCGACCGTGTCGCAGAAGCGCCCCTGCCGGGCGCTGCCGTAGATCACCGCAAGCGTCATTTTCTCTGTCATGGGGATCAGCTCCTTGTTGTGAATTCCATGGAGCTCATGCTATAAAACCTCAACATTAGTTGAGGTCAATAGCCCGCCATGACGATTGTAAGAAACAGCGAAATGCGACGCGAACTGACCGTCGGCGAAGTCGCCGAACGCAGCGGCGTCGCCGTTTCCACCTTGCATTTCTATGAGGCCAAGGGTCTGATCCGCAGCAACCGCAGCCGCGGCAACCAGCGCCGCTATCCCCGAAGCGTGCTGAGGCGCGTGGCGGTAATCAAGGTGGCGCAACGGACCGGAATTCCGCTTTCGGAAATCCAGGCGGCGCTGACGGTGCTGCCCGACGACCGGCCCCTGACGGTGCAGGATTGGGCTCGGCTGTCGGAAAGCTGGCACGAGCAACTGAATGCGCGCATCGCCAGCCTGATGGCGCTACGCGACCACCTGACGAGCTGTATCGGCTGCGGATGTCTGTCGCTCAGGGAATGTCCGCTGCGCAACCCCTACGATGTGCTCTCGATGGAAGGCGCCGGCCCTCGGCTGATGGATGCGACGGAAGAGGACGGCCAGCCCTAGGAGGCCTCAGTCTGCAGTCGGCAGGCGGCGCATGGTGAACTCGATCTCGTCGCCGTCGAGCTGGCGCCAGCTTTCCACTTCGGTCCAATAGGCGGCTTTTGGCCAGGTATCGAACCATTCGCGCGCCTTGGCGCGGGCCGCACTTCGATCGAGCCGAAAGGTTTCACGCACGAAAAGGCCATCGCCTCGTGTCGGATTGTCCCGGCGATGCCGGGCGATCTGGCGCCGCAAACCATCGAGCGGCGGACCTGCGGGTATTCTTGCCATGGGCCATACCTCTGGAGGTAAAGATAGTGTGAGTATCGGGCCATTGCGAGTCCGTTTTACACCGCCCATACGATGCGGCAGACTGCAGCGCGGCGCGCCAAATATGACGCGCAAAGGACGCTGCAGCGCTTTAGACTTGCTGCATAATTTTCTCCTTAAATCGAATCTGATTTAAGGAATTATGCAGTAGCCCGATGGCCCCTCCGCCGTTGCCAATCCGGCGGAAATATGAACTGTGGCCCAGATCAACGAATCGGCGGCTTTCCGGCGCGCAAAGCCGCGAACAGGACAAATTTTCATGGAACGACCGCAACTACCCCAGGGGCTGCCTGCCGATATCGAAGACAAGAAGGCAGCAGCCAGAGCCTGGTTCGAAAGCCTGCGCGATACGATCTGCGCCGCTTTCGAGGCTGTCGAAGACGACCTGACCGGCCCGCTGTCCGACCGTGAACCGGGCCGCTTTGTCGGCAAGGAATGGAGCCGGGACGGCGGCGAAGGCGGCGGCGGTCGCATGTCGATGATGGAAGGTCGCGTCTTCGAGAAGGTCGGCGTACACACCTCGACCGTCTTCGGCGAATTCTCACCGGAATTCCGTGAGCAGATCCCCGGCGCCAGCGAAGACCCACGCTTCTGGGCATCGGGTATCTCGCTGATCGCGCATCCCGTGAACCCCAATGTGCCGGCCGTTCACATGAACACCCGCATGGTCGTCACCACCAGCAACTGGTTCGGCGGTGGCGCAGACCTGACGCCGGTGCTCGACCGCCGCCGCGTCATGACCGACCCTGACACGCAGCTGTTCCACCGCGCGATGGAGATCACCTGCAACCGTCACTCGGTGGCTGATCACGCCAGGTACAAGCAGTGGTGCGACGAGTACTTCTTCCTGAAGCACCGCAACGAGCCGCGCGGGACCGGTGGCATCTTCTACGATTGGCTTCAGTCTCCGGCCGAGCAAGGCGGTTGGGACGCGGACTTCGCCTTCACGCGTGATGTCGGCAAGGCGTTCGCGCTTGTCTACCCCAAGATCGTGCGCACCAATTTCAATACGCCCTGGACCGAGGAAGATCGCGACGAGCAGCTCGTGCGTCGCGGCCGCTATGTCGAGTTTAACCTGCTCTACGACCGCGGCACCATCTTCGGCCTGAAGACCGGCGGCAATGTCGAGTCGATCCTCTCGTCCCTGCCCCCGGTCGTGCGCTGGCCCTAAAAAATTTCTACTGCATGTTTCCTTAAATCCTATTCGATTTAAGGATAAAAACACGCAGCAACTCAAGGTGCTACAGCGACCTTTGCGCGTCTCATAAGACGCGCGGCGCTGTAGGAAAAGTGCGAAGCGGTTTCCGTCAGGAAATACTTGGAAATGAAGAGATAGAGCGTTTCTGAGGCTCCTTTTGAACGAAACCGAAGGTGCGCGGACGTCATTTGCAGATGCGCACCTTCTTGATCACCACCCGGCCATAGGCGCCATAGGTCTGCACCGTCTTGACCACGCAGGTCTGTCGATAACCGTAGCTGTAGTTGCCGGCTTTTGCCGGAATGGCGAGAGCAATGACAGTCGTCATCGCGAGCGCGACGGCGAAGAGAGAATGGCGCATGAATGGTTCCCCGTTCGAATTCTGCGGCCAGGAATGACGTGCGATCCGCATGTCCGAGCCATCGCACGAAAGCCTGGATTGCGCTGTTTCGATTGGAACAGCTGAACAAATCGTCGAGCGCCGCGTTGTCCTTCCATCGAGGAAGGGGGCCGGAC
This sequence comes from Ensifer sp. Root1252, assembly GCF_001425885.1. Lineage (NCBI taxonomy): Bacteria > Pseudomonadati > Pseudomonadota > Alphaproteobacteria > Hyphomicrobiales > Rhizobiaceae > Ensifer > Ensifer sp. Root1252. The sequence continues at coordinate 707,466 of NZ_LMDT01000012.1, read as the reverse complement.
CATGATCTTCAAGAAGCGCACATTTCACGGCAGCGAACCGGATCGCAGCACCGGGGATCACCCCGCCGAGCTGGAACGTCGCGTGGCGCATGGCCTTGCGGTGACGCCCGGGCTCGATGCATCCGACGTCACGGTTGTCTGCCAGGGAAATACGATCGTGCTTGCGGGGCATGTCGCCACGAAGGCCGAATCCGCCCGCGCCGAAGAAGCCGCAAGACTGACGAAGGGGGTGGCAGAAGTGGTCAACCGCATCGAGGCGGCAGAGGGAAGATAGGACTGGCTCAGATAGAACCGAGCGTCCAGCCGACGATCTCGGATGCGACCGTCGCGAACGCCTGATCGAGGGCCCTGACGAAGGCCGGGTTGCCGGTGCCCTTGACGCCGGCCGTGGCGCGGAATGCCTTCTGCGCCCGCACAGTGCCGTTCCGGTCATTGACGATCTTTGCAAAGATCTCGACGACCGCCGTATCGGCGCCTTCGGTCGAGATCTCGAAGGAGCGGATCTCGCTGATCACCTGATAGTCGATCGCCAGCCCCTCGCCGGGCTTGCCGACGCCCGCCACCTTGCCGGTATTCTCGAACGCCTGAACCAGCTTTGCCTGCACCATGCGCGGCAGGCGGTCGCTCCATTGTGCCTTGGACAGATACTGCAGCTCCGAACCGGAAAGACGGATGACGACCTGGTCGCTGTCGAGCGCTTTCAGCGCCGTCGGTTCCGGCACGAGTATCTGCTTGCTGGTCGCAGCCCGTCCTTCGACGACCGGCGACGCGGAAAGGCTGAATGTATCGTTGACGGCAGCACCGGCGCCGCACCCGGCCAACAAGACAGCCAGCGTGAAAACCAGGGCAGAGCGTTTCGCTCCCGTCTCACGCATACACACCAGCCCCGGAAAATTCATACTGCCCAAACCCTTGTCCAATTCGCAGCACCTTAGAGCGCTCTTTAATGAAAGCAACCCGCCGGCCCCACCCGGCTTTGTCTTACCTGATTCAGCGTCGGGTGCGACCATCGTATTGCTTGACTGTTTCGCCGCCGAACAGCAGGCGTTGCGGATTCTTGTCGAATGTCGAAATCGTATTCTCGAGGCTCTGCACGGTGCGACGTGTATCGGTCACCAGTGCCTCGACATCGCGAAGGCCGGAGCCGGAGAACCGCTTCAGATTGTCTGCAATCGGGCCGATCTGGGCGTTGAGGTTGTCGGCCATCTTGCGGAACGATTCGAGCGTGGTGCGCGCCTCGGCCGAAAGCGACGGTGCGTCGGCATCGCCGAGGAACCCATCGACCTTGACGAGGATGCTGTCGACGCGGCTGGAGGCAGCATTCAGCTTGCTGGCCATCTGGGTCACGTCGGTGATCGTGCGATCGATGTCCTGCTGGCGCGCCGTGATCTTCTCGGCAAACTGCGTGATGTTGGCGACCGTCCTGCGGGCGTCGGCACTTGCTGCCGAAATGTCGTTGACAACAAGTTCGACCTTCTGCTTGTCGACGGCAGCCACCAGCGTATCGACGCGCTCGAGCGTCTTCTGCGCATTCTTGCCGAACTGGTCATAGGTCTCGACCGTGCGCTTGAACGCTGCAATGGTTTCGGAAACGCCGCCTGAGGCGGCCTTCAGGTCATTGCTAAGCTGCTCAACGTTGCTGACGATATGATCGATCTTTTTCGGATCGACCGACTTCACCAGCACGTCGGCCGAGGCAAGGGTCGAATCAAGCTTCTTCGACGCGGCATTGATCGATGCCGAAAGCTCGGTCACGCTTTTCAGGAAGTCGTCGATTGCGCCGGAATTGTCGGCAAGCGCCTTGGAGAATTTCTCGGCATTGCCGATCGTGCTGGTCAGGGGGCCGCGCACGTCCTTGACGAAGCCCTGGATGTCGCTGATCGCATCGTCGGCGCGGTCCATGATCTTGTCCGCTGTCGCGAGCAAGCTGGTGACGCTCGACTGGTCGGCAAGAATGCGCGCCTGCGTACCATTTTCAACGGCGCTGCGCAGGATGTTCTCATCGCCCTTGTTGCCACCGCTCAGCTCGATATAGGCAGAACCCGTCAAACCTTGCACTTCGAGCGTCGCCTTGGTCGATTTCAGCACGGGCGCATCGATGGAGACTTCCGTGACAGCAATCGAGTAACGCGGATCGTTGGCGTCGATCGCCAGATTGCGCACCGAGCCGACGGGAATGCCGTTGAAGCGAACAGGCGAGCCGACGGAGAGCCCGTTGGCGGAACCCGGAATGTTGACGACCAGCTCGACCATCTCGCCGCTGCGGCCGTATTGCGACATCCAGTAGACGAAGCCGAAGGCAGCCGCGATCACGAACACCGTGAAGAAGCCGACAATGGCGTAGTTCGCTTTAGTTTCCATTCGTCCCGACTACCTCAGTGGCCATCCTATCGGCCGTTCTTCTGCTTCAGACACCCCGGAAGATGTCCAAGACACCCGGGATCGCCCGCCGGCTTCCTGACGCTATTCGTCGTGCCGCACGATCGACCGCGCCCGTTTGCCCCGGAAATAGGACTGCACCCAAGGATCGTCACAGGCCAACATGTCCTCGACGGTCCCCTCGACCAGAACCTTCTTGTTTCCGAGCACCGCAATGCGATCGCAAACCGAAAACAGGCTGTCGAGGTCGTGAGTCACCATATACACGGTCAATCCGAGCGTGTCGCGCAGCTTGGCGATCAACTCATCGAACTCGGCCGCGCCGATCGGGTCGAGGCCTGATGTCGGCTCGTCGAGAAAGACGAGATCGGGGTCGAGCGCGAGCGCGCGGGCAAGTGCGGCTCGCTTGATCATGCCGCCCGAAAGCTCGGATGGGTATTTGTCGGCCGCCTCCGGCGCCAGACCTACCAGCTCGATCTTCACGCGCGCCAGTTCGTCCATCAGGCTCTGCGGCAGGTCGAGATATTCGCGCATCGGCACCTGGATGTTTTCACGCACCGTGAGGGCCGAAAAGAGTGCGCCGTGCTGAAAAAGCACGCCGAGACGCATGTCGAGCGCGATCCGGTCAACCTCGGACATCCTGTCGTATTCCGCGCCAAGGATCTTGATCGTGCCGGAGCGCTTGGCCAGAAGCCGCAGCACCGTGCGCATCAACACCGACTTTCCGGTACCCGAGGCACCGACGAAGCCGAGGATTTCGCCGCGAAAAATCTCGAGGTTGAGCTTGTCGAGCACGATGTGGGAGCCGAAGCCGACCGTCAGGTCGCGCACGGACAGAACCGCTTCGTGTTCGTAGGCCGGATCCTGCTGTCTTTCCGTGGCTGCTGTGCTCATCGTTCCATCCGCCTCAGAAATCGATCGCTGCGTAGAACATGGCAAACAGGCCGTCGATCAGGATCACCACGAAGATCGATTTGACCACCGAAGAGGTCACGTGGCGGCCAAGCGATTCGGCGCTGCCGCCAACCTTCAGGCCTTCGACTGCCGCCACCACGCCGATGATCAGCGCCATGAACGGCGCCTTGATCATGCCTGCCGCAACCGATGAGAAATCCACGGCCTCCTGCAGGCGCGACAGGAAGGTCGCAACGGTGATGCCCGAATAGGTCCAAGCGACCAGCGCCGCACCGGTCAGTGCTGCGAAGTTGGCAATGATGGTCAGGAGCGGCAACGCGATCGTCAGCGCCACGAGGCGCGGAAACACCAAGACGCCGACGGGGCTGAGGCCCATGACCTTCAGCGCGTCCACCTCCTCGCGCATCTTCATCGAACCGATCTCGGCCGTGATCGCGCTGCCCGAACGCCCGGCGATCATGATGGCGGTCAGCAGCACGCCGATTTCGCGCAGTTGCAGGATGCCGACCAGATCGACGACGAAGACTTCGGCGCCGAAATAACGCAGCTGGAATGCGCCTTGCTGCGCAATGATCGCACCGATCAGGAAGGACATCAGCATGATGATCGGCACGGCCTTGACGCCCATGCGGTCGATCTGGTGAACGATGGCCGCCGGCGAGACGCCACTGTGCCGCCCGAGCTTGAGCTGGGCACCGCGAACCGCCGAGCCGAGAATGTACATCGCCGCGACGGTATCGTTCCAAGTGGCGATCATCACCTCGCCGACCGGTGCGAACAGCCGCTGGAACAGCGGAAGATGTTCGCTTTCGTCCTCCGGTGCCGGCAGTTCCGCCGGTAGCGCGCCGATCAGCTCGACATAGCGTTGACCGCCGTCGACGAACTGGATCTCGTCCTTTTCAGGTCCGGCAAGCCGCGTCATGAAGCGCCGGATGATCCAGGCGCCGGCCGTGTCCATAGCCGTCACACCCGACAGATCGAACTGCCTGACGCTGCTGCCCTTGCGCGCAAGCTGTTCGAGCTTGGCGGCCATGGCTTCAGCTGTCTCGTGCCGCCAGACGCCTGAAAAGACATACGCGCGTTCCGAGCCTCCGGCGTCTCCACTGAGCGCGACATCCGCAACGATCTTGGTCTGGGAACGCGTCACCTGGTCTCTGTCATCCCGATTTGCTAACCGCTCGTAAAAGCTTGCTCCGTCATAACGGCTCACATCCTTGATGTCATCCTGACGAAGCCGGTAACATCAAGACCTAAGCGCCAGATAGGCCCCGCCGGAGAAGATTTCATGTCAACTGTGCTCGAAGCGACAACCGAAGACTTCCCGATTGCGGGCACATTCACGATTTCACGCGGTTCGAAGACCACGGCAAGCGTCGTGACATGCCGAATCACCAAGGACGGCACCAGCGGTTGGGGGGAATGCGTACCCTATGGCCGCTACAACGAAACCATTGCCTCGGTGCTCGCCGAAATCGAAGCCATATGCCCGCAGATCGAACAAGGCCTGACGCGCCCGGAGCTACAGTCGGCGATGAAGCCGGGTGCGGCCCGCAATGCGGTCGACTGTGCGTTGTGGGATCTGGAAGCAAAGCAGAAAGGCAAATCTGTCCATGAGCTTGCCGGTCTCTCCTCACCTGGCACATTGACGACGGCCTATACGCTGTCGCTTGCCGAGCCCGATGCGATGCGCAACCAGGCCGCACAATATGCCCACCGCGCGCTGCTCAAGATCAAGGTCGGCACATCAGACGATGCCTCCCGCATCCGCGCCGTGCGCGAGGGTGCGCCGGAGAGCCGCATCATTCTCGATGCCAATGAAGGCTGGACGCCCGACAGCCTCGCCTATCACTTCGCCATCTGCGCCGAGCAGCGCATCGACCTGATCGAACAGCCGCTTGCCGCCGGCCATGATCAGGCCCTGGCCACGATCGCCCGCCCCGTTCCGGTGTGTGCCGACGAGAGCGTGCACGCGACCGGCGACCTCTCGGCCCTGGTCGATCGCTATGACGCCGTCAACATCAAGCTCGACAAGACGGGCGGCCTGACGGAGGCGCTTCGCATGCGCGATGCGGCAACGTCGCTCGGCCTCAAGGTGATGGTCGGCTGCATGGTCGGAACCTCGCTCGGCATGGCACCGGCAATCCTGGCGGCGCAGGGCGCGGATTTCGTCGATCTCGACGGGCCCCTGCTTCTGGCACGCGATCGCACGCCCGGCCTGCGCTACGAAGCCTCGCTGGTCTTTCCGCCGGAACCACGCCTCTGGGGCTGAAGATACCAGGCGGCAACGGCAAAGCAGCAGCCGGCAAAGGCGACGACCGACATCGAATAGAACCCGTTCACCCCGTACCAGGCGTAGAGATAGCCGGACAGGAAGGTGAGGATCGCCGTGAAAATGCCGGTGTAGAAGAAATAGAGCCCCTGGGCCGATGCCTCCTGCTCCTCGACGACGCGCTCCACCAGCTTGTTCTGCATGCCGGTGTGCATGATCGCATAGGTGAAGGCGTGGAAGCACTGCAGCACGAAATAGCCGGAAAAGCCGAGATCCATCGGGAAGATGATCCAGCGCACGACCGCCAGCGAGCAGCCGGACAGGATCATCGTCCAGACGCTGAAGCGGCGGATGATCGCCTTGGCGAAGATGAACATCGTCACTTCAGCAGCAACGCCGGCACTCCAGAGGATGCCGATCTCCGTGCCGCTATAGCCGATATGCTGCCAGTAGATTGCCGAGAAAGCGAAGAGCATGGCGTGGCTGGCGTTCACCAGCGTCACGCCGATCAGCAATAGCTGCAGATCGAGCTGGCGCAACGATTGCGGCGGAGGCTCGGTCAGCGCCGTGATCGGTGACGGGCGCCGCGGTCGGCCGACCTTTGGCGCCGCAAAGGCCATCAGGATCGTCAGGCCGAAACCGACCGCCATCGCCGGCAGCACCATGTCGCCACCGAAGATGCCGATCATCCAGCCGCCGAGCATGGTTGCGCCGATGAAGGCGACGGAACCCCAAAGCCGCATCTGCGCATAATCGAAACCCCAGCGCCGGACGCCGGAAAGCGCGATCGCCTCGACGATCGGCACATAGGGCGAATAGACCGCCGATTGCAGCGTATAGATGATCAGAACCGGCCAGAACTCCCGGGCGTAGAACAGCACGAAAGCCGTCGCCAGCGACAGGAAACCTGACCAGATCAAAACGATCGTGCGCTCTCCGAGCCGATCGGCGATCACACCGGCAATTGGCGCGGTGATCACGCGTACGAACATCGGCAGCGCCAGCACGACGCCGATCTCGAAATCGCTCATGGAAAGCGTGCTCAACCAGACCGGAAAATACGGCATTGCGAAACCGTTGACGATCAACGGAGCGCAGAAGAGCAAGGCGATGCGAAGCGCAAAATGACGCGGCGGAGGGCCCACAGTTGCGGGCGCTTGGGAGGGAATCATGGGAGAACCTGATGGCTATCGGCCAGCAATAGCATAGCCCGCTGCCGGATCGCCATAACCTAGATTTCACTACAAGCGACGCTTGCGCCCTCGCCGGCGTTCCCGTCAGGCTGCCCGTTGCGTCAGCAGGTGCGCCAGAAGCCGTTCGGCTTCGGCCGTTCCCTCGGCCTCTGCGACGCCGCCGCGCATCTGATGCCAGGTGATCAGTTCCATGGTGCCGTCGTGGTGTTCGGCGATCGCCGTGCAGCTTTCGACCCAGTCGCCCGTGTTGATGTAGCGCACGTCGCCGATATCCTCGATGACCGCATGGTGGATATGGCCGCAGATCACGCCCTGCGCATCATGCCGCCGCGCCTCGTCGGCAACCACCTTCTGGAACTCACCGATAAAGTTGACGGCGTGCTTCACCTGCAGCTTCGCCCAGGAAGAGAACGACCAATAGGGCATGCCGAGCCGGCGACGAACGGCGGCCAGGCCGATATTGATGGCGATCGCCGTATCGTAGGCCCAGTCGCCGAGATAGGCGAGGATGCGCGCATTGCGCACGACCACATCGAATTCGTCGCCATGCAGCACCAGATAGTTGCGGCCGTCGGCACCCTTGTGCATATGGCGCTGCGCCACTTCGATGCCGCCGAAGTGAACACCCGGGAAATCGCGCATGAACTCGTCGTGATTGCCGGGGATATAGATGATGCGCGTGCCCTTGCGCGCCTTGCGCAGCAGCTTCTGGACGACGTCGTTGCAGTTCTGCGGCCAGTACCAGCTACGCTTCAACCGCCAGCCATCGACGATGTCGCCGACGAGAACAATGGTCTCAGCCTCGTGATGGCGCAGAAAATCAATAAGAAAGTCGGTCTTGGCGGCCTTGGAGCCGAGGTGGACGTCGGAGATGAACAACGTCCTGAGGTGTCTTACGGAATTGATTTGCGGTGCCGCCATCATACCAGCCTCGTCTTGATTGAGCCTTCTGGGGCCCGTCAAAACCAGACTCGTGTTTCAGGAAGATGACACGGACGCCGGCCGCTTCGTCGCACCGGCTTAAAAGAACCGCGCAAAAACTGTACGCGGTTCGCAATTCATGCCACAAGGCCACGTCCAAAAAAGAGGAATGCAGACTATGAGCACGGGCGACAAAACGAAATCCCAGACAGGTCCGGTCAGCGGCGACATCGACCAGCAGGCCCTTTTCTTCCACCGTTACCCTCGCCCTGGGAAGCTCGAAATTCAGCCCACCAAGCCGCTCGGCAACCAGCGCGATCTCGCGCTCGCCTATTCGCCCGGTGTGGCTGCGCCCTGCATCGCCATCCGCGACAATCCTGAAACGGCTGCCGACTACACGGCACGCGCCAACCTTGTCGCGGTCATTTCCAACGGCACGGCCGTTCTCGGCCTCGGCAATATCGGTCCGCTTGCCTCCAAGCCGGTCATGGAAGGCAAGGCCGTCCTGTTCAAGAAATTTGCCGGCATCGACGTCTTCGACATCGAGATCGACGCGGCGAGCATCGAGCGTATGGTCGATGTCATCTCGGCGCTCGAGCCGACCTTCGGCGGCATCAACCTCGAAGATATCAAGGCGCCGGAATGCTTCGAGGTCGAGCGCCAGTTGCGCGAAAAGATGCAGATCCCCGTCTTCCATGACGACCAGCATGGCACCGCGATCATCGTTGCGGCCGCAATCCTCAACGGTCTGGAACTGGCCGGCAAGGACATCGCCAAGGCCAAGATCGTTACCTCGGGTGCAGGTGCCGCAGCGCTCGCCTGTCTCAATCTGCTGGTCACGCTTGGCGCCAAGACCGAAAACATCTGGGTGCACGACCTCGAAGGCCTCGTCTACAAGGGCCGCGAAGTGCTGATGGACGAATGGAAGTCCGTATACGCGCAGGAAAGCGACAACCGGGTATTAGCCGACAGTATCGGCGGCGCCGACGTTTTCCTCGGTCTTTCCGCCGCTGGAGTCCTGAAACCGGAACTGCTGGTGCAGATGGCCGAAAAGCCACTGATCATGGCGCTCGCCAACCCCACGCCCGAGATCATGCCGGAGGCAGCGCGCGCGGCGCGCCCCGACGCGATGATCTGCACCGGCCGTTCGGATTTCCCCAACCAGGTCAACAACGTGCTTTGCTTCCCGCACATCTTCCGCGGTGCGCTCGACTGCGGCGCAAGCACGATCAACGAAGAAATGAAGATGGCGGCGGTCCGCGCCATTGCCGGCCTTGCCCGCGAGGAGCCGTCCGACGTGGCCGCCCGCGCCTATTCCGGCGAGACGCCGGTCTTCGGTCCCGATTACCTGATCCCCTCGCCCTTCGACCAACGCCTGATCCTCCGGATTGCGCCGGCGGTTGCCAAGGCTGCCGAGGAAAGCGGCGTCGCCACCCGCCCGATCCAGGACTACGACGCCTATCTCGACAAGCTGAACCGCTTCGTCTTCCGCTCGGGCTTCATCATGAAGCCGGTCTTTGCCGCCGCCAAGAATGCGCAGAAGAACCGCGTGATCTTCGCCGAAGGTGAAGACGAGCGCGTGCTGCGCGCCGCCCAGGTGCTGCTGGAGGAAGGCACGGCCCGCCCGATCCTGATCGGTCGTCCGCAGATCATCGAGACGCGCCTGCGTCGCTACGGCCTGCGCATTCGTCCGGATATCGATTTCGAGGTGGTCAACCCCGAGGGCGACCCGCGCTACCGCGACTACGTCGAGGACTATTTCGCCCTCGTCGGCCGTCTCGGTGTCATTCCGGAAGCTGCCCGCACGATCGTCCGCACCAACACCACCGTCATTGGGGCGCTTGCCGTCAAGCGCGGCGAAGCCGATGCGCTAATCTGCGGTGTCGAAGGGCGTTACAGCAAGCACCTGCGCGACGTCTCGCAGATCATCGGCAAGCGCGACGGCGTGCTCGATTTCTCGGCCCTCAGCCTGCTGATCTCGCAGCGTGGCGCCACGTTCTTCACCGACACCTATGTCAGCTACTGCCCGAGTGCCGAAGAAATCGCCCAGACCACCGTCATGGCGGCGCAGGAGATCCGGCGCTTCGGCATCACGCCACATGCCGCCCTGGTCTCGCATTCGAACTTCGGCTCGCGCGATTCCGAGAGTGCCACCAAGATGCGCCAGGCGCTTCAGCTTGTGCGCGAACTCGCGCCCGATCTGGAAGTCGATGGCGAAATGCACGGCGATTCGGCCATCTCCGAAGTGCTGCGTCAGCGCGTCATGCCCGACAGCACGCTCTCGGGCGAAGCCAACCTGTTGGTCTTCCCGAACCTGGATGCTGCCAACATCACGCTTGGCGTCGTCAAGACGATGACGGACAGCCTGCATGTCGGACCGATCCTGCTCGGCTCAGCACTGCCGGCGCACATCCTGTCGCCGTCCGTGACCTCGCGTGGCGTCGTCAACATGGCGGCACTCGCCGTCGTTGAAGCCAGCCATCCGGGCTAGCGACGCCCTCGTTTTTAAGGGCCGCCGCACCCGGCGGCCCTGTGATGCTGCCGCGACCCTGGGCAACAACCATTGTTTGCAAGGGTCGACAATCCACAGCAAATCGGCTGTCGGTTCTGGACAAAAGGTGAACCCCCAACCATTGTGGGGTTTAGCGCAAAAATCGGTGTTGTGGCATGACTGAACAACAGGCTGTCCTCGACATGCTGGAAATTCTGGAATGCGGAGGCTGTGTCGAGCCGGCCCATTTCTTTACGTTGATGCGCCGTACCTTTCGCATCGCTCATCTCCTATATCTTGAAGCTGAGCCCTATGCCGACGAGCTCAAGATCTGCCGGTTGCACCACACGTTCGGTGCCTACGCGGCCGAGCTTTATCTGACGCGGGAGCTCTACCGTATCGACCCGATCCTCAAGCTGGCGCTCGGTGGCGTCAGGCCTGTCGAATGGACGACGGCGCGCCACCGCTTTCCCGAATGCGAGCCATTGTTCAAGACGGCCGAAGAGATCGGCCTTTCCAGTGAAGGCGTCGCCCTGCCGCTGCCCTCGCCGGCCGGCCGCACCGCCTTGCTGGCCATCAACGTCAATATGTCGGCCGCGGAGTGGTCGATCTATCGGCGCAACCACTTGCGCGACTTCCAGCTCGCCGCCAACCTGTTTCATGCCGGCATGCTTGAAAACGCCGCCATGACAGGGGGGCTGAACACGCGCGATACGCGCCTCACAGGTCGCGAAACCGAGGTTCTCACCTGGTCGGCGGCCGGCAAGAGCTATTGGGAAATTGCCACCATTCTCGGCATTTCCGAACGCACCGTGCGTTTCTTCATGACCAATGCCCGCCGAAAGCTCAATGTTGTCTCCAACACGCAGGCCGTGGCCCAGGCCGTTCGCCATGCACTGATCCCGACGGTTTGACCCACCCTCAAGACGCTCCTCCTTCGCTCATCTGAAAACCCGTCTATATTTAGTGGGAAAAAACGGTTTCCGGAACTGTCGGTAGTGACAGTTTCGCCCCTGCCTGAGGACTGACAGCATCACGCCATCCCCCAAAACAAGGATGGAGAAGAAGATGATCAGGATCCTCAACGGCAGGACACGCGGACAGCACCCACAGTCCATCGACGAGATGTTCAAGCTGCGCAAGCGCGTCTTCCACGATTTCCTGAAATGGGACGTGCAGACCGATGGGGAATGGGAGATCGACAATTACGACAAGTCGAATCCGCTCTATATTCTGTCCTATTCGCCGGAGACGGGAAAACTGCGCGGATCGCTGAGATTGCTGCCGACGCTCGGCCCCAACATGCTGGACGATACGTTCCCGATCCTGCTTGGCGACAACCCTGAGATCCGCAGCGCCTCGATCTGGGAATCGAGCCGCTTCTGCATCGACCCGGAGATTTCTCAGGACCGCGCCTCCAACCAGGTGACCGTCGCCGCCGCAGAACTGATGTGCGGTGTCGGCGAACTCGGGCTGGCCTCCGGCATCAGCCATATCGTCACGGTGACCGATGTCTTCCTCGAGCGGATGTTCCGCCGCATGGGTTGCCCCGGCGAGCGCATCGCTGACCCGCACCGGATCGGCTCGGTCTATGCCGTAGCGGTCGCCTGGGAAGTGACGCCGTCGCTGCTCAGCGCCATGAAGGCCGTAGCGGCGATCGAAGGCACGGTTCTTGAACGGCCGATGTCGCTGGAGACGGCACGCGCCGCCTGATCTCTAACGCTCCTTCCGTTCCTCCCACCGGACGGAGCTGTTAACGCAATGCGAGGCTTGTCGTTGCACCGGCGGCGACAAGCCTTATGATAGGGCTGAAACAGGAAGTGCCGACAGCGACCGAACCCGGACAACAAGGGTGGCGCCGTGCGGTTGCAGGAATGGACGTTCGCCCGTGTTCCGGAACATGAAAACCCTAGCCGCGGCGACCTTGCCGCTGCTTCTGGTTCTTGCCGATCAGGCGCTGGCCTCCAGCGTGTGCGACCGCCTGAACACTCGGCTCGCCGAACTGCCCGCCGCCATCGAAACTACGGCCGATACCCGCGATTATGCGAGCGCGATTTCCCGACAGAACATCGAATTGCGCCGGGCGCGCAACGATCGCCGACGCGCCGGCTGCGGCACAGGCAGCGTCGTCGTCTTCAACGGCGGCGACCCGGATATCTGCACAGACATCAACAGTCTGATCGCCGAGATGGAAGACAATCTGCGCATCCTCAAATCGGAGCGCCAGCAGCTGATGTCAGGCGATGGAGACGATACGCGCCGGCGCATCCTCGCCGCCCTCGAGATCAACGGTTGCTATGGTGGCAGCGAGGAATTTGCGACCGCCGACCCGGACGAGCCGGAAACGTACCGCAACATCCTGCGCGATCTGCCGCCGGACGAAAGCTACGGACCAATGCTGCGGGACGGCGAAATGGGCACCTACCCGCCGGAAAGCGGCGTCTATTCCGGCACGCTTCGCACCATGTGCGTGCGCACTTGCGATGGCGCCTTCTTCCCGATCTCGTCCGAGGCAAGCCCTGTGGACTTCGCCCGCGACGAGCAGGCCTGCCGCGCCCGCTGCCCGGGTGCCGAAACAGAACTATTTTTCCACGACCTGGCGACCGAGGAGAGCGACCAGATGGTCTCCGCCTCGACGGGACGCCCCTATAAAGAACTGCCAAACGCCTTTGCCTATCGGACGCGCGGCGTCGGCAAGCCGGGCATTTGCGGTTGCCAGATTCCAAAGATCGCGACGACGCCCAAGGCTTCCAGTGGCAACACTGGCAACAGCGAATCGTCGATCATCGTCATCGAGGGCAAGAAGGAAGCGGCCGCCCCTACCGCCAAGGCGGCTGCGGAGGAGCGCCCCTACGATCCCGCCAAGAGCAAGGTGCGGGTCATCGGGCCGACGTTCCTTCCCCAGGAGGAAACGTCGATCGACCTTCGCCATCCGAAGGGTCCGGGCTACCAGCCGGTTCAGAGCAACTGATCGCAGCGTCTGCCTTTCGGCAGGTTCCCCAGCCTTCCTCGAACACCAGCTCCTCCAGCGGCAGCCGCTGGCGCCAGCCCTTAACCGCAAGTTCCGGCTCCTGGTAAAGGCGATCGACATATCCGAGGCAAAGCCAGGCGACGATCACGACATGATCGGGAATGCCGAGGATCGCCTTGATCTCATTTTCATGAAAGATACTGACCCAGCCGACACCAACGCCTTCGGCGCGCGCCGCAAGCCAGAGGTTCTGCACGGCACAGACGGTGGAATAGAGATCCATCTGCGGGTTATGGGTGCGCCCGAGAACGACCGCTCCACCGCGCGTGCGGTCGCAGGTGACGCAGATGCTCAAGGGTGCCTTGCGGATCCCCTCCAGCTTCAGGGAGCGGTATTTCGCTTGGCGGTCGCCATCGAACATCAATGCCGCTTCGTCGTTGGCGCGGGAAAAGGCCTGCCATACCCGCTCGCGGGTTTCGGCCTGCCGGACCACGACGAAATTCCACGGTTGCATGAAACCCACCGATGGCGCCCGGTGCGCAGCATTGAGCAGGCGCATCACCACATCGTCAGGCAAGGGTTCGGCCAGGAACTGATCCCGCACGTCCCGGCGCGTTTCGATGGCTCGATAGACGGCTTCGCGCTCGTCGGATGAAAAGGCCTCTGCAGCCGCAAGGCCGCCATTAGCGTCAGTCCGCATCGTTCGATCCCCAACAATGCACAACCTTCCGCCGTCCGCGCGGATATCGGTCTATCTTGCCAGGCCGGTCTTCTGACTTCGGATCAACCGGCCGCCTCACCTTCCCAGATCACATGAAGATCCAGTGGCAAGATCTTGAGCAAGCACAAAATCCCTAGAGGCAGTCGTCCCCGTCACAGCGTTGGGCACGTTCCGGAATAACACCGGATTCCCGATTCTCCCGCGTTGCGGGCACCTGACGGCGTCATAAGGGCACAGCCCACAGGGAATGACAAGCAAGTCCGGCGTCGCTTGCCGGTCACTCCACAGGGCCTCGCGACAGCGTCAGATGTCAGAGCGGCGCGACCGGATGCGGCGAGCCGTCATAGCCGCCCCACACCGACTGGTCGAAGCAGATGACCGACCCCGTCATCAGGCCGGACTCATCCGACGAGAGATAGGCGCAGGCACGCGCGACTTCCTTGGGGTCGACAAGCCGACCGAAGGGTTGGCTGGCGGCCGCCTTTTCGAGCCAGTCGTCTGCCGCCCCATGAAATTCGCGCTGGATGCGGTCTTCCCCTTCGGACGCCATCCAGCCGATATTGAGGCCATTGACGCGAATGCGGTTGCGCAGCAGCGCATAGGAGGTGTTCTTGGTCAGCGTCTCCAGCGCCCCCTTCGACGAGCAATAGGCGGCGATAAACGGCTGACCGGCCATCGCCGACATCGAGCCAATATTGACGATGGTGCCCTGCGTGCCCTCCCGCCGCATCAGCTTTACCGCTTCCTGCATCAGGAAGAACGGTGCGCGCACATTGACAGCGAACATCCGGTCGAACAGTTCGGGGCTGGTGTCCAGGATGGTGCCGCGATCGGTGATCGCCGCCGCATTGACCAGCGCATCGACGCGCCCGAATGTGGCGTCGCAGGCGCTGACGACCTTGCGCGCGTCCTCGACCTTTTCGAGGTCTGCCTCGACATAAAGTACCTGCGCGCCGGTTGCCTTGCGGATCTGCTCGGCCTTCGCTTCGCCCTTGGCAACGTTGCGTCCACAGATGACGACACCTTTAGCCCCACGTTCCGCAAACAGGTTGGCGATCGTTGCGCCCAGCCCCTGCGTCCCGCCGGTGACGATGGCGATCTTGCCGTCGAGACGGCCATATTGCTCGGTCATGAAAGTCCTCCCAGAATTGAAAGTGAGATGAAAACAGGGCGACCGGCCCCCGCCGCAGAACGCCGGGGACCGGAAAGATCGATTCTGCCGTTCAGCTCAGCTTGCGCTGTGCCTGCTCGCCAAGCGCGCTTCTGAAATCCGCATCGCTCCACCTGCCTGCCAGCGCCTCATGCATCAGTTGCGCCTGGGTCTTCGGCGCGAGACCGCCCAGCGGCGGATCGCGATCGAGATTGGTCGGGAAGGAATAGCCCTCGGCACAGGACGCAATCGCATTGGCCGCCTCATCGGCCGAAAGCGTGCCGGATGCCACGAGTGCGGTCAGCGCCGGGTAGAGGGCTGCACTCATCCTGGCGCGATCGACGGTCTCCATCGCCCTCCCGAAGGCCGAGGAGACCTGGAGCAGGTTGGCGACGCGCTTGATATCAGTCGAATGATTGCTGCCGGCCGCATGGAAGAGAGCCGGGTTGAAGAAGACGACATCGCCCTTTTCCAACGGCAGCTGCACGTGATGCTGGTCGAAATAGGCCCGGAACTCCGGACGTTTCAACGCGAGATAGCCGGGCACGTAGGTCTGGCTATAGGGAAGGAAAAGCGTTGGACCGCTCTCGATCGGCATGTCGCAATGGGCAACGGCACCTTGCAACGTCAGCACCGGCGACAGCCTGTGCACATGAACAGGATACTGCTCGATGACATCAGAGGTCTGGAATCCCAGATGATAGTCGCGATGGGCCGCCTGCGACGCGCCGCCGGGATTGACGCGATTGACCTGCGCCGTCAGCTGGTAGTTCGGACCAAGCCAGGCTTCGCTGACGAGCGCGATGATGGCGTTGGCGTAATAGGCGGCAAAGTTCTCAGGGCTTTTCAGGCAGTGTTTTTCGAGCGAATTCCAGATCCTGTCGTTAGCGCCGGGCTTGGCAAAGTGGTCGCCGCCGCCACTGTTGGTGCGGTGTTGCTCGTCGATGATGGCGTCAAAGATGCCGCTGGCCGCATCGATGACTGATGTGTCGGCATAGGCGTGCTTGAACACCGCCACCCCGGGCCCGGTTGCCAGCACCTCGCAGATTTCGGCCAGGGCAGCGCGGCGCCCCTCGGTCGTGGCGCAGGCGGCAACCAGGCTGGCGCTGTCATAGATCAGCACATTTTTCTCGCAGGCGAGCGCGTGTGGATAATCAGCAAGGTTCGTCTGCCGCTCCACCTCCGCACGGAACGCCTCGATGTCGCAGGCATCCTCGCTCAGCCACACACGGTCGAGGCGCTGGCGCGCCCTGTTGTCGGTCTTCATCTCGTTCCTCCTCAGAAACTTTCGATGTCCCGACTATAGGCGGCGTGAGATCGTGATATAGAGCAGGAATCCATCAAAAAACCATCAGGAGAGTTCGTCGTTGGCACATCCGTTTCTGGTCAAGGATATCGCCTTTCAGGCGGGACTCAGCACCGCGACCGTCGACCGCGTCCTGAATGAACGTCCCGGCGTGCGCCGGCAGACGGCAGCCCGCGTGCGAGCCGCCATCCGCGAGCTGGAGAAGCAGCAATCGGGATCGGAGATGCAAGGCCAGAAGCGCGCGATCGATATCGTGATGGAGGCGCCGGAGCGCTTCACCGAGGCGGTCAGGCAGGCGTTCGAAACCGAGGCGCCGACCTTCATGCCGACCACGTTTCGCTGCCGGTTCCATTTTGCCGAGATCATGCGGCCGCACGACATCGCGCAGCTGCTCGACCGCGTCCGCCTGCGTGGGACCGACGGCGTCGTGTTGAAGGCACCTGATGTGCCCGAAATCGTTGGCGCCGTCGCCCGCCTCGAACAGGCGGGAATTGCGGTCGTCGCGCTTGTCACCGATCTGCCGAACTCGGCGCGCACCGCCTATGCCGGGGCCGACAACCGCGCGGCCGGCGAGACGGCGGCCTATCTCGTGGGCGAACGGTTCGCCGGGCAGGCAGCAACCGTGCTCGTGACGATTTCGAGCAGCCGTTTTCGTGGCGAGGAGGAACGCGAAATCGGCTTTCGCCGGGTGCTCCGCGAGCACTATCCGGCGATCCGCATCGTCGAGATCAGCGAAGGCTACGGCAAGGACGCCGAAACCGGTGTTCTTGCAGCAAGAGCGCTTGCGACAGACGCCGACATCAATGCCGCCTATTCGATCGGCGGCGGCAACCGCGCCGTGCTGGCCGCCTTCGAGCGCCTCGGCCGCGACTGCAGCCTGTTCATCGCTCATGACCTCGACCAGGACAATCTGGCGCTGCTGCGCCAACGCCGGATCCATTTCGTCCTGCATCATGACTTGCGCAGCGACGCCCGCATGACTTTTCGCGCTATTCTCGCACGACGGAGCGGCGCCGGGCAAAAGCTGGGCGGAAGCCGACTGTCGGCCGTCGAGGTGATTACACCCTACAACGTGCCCATCATTTGAAAGGCGGGCCCCGCGACGACACGGGGCCGGTCTCTCACTCCGGCAAAAGCACGATCTTTCCGGAAAAGCTGCGGTCTTCGAGCCGCGCATGGGCTGCCGCACCGTCCGACAGTGCGAAGGTCTCGATGCGCGGACGTTCGATGATACCAGCGCGCAGGGCCTGGAACAGACGCTCTGCCCGGCTTAGCCGTTGCTGCCGGTCTGTCAGAAAATCCCAGAGATCGCCGCCAACGACGGTTTTCGAATTTTCCATGAGATAGCGCGGATCGACCAGCGGCGCCGGCCCACCCGCCATGCCGAATGTCACCAGCGTGCCGCGCGAGCGCACCGCCGAGAGACTGTCGAGCAAGGTTATGCCGACCGAATCATAGGCGACATTGACCCCACCGGCGCTCAAGGTGCGCACCTTGTCCGGCCAGCCCTCGTCATATCCGAGCGCATGGGCAGCACCGGCGGCCTTGGCAAGGGCCTGCTTTTCCAGCGTCGAGGCCATGGCGATGACGCTTGCGCCGCGCGCGATGGCGAGCCGGATCAGCAATTGCCCAACGCCACCGCCTGCCGCCTGGACAAGAACCGTGTCACCGGCCCGGACGCTATAGCTGTCCTCAACCAGATACTGCGCCGTCAGCCCCTGCAGCAGGAGCGCTGCCGCCGCCTCGAAGCCGATATCAACAGGAAGCGGAATCGCCCGCTCCAAAGGCACGGTCACCCGCGTTGCATTGGCAAACGGCACGTCGGCAAACCCTATCCTGTCGCCGAGGGCGATGCCTTCAACGCCTTCACCGACCGCGATGACCTCACCGGCCCCTTCATAGCCGGCAATAAAGGGTGCCTTGCCGGCGAGCACATAATTGCCCTTGCGCCGGTAGATATCGGCGAAGTTCAGCCCGATCGCCCGCATGGCGAGCTGGATGTGGCCGGGCGGCACGGCCGGGTCGGCAACCTCGCGGTAGCTCAGCACCTCGGGCCCACCGAACGAGTCGAACACCAATGCATGCATGATCACTTCCCCCTATCGGATGAGCGTACGGACGAATTCGTCGCCGAGCCCGACGGACTTACAGTGTGCCGCATACCGATCGAGCCTGACGAGCACATCTTCATACCCTTCGGCGTTGCCGTCCTCGTCGAGATAGACCAGGGGGCCGAACACATGGAACAGCGCCTTCATATGCCCGGCCTCCGGATGCACGTAGAGCGTATGAATGTCTCCCGCCGGCTCGAAGATGAAGGTGCCGCGTCGTGCTATCCAGTCGCGCTCACGATACCCCCAAGTGCCCTCGAGCGTCCAACCGGTAACCGGATTGGAATGGCGATGCCGCTCGATCGTGCCGGCTCCCTTCGCCTTGAAGAGGCTGACCCAGCTCCCGCCGCGCACGTCAAACAGCAAGGGCAAGGAAAAGGCACTGTCGCCAAATGGCAGCCATCGCCGCTCGTCGGCCTCCGCATCGGCAACGAGCAGCTCGTCTACTCCATATCTGCTTTCGGCAATGTTGATCACAGTCCATCCTCCCGTTAACTTCAACAATTGGGAATTATCTACTATAGTGGATTTCGTCAACAGAATTGAGAATCGTCGATTTTGCCTCTATCTGTTGCGCGAGGAGACGCCATGCCGAAGCTGACCATCACCCGCCGCCCCGCCGAACAGAGATTGCGCACGACTGAGGAGCGTCCGGCCGAACTCGGTGCAAGGGTCAAGGAGCTCAGAATCGCGCGCGACTGGACACTAGAAGAGGCGAGCCAGCATATCGGCCTGTCGCGTTCGGCCCTGTCGAAGATTGAGCGCAACGAGATGTCACCGACGTTCCACGCCATGCAGAAGTTGGCAGCTGGATTCTCGCTCGACCTCCTGAGTTTTCTCGCCTCCGGCGAGGCAAGCCCGCCTGCCGGTCGGCGCAGCATCACCCGACAGGACGATGGTACCCGCCACGAAACGCCGAACTATGGTCTGCGGCTGTTGATGGAAGAGGTCCGCAACACCGCCTTCATGGCGGTGGAGGTTCTGGTCAGAGCACGATCGCTCGACCAGTTCCCGGATTGGGACCGGCATGACGACGAGGACTTCATGTATGTTCTCGAAGGCGATATCACGCTCTACACCGAACACTACGCGCCAGCCGTGCTGAAATCCGGCGACGCCGTCTACTTCGATGCGCGCCTTGGCCACGCCTGCATATCGACCAGCGACAACGATGCCCGGCTGTTGTGGGTGACCGCTCCGCTTGGCGGGCGCTTCAGCCGTTCAGACGATGACCATGCCGATGGAACGGCGTCGGCCTGACAGCTCAGCCGGTATGGCGCCTGTCAGCCTCATCGTCCGGCGCATCGTTGTTTTCCGTCGAAAGGTCGTCGGCCGTCTGGACGCGGTTGCGTCCCCGTCGCTTGGCCAGATAGAGCGCCTCGTCGGCTACAGCCAGCAACGACCGAGCAGTACGGCCATGCCTCGGCGCAAAGGCCACACCAATGCTACCGCCGATACGCAGCACCTGCCCCTCGAACTCGATTGGCGTCTGCGCATCGTTGACGAGACCGGTGGCAAGTTCGGACGCATCCTTGCCGGTTGACCGCAGGATGACGGCAAATTCATCGCCGCCAAGGCGGGCAACAGTTCCGCGCGCACCAACCCGCAGGCGGTAACGTTCGGCCATCGTCACCAAGACTGCGTCACCCGCCGCATGGCCGTGCTCATCGTTGACGGCCTTGAACTCGTCGAGATCGGCAAAGATCAGCGCGAATGGACGTTTTTTGACGTCGAGCAGGGCCGCAGCGAGCACTTCGTCGAAGCCGCTGCGATTGAGCAGCCCGGTGAGACGATCGTGTTTCGCCATGTGGCGGTTTCGCGCCTCGCTCTGCTGCAGGGCGGAAAAGACGGAGGAGAACCTGAGGGCCACAAACGCCATCAGCAGGGTAGCCGCGATCGCGATGACGATGACGCTCGGCAGGATTTCCGCGCGGACGAAGCCGCCGGGCGATTTGGGCGTCCAGGCGACGACAAGGCATGAGACATCAGCGCAGCGACCGGCGGAGACGTGCACGCCGTCGGCCGGCCGCTGTGACAATGGCACGAAAGCGAGGCCGGTTACGCCAAGCTTTGCCTCGATTTCGCGCAGCGACCGCGCCGTCAGCGGGCGAACCGAAACCATGAACACCGGCTTGCGGCGTTCGGCCGGCAGCTGCAGCGTTTCCGGGATGACGGCCTGAACGACGGCTATGCTCATCTGGCCCTCGATCTGGCGCATATCCACGGCATGAATGCCGGGCACGATCGGCGTGACCGATTGCCGATCAGGCTGGGGGATATCGAGCGTATAGGTGCCGTTGTTGTTTCTCAACGCGTTGTCGTAGCGGCGTCGGGCTTCGTCGAGCAGATCTTCGACGTCGTGAAGCGGGGCATCGGCCGCCTCCGCCGGCACGACCAGCCCATCCTTCACCGCGGTCGAGACATGCCCGTCGGCATCGCTGACGATCAGCCAGGAAAAGCCGTAGTCCTCCCACAGCCAACCCGCCAATTCCGGGGCCACAAAGGTATCGCTCAGCCGTCCGGCCGCAAGTTCCGCATAGGTCGCATTCCAGAAGGAAACCTGGGCCTGAAACTGGACGGCGGCTTCCATCTGGTGCCGCAATTCGTTTGCCACCAGCCGGCGTTCCGCCGAAAGACCGAAGCGATCGGCCTCGACGACGGAGCGGTTGAGAACGAAGATGAGGCTGGCGATCGTCAGGATCGCGACCAGGGTACAGGCCGCATGGATCGCCCACACCGCCCTGTTGCGCTTCGGTTGCCGAAACTTTTGCTCGATCACGCCAGCGCCCCCTCACCGGACCAGCCGTCAAAGGCGAGGGGTGGCACCGGTCAGACGCCACCCTAAAGATCAAAGCAGAAATTTAGTTTAAGCAAGCTGGTATTTGAAAGCCTTAAAGACTTCAACCGCCTAGTAAAGCCGACAATCACCAGTCGTGCGACTGTTAGTTGGACTGCACAGCCGGACGCAACAAGGAGACGATTTCGTCGTCGCCTTCGTCGCGCGCCAGGTCGCGGATCGACCTCGTACCAGTACCATCACGCAGGTTGGCGTTCGCGCCTTTTTCGAGCAACAGCTTCACCACGGATGGCCTCCTGTTGACGACAGCGATAGCGAGCGGCGTCATCCAGTCGCTCTGCGGGTTTGGCCGCCCACGCCCACGGAACTGACCGAAGGGGATGTCGAGCAACTCCGGCTTTTCATTGACGATCTCGAGCACCCGCTCTCCCTTGTCGAAGGCAGCGGCCGCAAACAGGTCGAGCGGCTGTGTCTCGAGGAAGCGCACCATATCGGCCTTGCCGTTGTATTCGGCCCAGCCGATCGGCGGTGCGTGATGATACGGGTCGCGCGCCATGGTGTTGGCACCATGCGCGATCAGCAGCTTCGCCATCTCGATATGCCCGTGCAATGCCGCCTCGTGCAGCGGTGTGCGCGACGTCATGCGGTTGACGTCGAAGCCGAGCGACAGCATCAGCGCCACCTGGGCCGGCTGGGCTTCACCCGCAGCCTCATGCAGGATCGCCGGATGGGCCGCCTGCGTGCGCGAAACAAGCGCCGCATCCCCGGCTGCCAGCGCCTTTGCCGCCGTCGCATTTCCCTCACCGATCGCCCGCGCGAGGCGATCGACATCGGTGAGTTCCGCGACCGTGGCGCCATGGGCCACCAGATAGCCGGCAAGGGTCGGATCACCGCCGAGCTCGGCCCATTGGTAGGGCGTGCGACCTTTCACGACGCGGTTTACGTCGGCCCCATGCTCGACCAGCAGCCGCACACGGTCCGTCATCTTCTTTTCCAGCGCCCAGGCAAGTTGATAGTCGAAGACCCTTTCGCTGTTCTCGATCAACTGACCGTCTTCGCGGACAAGCCAGTTGTTCCTGTCCTTTGCGCTTAGCCCATACCGCAACAAAAGACCGATGCAGGTGTTATCGGGCTCGAACATGCGGTTATAGAGCGCCTGGCTATCATTGGCCGTAGCGCCGGCCTTAAGCAGGAGTTCGGCAAAGGCGACGCAATCCGGATGTTCTGGCTGACGCTCTTTGCCCGCCTCGCCCTGGCCGAAGACGCCCGTCAGCGCGGTAAAACGATATTGCCCGTCGTCCATCCAGAAGGCATTGGCATCGGCGCCACACGCAATGAGCCGTTCAGCCGCTGCAAGGGAAGATCTGCCGGGAACGCGGGCATAGGCCGCGTAGAGCAGAGGCTCCCAATCGTAAGGCCCACCACGCTTGCCGGAGAGTTTCGGATCCGTGTCGAGCCAACGGTCGATGGCGTCGCCATCGCCAAGAGCGGCTGCTACATGGATGCTTTCACGGGCAATTTCTGGATGCTCGTCGAGCAAGGCTTTCGCCTGGGCATATCGCTCCGGGTCCGCAGCGATGTCGCCGAAATAGGACACGGTCGCCAATGCGAGGAAGCGATTGGCAAGCTGTTCGGTGGCGGGCTTGCCGCCCTGAGCGCGTTCGAGATGCGTTTTCAATCGGGTCCAGCTGGAGAAGCCGAACTCCCGGGCGATGACCAGTTGGGCATCCTGCAGGCCGATTGTGGCCGGCTCGGAGAAATAGGACAGCGCCCGCTGGCGTGCCGCGGCATCGCCAGCCTTCAGGGCTTTGTGAAAAGCCTTGGCCTGCTTGCGGATGGAATAGAGGGTAGCGTTCGCGGAAAGATCGCGCGTGATCATGAAAGACCTCCTTTCATTCACGTCCGGTATCCGCGCCCACAGACTGAAAAGAGGTGTGGCAACCAAGTCCAGTGAAACAGGTGGGTCTGGCCCTTCCCGCGGATCGGGTGCGCCCTGCGAACGACACGATCGCTAGCACGCAGCCGATATTCTTGTCCACTGCATGTTTCCTTAAATCCTATCCGATTTAAGGATAAAACATGCAGCAATTCAAAGTGCTACAGCGACCTTTGCGCGTCTGATAAGACGCGCGGCGCTGTAGGCTTCTCAGCTTTCCGGTTCGTAGCGAACGAAAGCAAAGCGATCCCCCTTGGGCGACCAGTTGGGAACATTCATCGTGCCCTGCCCGCCGAAGAGCTCGAACAGCTCGCGCGCGTTGCTGCCATCCATCTCCATCAATCGCAGACGGACGTTCAGGTCCCGCGGATGATCGAAGACATCGCCGTCATAGGAGAGAACCAGAAGGTGTCTTCCGTCGGGCGACGGATGCGGGAACCAGTCGCCATAGGGGCTGTCGGTCACGCGCTCAACGTCGGTGCCGTCGGGACGAACGCGCCAGATCTGCATGCGGCCAGTGCGGCTGGAGTTGAAGTAGATCCACGCTCCATCCGGCGACCAGTCCGGCCCGTCGTTGCGGCCTTCGCCCTGCGTCAGTCGCCGCTCTTCGCCGCCTTCGACCGAGATCGTATAGATATCGAAGACCTGATCACGAATACCGCAATAGGTCAGTGCGCCGCCATCCGGCGACCAGCCGTGCCAGTAGGACGGGAGGTTGGGGGTGACAAGCCGCGGAGTGCCGCCAGAAGCCGGCAGCAGGTAGATCGCCGACTTGCCGAACTCGGTCTTGTCGCTGATCGCAATCGTGCTGCCATCAGGCGAAATGCCGTGGTCATTGTTGCAGAGATGGGCAAAGCCGGTTTCGATCTCGACCGGCTCCGAGCCGTCGAAGGCCAGCCGGTAAAGCCGGCCGTCGCCATTGATGATGAGATATCGCCCGTCCGGAGACCAATTCGGCGCCTCGACCAGCCGCTCCGTCTGCCAGACGACGCGAGTCTCGGCGGTAACGATGTCATAGGTTTCGATGGAACTGCGCATACGCTTCTCCTGCCGCAACCGCAGCTATTTGCTTTCTTCGCCCCGTGGCAGCACCGCCAAGACTTTGGCGCAGATCGACCGCATCAAGATGACGCTGCGCTGGTCTTGCCAGGTCGAGACCAAGCCCCAGGCCAGCAGCAGAAGAATGCAGACGAAGGCGACGCCGACGGTGACGAGACTACCGGTCGCAAGACCATAGACACCGAACACGGCCGGCGTCGCGAAACAGGCGATCTGCGCCGAAAGCTGCCCACCGGCAGAAACGTCGCTCAGCGACCACAGCCGGATCAGCCGGATTTCCTCCTCGGTGAACTCCGGCTGGCTTTCCTTGCCGTCCCGCCCTTCGGGGATGCGCTCACCGTCTATCCCCGATCGCGGAACCGGTTGGTGATTGGATAGCGCCGATCGCGGCCAAAATTCTTCTTGGTGATCTTCACGCCGGGCGCCGACTGTCGGCGCTTGTATTCGGCGATATAGAGCAGATGTTCGATGCGGTGTACCGTTGTCTCGTCATGACCACGAGCAACGATCTCCTCCGTGCTCATCTCCTTTTCGACGAGGCACTCCAGAATGTCATCGAGCACCGGATAGGGCGGCAGTGAATCCTGGTCCGTCTGGTTGGGGCGAAGCTCGGCCGACGGCGCCTTGTCGATGATGTTTTGCGGGATGACCACGCCGGATGGACCGAGCGCGCCCGGCGGCACGGTGGTGTTGCGCCAGCGCGAGATGCCATAGACCTCCATCTTGTAGAGGTCCTTGATCGGATTGAAGCCGCCGTTCATATCGCCATAGAGCGTGGCGTAGCCGACCGACATTTCCGACTTGTTGCCGGTGGTGACCACCATCGAGCCGAACTTGTTGGAGACGGCCATCAGGATCGTGCCGCGCGTGCGGCTCTGCAGGTTTTCCTCGGTGATGCCCGATTCCGTGCCCTCGAACATATCGGCCAGCGCGCCGAGAAATCCTTCGACCGGCTCTTCGATCGGCACGATATCGTAGCGGCAGCCGAGCGCTTCGGCGCAATCCTTGGCGTCCTTCAGCGAGTCCTTCGAGGTGTAGCGGTAAGGCAGCATGATCGTGCGTACCCGCTCCTCGCCGAGCGCATCAACGGCAAGTGCTGCGCAGATCGCCGAGTCGATGCCGCCGGACAGGCCGAGCACGACGTTCTTGAAACCGTTCTTGTTGACGTAGTCGCGGAAGCCGAGCATGCAGGCGCGATAGTCTGCCTCCTCCCGCTCCGGCAGGCGCGATTGCAGGCCGCCGGCACAGTGCCAGCCATTGTCGCCCTTTTTCCATTCGACGATCGACAGCGCCTCCTCGAACTGGCTCATCTGGAAGGCGAGCGACTTGTCCGTGTTGAAGGCGAAGCTCGCGCCGTCGAACACCAGTTCATCCTGACCGCCGAGCTGGTTGGCATAGATCATCGGCAGGCCGGTCTCTATCACCTGCTTGAGCACGACCTGATGGCGCACGTCCACCTTGCCGCGATGATAGGGCGAGCCGTTCGGTGACAGCAGGATTTCGGCGCCGCTTTCCGCCAGTGTCTCGCACACACCAAGATCGCCCCAGATGTCCTCGCAGATCGGGATACCAATGCGAATGCCGCGGAAATTGACCGGCCCTGGCATCTCGCCCTGGTCGAACACCCGCTTCTCGTCGAACTCGCCGTAATTCGGCAGATCGACCTTGTCGCGTACCGCAATGATCTTGCCGCCATCGAGCACGGCGACGGCATTGTGGCGCCCGGTCTTGGCCAGGCGCGGGAAGCCGATAATGACGCCCGGGCCGCCGTCGGCGGTCTCCTCGGCCAACTTTTCCACCGCCTGTAAACAGGCCTTGAGAAAAGCAGGCTTGAGAACCAGATCCTCCGGCGGATAGCCGGAAATGAAGAGCTCGGTGAGCAGCAGGAGGTCGGCGCCCTGGCGCGCCGCATCGGCGCGCGCCTCACGCGCTTTCGCCAGGTTTCCGGCGATATCGCCGACGGTCGGATTGAGCTGGGCGATTGCGATACGAAGCAGGGTGGGAGCGGCTTTGTGAGCGGTCATGAGCGGGCCTGTCGGTCTGTTCTCGAACGAATGCGTCTGACTTTCGCCCCGATCTTTAGCGCAATCCGCGCGAAAATGCCCACAGCCAATCGCCGCGAAGCGAAAAATTCCAAAAAATTCTGCGTTTCCGGTTTGTTATCGGCGCCGGCTCGCGCGTCCTCACGTCACGAAAACCTGTTTCCAAACACCCTGAACAAGTCATTCATCCCCTGTTCAAAATGACAGTCGTATGACAGTTACACGACACATTGATGAAATTGGAGAAGACGTTGGCCAATATCGATTCAGCCGTAGCGAGGAGATCACGAGTCTACGCTGGTAGACCCGGATTTGCCGCGCGGCACGCCAAGACGCTGACCTCCGCACGCAGTGCATTGTTCTCGCTGTCGATCGCGGCAGCCCTCGTTTTTGCAGTCGAGTTGATCGTGCGCCAGTCCATGGCCGACACGGTCGCCTACTTCCTCGATCCGACGCGCCCCGCATGGACCACCATCGGTGCATTCTTCCTGATCCTTCTCGCCATCGATGGCGTTTTCGGCCGCGAACACAAGTCCGCCGTGGTGCTCGCGCCGCTGGCGATCATACCGGCCATCATCTGCCAGCAGAAGCAGGTCTTTCTCTCCGACCCGCTCTATCCGACCGACTTCCTCTTTGGCCGCCAGATCCTCGAATTGATGCCTGTGCTTGTCAAGGATCGTCCGTGGACGGCCGTCGGCATCGTTGTCGGCCTCATCGCAGCCGTTACAACCATCGGCCTGTTGCTGCGTTACGCCTGGCGCAACTTCCCCAAGCTGACACGCCGCGAGCGCATCGCTCGCGCAGCTTTTGCGCTGCCGCTGCTCTTCGCCTTCTGGCACATCATGGATTACAACCAGTTCTCCTGGATCCGTGATCGCCTGAAGGTCATCCCGATCATGTGGGACCAGACCGAAAACTATCGTCACAACGGCTTTGCGCTGGCGTTTGCGATCAATCTGCCGATGGCCAACGTCAACGCGCCCGCCGGCTACATGGCCGATGCGATCGATCGCATCCCGGTCAAGCCGCTGCCGGCCGGCACCTCCCACCGCAGCAAGCCCGACGTCATCGTGCTGATGAGCGAATCCTTCTGGGATCCGACCCGTCTGCCGAACGTCAAGCTTTCGCCCGACCCGATGCCGACGATCCGCGAAATGCAATCTGGCAACGTGTTCTCGCCAGAGTTCGGCGGCATGACGGCCAATGTCGAATTCGAAGCGCTGACCGGCTTTTCGAATGCCTTCCTGCCCTATGGCAGCATTCCGTACCAACAGTACATCCGCAATCCGATCCCCTCGCTTGCCACCTTCTTCCGTGGCGAGGGTTACGTTTCGCGTGCCATCCATCCGTTCCAGAGCTGGTTCTGGAACCGCACCGCCGTCTACAAGGCCTTCGGCTTCGACACCTTCAAGTCGGAGGAGAATATGCCGCCGATGCAGAAGCGCGGCATTTTCGCCTCGGACGAATCCCTGACCAAGGAGATCATCCGCCAGGCGGACGCCATGGATGACCCCTTCTTCTTCTTCGCGGTAACGCTGCAGGGCCATGGCCCCTATGAGCCGAACCGCTATGCCAAGAATACCATCAAGGTCGAAGGCAACCTGCCGGAGAGCGATCGCCAGGTGCTTGAAACCTACGCCCAGGGCGTCAAGGAAGCCGACGAGAGCCTGAAGAAGCTGATGGACTGGGCCAAGCAACGTGACCGCGAAACCATCATCGTGCTCTTCGGCGACCACCTGCCGCCGTTGAACACGGTCTACACCAACACCGGTTTCATGAAGGGCGTGACCGCGGAGCGCAAGGGCTCGAAGGACCAGATGAAGGCGCAGCACGAAACTCCGCTCGTCGTCTGGTCGAACAAGACGGGTCCGAAGAAGAATGTCGGCACGATCAGCCCGGCCTTCCTTTCCTACCAGATCCTCAAGCAGTCCGGCTACGAGCATCCCTACTATACCGGCTTCCTCGGCAAGGTGCACGACCAGTACCGCGTCGTCGACCGCTACATGCTGATCCGCAAGAACGGCAAGGATGTCGCCGAATGGTCTCGTCAGCCGAAGGTCCCGGCCCTGCTGCGCGACTATCGCTTCCTCCAGCACGACATGATGTTCGGCAACCGCTACTCGACCGACCGCTTCTTCAAGTCGCACGCGGATCTCTACGCCGCAGGCTTCTAAACCACACCCGCACACGTTCGTGCGACATCACTGGCCTCTGAACAGAGCCGGACGGTAAACCGCCCGGCTCTGTGCACTTTCTCATCTATCCCGTTGATTTCCTCGTCGAAGTGGTGCGCTTAAGCGCGTCGCGATCTTTCCGATTCGCTCACTGCGCTTTAGGCTCTTGTTTTTTGCCCGTGTCGTTATCGCAAATCCGCCGCACACTTTTGCGCGAAACGCTTTCGATATCGTCCGATCCATTTCCGCAGATAGCCATGCCGCATTTGAACGAACTCTCGCAGCACATCTTCGGCAAACCGATGGCCGAGCTCGGCGAAATCGAGCGCCGCATCCTGACCCGCGCCAAGGAACGACGCACCGTTGCAACCGACACCAATGCCGCGTTCAGCGCCGAGCTGTCCGTCGGCGACCGGCTCGCCGACGCCATTGCCAGGATTGGCGGCTCCTGGGGGTTCATTCTCAGCTTTTGCGGCTTTCTCGTCGTCTGGGTGATCATCAACACCGTCTTGCTGGTGACCGGGGCCTTCGATCCCTACCCCTTCATCTTCCTCAACCTGCTGCTTTCGATGCTGGCGGCGCTGCAGGCGCCGGTCATCATGATGTCCCAGAACCGGCAGGCCGAGCGCGATCGCTTCGCTGCGGCAAAGGACTATGAGGTCAATCTGAAGTCGGAAGTCGAGTTGATCGCCCTGCACCACAAGGTGGACGATGTGCTACTGCGCGAGATCGCCGAGCTGAGGACCGACATCGCCAATCTTAACCGCCAGCTTTCCCAGTATCGGCACATACCCGACAATGAATAGACACCGGACAAGCCACTAAAGCGCGCAAGAATCTGCAAGATTCCTAATTCAATCACAAATTTGTATTTTGCAACAATAGGCTATTTCTGACTATTGAAACAACCTATTAGCGTATCGAAAAATTAACACTTGGGGAGCACCGTCAAGGCGCAGGGACAGAGAAAAAGCAGTCACGGTTCGGTCGGAGTTGCTGATATGTCCAAAATAACGCGCCTGTTCGGCAGCCGCGATGGCGCTGCCGCAATTGAATTTGCAATCATCGCCCCTCTATTCTTTCTATGTGTGTTGACGTTGATCGCCTACGGCATCTACCTCAGCGCGGCCCACTCCATTCAGCAGATAGCCGCCGACGCAGCGCGCACCGCCATTGCCGGACTTTCCGAAGGCGAGCGAGAACGCCTTGCCACGGACTACATCCAGCGCACGACCATGGACCAAGCCTTCATCAAGCCGTCCCGTATGACGGTCACCGTCAAGGACGATGCTGGTAACGCCAACCAGTTTACCGTGAGGATCAAGTACGACGCCGGCGATCTCCCGATCTTCAACATGTTCACTTTCGCCATGCCGAGCGAAAATATCGAGCGCTTCGCTACGATCCGTTTGGGAGGTATCTGATATGGGTTTGAAAGCGCCGGGAATAGCACACCTCGCCCGATCAAGAGGTGGCAACGTCGGCATATCCGCCGCTCTCGTCATGCCGCTCGTGATCGCCTCCATGGGACTTGGCATCGACTACGGTTACCTCACGGTCCAGAAGCAGGAAATGCAGTCGACCGTCGATCTTGCTGCCATCGCCGCCGCATCGAACGTCTCCTCCGCCGAGCAGGCTGTTCTCAAGTACTTCTCCAACAACCATGTCAATTTCGCTGTTGCGACGCCCTCCGGCCTGTTGACCGTCGATGGCAAGGTTCTGCCGCCCGGCGACGTCGGGACGGAAAAGGTCGACGGCGTGGCAACGGTCACGCGTGGACGGTATGTCCCCGATCCGGGCGTCGCAGCCGGCCAGCGCTTCGTCAGGGATGCCGCCCCTTCGGATGCGGTCCAGGTACTCCTGGAAAAGAAGGGGCAGATCTTCCTTGCCTCCCTCTTCACCGCACCGCCGGACTTGAGCGTGGTCGGGACAGCGGCGAGTTCGAAGGTTGCCGCCTTTTCCGTCGGCTCTCGCCTCGCCAGCCTGAATGACGGCCTGCTCAATGCCATTCTCGGCCAGATGCTTGGCACCAACATTTCGCTGAAGGTCATGGACTACACCGCCCTGATCGACGCCGACATCGATATCCAGCCTTTCCTGAAGATCGTCGCGACCAAGCTCAGCCTGACCTCCGCCTCCTATGAAGACGTGCTCGACGCCAATTTGACCCTGCCGCAGCTCCTGTCTTCGATGCGGCTGTTCCAGGGGCTCTCCGGTACGGTGACCTCTGCCCTCAAGAGCATCGAGCTGGCAACGGCCAACAACAAGAAAACCTTCACCTTGGCGCAGATCCTCAATCTGGACCCGAAAAAGGACATGAGGATCGATGCCGGCTCCGACTGGACGATGAAGGTGAGTGCGCTGCAGATCGTCTCGGCCGCCGCCGCCATCGCCAACGGCGAGCATCAGATCGCGCTTAACGCGGTTGCCGGGCTTCCGGGCATAGCTTCGGCCACGGTGAAACTCGCAATTGGCGAACCGCCGGTCGAAACGCCGAGCCATCGCCTGGGAACCCCAGGAGCAGCGGTCCGCACGGCGCAGACCCGGCTTGCCGTCGAGGTGGGCATAGACGGGCTTGCGGCCCTTGCCGGTATGCGCATTCGGTTGCCGATCTATGTCGAGCTTGCCCACGCAGAAGCCAAACTTGCCGACATCCGTTGCTACGGCGGCAAGCCGGAGAACGCGGCAGTCGTCGTCGACGCGGTGCCGGGCGTCGCTGAGATCGCCGTCGGTGACGTCAATCCGAAGGTGCTTTCGAGTTTCTCCTTCGACGCTCGGGTCGAGCGCGCCCGCATCGTCGATGCGCTGGCGGTCAAGATCGACGCCATCGCTCACGTCGAGGCGCAGAACCTTCAAGCGTCCCGCCTCACCTTCAGCCCCGCCGAAGTGGCCGCACGCTCGATCAAGAGCGTTTCGACCAAGGACATCCTGTCGTCGACGACGAAGACCCTGCTCAACAATCTGGACCTGAACATTCAGGTGTTGTTCCTGACGCTCGGCAGCCCGACTATCCTGCAACAGGCGCTTGCCCAGACCTTGGCCGCGGTCACGAAACCGGTGGACGATCTGCTCTACAATCTGCTGCTCCTAGTGGGGGTACGCGTGGGAGAAGCCGATGTCCGCGTCACCGGCGTCAAATGTCAGCCACCGGTACTGGTGCAGTAACAGCCTCGCGACAGCACAAAGGGACTGGCAACGGAAAATCGATTGCCGATGCTTTCGAACAAAATGACGGGTTCGCACGTTATGGGCAAGGTAGAGCTGCTACATGCAGATGGGTTGAGTAGTATCGAAGCACACGTGGCGAGGGATCGGAACCCGAGGCGTATGCGAGAGATCGTCGGGAGACGTGCGCGACAGATGCAGTTGGTTGCAAAACAGGGGGATGCTGCACCGGAGAAACCGCTCGCCTTCACGGCGGACGGATTGCTGCGCAACCCGCTCCTGCGCGAGACGCTGCAGATCAGCGCTCGCGATCTGATGGCGGTCTATGATATTTTTCCACGTGTGGCTCGTCTCGTCGCCTCCCACCAGAAATGGACGCTGACCCAGGCCGCTTACGCGCTTCATCTTGAGCGCGACCCGTCTCACCCCGATTCGGGAGTGACTGCCGCGCGGTTGTTGAAGTTCATGCGCGAGACCGGCGGCGCAAGCAGGAACACGGCAGCCGCATTCCTGTCCGAGCTGCTCGCCTACAAGCTGCTGCGCGATGTCAGAGGTGAGCGGACGAACAAGAAGGTTCGCCCACTTGAGCCGACGGAAGTCAGCGAGAGCGCCATGATGCGTTGGTTCATGAGCCAAATGGGCACGCTCGACCGCCTCGATGGCGGCAGACGTCTGGAACATGTCGAGGCCGACACCTCTGTCCTTGGACGCACGCAGCCGATCGCGGCGCGAATGCTCCTGTCCGACAAGAATTGGAGCGAGCCCCCCGAAGGCGTTGCCATCTTCGTTTGGACCGAATGCGGGGGCTTGCTGCTCGATGACCTCATGGCGCGTCCGAAAAGCCTGACGCCCGTGGACGGAAAGGTCTGGCTGGAACTCAATCTCGCCGAGCTTGCCAACCACTACACCATCTCCAACACGCACGTGCGCAGACTGTTCACCAAAGCGCAGGACACAGGTTTCATCGGCCGATCGAACGACGGCTCCCGTGGACGCTTTTGGATGAGCGCCGGACTGGTCGACGAGTATTGTCGCTGGCAGGCTATAAAGCTCGCGGCCCTGGCCAATGCCTATGAGCGAGCCACGGACGGTGCAGTCCGGTTGGCGAAATAGGTCATTTCCTTCACTAAGTGCGGCCCGGCGTCGCCGGAGGTTCGCGCGCACGGATCGCGTCATCGCCTGGCGGCCGGAAGTGGCTTGAACGGTCCTACGACCGGCCCGCTTCAAACTTCGGCAGATCGTCGTTAATGTCGTAGAAATCGCCCTTGTCGGCACAGAATATGTGATAGCCGGGTAGGAGATCCGTCGGCTTCTCAAAGGCGCCGGCCATGATCGAGACGTATTCGGCGCTATCGGATTTCCAGAACAGAGCCGAGCCGCAGTTGCGGCAAAAACCACGCTGCGCGCCATCGCTCGAACGATACCAGGTCACGTCCTCCGCCCCCTCAAGTTCCATGTCGCGATCCAGCACATTGGTCGCGGCGTAATAGAGGCCCGTCTGCTTGCGGCATTGCGTGCAATGGCAAAAGATCAACTCGCGCAGTTCGCCCCGCGTCTTGAACCGCACTGCCGCGCAAAGGCAGCTGCCGCTGTGAATATCCGACATGGTCCCCGACCTCCTGAAACGAGAAATGCCGGGCCAGCTTCGCGAGCCGGCCCGGCATTGTCAATTTCATAGCGACCGCTCGAGGTTCAGAAAATCTGAACCGTGCGGCAATGCCTCAGTATCAGCCGTTGACGACCAGCTTCTTCTCGTCGCGGCCGCCCTTCATGCGCTCGGCGAGCAGGAACGCCAATTCCAGCGCCTGGTCCGCATTGAGGCGAGGATCGCAATGGGTGTGGTAGCGATCGGCGAGATCGTCACCCGAAAGCGCACGGGCGCCGCCGGTGCATTCGGTAACGTCGTTGCCGGTCATCTCGATATGAATGCCGCCCGGGTGCGAGCCTTCCGCACGGTGGATCTGGAAGAAGCTTTCGACTTCCGACAGGATCCGCTCGAACGGGCGGGTCTTATAGTTGTTGAGCGTGATCGTGTTGCCGTGCATCGGATCGCAGGACCAGACGACCTTCTTGCCTTCGCGTTCAACCGCGCGGATGAGGCGCGGCAGGTGCTCGGCAACCTTGTCATGGCCGAAGCGGCAAATCAGCGTCAGGCGGCCGGCTTCGTTGGCCGGGTTGAGCAGATCGATCAGTTCCAGAAGGCCGTCAGCCGTCAGCGACGGGCCACACTTGAGGCCAAGCGGGTTCTTGATGCCACGGCAATATTCGATATGGGCGTGGTCCGGCTGGCGGGTACGGTCGCCGATCCAGATCATGTGGCCCGAAGTCGCATACCAGTCGCCGGAGGTGGAATCGACACGCGTCAGCGCCTGCTCGTAGCCGAGCAGCAGCGCCTCGTGGCTGGTGAAGAAATCGGTTTCGCGCAGGCTTGGATGATTTTCAGAGGTGATGCCGATCGCCTTCATGAAATCCATCGTCTCGGAAATCCGGTCGGCGAGCTTGCGGTAGCGCTCTGCCTGCGGGCTATCCTTGACGAAGCCGAGCATCCACTGATGAACGTTGTCGAGGTTGGCATAGCCACCCATCGCAAAAGCGCGCAACAGGTTGAGCGTCGCGGCGGACTGGCGGTAGGCCATGATCTGCCGTTCCGGATCCGGAACGCGTTCCGCTTCGGTGAACTCGATGCCGTTGATGATGTCGCCACGGTAGCTCGGCAGCTCGACGTCGCCCTGCTTCTCGATGTTGGAGGAGCGCGGCTTGGCGAACTGGCCAGCGATGCGACCGACCTTGACCACCGGCTGCTGAGCGCCGAACGTCAGAACGACGGCCATCTGCAGGAACGCGCGGAAGAAGTCGCGGATCGTGTCGGCCCCATGCTCGGCAAAGCTCTCGGCGCAATCGCCGCCCTGCAGCAGGAAGCCGCGGCCTTCGGCAACATTGGCAAGAGCAGTCTTCAGACGCCGCGCCTCGCCGGCAAACACCAGCGGCGGATACTTCGCGAGTTTCGCTTCCGTTGCCGCAAGAGCCGCAAGGTCCGGATAATCCGGAACCTGCTGGATGGGTTTCTGCCGCCAGCTATTCGGAGTCCAAGTCTGTGCCATTTCGATCACCTGTTGTCTGCCGCGGACGTCGGTCCGCGCGGGTCGCGCCCTGACGGTTTCGACACCGCCCGGTATTCGGAAATTTCACTGCGTCCGCGCGCCCCGCTTCAGCGCGTGGCCAAGCCTTCGCGCCCGCTCGAAGCCGGTGACTTCGCGGATGCGGGCTTATAGACGTTAAGCGATGGCTTGGAAAGGCATCCTACCAGAATTCATGGTTTCCGGCGTCAGCAAAGCAACCGCCCTGCTCAGCCGACCCGCTCGCCCTTACGCACGCGATAGGACGGCGCATACATCGTCACAAGCTCTTCCGATGCTGTCGGATGCACCGCCATCGTCCGATCGAAGTCGTCCTTGGTGCAACCGGCCTTCAGCGAAATGCCGAGCAATTGCGCCATTTCGCCGGCATCGTGCCCGAGGATGTGGGCGCCCAGCACTTTGCGGTCGGCAGCGTTGACGATCAGCTTCATGATCATCTTTTCCTTCCGGCCGGAAAGCGTCGCCTTCATCGGCCGGAACTCGGCACGATAGACTTCCAGTTCTTCGAACTGACGCGCAGCCTGCTCCTCGCTGAGGCCGACGGTGCCGATCTCCGGCTGGGAGAAGACGGCCGTGGCGATCAGGTCGTGGTCGGGCGATACCGGGTTGTTCTTGTATTCGGTCTCGATGAAGCACATTGCCTCGTGGATCGCGACCGGTGTCAGCTGGACGCGATCGGTCACGTCGCCGAGGGCATAGATGCCGGGCGCGCTCGTGCGCGAAAAGGCGTCGACGACGATCGCGCCGCGCTCATCCGTGTTCACCCCGGCGCTTTCGAGCCCGAGGCCCTTGGTGTTCGGCACGCGGCCAAGCGCCAGCATCACCTGATCGACGGCGATTTGGCCGTGTTTCATCGTCTGCGCCACGCGCTTGCCGTCGGCGTCAGTCGTGACCGACTGGATGATGTCTTCGCAAAGGATCCGGATGCCCTTCTCTTCCATCGCCGTGTGCAGGCCGCGGCGGAGATCCTGATCGAAACGCGAGAGGATTTCCTTGCCGCGATAGATCAGTGTCGTTTCGACGCCGAGACCATGAAAGATATTGGCGAACTCGACAGCGATATAGCCACCGCCTGCAATCAGGATCGACTTCGGCAGTTCCGCCAGATCGAAAGCCTCATTGGAGGAAATGCAGAGTTCATGGCCCGGCAGCGCGTCATGCGGCGTCGGGTGGCCGCCGACAGCAATGACGATACGTTCGGCGGTCACGGTCTTGCCAGTGTCGAGCAGGCGAACCGTATTCGGGCCGACAAGCTCAGCCCGTGTACGCAGGATCTCCGCGCCGGCATTGGCGAGCCCCTTCTGGTAGAGGCCTTCGAGCCGCGTGATCTCCTGCTCCTTGGCAGCGACGAGCTTTTGCCAATCAAAGCGACTTTCGCCGACGGTCCAGCCGAAACCCGCCGCATCCTCGAAATGTTCCGAATATTGCGACGCGTAGACATAGAGCTTCTTCGGAACGCACCCACGGATGACACAGGTGCCGCCATAACGGAACTCTTCGGCGATCGCGACCTTCTTGCCGAGACTTGCCGCCAGCCGGCCGCTTCTGACGCCACCCGAACCGCCACCGATTACGAAGAGGTCATAGTCGAAAGCGGGCATGGGCGAACTCCTGAAGGTCGTGCAAGCTGCAATTAGGACAATTAGGGGACCGCGGACCAGGCATTTTCGCCGGCGGCACGCCCCGCTCGGGGGGCAGTCCCCCGTCGCAGGCACATATAGTGTTGCACTGCAGAAAAAGAAAAGCCCGGATTGCTCCGGGCTCCCCAAAACGTGATGTTTAGCCCAGCTGACCCGAGCTCTCTCCGACCGACCGCGGATTATTGGGCGGGCGGTGTCTCAACGGTGCCTTCAATACGTGGCGGAGCCGAAGTGCCGACCTTGGCGTCGAGCGACTTCGTGGCTTCGGTGTTGAGGTCGCGCGACACGCCGGCTGCCCAGATGTCTGCCGCCTTCAACAATTCGCGCGAAGCAATCGGGCCGTCGTTCAGAAGCTTCTTGCCGGCCGTCGACTTGTAGAACTCGGTAATGGCGTTCAGCTCTTCAAGCGTAAAGGTCTTGGCGTAGATCGTCGCGGCTTCGTTTTCGAGATCGGCGCGACGCGCTGCCAGGGTCAAAGCCTTTTCGTCGACGGTCGCGGTGATCAGCTCCTGGAAGTTCGGCGAAGCCTGGATCAGAGTATTCTTCAGACGCTCGGCGAGGTTCGGCAGAATGTTGTCGAAGTTGTTGGTCACGCCGAGTGCAGCGATGGTCGCACGCGCGGCCTTGATCTGGGCGTCGGACACGTCCTGAGCCTGAACCGGAATGGATGCAGAAAGGAGAACCGCGGTGGCTGCGAAAGTGCGGACAAGACCTGCGAGTTTGTTCATTTTTATCCATGCTCCTGTGTTTGTCGCATGCTGCCGGGGCGATTGCCGCCGCCAGGCCCGCATGTGTGGTAACCTGTTTTCTTCACCGGCCCCTGCTCCCCAGGGAGCGACGGGAACCGGCTCAAGATGCGGTCAGAATGCGTGCCTCTTCCGGTCCGGCAATAATTGCCAGCGACGCGATGCCTATGAAAAGTCCATGCTCGACCACGCCCGGAATGGCATTCAGCTCTCCCGCGAGCGCATCTGCATCAGGAATACGGCCAAAAGATGCATCAAGAATGAGGTGTCCACCGTCCGTCTTGAAGGGGCCGTCGCCTGAGTTGCGCACGGAGATGTCACCGGAAAGACCGAGACGCGAGGCCACCTTTTCGATGGCGATGCGCGTTGCCACCTGGCCGAAGGGATTGACCTCGATCGGCAGCTTGAATGCGCCGAGAACATCGACGACTTTCGATTCATCGGCGATGACAATCATGCGCTTGGAAGCGGCCGCGACGATCTTCTCGCGCAGCAATGCGCCGCCGCCGCCCTTAATCAGTCGCAACTGACCATCGACTTCGTCGGCACCATCGATCGTCAGGTCCAGTTCCGGAAGTTCGTCCAGCGACTTCAACTGCACGCCAAGCTCCAGGCACAGCCGCGCAGTACGCTCGGAGGTCGGAACGCCTTCGATGCGGAAGCCCGCAGCGACCTTCTCGGCCAGGAGCCGAACGAACTCCTCGGCAGTCGATCCCGTCCCAATGCCGAGACGCATGCCGTCTTCGACATGTTCGAGCGCCGCTGCCGCGGCTTTGATTTTCATTTGGCGGGCGTCCATACGCCAGTCGCTCCCTTTTTACCCACCGGATGTGGATGCGGTTACCCACCTTCTCCATCCGTTTTCCGCTGAGACACTTACACGCCCAAAGCTGCAAACAAAAGCCAAAATCAGGGGCCCGGCCCGGATTCCTGGTCCCTTCCCACACACACTTGCCATTGCATTCTCTTGCAACTTCGCCTACCCGAACGACAACTCTTTCCGGCTACGCGAGGTTCACCTCTTGTCTTCCCCCATTGTCGTCTTTGATCTCGACGGAACCCTTGTCGATACGGCGCCGGATCTGGTGGCGAGCCTCAACCATGCGGTGACCCAGGCCGGCGTCGAGCCGGTCACCTACCGCGACCTCACCCATCTCGTTGGCCACGGTGCCCGCGCGATGATCGAGCGGACTTTTGCGCTTCGCAACAAGCCGCTCGATGAAGAAGCGTTGGCCTGGCAGATGAAGGAGTTCGTCGACTTCTATCATGGCTCGATGCCGGGTGATTCCCTGCCTTACCCGGGCATGCTCAACGCACTCGACCGGCTGTCGGCGGCGGGCTTCAAGCTCGCAGTCTGCACCAACAAGCCGGAGATGCTGGCAAACCGGCTGCTCGAGCGCCTAGGCCTCATCGATCGCTTCGCGGCGGTTTCCGGTGGCGACACGTTCGAAATCCGCAAGCCGAATGCCGACCACCTGCTGCGCACGATCGCCAATGCCGGCGGCAGTGCCGCGCACTCGGTGATGATCGGTGACAGCCTCAACGATATTCTGGTCGCCCGAAACGCCGCGATCCCGTCGATCGCCGTGCCGTTCGGCTATTCCGACGTGCCGATCGAAAGCCTGGAGCCGACAGTGATCATCCGCCACTTCGACGAGTTGACGCCGGCGCTGGTGACAGGGCTTTTCAACGGCAAGTAAGCGCGCGGGCGCTGGGCCTGAGGTTTTGATCCGCATCTGATCGAGGATAGAGCCCACTAAGATCAATCGTCATTGGCAGCGCGCACGTAGCAGGTTCCTGCGTCGCGCCGCTTCTCGCATCGCAAAAACACGCTACGTTCCTCTCGCGTCACCACCACCTAAACGAAAAACCCCATGGAGAAGCTCCACGGGGTCTGAAATTCTGTCGTCGAACACGGTGCCAGTGCGAGTGGCGCCATCGCCTAATTGGGACTTACCCCTCGGCCCGGCGAGCGTCGCGGGTGGCGTCGAGGGCGCGGTTCACGTACATGTCGCGCTCATACACGTCGTCGAAATACTCGATGACACCGTCCTTGTTCGGCCAGGCGGTAAAA
This sequence comes from Ensifer sp. Root1252, assembly GCF_001425885.1. Taxonomy (NCBI): domain Bacteria; kingdom Pseudomonadati; phylum Pseudomonadota; class Alphaproteobacteria; order Hyphomicrobiales; family Rhizobiaceae; genus Ensifer; species Ensifer sp. Root1252. Next base: position 668,269 of record NZ_LMDT01000012.1, on the reverse strand, counting down.
TAGGCGACGTAAACAGGAACCTTCTGCGGCACCTGCAACGCCTTGTTGCTGCCGCCGCCGATTTCCTTGCCGACATCCTCGACGCTGGTGCCAAGCACGGCCGCTGCCATCCGGCGCGGATCGGCGAGCCGCACGCAACCGTGGCTGAGTGCGCGCTGGTCACGCTTGAAGAAGCTCTTCGACGGCGTGTCGTGCATGTAGATGGCATGCGCATTCGGGAACAGGATCTTCAGTTCGCCAAGCGCGTTGTCGCTGCTCGGCGGCTGGCGCACGGCAACCGAGGCGGTCGATCCGGTCCAGTTGACGGAAGACGACGGCACTGAGCGCCCGCCTATCTCAACCTGATAGCCCATCCGATCGAGATAACCAGGGTCGTTGCGCAGCTTCGGCAGCATCTCGTTGATGATGATCGACTGCGGCACGCCCCAGTATGGATTGACCTCGACGGTCTGAATCTCATCCTGGAAGAAATAGGTCTGGTTCGCCTTTGAACCGACGACGACGCGCATCGAAAACTGCTCGGCGCCATTGTCGCTATAGGACGCGGTAAAGGCCGGCTGGTTGATGAAGACGTAGCGGTTGCCGAGCCCATCGGGAAGCCAGCGCGCCTGTTCCATCGCGACTTCGAGCTTGTTGATCTTGCTTGCCACGGTGTCGCCACCGGTCAGGAGTCGCAGCGACGCCTGACCGACGACGCCATCGGCCTTCAGGCCATTCTCCTTCTGGAACGCTTCGACGAGCAGAACCAGCTCAGGCGTGTACTCAGGGGTTCCTTGATAGGCCGCGAGCACTGCGGCGTGATCCGACTTCAGCGTCTCGGAACCCTTGATGCGGATCCCGGCGACGATGTTGGCAAGTTCCGGATTGCTTTGGCCCGGCTTCAGGAGCGTGCCCGGCGCGATCTCGACACGCTGTTCCACGCTCTTCTCTGCACGAAGGCGCTCGAGTTCAACCGACAATGCAGCGAATTGTTCGCTCTTCGGGTTCTGATCGTTGAGCAGCGTGGCAACATCGGAGCTTGCCGACATCCTATCGAGGAAGGCTGAGAGATCGACGGTCTTGCGCTTGAAATCGTGATAGCCGGAGATCTTGTTGGGATCGATGCGGCCACGCACCGTGTCCTCGACATAGGAAAGCGTTGCCGCCGACAGCGCGATTTCGAACTGAACAAGTTCCTTTTCGCGCGCGATCATATCGCCGCGGTCGAATTCATCAGCAGGCACCTGAACGGCATAATCCTGCGGATCGAGACCGACCTTTGCTGCATCGGCAAGAACGGCAATCGCCCCCTTTGCGCGCGCGTTGACACCGGTGCCGTCGATCCAGACGAAATCAGAACGCGAGCCGTAATGGGTCTCGATGGCTTTTGCCACATTCGAGGTCGTGCGAACCTCAACGTCAGGCATGAATTGACGGGCATCGGTGAGCGCCGCACGCAGCATTGGCGGCAGCGCTTCGTTGCGCACAGAACCGGTGACGACCGGATCGAGCAGCCTACCGGTATCGACCCGGCGCAGAGGTTCCGCCTTGTAGGTATAATAGCGAGGGCCGGTCACCTTCGGCAGCGGCGTGGAGACCGTCCTCTGCTGCGGCTGCCCCATGGAACCGACACCGGGCAGCGGCTGGCCGGACTGCATCTCCTGCTTCGGCGTCTTCTGTCTGCCGCCGCGGATAAGGTCCATCAACGTGATGGCCGCAGCCGGCCGCACATCGAAGGTTGCAATCGAACAGCTGCTCATGAGCGCTACGATCGCTGCCGTCTTGAAAATTCTCATGTGAAACTACGTCCCCGTATCGCGTTGTCGCCGAACTCGGCTTTAGCCAGATTCTCGCCACGCCCTCGTGCTCTAAAACTTATAGAAAAGGATGGTGAATGAAAAGGAAACGCGCCTCCCCGAACGTGCATGAAAACACCTCTGCGTGGTAAAAAAACCGCTTGATTTCCAGGACGTTCGAGGGGGCGTAAAAATTTGATTTGCATCGACATTAGTGTCGTTGCCACCCGGCCCGCACGGCAAGGCGAGCAATGCGAGCCTTAAAGGAAGGCAACGAATGTGACTGAAACGCCACAAGGAATCCGGGTTCGCCGCGCGCACGCGAATCAGCCGCTGCACGACTGCAAAGGCCGCTCTTTGTCGCACGCCCGCCTTTCAAACGATTGTAGCATTGCCAGCTCCGGGGCCACCTCTTTACAAGCCTTGCCAGCCGGGGCAGAGAGAGGCCCGGCACCTTGGGGAAGGGACAGCCGGTTGCGACCGCGTCCCCTCGCCCAGACTTCATGAACCGCATGACGAAGGCAGGGATCACGATGACATCGACGCGCACGGAAACAGATACGTTCGGCCCCATCCAAGTGGCAAACGACCGCTATTGGGGCGCCCAGGCCGAGCGTTCCCTCGGCAACTTCAAGATCGGCTGGGAAAAACAGCCGGTCGCAATCGTCAGCGCGCTCGGCATCGTCAAGCAGGCCGCGGCCCGCACCAACATGGCGCTCGGTCGCCTGGATGCAACCATTGCCGATGCCATCGTCAAGGCCTCGCAGGAAGTCATCGACGGCAAGCTCAATGACCACTTCCCGTTGGTTGTCTGGCAAACAGGCTCCGGCACCCAGTCGAACATGAACGCCAACGAGGTCATCTCGAACCGCGCAATCGAAATGCTCGGCGGCGTCATGGGCTCGAAGACGCCGGTGCATCCGAACGACCACGTCAACATGAGCCAATCGTCCAACGATACCTATCCGACGGCGATGCACATCGCCTGCGCGGAGCGGGTGATCCATGATCTGCTGCCGGCGCTAAAGCACCTGCACGAGGCGCTCGAAGCCAAGGTCAAGGCGTTCGATCACATCATCAAGATCGGCCGCACCCACACCCAGGACGCAACCCCGCTGACGCTCGGCCAGGAATTCTCCGGTTATGCCGCCCAGGTCGCGTCCTCGATCAAGCGCATCGAGTTGACCCTGCCCGGCCTTTGCGAGCTCGCGCAGGGCGGTACCGCCGTGGGTACCGGCCTCAATGCACCCATCGGCTTTGCCGAGAAGGTCGCGGAAGAAATCGCCAAGATCACCGGCATTGCCTTCACCACGGCACCGAACAAGTTCGAAGCGCTTGCCGCCCACGATTCGATGGTCTTCAGCCACGGCGCTATCAACGCCGCAGCAGCTGCCCTCTTCAAGATTGCCAACGACATTCGCTTCCTCGGCTCCGGCCCGCGCTCGGGCCTCGGCGAGCTCTCGCTGCCGGAAAACGAACCGGGTTCGTCGATCATGCCGGGCAAGGTCAACCCGACCCAGTGCGAAGCGCTCACACAGGTCTGCGTCCAGGTGTTCGGCAACAACGCCGCACTGACCTTTGCCGGCAGCCAGGGCCATTTCGAGCTCAACGTCTTCAACCCGCTGATGGCCTATAACTTCCTGCAGTCGGTACAGTTGCTCGCCGATGCCGCGATCTCCTTCACCGACAACTGCGTCGTCGGCATCGAGGCCCGCGAAGACAACATCAAGGCAGCGCTCGACCGCTCGCTGATGCTGGTGACGGCGCTGGCGCCGAAGATCGGCTACGACAACGCGGCCAAGATCGCTAAGACCGCCCACAAGAACGGCACGACACTGCGCGAAGAAGCCGTCGGCGGCGGTTACGTCACCAACGAAGAGTTCGACGCCATCGTGCGTCCGGAAACGATGATCAGCCCGGCCTGATCCGTATACCCCTGCCGCGGCGCCTTAATCCGCGTCGCGGCTCGGCCCTCGCCCGGATCGACGGGACATTGCATTGTCTGCGTTAAGTCGAATTGTCTTCATTCGCAGAAGCAATCATTAAGACTTCGCAAATCATTTGCCCCTAAAAATCAGTACCTGTAAGCAATGAGTAATATTGGGGGTTTGCGAATGCAAACGGCCACCTCTGGAAAAACGCAAGCTCCGGATATCGCAGCACAAGTAACTCATGCGATGCGCATGATGGGCGTGTCGCCGATACCGCGCAATTACGAGCTTTATTACGAAGCCTACCTCGGTTCGAATCCGCAATTGTCCAAGGAACTCGCAGCTCTCGGCAGCCGCGCGACCCAGGAGGAACTCGACGCGATCGGCGCACAATATTTCAGCCATATCCATCGCTCGACCGGTATCGAGCGCGCCCACACCAGCCTTGCGGCCAAGCTGACCGAACTGGTCAACCTGTTGAAGGACGAGCAATATGCGCTCGAGACTTACAACAAGGTTCTCGACGAAGCCTATGTCAACATAACGAGCAAGAGCGCGTCCAGCGCCGACATCCTGCGCCACGCCATCGGTATCCTCACCGAGGCGACCGCCGACACGATGAGCCAGGGCAAGGAGCGCGTGCAGACCGTGGTGCAGAAGTCCTTCGAGATGGAGGTCATCCGCCAGGAACTCGACGAATACAAGCGGATCGCCAATACGGATTCGCTGACGCGGCTCGCCAACCGCCGTGCCTTCGACGACAATCTCGCCGCCGTCTACAACAACGATCATGAGAAGAACTTCACCGGCCTGCTGGTTGCCGATATCGACCACTTCAAGAAGGTGAACGACACGTTCGGCCATCCGGTCGGCGACAAGATCCTGGCGACGGTCGGCAGCGTCATCCGCGCCAATGTCCGCCGCGACGCCTTTGTCGCCCGCACCGGCGGAGAGGAGTTCGCGGTCATACTCAAAGACAGCAGCCAGGAAGAATGCCTGCAGGTCGCCGATCGCATTCGCACCGTACTGGCCGGCACGCCCTTTAGAAATTCCAAGACCGGCGTCAATTATGGCCCGATCACCCTGTCGGTCGGCGTCTGCATGGCGACCGCCGCGGAGGATGCCGTCGATCTCTACAACAAGGCGGATATCGCGCTCTATTCCGCCAAGAATGCCGGCCGCAACAAGACGATGCTGTTCGAAGACGGCATGCGCAAGGAATCCGGCCGCAACTGGCTGATCTACCGACGTTAGCAACGTCCGAGATACCCTTCATGAAAATGGCGTCCATCGGGCGCCATTTTCATGTCAGCACTCTCGTTCCCTTGGAAACAGCCAGGCCTGATTGCAATCGCTAGAACAGTTGCAACAGGGACCAACGGCTACGGAAAGCACGATCGGTTCCCACAATCCGAGGGGGAGAACCGACATGAAGCGCATTTTTGCAGCCGTCACCGCGATCGTCTTGATGACAGGATCAGCCGCAATCGCCGGCGAAAAGGCACAGGGTCAGATCACCGTCGCCTCCCTCGACAGCAACGCCGCCAAGACCGGTTGGCTTCAGGTCCTGTCGCAAGGCGGCGCCAGCTATAAGGCCAAGCGCGGCGACATCAGCCAGTCACCGATCGCGCGAGAACTCGTCGCCTTCCCTGAGACCGCCGCTCCCGGCACCATCATCATCGACAATTCCGAGCGTCGCCTCTACCACGTCGTCGGCCGCGGCATCGCAGTCAAATACGCCGTCAGCGTTGGGCGGAAGGGGTTTCTGTGGACCGGAACCAACACCGTGAGCCGCAAGGCCGAATGGCCCACCTGGGTGCCGCCCGAGGACATGCGCGTTCGTGAAGCCAAGAAGGGCAAGGTGCTGCCCGCCAGCATGGAGGGCGGCATCGACAATCCGCTCGGTGCCCGCGCCATGTATCTCGGCTCGACGATCTACCGCATTCACGGGACCAACCAGCCGCTGTCGATCGGCAAGGCGATGTCATCAGGCTGCATCCGCATGGCCAACGAGGATGTCGAGCACCTTTATGCCAATGTCCAGCTCGGCACGACTGTGGTCGTTCGCGACTGACCGACCAGTCAAGGCAAGGCGTCCACACTCAGCCTATCGACAGGCGGAGGCACCCGCCTGTCTTGCAATGGCGATCAGTTCCGGCCGGTACTCGAAATGCATGGTGTCGAAATGATACCAGCGGCCGCCCCAGATGAAACCATGCTTCTCGAAGACCTCGACGATCTCCAGCGGATAGCGGTTGCGGTAGGGCGCCGCGCCGCTCTTGCCTCCGCCCGCCCAGCGCCAGTAGTCGGCAAAGCCGGTGTTGAGATCGATCGCCGCGCCAAAACTGTGCACCGAGAGCGTGTGCGCGCCGGCAATGTTGCGCCAGTTGAAGGTCCCGGCACTGGGCACGAGATACCGCTTCAGCTTTGGTCGTGAGGCAAGCTCGCGCCCGACCGCCTGCAACGCCTTGGCCACACCGTGCCTGCTGGTGACGCTCAGGCGCTCGCCGAACCAGTCAACCACGACAAGATCGCGCCTGACGCCCGCAGCACTGCCCCCATAAAGACGTTTCATCAAGGCTTCGCTGCGGATGCGGCCCGGATCGAAATCCACACCCGGCGGCTTGGCACAGGGACCAAGCGGATAGATCTGCGAAAGACTGTCCTCGATATCGCCGGATGCGAGCTTTTCGGCGTGGCTCTTCTGCCTGCCATCATCGATCGGCAGCGCCGGGCCGCCATCGCGCAGGGTCAGCGTGTCTTGGCCGACCTCGGCGACCGCCTCCGGATAGGCCCTGGCGAGCAGTTCGAGCTTTTCGCTGAGCGTCGGCTCGGCCGCCAAGCCTCTGCTGACACAGGCCGAGACAAGCAGAACGGCGGCACCAAGACACGCGCTTATAGATCCACGTCGCATCACGTTTCCATCTCTGGCTTGCGTCGGCTCCGCGGTCGTTCGCAAACCCGCTCGGCCGTTCAGCCTACCACATGGTCTGGGCTGCGCGCTCCGGCCATTCGCGGTCATAGGTATCCCGATCGAAATCGGCCTTGGCGGCCTTCAGCAACGCACCGGGCGTCGGAAGCGTCGCGGGATCGATGAAGCGCTCAGGATTCCAGATCTGCGATCGCATCAAGGCGCGGGCGCACTGGAAATAGACCTCGCCGATGGTGACGACGAGGACGCTGCGCGGGTTCCTGCCATCGATCTCGAAGGAGTCAGTCAGCGCCGGATCGATGCTGACGACGGCGGTGCCGTTGATGCGCATGGTGGTGTTGGATCCAGGCACCAGGAACATCAGCGCCACGCGCGGGTCGCGCACGATGTTGGCGAGCGAATCGACGCGGTTGTTGCCGCGCCAGTCGGGCATCAGAACCGTCTTGTCGTCGGCGACCCGGACAACGCATTCGTCGTCGCCGCGCGGAGAACAGTCGAGCCCTTCGGGACCTACGGTCGCAAGTGCGGCAAAGGGAGATGCCTCGATCATCTGCCGGTACTCTGCGGTCAGCACTTTGGTGACCTTTGCCACCGATGCCTCGCTGACGCCGCCGTAAAGCGCGTTCAATTCCTCGACCGAGGTGATGATCGACATGCCGTCCTCCCGCAAATGCATGATGCCCAAACCGTTATCCGGCTTCATGCAGCCAACTCAATATCAGCAGCGGCGCTCGCCTCGCGAAAGACGGTAACACCGCGGTCGAAGTGATCCTTTCGACGGATAGCATGACGGGCATATGACGGCATCAGCGAAATCTTCCGAAGCCGTATCGGACGCGAGAACGCGGATGCGCGACCAGCCTTCGGTCAGGCAGCAGCCTTTCGATCCTCGGCATGGACGAAAGCATTGATCCTGTCGATCACCGGGCTTGCCGATACGATGCGGCGATGGCCGTAGCCATTCGCCCAGTGAAGCTCGACATTGGGTCCGGCCGCCGCATAGCGGCGCGCATGGTCGGCCGAAACCTCCTTGTCATCTTCCGCATGGATGATCAATGTCGGAACGGCCCGCACCTCAAGGATCCTGGCCGCATCGAAATCCTCCAGCCGGCGGCCGGACAGGCGTTCGACGACGCCTTCGAAGGCGCCCTGGGTTTTGGGTGAAAGGCGAAGAACTTTTCCGAAGCCCTTGAAAAGCCAGGTCATCTCGCTCGGTGCACCGATCAGGACAAGCTTTTTTGCGACATGACTAGGCACGTCGCAAACGAGACCACCGGCCGCACAGGCAAGGCTGGCGCCTCCGAAGGAATGGCCGACGCTGACGTCAAAGCCCCCGAAATGCCGCCAGGCGGCATCGATCGCCCTGACGGCGGCCGGCATCGTCAGCGTCCGCCCCGGCGAGGCGCCATGCCCGGGCCAGTCAAGTGTTACCACCTCGGCTCCGCTGGCAACCAGCCCTTCGATCATGGTGGCGAGATAATCGCTGCGCGATCCCCAGCCGTGAACCAGCAGCACGCGCTTGGCGTTGGCGGCATTGCGCGGGCTCGCGAAATGCCGTGCTAGGACCCACCCGCCGGCATAGGAAAGCGTCACCGGCTCGCCCTTGGCGATCACCGGGACGGCAGCGGCAAGGGCCGCGCGTTCCTTGGCGCTCTTCGGCTTGCGGCCGGGCGTAACACTGAACAGTTTGAAGGCGAGCCGGCCGGCGGCCTCGGGAGAAATGACCGACACGCCGGCAAGCGCATGGCGGATGACCTTGATCGCAAAGGATGCCATAGTGAGAATCTCTTGATATGTTCAATGCTGAACATTATTGTACAACGATGAACAAAAAGCAAGTGATGAACGAACAGCATCATTTCCCCTGGGACCACCCGCGTTTTCGTAGCTGGATTGCAGTCGCGCGCGCCTGTCAGTTGATGCAGCAGACGATGACGCGCTCGCTCGCGCATCTCGACATCAAGCCGCCTCATCTCGACATCCTGATCAACCTCTATCGCTTTGACGGGATCTCGCAGCAGGAGCTTGCCCGCAAGCTGCTGGTGGGGCGGTCCAACATGAGCATGCTGCTGCCGCAGCTGGAAAAACGCGGGCTGATCGAGCGCCGCGGCGACGACAAGGACAAGCGCGTGCTTCGGCTGTCGCTGACACCCACCGGGCGCACGCTGACGGAAGAGGCCATGGAGGTTCAGACCGGCCTCATCGAAAAGTCGATGGAGGGCGCACCGCTCGAGGACTGCATGGTCGTGGCACAATCCATGGAGCGGCTCATCGCCGTTCTGCTCAGGGACGAGAACGAACTCGCCTGACTGCCGGACCGGGCACGAGCCAGTCTTTAGCTGGCTGAGCCTTCCTGTGCCTCGCGGGCTTCCGCTTCCGCCCGCTCGCGCGCGGTTCGCGAGGCGATAATGTCGGACGGCTGCGCGTTGCCTCGGATCAGCTGTCGCCCGGCATAGATGCCGCCGATGGTTTCGAGCGCAAAGCGCTCCTTGTCGAGGTCGCGGAACTCTTCGATCACATCCGCAGCTGTTTCAGCATCCTCGCCCAGAACATTCAGCACTTCAGTGCCAAAAGCGAGCGCCGATTCGAACGTCTCGCGGATCTCGAAGTCCACCCCGGCGTGCAGGAGGTCGATGGCATGACCGCGGTCGAACGCGCGCGCCAGCACGGGCACCAGCGGAAACTCCTCCTTGGCGGTGTGGGCGATCTTGATCGCCGCCGCCTTGTCGTCGACGCAGATGAGGATTGCCCTTGCGGTGGCTGCGCCTGCCGCGTGCAGGATATCGCTGCGGGATCCATCGCCGTAAAAGACCCGGAAGCCGAAGTTCGAAGCGTCGCGCACGAAGTCCGCATCCTTGTCGATCAGCGAGAGCTTGTAACCGCGCGCCAGCAACGGCTGGCTGACGATCTGGCCGAAACGGCCGAAGCCGATCATCAGCACCGTGCCTTCGACATTCTCAGGCACTTCCAGATCGTCAGTCTTCGGCGGCTCGGGTTTGGCGAGACGGCCATGGATGAAGATCGCGATCGGGGTCAGCATCATCGACAGGATGATCGTCGCCGTTAGCGTCGCATTGGCTTCGGCATCGATGATGCCGGCCGAGACGGCGGCGGCATAGAGCACGAAGGCGAATTCGCCGCCCTGCGCCATCAGCACCGCCCGCTCCAGACTTTCGCTGTGGCAGGCACGCAGCAGCCGCGCGACCGCATAGATCAGCACGCCCTTCAGCGCCATATAGGCGAGCACGGAAATCACAACGACCTGCCAGTTGGCGGCGATCACCGACAGGTCGATCGCCATGCCGGCACCAAGGAAGAACAGGCCGAGCAGGATGCCGCGAAACGGCTCGATATCGGCTTCGAGCTGGTGGCGGAATGCAGACTCAGAAAGCAGCACGCCGGCAAGGAAGGCACCCATCGCCATCGACAGGCCGCTCTGCTGCATCGCCAGCGCCGAACCGAGGACCACAAGCAGCGCCGCTGCGGTCATCACCTCGCGTGCGCCCGCGGCTGCCAACAGCCGGAACAGCGGGTTCAACAGGTAACGACCGGCGATCACCAGCGCCACAAGCGCTGCAAAAGCAATGCCGATCGCCATCCAGCGCTCCGACGGCTCGCTCGCAGCCCCGCTGCTGCCAAGCAGGGTCACGAGCACCAGCAGCGGCACGATTGCCAGATCCTCGAACAGGAGGATCGCGATCATGCGCTGGCCCTTCAGCGTCGAAATCTCGTTTCGCTCCTGCAGCATCTGCATGACGATCGCCGTCGAGGTCAGCACGAAGCCGGTGCCGGCGATGAAGGAGGGAATGGGCGCAAAGCCGAGCTCTAACCCGACACCGGTCAGGCCGGCAATGCAGGCGAGCACCTGTGCCGCGCCAAGGCCAAAGATATCCTTGCGCATGCTCCAGAGCTTCGACGGCTGCATTTCCAGCCCGATGATGAACAGGAACATCACGACGCCGAGTTCGGCCACATGGAGGATCGCCTGCGGCTCGGTGAAGAAGCGCAGGCCGAACGGGCCGATCACCAATCCAGCAATGAGATAGCCGAGCACCGACCCGAGCCCGATGCGCTTGAACAGCGGCACGGCAACGACACCGGCGGTCAACAGCACGACCACCTGCATCAGGTCATTCGCATCAGGTGCTTCGGCCAATAGACCCTCTCCTTTTCAGATGGTTCAGCGTGGCTTTTCGGTCTTGTCGCGCGACATGCCCTTGTCGGCGAGTTCCTGCTCGTAAGCCGCAAAAAGCTCCTCGCCCTTCTCGCCCAGCTCGCGGAGATAGGTCCAGGTAAAGATGCCGGTATCGTGAAAATCGTCGAAGCCGATCCGCACGGCGTAGTTTCCGGTCGGCTGCACCGAGATGATCTGGACGTTGCGCTTGCCCGGCACGGTCACCCGCTGACCCGGTCCATGCCCCTGCACCTCGGCAGACGGCGAAAGCACCCGCATCATCTCCGCCGAAAGGTCGAAGGTTGCGCCGTCATTGAAGGCGACGACGAGGCGGTGGCGATCTTTCGATACACGCAGTTCCGTCGGCCAGATTTCGCTCATGATGTCTGCTCCTGTTTTCAAGCTCACGCTTAACTGAAGAATCGCCCGTGGAGAATTACCCGGCTTTTCCAATCAACACTTTGCGACAGGATGCGCCTTGACGCGACCACGTTTGCTGGCGACATTGAAGGGGCTGGGAGAAAGACATTTGAACACAGCAGCGATAGTGAAAGCCGGCGCAAGGCCGCTTGAGGACAGAACCGCCCCGATGATCGATCCGTTCGGCCGGGCGATCACCTATCTGCGCGTGTCCGTTACCGATCGTTGCGATTTCCGCTGCACCTATTGCATGGCGGAACACATGACCTTCCTGCCGAAGAAGGATCTTCTGACGCTGGAAGAACTTCACCGGCTCTGTTCCGCCTTTATCGCCAAGGGTGTGCGCAAGCTGCGGTTGACCGGCGGCGAACCGCTGGTACGCAAGAACATCATGTTTCTGGTGCGCGAACTCGGCCGCGAGATCGAGGCCGGGCGCCTTGATGAGCTGACGCTGACGACCAACGGTTCGCAACTTGCGAAACACGCCGCGGAACTGGCCGATTGCGGCGTGCGCCGCATCAACGTCTCGCTCGACACGCTCGATCCCGCGAAATTCCACCAGATCACCCGCTGGGGCGATCTCGGCAAGGTCATCGAAGGCATCGACGCGGCCCAAGCCGCCGGCATCAAGGTCAAGATCAATGCCGTTGCGCTGAAAGGCTTCAACGACGCCGAGATCCCCGACCTGATGCGCTGGGCGCACGGTCGCGACATGGACCTGACATTGATCGAAACCATGCCGATGGGCGAGATCGAGGAAGATCGCACCGATCACTACATGCCGCTGTCGGAAATGCGCCGGCAGCTTGAGCAGCAGTTCACGCTGTCCGACATCGCCTACAAGACCGGCGGACCGGCCCGTTATGTCGAGGTCGCCGAAACCGGCGGCCGACTCGGCCTCATCACGCCGATGACCCATAATTTCTGCGAAAGCTGCAATCGCGTCCGGCTGACCTGCACCGGCACGCTTTACATGTGCCTCGGCCAGAATGACGCCGCCGACCTGCGCACAGCACTGCGGGCCTCGGACGACGACGTGTATCTCGGCCAGGTGATCGACGAGGCAATCGGCCGCAAGCCGAAGGGCCACGACTTCATCATCGATCGTGAGCACAACCGCCCGGCCGTTGCCCGCCACATGAGCGTCACCGGCGGCTGATCCGCCCTCTTCTCCCCGCCAGCGGGGAGAAGAGCACGCGTGGCAGCGCTCTCGCCTCCCTTGAGCCTTGAGCCTGCGCGGCGGGCCGGACAAAGGTCAACCGCTACGAAGTGAGTCGGGCAAGGATGCGCGATCGACATGTTGGGAATGGCGCCGTAAACGAGCCGAAGCAGTCGAAAACCTGTCGCGTGGCACGTGCCCTCTCCCCGTCTGCGGGGAGAGGATTAGGGTGAGGGGCAGCCGGCAGATGCCGCCCGCCGGCTCGCTCAAGCCGCGTAGTTCGATCCATAGCCACGGCCATAGGCCTGGCTCGCGACCGTCGAGGTACCGGTCTTGAAACGCTCGATCTTTTCGTTGAGCGCCTCGACCTGCCGGCGCAGGCCGTGGATCTCGGCGGTGTTTTCCTCCACCATGGCCGCATTCTGCTGGGTGAGCAGCTCGACCTCGTGCACCGCCGAGTTGACCTCGTTGAGCCCCGTATATTGGTCGGCGGCGGCGGCCTCGATGTTGCTGACGAGCTGATGGATGGTGCCGATGTGGTCGTTGATCACTGCAAGCGCGTCGCCGGTTTCCTTCACCAGCGCCACGCCGCTTCTGACCTGCGCCGAACTGTCGGAAATCAACCCCTTAATCTCACGCGCAGCACCAGCACAACGCTGGGCGAGCTCCCGTACCTCCTGCGCGACCACGGCAAAGCCGCGACCCGCCTCGCCCGCCCGCGCCGCCTCGACGCCGGCATTGAGCGCCAGAAGGTTGGTCTGGAAGGCGATCTCGTCGATGACGCTGATGATCGTGCTGATCTTCTCGGACGAGCGGTTGATCTCCGCCATGGCGTCGATCGCCTTGGCGACGACCTGGCCAGAATGCTTGGCGTAGGAATTGGTCTCGTCGACCGAGACAGTGGTCTTGCGGGCGCTTTCGGCCGTCGAGCGAACGATCTCTGTCAGCTGGCGCAAGGCGCGCGAGCTTTCCTCGAGCGCGGCCGCCTGCTGCTCCGTCCGCCGCGCCAGATCGTCGGCCGAGGCCGAGAGATTGCTGGTGCCGCCGGTGATCTCGCCGGTCACCATACGCACATCGCTGAGCGTGGCGCGCAGTGCCTCGACAGCGTTGTTGTAGGTGCGCGCCATGATCACGTAGTCGGCCGGCAGGTCTTCCGCCATGCCTTCTTCGAGATTGCCGGCGGCAAGCTCCGCCAGCACGTCAGAAAGCGCGTTAAGCGCCTGCATCTGTTCGGCCTCGATCCTGGCACGCTCTTCGGCGCGGCGGGCTTCGTCTTCCGCCGATAACGTACGGGCGGCCTCCGCCTCGCGTCCCAACCGGACGTTTTCGACCGCGTTGTCGCGGAACACCGCTACAGAACGCACCATGTCGCCGATCTCGTCGCCGCGGTTGCGGCCTTCGATCGCCACGTCGAGATCGCCGTTGGCAAGCCGGGTCATCGTCTCGGTCACGCGCTTCAACGGGCCGCGCAGGGTCTCGACCAGCATCAGGCCGCCGACGATTGCAAGCAGCGTTCCGGCCACCATCGCCACGATCGACATGTCAGCCGAACGCTGGCTGTCGACCTTGCCGGCTTCCTGGGCGCTGCTGACGAAGCTTTCCAGCGTCGCACTCGCACCGGCAACCAGTGTCGAGGCCGCGGTCTTGGCTTCCTGCCAGCGCCCGCCGACGTCGATCAGCGCGGCCGTGCCCTTGTCGATGTTGTCGAGCGACGGCTTGAGCTTGGCCGGCAGGTCACGCAGCGCGGCATTCTTGCCACCAAGCTCCGACAGTTTCGCCGCGCTGTCACGAACGGCCTGAATATCGGCCAGCACCAGATCGCGGCCTTCCGCGTCGAGCTTGCGGTGTAGCTCGCTGATATGCAGCCGCGTGCTGTCTAGCCCCTTGAAGGTATCGCCCATCAGCGCGATCAGCGTCTTCAACTGCGAGATCTCGCTGTCCATGCCGACGAAACGCTTGGCGGCTGTGTCGGAGTTCTTGGCCGCTTCCTTGGCGAAGTCGGCCTCGTATTTCGAGAACTTGCTGAGGATCGGCACCAACGCGTTCTTCTTGGTCTCGCTGTCTTCAGCGCCGGCAAGGATCGCCTGGACCTTCAGCGCCAAATCCTTCAGCTCGGCAATCGGCTTTTGAACCTTTTCGGAAGCGATCGTCTCGGCGTCCTCGATCTGCTTGATGAGGTGCGGCAGCAACTTGCCCGCCTGATCGATCTTGGCGTCGGCGTTCGCCGCCATCGTCACCGGTAGGCGGAATTTCTTGATCCGCTCGGCGATCCCCTGATAGGCGGCGGCATCGAACAGCAGCGCCTTGGCAAACGCTTCCTTCTCACCCGATTCCTTGCGGATGATGTCGATCTGTTTGTAGGCGCTGTTGCCCTGCGTCGTCATGTCTGTCAGCGCCGCCTCGAGCGAAGCCGTCACCTGATCCTGTTCGACCTTGATCGACCAGAGCTTTTCGGTCTGGGCGCGCATGGCTTCACCGAGCGACAGCACGGAGGCGATCTCTGACTTGTCAGCCTCGCGCGTCAGTAAGCCGTCAAGCGAACGGACGCCGCTTTCCTGTTCGTCGATCTGGGCGCTGAGCGCCCCTCGCGTTTCTTCGCTCGGCGCATCGGCAAAACTCTGGAGCGCGCTGCGCAGCGCCTGGAAATCCGAGAGATTGTTGATGGTTTCGCGCGTCACGGTCATGTGGCCGTTCAGCGTTCGCGCCGTGAAGAAGCCGATGAGGCCGATACCCGCGATCAGAGCCACCAGAGGAACCACGAAGAGCAGAACCTTCGTGACGATTCGCAGTCGCTGTAATAGACGATCGATGAAAGACATTGCGGACCCCAGATTATTCTTATGTGAGACATGTCCGCGCGGTGGCTTCTTCTTGCTGGAAGCACGGGTGAAATATCGGCGGAAGCACCTCCCAGGCCCCGACCGACATCTCTGGAATGACGCGCCGCCAAGGTTCCGGCGCACGCCATCCACCGATCGCGTCATGCGATTGGAAGCGGAATCATCGATGACGATAGGCAGTGAAACTTAAGATTCCGCGAATAGAAACCGGTTCGGGAGAACGCATTTTCTGCACGGCGGACAGTCTTCGTCCGGGTTGATCTCGCCATTGCCCGAAAATTCTACTTGCGCTGGAAGAAAAATCCGCCGTCGGCGGGTTGGTGTTTGCACAAAATGGCGGCCGATGCTTAAACGGTATGCGAGATCCGGCAACGGATTCGCCTTCCCATCCGCCGTCAGGTTTCCGCCCGATCCGGCGCCGCAGGACAGCCCGCATGCAATCCTCCAGCAATTTCCGCGGCATCGTCTTCATGTGCCTGGCGATGGTCGCCTTCTCCTGCAACGACGCCTTGGTGAAATCGGTGACCGGGGCGATGAATGTCGGCCAAATCCTGTTCGTGCGCGGGCTGCTGACCACCTTGATGGTGATCGTCATCGCCCGGCATTTCCGGGCATTTCGTCCGCTTCGCACCATGATGAAGCCGGTCATCATCCTGCGCATCATCATGGAGGCGCTGGCGTCCATCACCTACATCTCGGCGCTCGGACAGATTCCGCTCGCCAATGCATCCGCGATCATGCAGGCGCTGCCGCTGGCCGTGACGCTCGGCGCCGCCGTATTCCTCGGCGAGCCGGTCGGCTGGCGGCGCTGGACCGCCATCTTCGTCGGCTTCATCGGCGTGCTGATCGTCCTTCGCCCGGGGCCGGAAGGTTTTACACCGGCCGCACTCACGGTCGTTGCCTGTGTCTTCTGCACAGCCACGCGCGATCTTTGCACCCGCCGCATCGACCACGACATCCCCTCGCTCTACATCACGGTGACGACGGCGCTCGTGACGACCCTGGTCGGTGCCGCAATGATCGTACCGCTTGGCGGATGGCAGTCGATGTCCTCGACCACGCTGACCCACATCGCTGCCGCAAGCCTGCTTCTGATGGTCGGATACCAGACGATCGTGCTTGCCATGCGCGGTGGCGATATCTCCGTTATCGCGCCCTTTCGCTACACCAGCCTGCTGTTTGCGATCACGATCGGCATTTTCTTCTTCTCGGAGAAGCCGGATGCATGGATGCTGCTTGGTGTTGCCGTGATCATCGGTTCCGGCCTCTACACCTTCTATCGCGAGAGCCGGCGCGGCAAGAAGCCGATAGCCCAAAGCTCGCTGACCGGACCGCTCGAATAGGAACAACGAAAGCCCGATGCCAACAGTCAAGACACCAGATGCGAGACACCCACCGTGGCCGGCCGTGATCCTTGCCGGCGGGCTTTCACGCCGGATGGGTCATCCGAAGTCCGGATTGAGCCTCGGCGGAAAGACGATGCTATCGCGGATTATCGACAGGCTCCGGCCACAGGTCGCAAGCATCGCCATCAACCTCAACGGCGCAGCCGAGCAGAAGACGATCGTGGGGCATCCTGTCATCGCCGATACCGTGCCCGGCTTTCTTGGCCCACTCGCCGGTGTATTGACCGCCATGCGCCACACGGCCGCCATCACGCCGGCAGCAACGCATGTCCTCGTCGTGCCCACCGATACGCCCTTCTTCCCGCACGACCTCGCCCAACGCCTGACCGATGCGATGACGCAGCGCGAGCAGATTGCCGTTGCGTTATCCGATGACGCCCTGCATCCGCTTTTTGCCCTATGGCCGGTCGCGCTCGCCGATGACCTAGAACACTGGATCACAACCGACCCAAAACGCCGCGTGCGCGCCTTCATCGAGCGCCATCCATCGGTCACGGTCGATTTTCCGATGACCACCACAGCCAGTGGATTGTTCGACCCCTTCTTCAACGTCAACACACCAGACGATCTGCTGCGGGCAGAGGAATGGCTTCGCATTCTCGGGGAGAACAGCGCATGACTGCGACGAAAATCTTCGGCATCGCCGGCTGGAAGAATTCCGGCAAGACCGGGCTTATGGTCCGGCTTGTCAGCGAACTGACACGGCGCGGCTTCGTCGTCTCGACCGTCAAGCACGCTCATCATGACTTCGACATCGACAAGGTGGGCGCCGACAGCTACCGCCACCGGGAGGCAGGCGCCCACGAAGTCACGATCGTGTCAGGCACGCGCTTCGCGATCATGCATGAACTGCGCGGCGGGCCGGAACCGAGTTTCGAGGAAATCATCGCCCGGCTCGCCCCGTGCGATCTGGTTCTGGTCGAAGGCTACAAGCGCGAGCCGATCCCGAAGATCGAGTCCCGTCGGCTGGAATCGGCCAACCGCGAACCTCTGGCTCCGACCGATCCGCATATCTGCGCCATTGCCGCCGATCACCCGGTTACGGACACGGATCTGCCCGTGTTCGATCTCGACGACACGAATACGATTGCCGATTTTGTCGAGCGCGTGACCGGCTTGCAAAGCAACAGCGGCGCTCGTTAACGCCGTCATGTCATTGCTGAGCAAGCGAAACGCAGGGCTTACCCGCGCGAAGTCACGACACGCGGTCGAACAGAGTCAGTTGGTGGCGCCGACTGTCATTTCATCGGGAATATCGTTGAGGCGGACGAAGCTGTAGCCCTTTGCCTTTAAGTCGAGAATACCGCGAGCGACGCCGGCGCCGGCGGCGTGCGTCGGCTGGTTGATATGGGCGATGATGACGTCGCCGTCCCGGGCGTTGCGGATGCGCTTCTCTGCCATGGCCGCCCCGAGCAGCGACCCGCCGTCGCCATTTACGGAATAGCCGGCGATGCGGTAGCCCATTTCGCGGATCTGGCTCATCGAGGTGTGGGTGTATTTCGCCGTCGCGCCGCGGAACCAGCGTGGTGCGGCAAGGCCATGCGCCTTGATTGCGGCCGCGCCACCGTCGACCTCGGCCGCAACGGCAGCGCTCGAGCCTGCCGCAGCCAACCCATAGACAGAGACCTTGATGTCGATCGGCGGCACATGCATGGCGCCATGATCCTCGATCTCGAACAGGTCCGGGTGCGCCTTCATCATCTCGACCACCAGCCCGTTGCGCTTCAACCAGCGCGCCGTCACAAAGATCGTCGCCGGAATGCGGTTCTCGATCAGGGTTCCGAGGATGCGCATGTCGGTTGCGCCGCTGCAGGCGTCAAGCGTCAACGCCACGCGCGGAGGTTGGTCCCTGCCCAAAGGATTGCTCGGAAGCCGCAGGTCCGGTTCGACGAGTGCCGGCGCCGCAGTGGCGGACTGGGCAAACAGGGCAAGGGAGGCAATGAGAAGAGCAGCGGTTTTCATGGCAATCCGGAATGAAGAAGAAGAATGGAAACGGCAGAAACCCGCCCTGTGACGGGCGGGTTTCCGAAGATTTGCGCGGGCGACTGTGCCCGCGCTTTGATCAGCGCTGGGCGACCGGGCGAACCAGCGGCGTCACGCGGCGAATGGTAACGCGGCGGTTCTGCTGCTCGGCGACCTCGGTGCGAACCTTGAGGAAGCGCTCGCCATAGCCCTGCGTCACCAGGTTTTCGGCAGGAATGCCGTAGACCTCGGTCAGAAGCGAGGCGACCGATTCGGCGCGCTGGTCGGAAAGCACCAGGTTCGAGCGGTCGGAGCCGACAGCGTCGGTATGACCTTCGATGAAGAAGGTTTCACCCGGATCCTTGGCCAGCACCTTCTCCATGGCGGCGGCAACGCTGCGCATGGTCTTTGCCTGCGACATCGACACTTCGGCACTGCCCGTCGGGAAGGTGATGGTGTCGAGGTCGATGCGGCGAACCTTGTCGCGCAGACGCGCGGAGTGCCGCACTTCGTCGATCGTATAGACGCGCTCTACGCGCTCCACCGGCGGTTCGGCCAGGAAGTCGTAGTAGTCACGGTCCGGATCTTCGGAAACATCGGCGATGTATTCGCGAACCGGGATGCGCAGGCGCATCGGCGGCAGCTCGTAGCCGACGTCGATGATCGCCGGACGCGGACCTTCGTCGCGCTCAGGCGCGTAGATCATCAGGTACTCGTTGCCATCACGGTCGACACGCGAGCGCTGCAGGATGTCGCCATAGCGGTTGTAGACCGTGACGATCCGGTAGCCGCCGGGACGAACGATGGTTTCGCGGGTGCGGCCACGCGGCAGCTCGTCGTAGAAGGTCTCTTCCGCATCGCGGCGAAGGCGTGGACGATCGTCGCCGCGAACGAAGATCTGGTCGCCAACGCCGAGGATGACGCGGTTGTCAATCTCCTGCACCACCTCCACATTGGTGACGTTGTTCGTCACGTTGTTGACGGTCGTGTTGTTGTTGATCACCGTGTTGTTGACAATGGTGTTGTTGACGATGTTGGTCGTCTCGGGAACGGCGAATACCGGCACTTCCTCGACGCGCGTGCCCTTCTCGTTCAGGTTCGCTTCGATCTTCTGAGGCAAGTCAGCCTGAATCTCTGCCGGTATCTGCGCCTGCGAAGAGGCGTCATCGGTCGGCGCCGGAGCGGCTTCTTCCTGCGCACGCAGTTCTTCGCGCTGCTTCTGTCGGTCTTCGCGCGACTTGTTGCCGCCGGCATTGTCGGCGTCCTTGTCGCTGTCGAGAACGGCAGCGCCGTTTTCAACCGGCAGAACGACAGTTTCGTCTGACGCCGCGGGATCTTCGGCGATCTTCTGCTTTTCTTCCTCGGTGCGGGTGTCGACCACCTCCGGTACTGGCTGGACCTGAGGCTGCTGCTCAGCCGTCGCCGGCTGCTCGGTGCCCGGAGCCGGCTGTCCCTCGCCTGTCTGCGGCTCGGTTTGAGGCTCGACGGCGGGTGCTACGGCTTCGCCGGCATTCTGCCCGTCGGTTGCAGGCGGCTGTTCACCGGCGTTCTGGCCTTCGGTCGCCGGCGGCTGACCGGTCGTCGCTTCGCCACCAGCCGGCGGGCAAGCGGTGGATGCATCCTGGCCTTCCGGCACGACGCACTCGCCCTGCTGGGCCTTCTTGGCTTCATCGGCCTGGCGCTTGGCTTCTTCCTCGGCGGCCTTCTGCTGCTCGGCCGCCTGGCGGGCGGCTTCGTCCGCAGCCTTCTGCTCGTCCGCGGCCTTCTGCTGGGCTTCGCCTTCGGCAGCCTTCTGCTCGTCGGCGGCCTTCTGGGCTTCGGCGGCCTTTTCCTGTTCGGCAGCCTGGCGCGCAGCTTCGTCTTCGGCCGCCTTCTGCTGTTCGGCGGCCTTCTGTTGTTCTGCCGCCTGACGGGCCGCCTCCTCTTCGGCAGCCTTCTGGGCTTCGGCAGCCTTTTCCTGCTCGGCGGCCTGGCGTGCGGCTTCTTCTTCAGCCGCCTTCTGCTGCTCAGCCGCTTGCTGTTCCTGCTGTTTCCGCGCGGCTTCCTCTTCCGCAGCTCGCTGCGCTTCGGCAGCCTTCTCCTGCTCGGCGGCCTGGCGTGCGGCCTCTTCCTCGGCAGCGCGCTGCTGCTCGGCCGCCTGGCGGGCAGCCTCCTCTTCGGCGGCCTTCTGCTGTTCGGCGGCCTGCTGTTCCTGTTGCTGGCGCTGCGCTTCGGCTTCCGCCGCACGCTGCTGCTCCTCAGCGGCCCGCTGTTGTTCTTCCGCTGCGCGCTGCTGCTCTTCCGCCTGGCGCTGCTGCAGCAGAAGCTCTTCTTCCGATGGCTGCCCGCTTCCTTCCTGCGCCACTTCGAACGGCTTCATCAGGCTGTCGGCAAGGGCTGGTTGCACCGCAAGCGACACCGAGAGCACCGGTAGCGCCACGGTTGCGAATAGTCTGGATCGAATCGACATAGTCTTCCTTCCTCGTCCTGGGAGGTCCCTTACCTGCCACTGTTACCCACCGGACAGCCAGTTCGGCAACAGGGGGTAGGCGTGAATTCTCAAGGGCCTTGATCCAAGCTTCCGGCTTTTTTGTGTTGCCGGCCAAACGAGCCGCCAACCCAACGCCCGCACCTCAGATCGGTTCCCGTAATAGGGCTAACCAAAGCAAGATTAACCGCCCCTGAACGCACCGTTCATGTTCGCTTGGATCATGGCCAGTGCAATCTCCGGTCGAAATTCTTTTCCCGGCGAGCGTTGTCGCTTTCCAGTTGATTTTTGCGGGAAAACAGTACGAATATCGCCTCAACCGGTGGCAAGCGCCCCGGTCAAGATAGGCATCCGTGAAGAACAAGAAACCGGATGTCGGCCAACAGAGAGGACTATCATGCGTATTTCCAGACGGCTGGCAGCCGCCGCATCGGCTGCCGTTTTCGTGCTCATGGCTGGCTCTGCCATGGCAGATGGCGAAAAGGTCGTTATCGGCACGGAAGGCGCCTACCCGCCCTTCAACAATCTCGAATCAGACGGCACGCTGACCGGCTTCGACGTCGACATCGCCAAGGCCCTCTGCGTCGAGATGAAGGTCGAATGCACGTTCGTGACGCAGGACTGGGACGGCATCATTCCGGCACTAATCGCCAAGAAGTTCGATGCAATCATCGCCTCCATGTCGATCACTGCCGAGCGCAAGGAAAAGGTCGACTTCACCAACAAGTACTACAACACGCCGCCGGCGATCGTGGTGCCGAAGGATTCGCCGATCACCGAAGCAACCGAGGCAGCACTTGCCGGCAAGTCGCTTGGTGCTCAGGGCTCGACCACCCACTCCAACTATGCCGAAGCGCATATGAAGGAAGCGGACATCAAGCTCTATCCGACCGCTGAAGAGTACAAGCTCGACATCGTCAACGGCCGCATCGACGCGGTGATCGACGACGTCGTCGTTCTTTCCGAGTGGCTGAAGTCGGCTGACGGCGCATGCTGCAAGCTGCTCGGCACGCTGCCGGTTGATCCTGTCATCAACGGCGAAGGCGCCGGCATCGCGGTGCGCAAGGGCGATGACGCGCTGCGCGAGAAGTTCAACAAGGCGATCGAAGCCATCCGCGCCAACGGCAAGTACAAGGAAATCAACGAAAAGTACTTCCCGTTCGACGTTTATGGCAGCTGATCGACGGCTTCCGGCCTGTTTTCCTAGTGAATCATGCCGGAAAAACGTTGGTTGATGAAAAAAATGCAACGGCGGATGGCTTGCCCTTCCGCCGTTTTTGTTTGACAAGAAACTAAAACATAAGCGCGATCCATATCCATAAGAACAGCGCAAAGGGGAATTCTCTGACATGAGCGGGTTGTTTACCGGCTTCTACTCGATCCTAGCCTGGATCGGCTCCATCGTGGATCCATTGTGCGGCCCTGTCGGCGTCTTTCGCTGGCTGGCACCCGGTACGCTCCTTGCCTGCGGCGACGCCGGCTGGGGCGACGAGATCGCCTACGGCTTCGTTGTCACCGCAAGCCTTGCCATCGCGACCTTGCCGGTCGGCCTTCTGATCGGCTTCTTCGTTGCACTCGGCAAACAGTCAGAAGAGCGCACGGTCCGCCTGGCATCGAACATCTACACCACCATCTTCCGCGGTCTGCCGGAACTGTTGACGCTGTTCATCGTCTACTACGGCCTGCAGATTCTGGTGCAGCAGCTTCTGGCATCGTTCGGCTACGAAGGGCCGGTCGAGATCAACGCCTTCTTTGCCGGCATGATCGCGCTTGGCGTGGTCTTCTCGGCCTATTGCTCCGAGGTTCTGCTGTCGGCCTTCAAGGCGATCCCGCATGGCCAGTACGAGGCGGGTGCGGCACTCGGGCTCCATCGCGGCCGCACCATGCGGCTGATCATCCTGCCGCAGCTCGTGCGCATCGCCTTGCCGGGCCTCGGCAATCTCTGGATGGCGCTGCTCAAGGATACGGCTCTGGTCTCGGTCGTCGGTCTGCCCGACATCCTGCGCCAGACCGGCATTGCCGCCCGCGTCACCAAGCAGGCCTTCGAGTTCTTCGGCATGGCCTGCATTCTCTTCTTGGTGCTGGCCATGGTTTCGTCGATCATATTCTCGAACCTTGAACGCTGGACCAAACGCGCGGAGATGGGTCGATGAGCTTCGTCGAAACGATGATCCCGCCGCAAGCGCCGCCACCGGCGCCGCCCAAGCCTTACACCCTGGCGCGCTTCGTCGGCAGCGTAACGCTCGGCATCTGGCTCGCCCTCGGCGTCGGCGTCTTCCTGACTGTCGTCAACGGCTGGGATCCGGCGAAATTCGCCAAATACGGTCCGAGCTTCCTGTCGGGTCTTGGCGTCACCTTGATGCTGGTCGCCTGCTCGGTGGTGCTCGGCGCCCTCCTGTCGCTGCCGGTCGCGCTCGGCCGCATGTCGAAGAACAAGATCTGGTCTTGGCTTGCCTATGGCTACGTCTACTTCTTCCGCGGCACGCCGCTGATCGCCCAGCTCTTCCTGATCTACTACGGCCTCGGCAGTTTCCGCCCGCAGCTCGAATCCGTCGGCCTCTGGTGGTTCTTTCGCGAGGCCTGGAACTGCGCCCTCTTTACCTTCACGCTGAACACCGCCGCCTACCAGGCGGAAATCCTGCGCGGCTCGATCGAGAGCGTGCCGCGCGGTCAGCGCGAAGGTGCAGCCGCCCTCGGGCTGCCGGAGCGCATCGCTTTCTACAAGATCATCCTGCCGCAGGCGATGATCGTGGCGCTGCGCCCCTACGGCAACGAGATCATCCTGATGATCAAGGGTTCGGCCATCGTCGCGATCGTCACCGTGTTCGACCTGATGGGTGAAACGCGCCGCGCCTTTTCGCGCACCTTCGACTACCAGATGTATGTCTGGGCGGCGATCCTCTATCTCCTGATGGTGGAAGTGCTGCGCAATATCTGGGCCTGGCTCGAAAACCGCCTGACCCGGCATCTGAAGCGCTAAAGCGTTATCTCGCCAAGACCGAGTTGAAATGAAATAGCGTGGCAGCACTCTGCATGGAGTGCTGCCAAGCTATTGTTTTTACGCCTAAATTTCATATTGAAGCAAATATTAGAACTTGATTAATAAATCAAGCGTTTCATCATAAAGACCAACCTTTGCGAGAAGTGAGGTTCATATGACGAACGAAATGGAACTGCAGCTGAAGGGCTACGGCGTGACCACGGCCCAGATCCTCTACCGCATGCCGGATCATCCGACATTCCTGCAGACCTACATCTGGCAGCACTACGACATCGCCCCGGATTTCCCGGAGATGCGCAGCTTCCTGAAGTTCTGGCAGGAAAAGCTGGATGGCCCGTTGCATTCGGTACGCTACGTCCACCGCAAGCTGATCTCGGCCACCGAATGGCGGGCACTCAACGGCGAGTTCATCCTGCACTGAACCCGCCCTCCGCTGCATCAGGTTTCTATTGAGCGCAAAATCATGCAGCCAGGTTGCTGCGCGCCCGGCCCGTCACACTTGACGCGCGGTGCTGTAGAGAACGACGCACCGCCGTCGGCCACAAATGCAACAATCCTTGGCGCCTATGCCGCGTCAGACATGGACCTCGCCATGGGCAAGCTCGCCCTCGCCCGGTTCCTTGTGCAGCGAGCCGTAAAGCACCACTGCGTAGAACAGCACCACCACCATGATGACGGGCCAGCCGGGCAAAGGGCCTAGCGCTGCATTCTCCGTGACATCGATCCAGGAGCGCACGTGCCCGAAGGGCTCGCCATTGGTCGACAGTTTCGGCGACGAGATCTTGAGGGCCCAGGCGAGCAGCAGGATCAGGTACATCCAGCAGTAGTTGCGCTGCAGCCGGCGGCACAACGCCTCGCGGTAGCTCATCAGGAACGCCGGTTTGCGCAGGCTCTTGGCAATCGACGCGGCCCAGTTAAGGTTGGCAGTGCCGTCCGGCGCCAGGATCTGCGCGAAATACCCGCGCTCGAGCTGGCGCACGCGGGCGCGGTAGACGTCGAAGAAGCGATAGCGGCGAGCCTCGATCAGAAGCAGTAACGTGATCAGCAGCATCGCGAACAGCAGCACGCCGTGATGGGAGTTGGGCGTCGACAACGATACCGACAGCAGGGCGGCGACCACGGTAATCGCCCAGTTGGACGTGCGGTCGATGCGATCCCGCCAGCCGGCCATCCGCCCCAATTCGCCGCGATAATAATGCACGACGGCATTGATCTGCTCCTGCGAGGTCTGGGGCAGTGGCGGGCCCTTCGGCTCCTTGATTTCCGTGCCCACAAGCAGCGGACTGAGTTCGGCAGCCATCGGCATTTCCTCCGTCTTTTCTTGTTGTTGCGATCATGAACCCTTTCCCCCTCCGGATAAATCCCGTGCTCGCCGCCGGCCGTCGTTTTTTGCATTTTCGGCGCCCCGGAGACCCAAGGATCTCGGCGGGCTGCATCTTGCGGCGCATTGCCAAAAGCGGCCTTCGGACGTAAGAAGCGCGCATGACCCAGAACACCACGAAAATCGACGAGGAAGCGCTGGCGGAAGCCTACAACCGCGCCCTCACCCTGGAAAAATCCGGCAACTTCGATGCCGCCGCCGATGCCTATGCCGAAGTGCTGGCGCTCGATCCCGAGGATCACGGCGGCGCATCCGTGCGGCTCGCCTCGATGGGGCGCGGCGAAACACCGGTGAAGGCGCCGGACGCCTATGTCGCGACGCTCTTCGATCAGCATGCCGACGTGTTCGACAACGTGCTTGTCGAGCAGCTTGGCTACTGCGTGCCGCTGCTCGTGCGCCAGCGCCTGCAGGCGCTCGAACTCGGTCCTTTCAACCGCGTGCTCGACCTTGGCTGTGGCACGGGCCTGACCGGCGGCGCCCTGCGCGACATGGCCGAAGACATCACCGGCATCGACCTCTCCGAAAACATGGTTGAGATCGCCCACGAGAAGGAGCTCTACGACACCCTCTACGTCGCCGAAGCGGTGGACTTTCTCGACGACAACGACGACGAACCCTTCGACCTGATCGTCGCAACCGACGTTCTGCCCTATATGGGCGCGCTCGAGGCATTGTTCTTCGGCGCCGTCGACAATCTCGTACCCGGCGGCCTGTTCATCTTTTCGAGCGAAACGTTGCCGGCCGAGATCTTCGCCGGTCGCCCCTTCATGGTCGGCGCGCACCAGCGCTTTGCCCATGCCGAGACCTATCTGCGCGAACGCCTGACGGCGACCGGTTTCGAAGTAATCGAAGTCGGCGACATCACCGTACGCATGGAAGAAGGCGAGCCGATCGCCGGCCACCTCGTGATCGCCCGCTTCAAACCTTAAGCAGAAAACAAAAGCTTGCGAGGGAACAGGCGTCCGCCTGTTCCCTCGCCCCTTTCGCGCACCCGCGCCATCGGCTAAACCTCACCCAGAGCAATCGGGAGTGTTTTGGAAATGGCAAAGGTCGCATTCATCGGTCTCGGCGTGATGGGTTACCCCATGGCCGGCCACCTTAGGGTACGTGGCGGACACGAACTGACGGTCTATAACCGCACCTTCGCCAAGGCCGAGAAGTGGGCCGCCGAGTTCGGCGGACGTGCAGTCAAGACGCCGGCGGAAGCGGCCGATGGCGCCGATTTCGTCTTCGCCTGCGTCGGCAACGACGACGACCTGCGCTCGGTCACCACAGGCAAGGACGGCGCCTTCGAAACGCTGGCGGCTGACGCCATCTTCATTGATAACACCACGGCCTCGGCCGAAGTCGCCCGTGAACTTTACGAGGCGGCCCAGGCCCGTGGCGCCCATTTCGTCGATGCGCCCGTGTCCGGCGGTCAGGCCGGCGCCGAGAACGGCGCGCTGACGGTGATGTGCGGCGGTGACGAGCCTGCCTTCGAGCGCGCCAAGCCGGTGATCGACGCCTTTGCCCGCATGGTCGGCTTGATGGGACCGGCCGGCGCCGGCCAGATCACCAAGATGATCAACCAGATCTGCATTGCCGGTCTCGTCCAGGGCCTCGCCGAAGGCATTCACTTCGGCAAGAAGGCCGGTCTCGACATCGAGAAAGTCATCGACGTCATCTCCAAGGGCGCTGCAGGCTCCTGGCAGATGGAAAACCGCCACAAGACGATGAATGCCGGCAAATATGATTTCGGCTTTGCCGTCGACTGGATGCGCAAGGATCTCGACATCGTGCTGACGGAAGCGCGCCGCAACGGCGCCAAGCTGCCGGTGACCGCCCTCGTCGACCAGTTTTATGGCGACGTGCAGGCCATGGGCGGAAACCGCTGGGATACGTCTTCGCTGCTCGCTCGGCTGGAAAAATGAGCCTTTCGCCGACCTCGGGCGCCGGCGACATCATCGAGCACTTGCGGACGCTGCGTTCGCAGGAGAACCTCGCCGGCATGGCACGGTTCGGCATCGTCACCGAGACGGCGCTTGGGCTCTCGAATGTCGAGCTCCACCGGATCACGCGGCTGGTGAAGGTCAACCATGCCCGCGCGCTCGAACTATGGCAGTCCGGCATCCGCGAGGCACGTATTCTCGCCGCCTTCACCGCCGACCCGAAGACGTTGACGCTCGATGATGCAAGGCTCTGGGCCGATGATTGCAATTCCTGGGAGGTCGTCGACACCATCGCCGACGTCTTCGTGGCTGCGCGCTTCGAACAGGTCCTGATCCCGGAGTTCGCGGCGGACACCCGAGAATTCGTTCGCCGCATCGCATTCGCGATGATCGCGACCGCCGCGGTGCATCTGAAGAAGGAGCCGGATGCAAGCCTTCTTGCCTGGCTGCCGCTGATCGAGCGCCACGCCAAAGATGAACGCAACTTCGTCAAGAAGGCGGTCAACTGGGCGCTGCGCCAGATCGGCAAGCGCAACGCCGCCTGTCATGGTCCTGCACTGGCACTTGCCCAAAAACTCGCAGGCAGCACCGATCGCACAGCAAGGTGGATCGGCAAGGACGCCCTGCGTGAACTGAGCAGCGACAAGGTATTGGCGAGGCTCGGTGTCGTCGGCGCCAGCACGGATCGCGCTCAATCCTAGATCGGATCGCCCAACACAAGACGGCTGCTTTGTCGGGCGCAAACCGAACGATCCGGGTCTTCTCAAGAGCTTGACGAATCAAAACGGCAACGCCATCCTTCCCTTGGCGTGACCTTCGCCTAACCTCCCAAGGCCTTCCTCAGCATGGTCTTAAACGGAGGCAAAGGGACTTCTGTCTCGGGCTATTGTCTTGGTCCGATCGTTTCGGACGTGGTTGCTGGGGAACTGACGTCCGCGACGTGAAAGGCCCGACAATGACAAAAAATGGAAATCTCAAGCGCCGCGTCCGTGCTCGCGCAGCCAAAACGGGCGAGTCCTATACATCAGCTCTCAGACACGTTCGGCAAACATCCCCTGATCATCCCGGCGCCAAATCGGTGCGTTTGGCTGTCGCGCAAACGTCGCTCTTCGACGACCCCCACGACATTTCAGGCCTTCGTGCCAGCGGAATGGAAATGCGACGCCTCATGCGGGAAGCACGCGAGACCGGCGCGCGCTTAATACATTTCCCCGAGGGAGCAACGTGCGCGCCCAACAAGCGCATCATGTCTGAAACCGGTCCCAGAGAGATCGGCCCATCCGATTGGAGCAGGTTCGAATGGACGGTTTTGCGTGAGGAGCTAAGCGTAACCAGCCAGCTAGCGAGAGAACTCAAGCTGTGGACGGTATTTGGCTCGGTCCATCAACTCACGCCACCACATTGCCCGCATAACAGCCTTTATGTCGTTTCCGATCACGGAGAACTGGTGACGCGCTACGACGAGCGCATGCTGTCGAACACGAAGATCTCGTTCATGTACGCGCCAGGGAAAATCCCGGTGACATTTGAGGTTGATGGCGTCCGCTTCGGATGCGCACTGGGTATGGAAACGCATTATCCCGAAATCTTCCGAGAATATGAAGGGCTGGACGTCGATTGCGTCCTCTTCTCAACGACAGGCGAAGTCCCTTCCGCTGCGCCGGCTTTCGCGGCTGAGGTGCTGGGCCATGCCGCGAGCAACGCATTTTGGGTCAGCTATTCCGCCCATGCGCGCCAAAGTGTAGTCGTTCCCTCGGGAATAGCCGCGCCCGACGCTCAATGGGCCGCGCAATCTTCGTCAGACGGCACCCCCGCAATCGCTATCGCGGATATCAATCCCAATCCGGAGCATCCTGCACGGCTATGGAGACGAACGGCCGGGCCGATCTTTACATGCCGCATCAGATCCACAGTGATCCAAGGAGCGACGGCCGCAACACATTCTAAGCGGCGTTCTCCGCCGCCCGTTTACCAAGCCTCAATCCTCGCTGGATTTCGCCTGATCGATCATCATGTAGTCGAGCGGAAGCTCGGTCGTGTACTTGATCTGCTCCATCGCGAAAGCTGAGGAGACGTCACGGATCTCGATCTTGGCGATCAGCCGCTTGTAGAAGGCGTCATAGGCGGCGATATCGGGAACGACAACCCGCAGCAGGTAGTCGACGTCGCCGCTCATGCGGTAGAACTCGACGACTTCGGGGAATTCGCCGACCACTTCCGAGAAGCGCCGGAGCCATTCGATCGAATGCGTGTTGGTGCGGATCGACACGAACACCGTAACCTTGGTGTTGATCTTCACCGGATCGAGCAGCGCCACACGGCGGCGGATGACGCCGTCCTCTTCCATCTTCTGGATGCGCCGCCAGCAAGGTGTGGTCGACAGGCCCACCTTCTTGGCGAGGTCAGCAACAGCCAGCGTGGAATCCTCCTGCAACAGGCGCAGGATTTTGCGGTCTAGACGATCCATGATGTCCCTCTCGAATTATTTTTCTTTCTATAGCGTGAAATCGACAAAGATAAAGAATATTTTTTCAGACAATCAACAGACCGACGCGCTCGCGCAGGAACGGCAAAACCTCCGCTTCGAACCACGGATTGCGCTTCAGCCAGCCGGTATTGCGCCAGCTCGGATGCGGCAATGGCAGGATCGCAGGCATGGCGTTGCGCATGGCGTAACGACGCCAGCCGACGACGGTCGCGGTCATTGATTTCGGACAGTCCGGCCCGATATGCCAGCGCTGCGCATAGTGACCGATGGCCAGCACCAGCTCCACCTGCGGCATCGCCGCCATCACGCTCGTGCGCCAATAAGGCGCGCATTCCCGCCGCGGCGGCAGATCGCTGCCATGGGCATCGTAGCCGGGGAAACAGAACCCCATAGGCACGATCGCCAGCTTGTCCCTGTCGTAAAACGTCTCGCGATCGACAGCGAGCCATTGCCGCAGCCGGTCGCCGGAGGCGTCGTTGAAGGGCAATCCGCTTTCATGCACCCGCAGGCCCGGTGCTTGACCCGCGATCAGCACCCGCGCGGAGCTGGAAATGACCGCAACCGGTCGCGGCTCGTGCGGCAGCCGGTCTTCCGCCCCGCGCGCCGGCTGGTCGCGACAGATACGGCAGGCGGCGATAGCGGCGCGAAGTGCTGCGAGATCATCCCGTTCCTCACCCATCGCCGATCCTCGCAAACAGCGCCGATAGGTGGTCGAACAGCCAAAGCCGGATCGCCTCAAGCCAACCGTCAACCACATGCGGCGCCTCTTCCGCATGGCGGTTGCTGCGGCGCCAGGCCTGCGGCCGGGTGAACTCGCCGGCCCAAAGCCCGACCCTCTGCCTTTCGGCCGTTGCCTCCTCCTTCTGATAGCGGCCGTAGCTCACGGCATAGCCGGTCGCCACCATCTGGCGCCCGACGTCTCGCCCATTGGTCTCGCAGGTGCCGAGATCGCGGCCATATTTGTCGCGTCCATGCAGGCGACACAGCGTCGTGCCGCCCGAGACCATTGCCTTCAACCGCTTGCGGGCATCCGCCCCACAGTCCCACTCCGCTCCATCGCGTCTGCAGGTCTGGCCGATCTCGGGCGCATCGATGCCTTCTAGGCGTATGCGCCGGCCGTCAAGGCGCAGGCTGTCGCCATCGCTCGCGGTCGCAAACCCCGAGAGTTCTCCTGTCACGGTCCGCTCTGGCGGCGGCAGTTGCGAGGCGACATAGGCGCCGGCGCAGAGCAGCAGGAAAATGACCCAACCGCCGATGGTCCCGATGTGCCCGGCAGGCGCGCCCTTTCCGCCTCCGCCCGTGAACCGATATCTCGATCTGCCCGATCTCAACTTGTCCGCATCCCCTTGTTTTTCGGTGTCTCAAGGCGATCGCCAAACACGATCGCGCCACAATGGTTGTCGAATCCTTCACCTGAGGCAGCAACTTCTTAAGGATTGCTGTCTAGACTGCAACCAGCTGTAACCTTTGCATATATGAGCATGAGTATCGCCGTCAGCACCTCGACAGATAAGATCATCGTCGACAAGTCGCGAAGCCATCGAAACAAGGCTGTTTCGAAGACGGTACGCGCGACGCGCGAACGGCTGCAAACCGGTTCGTCCGCCCCTTCCGGCTTTGAACGCGAAATGCTCAATCTCTATATCGGGTCCGCCTTGCATGGCGCCATTGCCGTGCCGTTGCTGGTTGCGCTCATCACTGCGGTCGGCATCTACCTTTCTGGCAATCTGAGCATCGTCGTCTGGGCCGTGATGACGCTTTCGACTCACGCCGTCACCGTCTTCCTGGCGCGAAAGGCGCGCAAGGAGGACATCGCCGCCGATAAGGTGCCGGTGTGGCGCCGCCGCTTCCTGATCGGCCAGCTGCTGATGGGCCTTTGCTGGGCGACGTTCGTCACGCAGGACTGCGCAACCTGCGGCGATATCCGCTATGGCCTGTTCGAAGGCGCCGGCCTGTTGATCGCGCTTGCTGCCACCGCGATGGGCACCTTCCTGCTGCGCAATGCCCTGCTCTACACGTTCGTACCTGTCGTCGCCGCTCTCGCCTTTTCCTCGCTGACCACGGCCGATCCGGTTCACGTCGGTCTCACCGGCGTGATCTCGCTGTCTCTGCTGTTCCTCGTCTTCATGACCGACCGCATGAACCGCGCCAATGTGCACATTCTGTCGATGCAATCGGAGAAGGACGACCTGATTGCCGAGCTCGAAGTGGCAAAATCGATGTCGGACGAAGCCCGTCGGCGCGCCGAGGAAGCGAACCTTGCCAAGTCGCGGTTCCTCGCCTCGATGTCGCACGAGCTGCGCACGCCGCTCAACGCCATTCTCGGCTTCTCCGAGGTCATGTCGACCGAAGTTCTCGGGCCGCTCAACAACCCGACCTACAAGGAATATACCAGCGACATCCACCGCTCGGGCGAACATCTCCTGAACCTGATCAACGAGATCCTCGATCTGTCGCGTATCGAGGCCGGCCGCTACGACCTCAACGAAGAGGCCGTCAGCCTGGTCGATATCGCCGACGATTGCATCGGCATGGTCCAGCTTCGCGCCCGCGCCAAGACGATTGCCATCCACGCGCAGTTCGAGCAGGGCATGCCTGCCGTCTGGGTCGACGAAAAGGCCATGCGCCAGGTGATCCTCAACCTGCTGTCGAATGCGGTGAAGTTCACCAGTTCCGGCGGGGAAGTCACCGTCAAGGTCGGCTGGACGGCCGGCGGCGGTCAATATCTCTCGATCAAGGACAATGGCCCGGGCATTCCCGATGAGGAGATCCCGATCGTGCTTTCGGCCTTCGGTCAGGGTTCCATCGCCATCAAGAGCGCCGAACAGGGCACTGGCCTCGGCCTGCCGATCGTGCAGGCGATCCTAGCCAAGCACAATGGCGAGTTCATCCTGCGCTCCAAGCTGCGCGAAGGCACCGAAGCCATCGCCATCCTGCCGGCCCGCCGCGTGCTCGAAAGCCTGCCCGCGGTCGAGGATGTGCCCGCCCCTGCCCGCCGCCGCAAAAGCTTCGCTTGATCCATGCAGATTGAGACACAACGCCTGCGGCTCCGGCCCTGGCAGGAGCGCGACGTCTCGCCTTTTGCGGTCATCAATGCCGATCCTGAAGTCCGGCGCTACTACTATCCCGCCATCCTGACACCTGAAGAAACCGCGGGCGTCATCGCAGAGTGTGATGCCCACTTGCGCCAACACGGCTTTGCCTTCATCGCACTGGAGCGCAACACGGATGCGGCCCTCATCGGCGGGCTCGGCCTTTCCATTGCCGGTAACGAAATTCCTGATGGTCCGCATGTCGAGATCGGCTGGATCCTCGGAAGGCCCTACTGGGGCAACGGCTATGCGCTGGAGGCGGCCTGCGCTTGCATGCAATATGCCTGGACGACGCTCGGACTTGCCGAAGTCATCGGCTACACCTCGCAGATCAACCATCCCTCACGGGCATTGATGGAAAAGCTGGGAATGCGGACCGATCCGGCTGAGGATTTCGACGACGTCACGGTGCCCGAAGGCAATCCGCTGCGGCCGCACGTGCTTTATCGGATCAGTCCGGCTGACCGATGAGCATTCCTT
Organism: Ensifer sp. Root1252; assembly: GCF_001425885.1. Lineage (NCBI taxonomy): Bacteria > Pseudomonadati > Pseudomonadota > Alphaproteobacteria > Hyphomicrobiales > Rhizobiaceae > Ensifer > Ensifer sp. Root1252. Next base: position 634,833 of record NZ_LMDT01000012.1, on the reverse strand, counting down.
GGAAAAATGCGACGCGTTTTCCGCAATGAAATGTTGAAAAAGGAGATCGAGCGTTTCTACGAGTCCGTGGAAACCGGAAACGCTCTCGTGCTCAGCTCATGAAGCCGACGAAGATCACCACGTAGCCGGCATAGACGGCGTTGGCGACGATGAGGCAGAGGCAGGCGAAGGAGCCGAGGTCCTTGGCATTCTTGCCCATCTCCGAGATTTCCGGCGAGACGCGATCGACGATCTCTTCGATCGCCGTGTTGATCGCCTCGAACGCCATCATCAGCAGGAACAGGATCGCCATGGCGACATACTGGAAGAAGGTGGCGCCGGCGATGGCGAACGCGACCATCGCCACCGCGAAGGCGATCAGCTCGTGCCGGAACGCCGCCTCGCCGATCAGCCGTTTGGCGCCGCCCAGCGAATAGCTGGCGGCAGCGAACAGATGGCGGATCCCGGTCTGCTTTTCGACGGGGCCGGTCTGGCCGCGGCGGGGCGTGGTGTTGTTGGCGTCCATTTCATCTCGACTGGCTATAAACTGCGCTGCTTCGACATCGTCATTGAGGCGAATGCAAGGCGGTCTCGGTTGCAGAGACGCCGGCAGGTGGCTGCGGCGTGCATCTGCGCCTCTGGATAGGCGAGAAGAATGCGGCCAGCAAGGCCCGACACGCGTAGCGAAGCAGCGACGACAGCCAATCGACAGCAAACGGCGGGCCTTTGCTCAAAGGCCCGCCGTTTCTTCGTCAGTTCTTGTTGCTGACGCCGGCCTGCGCAAACGTCGCCATGCCGCCGTGGCAGGCGGCAGCCGCCTTGACGATGCCGGCGGCAAGGGCTGCACCCGTGCCCTCGCCAAGCCGCATGCCGAGCGCCAGCAGCGGCGTCTTGCCGAGCTTCTCGATCGCCCGCATATGCCCGGGCTCGCCGGAGACGTGGCCGATCAGGCAATGGTCGAGCGCCGAAGGATTGGCAGCCTTGAGGATGGCGCCAGCGGCCGTCGCGACGTAACCGTCGATGATGACAGGCACCTGCTGCATGCGGGCTGCCAGGATGGCGCCGGCCATGGCCGCGATCTCACGGCCGCCGAGGCGGCGCATCAACTCGAGCGGGTCGGACAGATGGTTGCGGTGCAGCGCGACTGCCTTTTCGACGGCGGCGATCTTGCGCTTCAGCACCTCTCCTTCCGAACCGGTGCCCGGACCGACCCAGTCTTCGGCAGAACCGCCGTAAAGGCCGAGATTGATCGCCGCGGCGATGGTCGTGTTGCCGATGCCCATCTCGCCGATGCACAAGAGGTCGGTACCGCCGGCGACAGCCTCCATGCCGAAGGCCATCGTTGCCGCGCAGTCGCGCTCGGAAAGTGCTGCCTCCTCGGTGATATCACCGGTCGGATAGTCGAGCGCCAGATCGAAGACCTTCAGGCCGAGATCGTGGCTGACGCAGATCTGATTGATCGCGGCACCGCCTGCGGCAAAGTTCTCGACCATCTGTGCCGTCACCGACGAGGGAAATGGCGTCACGCCCTGGCGGGTGACGCCGTGGTTGCCGGCGAAGATCGCGACGAGCGGCCGGTTGACCGCCGGCGGCTTGCCCGTCCAGGCGGCGAGCCAGAAGGCGATCTCCTCGAGCCGCCCGAGCGCGCCCGGCGGCTTCGTCAGTTGCGCATCGCGATCGCGCGCGGCAACCAGCGCGGCCGAATTCGGGCCTGGCAGGTTGCGCAACAATTCGCGGAAATCATCAAACGGCAGGCCGCTGGCGCTCATGGAGAAGAATCCTTGCATTTCGTGAAGTTCAATCCACGCTCCTCATAGAGGGCGAGGAAATTTCGGGCAACGACATTTGCGCCAATCCGCGTCGCCGGAGCATGATCCGCCGAACGCGCGGCGATTCGGCGCACCGGAATTTGGAGGGGCCATGACCTATCTTCGCGAATTTTGTGACGATGTGGCGCGCTCGGTCGCCTTCCTCAGCCGCATCCACATGCCGCAACGCCATTTCGTTGACTATGACGGCCGGCTCAATCGCGCCGTTCGCGCCTTTCCGCTGGCGGGCATGCTGATCGCCCTGCCCGCAGCCGCGGTCGCCTCCTTGCTGATTGGGCTTCAGGTCAGCTCCCTCTTCACCGCTTTCGTGGTCGTCGCGGTGCAGGCGCTCATCACCGGCTGCCTGCACGAGGACGGGCTCGGCGACACCGCCGATGGTTTCGGCGGCGGGCGAGACCGGGAGGCGGCGCTGGTGATCATGAAGGACAGCCGCATCGGCTCCTATGGCGCCGTGGCGCTGATCCTTTCCTTCGGCCTTCGCGTGTCGGCGCTTGCATCCTTCCTGCCGCTGTTCACGCCGACTGGCGCAGGCCTCATGATCCTCGGTGCCGCCGCCCTCAGCCGTGCGGCCATGGTCTGGCACTGGTCACGGCTGCCGCCGGCACGCCGCGACGGGGTTGCCGCCTCGGCCGGCGAACCGGACCCGGCAGCGACATCCTTCGCGCTTACCTCGGGCGTGCTCGCCGCCATGCTGCTCTTCTATTTCGCCAAGGCCCCGGCCCTTGCCCTCATCCTCTCGCTCGTCGCTTTCATCGCAACCGTTGCCGCCTTCGGCCGTCTGGCCACCCGCAAGATCGGCGGCCACACCGGCGACACCATCGGCGCTACCCAGCAACTGACGGAGATCGCTGTTCTCAGCGCCCTTGCGCTGACAGTTTGAAACGCCGATATAATCATTCGAAACAACGCTACAGTGCCGCACGTCTTGTCAGACGTGCAAAGGTCGCTGTAGCACTTTGAAATGCTGCATGTTTCCCCAAACCGGATGGGATTTGAGGAACATGCAGTCCCATTCGCGGCAACCCGGGACCGTCAGTTCAGGACCATGGAATCTCCCTGCATTCTCGTCTGTTCTATCGATGAAAAGACCGGCTACTGTTTCGGCTGCGGTCGCACACGAAACGAGATCGGCGCCTGGACGCTCTACACCGATGCCGACAGACACGCGATCATGCTGGCGCTCCCGGCAAGGCTTGAAACAATGGTGCGAAAGCCCCGGCGCGAAACGCGCCGCGCGCGCATGGCCAGGGAACGCGGCGACGCATGACACGTCTTTTGATCCTGCTCTCGATCCTTGCGATCGGCCTCCTGCTGCTGATCGTCAATCACGACGTCGGCCGCACCTTCGGACTGGCAAATGACGATTTCGGCCAGCTCGTTTCACTCGGCGCAATTGCCACGCTCTTGAGTGCCGGCATCTGGCAAAGCCGCCGCCGCTTTGGCGAAGGCGCCCGACAGGCTGCGATCTGGCTGCTCATCGTGCTGGCGCTCGTCTCGGCCTATGTCTACCGCTTCGAGTTTCAGGGCTTCGGCAACCGGGTGCTCTCCGGTCTGATGCCGGGCCGCGCGACTGTGATCACCGACAGCGAGGGTCGTCAGGAAGTGGTGCTGCAGAAGATGATCAACGGTCATTTCGAGACCAATGCCGCGGTCAACGGCAAGGAAATCAACATGCTGGTCGATACCGGCGCCAGCAGCATTGCGCTGACCTATGAAGATGCTGAGCGTATCGGTCTCGATCCGGCGAATCTGAGCTACACGATGACGGTCATGACCGCCAATGGGCAGGCGATGGCCGCACCCGTATTGCTTTCCGAGGTCGCGATCGGCCCGATCGTGCGCAACGACATCCGTGCGACGGTCGCCGCTGAAGGCAAGCTCGACCAGAGCCTGCTCGGCATGACCTTCCTCTCGACGCTCGACTTCCTGCAGATGCGCACCGACGAGCTTCGACTGCGCGATTGATCGGGCATTTGCGGCGAACGCGTCTTCGTGCATGTTGGCGAGATCCGGCCTGCGCCTATCGCCATCGCAAAACCGCCGATTATTTTTGCACGACAGACGTCAAGGAGAAGCGCCTCATGGATTTCATGCGATTGCTGAAGTCGATCGAAGAGCTTCTCTATGAACTCGTGTCATGGCTGCTGTTCTATCCGCTGACGATGTGGCGCACACTGCGGCAACCGCAGGCGATGATGCGCTATGCTGATGTGGAGCTGACGGACGATGTGTCCGAGCAATATACCGAGACGCTGAGCCCGCCACTCTTTCTGCTGCTCGCCCACGGCGTCGAACTCGGGCTTGTCAACCAGACGACGCCTTGGGCACCGCCGCCGCTGCTTGCAAGCCATTCCAATCTGTTGATGTTTCGCGCCGTCGCCTTCAGCATTCTGCCGCTGCTGATGGCAGTCAAGTTGCTGCACCGCAAGGGCGTGCGGCTGACCAGACACACGCTGAGGGCGCCCTTCTACAGCCAATGTTACATCACGGCGCCGTTCGCGCTTGCACTCAGCATCGGTACGCTGCTCTCCCGAGCGGAAAACCAGAAGGCGCTTGCCGCAGGCCTCGCCTTCATCCTTGTCGCGTTCGTCTGGTACGTGATCGTCGAAACGCGCTGGTTCAAGTCCGACCTCGGTCTGTCGACATCACAGGCGGCCCTGCGCGTCGTGTGGACTTTGTTTCAAGCGCTGATCGCTATTTTCCTGGTTGGCGCCGCTATCGTCTTCGGCACAGGCGCAACGCCCGCCTGATATCGGCTGGCGCCCGCAGGTTTTGGCTCTCCGCCGTCAGTTCCGCAGCCGGTAGCCGGTGCGGAAGATCCAAGCGAGAACCGACAGGCAGATCGTCAGGAACACCAGGATGATCGCGGCGCTGAAGACTGGGTTGACGTCGGACACTTCAAAGAAGCTCCAACGGAAACCGCTGATGAGATAGAGCACCGGGTTGAAGTGGCTGACCGCCTGCCAGAACGGCGGCAGCATGTCGATCGAGTAGAAGCTGCCGCCCAGGAACACCAGCGGCGGAATGACCAGCATCGGGATCAGGTTCAACTGCTCGAAGTCCTTGGCCCAGATACCGATGATGAAGCCGAACAGGCTGAACGACACGGCTGTCAGCACGAAGAAGAACACCATCGCGATGGGATGGGCGATCGAAAGATCGACGAACAGCGAAGCCGTCAACAGGATGATCGTGCCGATCATCAACCCCTTGGTCGCCGCCGCGCCGACATAGCCGAGCACGATCTCGATCATCGAGACCGGCGAGGACAGCACCTCGTAGATCGTGCCGGTGAACTTCGGAAAATAGATGCCGAACGAGCCGTTGCCGATGCACTGCGTCAGAAGCGTCAGCATGATCAGGCCCGGCGTGATGAAGGCGCCATAGGAGACGCCGTTGATCTCCTGGATGCGCGCGCCGATCGCCGCGCCGAAGACGATGAAGTAGAGCGAGGTGGAAATGACCGGCGACACCACGCTCTGCAACAGGGTGCGCCGCGTGCGCGCCATCTCGAAGAAATAGATCGACTTGATCGCTTCGATGTTCATCGTCCTGCTCCCACGATCTCGACGAAAATATCCTCCAGCGAGCTCTGCCGCGTGGAAATATCCTTGAGGCGCACGCCGGCCTCGGCAAGAGCCGCCAGCAGCGAGGTTATGCCGGTGCGGTCGGCGCTGGTGTCATAATCGTAGATCAGACAATGACCATCACCCTCAAGCATCAGGTTGTAGCCCGAGAGCGTTTCGGGCACGGCTTCCAGCGGATGCGACAGGTCGACCCGCAACTGCTTGCGCCCAAGCTTCGACATCAGCGCCGTCTTGTCCTCGACCAGCAGAATCTCGCCGCCGTTGATCACCCCGATGCGGTCGGCGATCTCTTCTGCCTCTTCGATGTAGTGCGTCGTCAGGATGATCGTCACGCCCGAGGCGCGCAGCCGCTCGACGACTTCCCACATGCTCTTGCGCAGGCTGACGTCGACGCCGGCCGTCGGCTCGTCGAGGAAGAGCACGCGCGGTTCATGCGACAGCGCCTTGGCGATCAGCACACGACGCTTCATGCCGCCGGAAAGCTCGCGCAGCATGTTGTCCTTCTTGTCCCACAGCGACAGATCCTTCAGCACCTTTTCGATATGGGCCGGGTTCGGCTTCTTGCCGTGCAGGCCGCGCGAAAAGGTGACGGTGTTCCAGACGGTCTCGAAGGCGTCCGTCGTCAGTTCCTGCGGCACCAGACCGATCATCGACCGCGTCTCGCGAAAATCGCGCACGACGTCATGGCCGTTGACCGTCACGGTACCACCACTCGGGTTGACGATGCCGCAGATGATCGAGATCAGCGTGGTCTTGCCCGCCCCGTTCGGACCAAGCAGGGCCAGGATCTCGCCCTGCTCGATATCGAGGCTAACGCCTTTCAGCGCCTTGAAGCCCGAGGCATAGGTCTTCGAAAGATTGGAAACGGAAACGATTGGTGCCATGAAGCTGATCCGGAATGCGGGGGGCGAAGTCGGCAGGTCACGCCTATATGGGCCGTTTCATCACGATTTGCAGCCCGCGCCCCGCAAAAAACAAGGTGACAGAGCGTCAACATCAGGACAATCGGCCGCTTTCCATTCCGATCGGACCTCGGCCCTCACCTTGCTGACGCGATCCCACCCGCGGCAACCGGTCGTGCAGCACCATGCCGGCAAGCATGGCGACCACGAAGAGTGCCGTCGCCGGCAACCCGAGCGACAGCGATGCCAGCGCGGGGCCAGGACATAGGCCGACAAGGCCCCAGCCGACACCGAAGATCGCCGAGCCTATGATCAAGCGACGGTCGATCACGCGGTTCGAAGGCAGATGAAAGGCATCGTCGAGCAGCGGGCGCCGCATGCGCCGGGTCAAGAGAACGCCAAGCGCCGAGACGGCGACAGCGCCTCCGAGCACGAAGGCAAGGCTCGGGTTCCAGTCGCGCGTGACGTCGAGAAAGCCGCGAACGCGGGCCGGATCCAACATGCCGGAGAGCGACAGGCCGATACCGAAGATCACGCCGGAGGCAAGCGTTGCCAACAGGCGCGGGAAGGCGCTGCCGTTCATTGGACGAAACCTTGGAGATAGACGGTGACGACGGCAGCGATCATGAAGGTCGCAACCGCTGCAATCGACCGGCGGGAAAGCCGGGCGAGACCGACGACACCATGTCCGCTGGTGCAGCCTGAACCCATGCGCGAGCCAAAGCCGACAAGCAACCCGCCGACCACCAGCAACGGCCAGGAGGAGGTGACGGTGACGGTTGGCCAGATGCCGGAGAAAAGACGGTAGATCACCGGGCCAGCCAGCAGGCCAAGAACGAAGACGATGCCGGTCGAGGCCTGCACACCCTGCAGCAGCCTGCCGGCAATTCCGCTGACACCGGCCACACGTCCGTTTGCCACCATCAGTATTGCCGCCGAAAGCCCGATCAGCAGGCCTCCGGCAAGCGCATTCCAGTACTCATTCATTTTTTCGCGCCTTCGCGACAGAAGATTTGACAAAGCGTGCCCACGAGCCGGGCGACCTTATCATGGCTCAGGCGATAGAAAACCTGCTTGGCCTGCCGCCGCGTCGAAACGACGCCGGCTTCCCGCAGCACAGTCAGTTGCTGTGAGAGCGTCGGCTGTCGGATTCCGAGCAATTCCTCAAGTGCCGCCACCGAATGCTCCCCTTCGAGAAGCGTCGTCACGATCAGCAGTCTGTTGCGATTGGCAAGCGTGCGCAGGATCTTCGAAACTTCTGTGGCATGCGCGGTCATGTCGGCGCGCACGCCGGGAAATCGCATCACAGTTCCCATGCCGTCCTCCCGTCGTATCAAGGAGTGAGTAGAACCCTAAAACAATGCGTCCGGGACAAGCCCGGATTCTATCCATGATTGTTATATGAAGTAATATAATATCATATTACTTATACGCAAGCCAGACGACACACAAACGCGTTACCGACCCACTTCGGCCCGCACCGATCCTCACAGAGAAAATAATACCGCAAATTCAGCTTGTTACAATTGCGCACCACGGGAGAACGACGCGCCAAAGTTGGGTCGATTCCTGAAATCAACCATGAGGAAGCGCTAAAACCTACGGTATAAAAACGGCTTAACCGTACAGGCTGTAGAAAAAACGGGCTGCAATCAGAATCATGAAAATGCCGAATCCGACCTCGAGCTGCCGGCGGTTCATGGCGTGAGCGGCGCGCACGCCGAGTGGCGCAACCAGCAGGGTGATCGGTATGATCAGGCCAACGGCGATCCAGTTGATGAAGCCGGTCGAAAACGGCGGCAGGCCCGGCATGCCCCACCCGGCCCAGACGTAGCCGAACAGACCAGGGATAGAGATCAACACACCGACGCCCGCAGACGTCGCGACCGCCTGGTGAATCGGGCGGTTATAGAGCGTCATGAAGGTGTTGTTGAGAACGCCGCCACCGATGCCCATCAGCCCCGAGAGGATGCCGATCGCCACGCCGACCAGCCATTTCACCGGATTGGCCGGCAGGTCGGATCCAAGCCGCCAGCTCGCGCGGTTGAGCAGCATGCGAAAGGCGACGGCAAGCGCGATCACCGCAAAGATCAGCCGAAGCGTTCCGCTGCTGATAGAAGCCGCGATGACCGACGCAAGGATCGCGCCAAGCGGCACGGCAATGGTCCAGTTTCGCAACAGCGCCATGTCGACGACGCCGCGTTTGTAGTGCGACAGGAAGGACCGCACCGAGGTCGGCACGATGATGGCAAGCGACGTCCCGACCGAAAGATGCATGCGAACCGCATCGTCGATGCCGAGCAGCCCAAAGACCTGGTAAAAGACGGGAACGAGGATCGCTCCGCCGCCAATGCCAAAGAGACCGGCAAGCAGCCCTGCGACCACGCCGGCGGCGGCCAGCGCCAGGGCAAACATCATCAGTTCCGAAACCGGCGGCACGGCGTGCTCCATCGTAATAGTGGGAATCCGGCGAACGAACGCAACATTGCCGCCGACGCGGCAGTTCTGTCACAAAACGGTGATGCTTTTCAATCAGTTTGGCGTGGCACGCGGCACGCCCGCCACGTGATTTGCACGCATCACTTGATCTCCGGAGCCTCCCCCTTTCTCCGGATACAGGCCGGCACCACCTCCGCCGGCCTCTTTTTTTGCCGGCTCACGATAGGCGCGATGCTGACGGATGCTCAATCACAGTGACGATAACCGGTCTTGCGCGTCCGCAGGTCGAAGTGGAAATGATCCTTGTGAAAGGGATCGCTGCCGGGGCCGAGAACCGTATTGAAGTATTTGCAGCTGTCGGTGCGAACGGCCTTCAAAAGCCCCTTCTCGCGAAAGGCGAAGAAGCCCTTCTTGCGCACGTCGATTTCCTTGCCGTTCTTCAGCACGAACTTGCCGACATCGATGGCGTTGCCATGCGCATGCTCGGACATCGGGTTGCCCCGGCGCGAGTTCATGGTGCGGCAGGAGTAGCCGCCGAGCGGCTTGATCGTCTTGACGCCGGACCAGTAGCGATAGCGCGACGATGGCGCCAGCTCGTATTTCACCCACTTCGCGAAGGCTTCGGTCACTTCGCAGTTGAGCTTGACGGCGGGCTTGACGTCGATGCCGCCCGACAGACCGCCGAGTTCGATCGGATAGTCGATGCCGCAGGAAGGGCCGTTGCTGATGCGCGGGATATCGCGGAACTCGACGCCGAGCTTGCGCAGCCGCTGGCGGCAGGCGACTTCAGAGCGAGGCATCTGGCCGGTATATTGTGATTCCGGCTCCGCCATCGGATTGCGGGTGCGCGGCAGCATCGCCACCTGCTGCGGCTCCTGAGCGCGCTGCATCGCCTTTTGCCGCTCGAAGGCACGGATACGCTCAGCCTCTTCGGCTGCAATCTGTTCTTCCGTCAGCGGTGGCAGATCCGGGTCGCCGCCAAGGCTCGCCTGCGCCTCGTTCAAGGTCTGCGGCGGACTGCCAAGTTGGCGGACATTGTCCTCGCCGATACCACCGACGACAGGCTGGCTGGCATTGCCCTCGGCGATCTCGTTGCTCTGCTCCTCCGCCAGCCCGACCACCGGCTCCACGCCAAGCATCTGATCCATGTTGACGCCTTCGGACGGAATGGCGGTCGAACCAGTGTTGACCTGCTGGGCGCCCGAACGCGCCGCCTCCTCGCTGTCGATCATCGGCAAGGCGCGGCGTTTCTGCTGATGCGTCGAGGCAGGCATTGTTGTGCCGCCGCTGTTGCTGAAAGTCGAAACCGGCTCTCCGGAAGGATAGGCGGCTACCTCCTGCTCGGGCACGGCATCGACAGGAACGGGCCTGATCGCACCGACGCGTTCGCCGCCGTCGATACGGGCCGAGGGCGTCAATACATCGGTCGTGCAGGCGACAAGAGAGAGCGACAGCGCGAGCGCCGCCAACGGACGATGGAGTGAGGAAACATACGCCATACCGATTTGCCGCCTTCATCCAGCGTATGCGCCCGAAAATCGGCATCGATTTTCGAAGAAGCCCATACGTGCGCACCCACCCGAAATCAAAACGGTGCAGGCCGCCTGTGTCGCAAACCGGGCACGCCGCCGAAAAAGCCCGATTTGGAACCTATTTTATGCAAACACGGTAAATGAAGCCTTGCGAGGCACACCCAACATCAAGCAGGTCGGCAGTCGAAATCGTGTCGGGCTTACAGCGCCGCGCTGACGCGCAAAGGACGCTGTAACGCATGAAACCTGCGGCATGATTTTCTCCGCGGCGACGCCGGCATCAGCGATACCGATGGCATGCCGACGCAAAAAGGCCCGCGCAGATTGCTCGACGCGGGCCTTTGTTCTTACAGCTTACAGCGCCGCGCGTCTTATTAGACGCGCAAAGGTCGCTGTAGCACTTTGAATTGCTGCAGTTTTTATCCTTAAATCGAATACGATTTGAGGAAACATGCAGTAGGCGTGCTTAGCGGCACTCACCGGGGTGTACGACCCGGAAGCCGGCGCCGCCCGCTTCGCAGGAATTCGGGAAGGTCTGAACTCTGCTGCCGCGTTGACCGCAGACCGGTGCGTATTCGCGGGTGCAGAACTGGCCCTGCGGCGGACGGTCGTCGTCGCGGCGGCATTCGCCTGGCGAAACCACCCGGAAGCCATCGGCCCGCGCCATGCAGGCATTCGAGAACGTCTGCTGCTGGCGACCGCGCTGGCCGCACACCGGAGCATATTCACGCGTGCAGGCCTGCGGCTGCGGCTCCGGCGGACGGTAATCCGGGCGGCACTCGCCGCGGTGGATTACGTTGAAGCCGTCGGCCCGCGCCTGGCACGAATTCGAGAAGGTACGCGTGCGGTTGCCCCGCGCCCCGCAGACCGGCGCATATTCCATCGTGCACATCGGCGGACGGATCGGCCCCGGACCGGGCCTCGGCTCGTCAACCACGACGGTACACGCGGACAGAAATCCGAATGCCAACAGAATTGCCGCCCCCGGCCGCGTAAAAAGAAGTCTGAGAAGCGCCATCAATATCCCTCTAACACCGGCAGACAGGCGACCCGGCGCCATGCCGCGTCATTCCACCTCCCGTTCAGCCGTATCTATCTCCGCACACGGATTGGTCAAGCCCGCTCCCGCTTCGACAAACCAATGGTTGAACTGCTCGGTCGTCAACGAACGGGAGCAAGCCGAACCCGCCTCACACCGCACTCAAATTTCAGCTTGATCGGCGCGTGCCGCATACAGTCCGAAATGCAGAAAGGCCCGCGTGCTGCCGCACACAGGCCCTTCATTGATCACGCTGGCGTCGTGCTCAGGCAGCGCGACCGTAAGCGGTCTGCCTTGCTGTTTCCCGCAACCGGAACTTGGTCAGCAGCATCTTCAGTTCGCGGCTCTCGGCTGCGAGCGTCTGGCTTGCTGCCGTCGTCTCCTCCACCATGGCGGCGTTCTGCTGGGTCATCTGGTCCATGCTGTTGACGGCGGTATTGACCTCCGCCAGGCCGGTCGCCTGTTCGCGGGCTGCCGTTGCAATCAAGGCGACCTGTTCGTTGACGCGGTTGACCAGCGCTTCGATCTCCGTCAGCGCATCGCCGGTCGAGCGCACGAGCTCGACGCCGGCGCCAACTTCGCGCACCGATGTTCCGATCAGTGCCTTGATCTCCTTGGCGGCACCGGCAGAACGTTGCGCCAGTTCGCGCACTTCCTGCGCAACCACGGCAAAGCCACGGCCGGCTTCGCCTGCCCGCGCCGCTTCGACGCCGGCGTTCAGCGCCAGAAGGTTGGTCTGGAAGGCGATCTCGTCGATCACGCCGATGATCTGGCTGATCCGGCTCGATGAGGTCTCGATCCGCCCCATGGCGTCGATGGCATTGCGCACGATGCCGCCGGATTTCGCAGCACTCGCCCTGGTCTCATCGACCATGTTGCGCGCTTCGTTGGCCCGGTCGGAGGAATGACGCACCGTCGACGTAATCTCGTCGAGGGCAGCTGCCGTCTCTTCCAGTGCCGCCGCCTGCTGTTCGGTACGGCGCGACAGGTTGTTGGCCGCCTCCGAAATGTCTCCAGCGCTGGCGGTGACGATCTCGGTCGAATGCGAGATTGAACCGATGACATCGCGCAGAGCAGCAACGGCCGTGTTGAAGTCCTGCCTCAGCTTGCCGTACTCAGGGGCGATATCGCCAATTTCAGCCGTCAGGTCACCGCTTGCCAGCAGTTCGAGGGCGGCACCGACTGTCTCCATCGCATCGGCCTGTGCGTCGGCCGTTGCCCGCTGGCGCTGCTCATTGCCGCGCCGCTCGGACGCCAGCCTGTCCTGTTGCTCGGCCTCGCGGAAGCGCAGCTCCAGTCGCTCGCGCACCGAGTCGCGCAGCACGACGAGAACCTTGGCCATCTGGCCGATCTCGTCTCCGCGGTCGGTTTCCGGCACTTCGGATGACAGGTCCTCATCGGCAATCGACCGCATCGAGGCCTTCAGCTTTTCGACCGGCTTGACGACGCTGCGCACGATCGCCAGCGCCGCCATCACGATCGCCAGCGCCGCGGCGAGAAGAATGCCGGCCACCTGCCACGCGCGTTCACGGAACATGGCGGTGAGGTCGTCGGAATAGACGCCGGTGCCGACCACCCAGCCCCAGGGCCTGAAGCCGGCGAGGTGCGAATACTTCAGCACAGGCTCGTCGGCGCCCGGCTTCGGCCAGTAGTAGTCGACGAAGCCCTGCCCGCTCTTTTCCACCGTCTTCACAAATTCGACAAAGAGGTGCTTGCCATTGGGATCCTTGTTGGCGGAAAGATCCCTGCCATCCAGTTCCGGCTTGATCGGATGCATGATCATCGTCGGATGCATGTCGTTGATCCAGAAGTAACCGCTGCCCTGGTAGCGCATCGCCTTGATCGCTTCGAGGGCGCGCTTCTGCGCGTCTTCGCGCGACAGCGTGCCGGCCACTTCCTGTTTGTGGTAGGCGTCGAACACCGCAATGGCGTTCTCGTTCATTGCCGACAGCATCGCCTTGCGTTCGCCCACGAGCTTGTCCTGCGCCTGAAGCAGACCGAAGGTCAGCGCCGCCGCCATGGTCAAAAGTGCGAACGCGACGAGCGCGTAGAGCCGCACCGAAATCCTGAATCGTTTCATCCCCAGTCCCCTGCCTCCAGTAGAAGCGTGCAGGATAGGGACCGCGCTTTGCAAAGCCCCTAACAAACGATCCCTAATTTTTACAATTCTGAATTATCACCTTCGAAAGGAATGGCGTTCGCCATCATGGACTAACGCGATTTGTCGCCCGCCGCTCTTCCCTGACGAAGCAACCATGCGCTACATCTTTCCCGACACAGGGAGACAGGCCGCATGACCGCAGACAACAAACCGACCGGCGAACTGACCTTGCGCACGCTCGCAATGCCTGCCGACGCCAATGCCGCCGGCGATATTTTCGGCGGCTGGGTCATGGCGCAGATGGACCTTTCCTGCGGCATTCGCGCCGCCGAGCGGGCCCGTGGCCGCGTGGTGACGGCAGCGGTGAAGGAAATGGCCTTCGCGCTACCGATCAAGATCGGCGATACGCTCTGCATCTACACCGATGTCGTCAAGGTCGGACGCACATCGATGACGCTCAAGGTCGAGGCCTGGGCGCAGCGCTATCTCTCGCATCTGATGGAAAAGGTGACCGACGCGATCTTCGTCATGGTCGCGCTCGACGAAAATGGCAAGCCGAAGGCGGTACCGGAGGAATAGGAGGAGCGTTCATGGATCCGACCCTACCTGATCCGGCGATTTTCTCGCATATCCGCGTCGTCATGGGCATGGTCGTCAGTCTCAGCCTTGCGAGACTGCTGAGCGGGCTTGCCCTCTTCGTGCAGCATCCGGGAAAGACCGGGGTCTACTGGATCCACCTCGGCTGGGTCCTGTTCATGTTCGTCTTTCTCGTGCACTTCTGGTGGTGGGAATTCCACCTCCATGCCCTGCCTGTGCTTGACGTCACCGTCTATCTCTTTCTCATCCTCTATTGCTGCGTCTTCTTCTTTCTTTGCGTGCTCTTGTTTCCGACGACACTGGAGGATTACAGCGACTACGAGCATTACTTCATGTCGCGGCGAAGCTGGTTCTTTGCGTTTCTGGCACTCGCCTTTGCCGTCGACCTCGTCGACACCGCGCTCAAGGGCAAGGCCTATTTCACGTCCTACGGACTGGAATACCCGATCCGCAACGTGACCTACATTGTGCTCTGCCTGATCGCCGCCTGGACGCCGAACCGGCGTTTCCATGCCGCGTTCCTCATCGGCGCCGTCACCTATCAGCTTGTCTGGATGTACCGCGCCTTCGACCTCTTGGATTGAACACCGCCAAGGCTGTTCTTGACCACCACAATGACGTTATTCCCGAGCTGCCTCTCCTGCCGCAAAAGCGTTCCGCAAAATGCGCCGACAACAAAACAAACAAACTCCATAAATTTTATATTCTTCTCTTACACTGATCCCAGTTCACCGGACGGCGCCCTAGGCCCGCCAGCAAACAGGAGCGGGACAGATGTTCAAACTGACCAGACGGCTTTTCGGCACCGGCCTCTTCACCGCCGCAGTACTGGCCTCCTTCGGCGTCATGGCCGAAGAGCTGAAGGAATTCCGCATCGGCTTCCAAAAGACCGGCCTGCCTGTTGTCGCCCAGCAGCAGAAGGTTATCGAGAAAGCGCTGGAGCCGAAAGGCATCGCCGTTTCCTGGGTGGAGTTCACCGCCGGGCCACCGCTGGTCGAAGCGTTGAACGTCGGTTCCATCGATGTCGGCTGGACCGGCGACGCACCGCCGATCTTCGGCCAGGCCGCCGGCTCGGCGATCGTCTATGCCGCTGCACTTCCGTCGAACGGCAAGGGCGAAGCGATCTTCGTCAAGCCGGGCTCGCCGATCCAGACGCTCGCGGATCTCAAGGGCAAGAAGATCGGTGTCGGCAAGGGCACCAGCGCCCACAATCTGGTGGTCGCTGCTCTGGAGAAGGCAGGCATCGGCTTCGGCGACGTTACCCCTGTTTATCTGAGCCCCGCCGATGCGGCGGCCGCCTTCGCCAGCGACAAGATCGATGCCTGGGCTGTCTGGGATCCATTCTTCGCCATCGCCGAAACGCGCTACAAGCCACGCATTCTGACGACGTCGGCCGAGACCTTGAAGGTCAACACCTATTTCCTCGCCAACCGCGACTTCGCTGCCAACCATGCAGACGCCGTCACCACCACGATTGCAGCGCTGAAGGAGGCCTCCGTCTGGGCCGACGCCAACCGCGACAAGGTGGCGGCCGCCTTGCATGAGGTGACCGGCGTGCCGCTTGAGGCACAGACGATCGCGGCGAACCGCAGCGTCTTTTCGATCGGGCCGATCACCGACGATATCGTCGCCGGCCAGCAGCAGACCGCCGATCGCTTCTTCAAGCTCGGGCTCATCCCCAAGCAGATCACCATTTCCGATGCTGTCTGGACGGCGCCGGGCAACTGATCCCTCTCCCTCCCAAGGCGAGAACCGGCCGGCGTCGAGACGGAAGTTTCGGCGCCGGCGCCGCGAAGACAGAAGGCCCCGAACAGACGAGGACCTAAGCCATGGTGAGAACCGCACCGAACACCGTCGCGCGCAACCTTGCGGGCTGGCTGCTGCCCGCCGCCCTGATCCTTGCCTGGGAAGCGGCTTCCCGCGCGGGCCTGATTTCCGAGAGCGTGATGGCGCCGCCCTCGGCCGTGCTTGCCGCCTTCGTCCGTCTCCTCGCCTCGGGAGAGCTTGTCGAAAACATCGGCATCAGCACGCTGCGGGCACTTTCGGGTTTTGTCATCGGCGGTTCGATCGGTTTTGCGTTCGGACTTGCCAACGGCCTGTCACGCTTGAGCCGGGATCTGACCGACACGACGCTGCAGATGGTGCGCAACATTCCGCATCTGGCACTGATCCCGCTGGTCATCCTGTGGTTCGGCATCGACGAAGAGGCCAAGCTGTTCCTCGTCGCGCTCGGCGTCTTCTTCCCGATCTACGTCAACACGCTGCTCGGCATCCAGGGAGTCGACCCGCAGCTCGTGGAGATGGGCCGGATCTACGGCATGTCGAGGCGCGAACTCTTCTTCCGCGTCATCCTGCCAGGCGCCCTGCCGGCAATCTTCGTCGGCCTGCGCTATGCGCTCGGCATCATGTGGCTGACGCTGATTGTGGCCGAGACGATCGCGGCCTCCTCAGGCCTCGGCTACATGGCGATGCAGGCACGGGAGTTCCTGCTGATCGATGTCGTCATCCTGTCGATCCTGATCTACGCGCTGCTCGGCAAACTCGCAGATAGCTTCGCACGGTTGCTCGAGCGACTGACGCTGCAATGGCACCCGGCCTTCCAGCCGGCCTGATTGCCGTTGAACTGGACGAGCCCGATCCCGAGGAAAAATGGAGCAATCCCGATGTCCGTCATCGCCCTACATCCAAAACAGAAACAGGAAGCGAGCGACACCCCCGCGACCAGCCTGGCTCCCACCTCGCCGTCACCAGTTTCGACAAACGCTCCGCTCGCCTTCTCGCTCCGCGGCATCACCAAACGCTTCGGTGACAAGACCGTTCTCGACGGCATCGATCTCGATGTACCGCAGGGGCAGTTCGTCGCCGTTATCGGCAAGAGCGGCTGCGGCAAGAGCACCTTGCTGCGCATCCTCGCCGGGCTGGATAGCCCAACGAGTGGCACCCTGACCGTTGCCGGCGGCAGGGCGTCGGAGCGGCGCAGCCGCATCATGTTTCAGGAGCCGCGGCTTTTGCCCTGGGCGAGGATCGGCCGCAATGTCGAAATCGGCCTCACCGGCATCGCCAAGGGCGAAGTCGCCCGCGACCTCTCGCTCCAGATCCTTAAAGACGTCGGTCTTGTCGACCGCGCTGAGGAATGGCCGTCGGTGCTGTCGGGTGGGCAGAAGCAGCGCGTGGCGCTGGCCCGGGCGCTGGTCGCTCACCCCTTCATCCTGGCGCTTGACGAGCCGCTTGGCGCACTCGACGCCCTGACGCGCATCGAGATGCAGCAGCTCCTGGAGCGCATCTGGCAACAACAGAACTTTACCGCCGTACTTGTCACCCACGATGTGGCCGAGGCCGTGGCGCTTGCCGACCGCGTCGTCGTCATCGATGAAGGCCGCATTGCGCTCGACCTGTCGATCCCGCTCGCCCGCCCGCGCCGACATGGCAGCCCCGAAACCGCCCGGCTCGAAGGGCAAATCCTGGATCGATTGTTCGGCCGGGGATAAGGTGCCGCTTTCGATCGCTGTTTGGGACGATGCCCATTGACGAACACAACCCTCCGTGGAAGCAATGCAATCATTGCCCGCATAGTAGGTTGGAACATGAACTCAGCGACCGCCGATACCGTTCCTCCGCGTTTCTTCTGGCGCCGCTTCGCAGCCTTTGTGATTGACACTCTGCTCTTTTACGTCGTCGCAATCGTTATTGCGGTCACCCTTGCGTTCGTTCTTCCCTGAGCGCCACGCTTCTTCGTTTCCGCGACAACCCAATGCGAACCTGCCGGGCAGAGCGCGCTTGCAGATAGAATCGACCGCGAATGGCCGCTCGCCACAGGACAGACGCGTGAGAACCAGATCTGCATGACGTCCATATGGGGAGTGCCCGAAGGCAGGGCGTTCGTTTCAACATTGATCGATGTTGATGACAAACCGGCACAACGCTCGATCAGTCTTGCGATCGACGAGACCGGCAAGCCGATTGAATTTGAATCCATGCAGGTCGGACGCGGCGTTCTGGACCAACTCGCGCCGCTGGTTTTCTTCTGCTTGTGCAGTGCCGGCTTCATAGCACGCTTCGGCACCACGCCCGGCAAACGGCTGCTCGCCTTGCGCGTGGTTCAGGGCAACGGCGAACCGCTGCCGTTTGCCTCGGCCGCCAAGCGAGAGACGTTACGGATGCTGCCGTCAATACTGCTCACTGTATTCGGTGCGCCGATGATGCTCCTGTCGGCGTTAGCGATCTTTGGCACCGGCGACATTCTGATGGATGCAGTCGAAACCGTGACTGTTTTCGGCGCTCCCGCCCAGGTCATCCTGTTGGCCAGCTTTCTGGTCTTCACGCTTTTCGCTCTGATCTGGTGGGTTTTTCCCTTCATGCGCTGGCGCGGCCAGACAATCTACGATCGTCTGACTGGCTCCCATGTCGCGTCAGGCGAACCGTTCAGCGAACGGCGGGTTCACCTGCAGCGACAGCGTCCTGACGGACAGATGACGCCATTACAGCGCCGCGCGTCAAACAGGACGCGCCAAGAACGCTGTAACGCTTTGAACTATCTGCATAATTTTACCGCTAAAGCAGATTCGATTTAAGGAATTATGCAGTAGGCTGACCCGCTCACCCCTTGAAGATGAACGAGGCACCGATGGCGATCAGGGAGAAGCCGACGAGATGGTTCCAGCCGATCGATTCCTTCAGCCAGAAGACCGAGAACGCCGCGAACACCAAGAGCGTGATTACCTCCTGCATCGTCTTCAACTGTGCCGCGGAGTAGACCTCGTGGCCGATACGATTTGCCGGCACGGCCAGACAATATTCGAAGAAGGCAATGCCCCAACTGGCGACGATCGCCATGTACAGCGGCGACGACGTGTATTTCAGGTGCCCATACCAGGCGAATGTCATGAAGACGTTGGAGATCAGGAGCAGCAGGATCGGCCAGAGATAGGCCGGATTGATGGAGAACGACATGAGGATCCTCGAAGGCGCGAATCGTTCCGGCAGGATGATCTTGCCGCTCGCGCTATGACAAGCGCAAACATCATCTGAGACGCGCGATCGGCAGCGCACGAGACCTGAATTTGTCGTTGAAAAAATCCCGGTAAACTGCTGTAAAGACGTTAATTTGCGCCGGTCGGCGCAGCTATGCCGCTGATCGTCGTCGCATGGAGTTATGCGTTCGAGGAACAGCGACGCGCCGGCATCCATCAACTTCTGCCGCCCGACCTCCGGCGCCTTGGTGCGCGGTCGCCCGACCTTTGCGGCCGCCCGCGTCGATTCCTGTTCCTTTCCATGGCTTTGCCCGTTCTGCCGCATTCGGCTACAATTGACATTGCTGCCTTAATTAGGGCCCGAAGATGCGATCAATGGATCGCGGTGCCTGCGCCAGGGGCCAGGCAGAACACAAAAATAACGCACCAAACCCAGAAAACACGGCGATATCTAACCCAAATGGATTAGATTGCGCACGAATATTCGTATTTTTTGCCCTTTGCCACAATTTTGCACCAGACGGTGAGCAAAGTCCGCGCACCGTCCGACGGGACAGGCAGGGGAATACCACACTCCGACGGCAATCGCCGTGAAGTTGGCACCGCGTTTCATCGCGGTTCGCCGACGCGCTGATGCTGCGTTCAAGGTGCAACGCACGAGGCGCGAACCGCCGATATCCCCGAAAACAGTGATCGATGCAGATGAAAACCGGGGGCAGTGTTCGGCGATCGCCAGGCACATCCGGGATGCACGCACCAAACAACTTGGCAAGGAGACCTGACCATGAAGGTCCTGGCGTTTCTCGCGGCTGCCTATGTCGCGCTTTTGACACCGGATGTGGCCACGGCGGGCATGTTGGCCCAGGCCCAGCAATATAACGGCCTGCACGAGGTCAAGAACAACAAGCGGCTCCGGACCGCGCTCGGCATCAATCCGGCCCGCACCCCCTGGTGCGGCCACTTCATGGGCTTGATAGCCCGTAAGGCTGGCCGAACACCGCCACAAAGCTTCGGCATCGCCCGCTCCTGGCTGCGTTTCGGCGCGCCGGTCAAGCTGTCCTATGCCCGTCCCGGCGACATCATCGTTGTGCGCACCGGCCGCAGCTATCACGTCGGCATCATCTCCGCCCTGTCCAAATCGACGGCGAAGGTGATTGGCGGCAACCAATCGGGTCGCGTCACGGTTTCGCAGTTCACCCGCGGTCAGGTGGTCGCAGTTAGACGTTAGCCGACGACGGAAAGATCTGCGGTCAACGAACGAGGCTATCGTCGCGCATGTCCGGCTGCGCACCGTCGAGCGACAGGCGCATCGCGCAGCGCCGCTCGGCCGGTAGGCCGTTTGTCGCCTCCTTCGCCAGGATCTGGGCCAGCCGCGAGCCGAGCTCTTCTTCGCCGAGCGTCAGGAAGCCGAGCTTGCGATAGAAGCGCTCGTTCCAGACGAGTTCGCGGAACGTGGTCAGCGTCACCTCGCCAAGCGAGCGGTCGCGCGCATGCGCGATAGCGGCTGCGAACAAGGCGCGCCCAAGTCCAAGGCCTTGCCGCTCGTGCAGCACCGCGAGCTGCCAGATGTGCAGAGCACCATCGCTGATCTCGGCGCAAAGAAATCCAAGCGGGCGGTCGCGATCGTCGACCGCAACCCAGGAAAGACCGGAGCGAACGAATTCCAGATGCGATGCGACCGACTGGACGTCGTCGTCAGCAATCCAGGCAAGCTCGGGCACGGTGCGAAATGCCTCACCCGACGATCTCTCGATATCGGGCAGCGCTGGCGCATCGTCTTCACGGGTCAGTCGTATCAGGGCGTTCATGGCGGCATCCTATCGACGGAATTTGGTCCGTCGAAACAGTCTTTCGATAGAACGCCCAAGTAAGCGATAACGACGATACGTTTCTAGAGTTTTCTCCATGAAGACAAACGCTTATCCCCATATCTTCGCCAACCACACGCGATCCGCCCCCGGCGGAACCGTCAGGCGCATAACGCACAAGCCCGCCGGCAGCATCGAAACCGCCAATGACCGTGGCGATGGTCAGCCGGTTGACGAACCAGTCGAGCGGCTGCTTCGCCTCATCTTCAAAGGCGGCGCCGAACGCCTCTGGATGGCGCGAATGACCATCGAGGCATAGCGCCCGATGGAGGTCGACGTCTGGGGCAATCAAGCCGGCGGGGTTGAAAGGAAGACAGCACGGTTCCAAAATTGGCTGCTGGGCGAAAGATCCTCTCCGCATAGACCCGCCGCGTCACGGCAATCCGTGATGCCGGCAACCGGATTCCGAATTTTAAATCTTCGCCCTAAACACCTGAATCAACAATCAAACACTCTACTCATCGCGCAACCCGCGAGGCCATCTGCGCGATCTGTTCCAACGCGGCGCTCAGCCCCGCAGACGGGCTCGTCAAGGGGCGCGTTCCTCGACGCACAAGCTCGGCCGCCCCGGCCATGGAGGCTTGAGCGAGAGCGACAATCGCCGCGCCATCGTTATAGGCGGCGTCGGCTGCATCGGCGATTGCGGCGAGATAGCCATCGCGGTCACCGGCCTTGAACAGACCCCATGCGCCTGCGACGAGACGCACCTCGAGCGCCACACCCTTTCGCTTCGTGGCCTCGGCAAAAAGCGCAGTGGTCGGCGCCACGGTCGTTTCGACGGCGCAGAGCGCCACCACCTTTTCTCCGATCGCCGCTGCCTTTTCGGCAAGCGCGGCATCAGTCCGCAACACCGGCACCGGCGCTTCACGCACGATCGCGGTACTCGGCCCGAGCGTCGAACAGGTGAGGAGCACGGCGTCGGCGCCGCCTGCAAGCGCCGTCAGCGCTGCAGCCGTCTCCTCGGCTATATCGTCGGTGAGCCCGCCTGCCCGTTCCGCAGCCTCGAGCAGGTCCGGCCGCACCGCATGGCGAAGCACGCCCGCGGCAAGGCCGAGTTCGCGCGCGGCGGCTTCGAAGACGGCGACGTTGCTGTCGGCGGTATGCAGGCACGCGATGATCAAGATGCTTTCCCTCACGCTGGATTCGCGCTTTGCGGTCGCCGTCGGCCACTCGCTGCCGGTAAACTTCGCACGTTACGTCGCCGGCTGGAAACAGGGATTGAGGCCCCCAACACAACGCAGGTCCTTCCATCGCTTCAAACGTGCAATCCACGGGCGAAAGCGCCTTCGGCCCGCAAATGGCCCCAAAATCGGCGCAGCAATCGATGCCGACACACGATCGCCGCGCTTTTCGCGCTTCTAGATATTGCTAAATTACGTTACCCTTAATTTCCTCTAGCTGTACGCCGCGGGAGGGGCTTGCCCCTTTGGAACGGAAGCTCGCAGTCATCCTCGCTGCCGATGTCGCTGGCTATAGTCGCCTCGTCGCGACCGACGAGGAAGGTACGCTTGCGACGCTGGGCACCTATTGCGCCACGATCGGCGACCTCGTCGCCGAGCATGGCGGTCGCATTTTCAGCACTGCCGGTGACAGCGTCGTCGCCGAGTTCCACAGCGCCGTCCAGGGGGTCCGCGCCGCCGTTGCTATCCAGCGCGCCCTGCAACGCCGCAATGCCGATCTGGCGCCGGAGAAACGCATGGAGTTCCGCATCGGCATCAATCTCGGCGACGTCGTGGTCGAAGGCACAAACCTGTTGGGCGACGGCGTCAACGTCGCAGCGCGGCTGCAGCAGGTGGCGCGACCGGCCGGCGTCTGCATCTCGGGAACGCTGCACGACCAGATCGAGGGCAAGCTCGACTTCCCCATGGTCAAGCTCGGCGAGCAGACGCTCAAGAACATGCCGCGGCCGGTGCTGGTGCACAGCGTCGACTGGCGCGAAGACCCGACGGTGCCCGACCTGCCCGGCATGCCGCTCCGCCTGCCGAACAAGCCGTCGATCGCCGTGCTCCCCTTCCTCAACATGTCGGACGATCCCGGCCAGGACTACTTCGCCGACGGGTTGACCGAGGACATCATCACCGGGCTCTCGCTCTGTCGCTGGTTCTTCGTCATCGCGCGGAACTCCTCCTTCGCCTACAAGGGGCACGCAGCGGACGCGAAGCAGATCGGCCGCGATCTCGGCGTGCGCTACATCGTCGAGGGCAGCGTGCGCCGATCAGGAAGCCGCGTGCGTGTCACCGGGCAATTGATCGAGGCCGAGACCGGCGTGCATCTCTGGGCGCAGCGCTTCGATCGCGAAGTGGCGGACATCTTCGCCATCCAGGACGAACTCACCCAGCACGTCGTCGCCGCCATCGAGCCGGAAATTCTGATCGGCGAAAATCGGCGAGCGCTGTTGCGCGGCACCGAGAACCTCGACGCCTACGAATGCCATATGCGCGGCACGCTGCTGCACAACGCCCAGGACACGGCCGCGCATTTCTCCGAGGCGATCGACTGGCATCGTCGTGCCATCGCGCTCGATCCGGATTTCGGCCGCGCCCATATGATGCTGGCGCGTTCGCTCTACGCCCGATGTTTCTTCGGCTTCAGCGACGATATCGACCGCGACAGGACTGAACTGCTCGCCGCAGCCGAGCGCGCCATCGCGCTCGAAGATCGGGATCCCTATTCGCACTACGTCATGTGCCTTGCCAATTTCGCAGCCCATCGTCCGCATGCGGCCGTTGCCGAAGCGCAGCAGGCGATCGATCTCAACCCCAATCTCGCATTGGCCTATATGGCACTCGGCTGGGCCCGCATTTTCATCGGCCGCTTCGCCGAAGCGCTCGATCCACTGCACAAGGCCTTGCGTCTGAGCCCGCACGATCCGCTGACCTATCTCTTCCTTAACCGGCTCGCGCTTGCCCACTATCATCTCGGCAATTACGAGGAGGCGCAGCACCATGCCGAGCGCGGACTGCTGTTGCGGCGCACCTATTTCAATCTGGTCGTTGTGCTCGCCTGCCTCGGCCAGCTCGGGCGCACGGAGGATACCTGCAAGCTTATCGACGAGGCGATCGCCAACGCCCCCTCTGATCTCAAGCGCTACTGGCAGATCCTCACCGCCTATGTCGATCCCGCCGACTACGCGCATTTCACCGACGGGCTGCGCAAGGCGGGCCTGCCCGCTATACCGTGAGGCGCCATGACACGTGCGCAACAGCTCGGCGTCGTGATCGGTCTGGCCTTCGTGGTAGTCCTGACATTGCTGCGCGCCAGCGATCCGCAGCTTCTGAAACAGGCGCGCGACGTCACCTTCGACGAATATCAGCGGCTGTCCCCGCGCGCCTACGAGCCGATGCCGGTCAAGGTCGTCGATATCGACGAAGCCTCGCTGCGCGCCTTCGGGCAATGGCCCTGGCCGCGAGACCGGCTGGCGAAGCTGACGGACAGGCTGGCGGAGATGGGGGCGTCGGCGATCGCCTTCGACATCCTGTTTGCCGAGCCGGATCGGCTGTCGCCACGCAACGTATTGCGCGACGTGCCGGAGATCGATCCCACGCTGCTTGAGCGCCTGCCCGACAATGACGAGGTCTTTGCACAGTCGATCGCGGAAAAGCCCGTCGTCCTCGGCTTCGGGTTGACCAACGAAGGAAGCTACCTGCCGCCGGTCAAGGCGGGCTTCGCCTTCACCGGCGAAAGTCCGATCGGCGCACCGCCGCGCATTCTGTCGGCCACGCCGCTGCGACCGCAACTGGAGAGCAATGCCGCCGGTCTTGGCCATATCAGCCTCAACCCCAGCGACTCCTCGGCCGTCGTGCGAGCGGTGCCCCTGTTCCTGAGCGACGGCCAGCAACTCTACCCTAGTCTCGCAATGGAGGCGCTGCGTGTGGCGCAAGGCGCATCGACCTATGTCATCGCCGGCGCGCCCGACCTGCCCGATACGATGACGGCTGCCAAGATCGGCGATTTCGTCGTGCCCTTGACCGCCGCCGGCGAACTCTGGCTCTACGTCAGTCCCGATACAACCGAGCGCTATGTCTCCGCACGGCGCATTCTCGAGGATGGAGACATGTCTCCCGACGTCAGCGCGGCAATCGAAGGCAGCATCGTGTTCATCGGCACCTCCGCCGCCGGCCTGCAGGACGTTCGCACGACGGCGCTCGGCCAGAACGTTCCCGGCGTCTCGCTGCATGCCCAGATCGTCGAGCAGATCCTCTCCGGCCACTATCTCTCTCGCCCGGACTGGGCCAATGGCCTGGAAATCCTGGCGATTGCGATTGCCGGCTGCCTGCTCGTGCTGTTGACGACTTTCGTCAGTCCCGTCATGGCGCTTGCCTGCGGCATGGCGATCACGGCGCTGGCGCTCGTCGCCTCATGGGTCGCGTTCGCCTATGCCGGCCTGCTCTTCGATCCGCTGGCGCCGATCCTTGCGGCGTCCATCACCCATTTTTCGGCCACGGCGTTCCGCTTCCTCGTCACCGACCGCGAGCGCCGCGAGGTTCGCCAGGCCTTCGGCCGCTATCTCTCACCGTCGTTGCTCTATCGGATCGAACACAATCGCAACGCCCTTCGGCTCGGCGGCGACGATCGAGAACTGACGGTCATGTTCGTCGACGTGCGCAGCTTCACCGAGATCAGCGAGCGCATGGCGCCGACCGATGTCGTTACCTTTCTCAACACCCTGCTCGATGCGCTGAGCCGGCACGTCATTGCCAATGAGGGCACGCTCGACAAGTTCATCGGCGATTCGATCATGGCCTTCTGGAACGCACCGGTCGATGTCGCCAACCATCCGCGAAAGGCGCTGCGGGCAGCGCTCGGCATGCGTGAGACCTTGGCGCGGCTCAATGCCGACGACGCCTTCGGTTTCGGCGCGACGCAGGCGGTCGGTATCGGCATCGGTATCCATACGGGGATCGCCTGTGTCGGCAACATGGGCGCCGAGACGCGCTTCAACTATTCGGCTGTTGGCGACACGGTCAACATCGCCGCCCGCATCGAGGCGGCGTGCAAGGAGGTGAGCTTCGACATTCTCGTATCGGAAGCGACGGCGCAGGCGCTGCCCGGTTGCGCGCTGCTGGAAGCAGGCGCCCTGGGGCTGAAGGGAAAGACGACGCGAACCCGGCTCTTTGCCGTCGCCGGCGACGAAGGCGTCGCCTCTTCGCTCGACTTCGGTGAGTTGCACAGACTACATTCGAGGCTGATCGAAAACCTGCGTGCACGCGCCTCGACCAGCCGCAGCCTGGCCAATGCCGCCAAGCTCAAGGCGGCGGCGATCACGCCGGGTCTGGTGACCTTCTACGGCAGGATCACTCGCCGGGCGGAGCATTTCATCGATGTTCCCGCCGAGCAGGAAAGCCGAATCGCCGAGTAGCGATCAATCGTCATTGTCACCATCAAGGACGCGTTTGGCAGCCCGGTGGGGCACCTATTGCGCGGTCTCCTGCTACTCACCGGTGTTGCGACCACGGTCGCCACCGCCGCGTTTGCCGCCATCCTGGCTGTTGCCGCCACTCTGGGCGCCGACGTTCTGGCCGGCGCTGCTCTGAGTGCCGTTGGTCTGATTGCCGCTGCTCTGTTCCGTGCTGCCAGGTCCGGTGTCGTTGTTGTCGCCGCCCTGATCCTGATTGTCGCCGCCTTGATCCTGCTTGTCGCGGCCCTGGTCGTGCTTCTCGCCACCGCGATCATGCTTCTCACCTCGATCGTGCTTCACACCTCGATCATGCTTGTCATGGCCCTGTTCGCGAAGCTGCTTTTGTGGTCGCGGCGTTTCCGGCTTAGGCTCTTCGCGGACGACCGGATCCGGTTGCTGCGCCGGAGAACTCTCGCGCTGGATTGCAGCCCGTAGCCCGCAGCCGCCTCCGGCCCAACCCATGGCGCCGGAAAGCCGCTGGCCGCCAGACAAGAACGGCAAGGCCTGGGCGTTGCCGAGTGCTTGCAGCGTACGGCGGTTGACACGGCTGGCCTGGCTGACGGCGCCGCCGGGCTTTGCCACCACACAGTCGCAGCGCTGCGTCAGCTGGCGACATCCGCCGGCGCCGCAGAAGCTCGCCGCGCCGCTGAGCAGCACCATCGCGGTCGTTCCATCGCTGCCGACATAAAAATCGAACGCCGTGCCGCGCACGCCGATGGTGCCGGCCGGCGTGACGATTTCGTAAGCCGAATGTTTGGATTTGCCGCTGACCCAGCGAAAGGTTCCCTTGGCGGCCATGATCGTCAGTTTCTTCACCGACTTGCTGCCGTCATAGACGAACTGATCGATGACCACGGATGATCCCCAGCCGACAGCCAGCTTGGTCCCGTCCTGAAAGACGAATTGTCCAAGGCCGGACTTTGACGTCCGGATCCGTTCATCCCGGTAGACCGGGTCCCTGACCGCCAACGGACCACTCTTGCCGGAGACTTCCGTCCTGATCGAGACTGCCTGGCCAATGGGCTCGGCAGTAAAGCTCGGCACTGGACAAAAAAGCGTGGCACTAACAGCGATGAGTGCGGCACTGCGCAAACGCGACATGAGCCCCTCCAAACCACTCTTTTTACCACGCGGCATGGCCGGATGTCTGCTCGCCCATTCGAGGTAACCGGCGGCAACCAGAACTAGCAAAAGCTAACCCCTCCCCGTTGCCGGCGCGAAAACAATACGTCCAAAACGCCAGATGCGCCGGGCATGTTGCCTCACGAACGGCAGGCGCAAATACAACGCCAGATAGACAACTCAATGCACCGACACACCGGAAGTCACCCGTCGAAAGCTGCCGTGAGCCGACAGGAAGACGAGGAAACGGTGGGCATTGCCTGGCCAAGGCGAACGGGCTGGTAGTCTGCTTCCGCCGGGCCATAGGGAAGCCAAGATGCACACGATGCAAGCGTCGCGCTTTCAGCTGCGACTGGCGTCATTGCCGGCTGTTTTCTTGAGCCGGAACCGATGACGGCAAGATGCAGCAGTTGGAACGACTGCAAGCTCCAGTTGATCTTGCTAGATCGGGGGTCGCACATGCGCCCGCAGACTACCTCTCCCCGTTGGCGGGCAAGCTCGGCCACCGACATGGGCAAACCGTCGCCCCAGGACCGGTAAACACCCGGAAGAATCCATGCATTTCGTTTCCCTTTTGTACTCATTCCCCCTTTATTTTCGTTATGACTCTGTCCATATTCCCGCCATGGCCCAGGATCCGAAGAAGTCTGCAAAAAATCCCCCCAGGAAAACCACAGTGCCCGGCGGCTTCGAGGAAGCCCCGCAGGCGCCGCTGTCGGGAACGCCGCTATCCGGCAACGTCTCCGATTGGGTGAAACAGCTCGAGGCCGATGCCGAGGCTTCCGCCTTCGAGAGCCAGCGCGAGGTCGCCTCCAAGGCCGGCAAGCACCGCAAGAAGGTGGAGATCGCCGCGAAATCGGCCGCAGGCCGCAAGCCCGAAGGGGCGTCCGAGCCAATGCGAGGCCCACGCGGAGCGAAGGCGCAAGGCGCCGACAGCGTGAGCGGAAGGACGTCCCGCGGGACGTCCATGGGCGGCACGACCGACCCGAAGACGCGCGCCGCGGCGGGCCTCAATCCGGTCGCCGGCCTCGACGTGTCGCTTGAGGATGCCGACAAGCTGTCCACTTCCGGCGTCACCGCCACCGTGGAGGCGCTGTCGGCGCTGATCGAGAGCGGCAATCCGCTGTTCAAGGACGGCAAGCTCTGGACGCCGCACCGCCCTGCCCGGCCGCCGAAATCCGAAGGCGGCATCGAGATCCGCATGGTCTCCGACTACGAGCCCGCCGGCGATCAGCCGACGGCGATCGCCGATCTCGTCGAGGGCCTTGCCTCCGGCGAGCGCAGCCAGGTGCTGCTCGGCGTCACCGGCTCGGGCAAGACCTTCACCATGGCCAAGGTGATCGAGGCGACCCAGCGCCCCGCCGTCATCCTCGCGCCCAACAAGACCTTGGCCGCCCAGCTCTATTCCGAGTTCAAGAACTTCTTCCCCGACAACGCGGTCGAGTACTTCGTCTCCTATTACGACTACTACCAGCCGGAAGCCTACGTGCCGCGCTCGGACACCTTCATCGAGAAGGAATCCTCGATCAACGAGCAGATCGACCGCATGCGCCACTCGGCCACCCGCTCGCTGCTGGAGCGCGACGACTGCATCATCGTCGCCTCGGTCTCGTGCATCTACGGTATCGGCTCGGTCGAGACCTATACCGCCATGACCTTCCAGATGAGCGTCGGTGACACGCTCGACCAGCGGCAGCTGCTGGCCGACCTGGTGGCGCAGCAATACAAGCGCCGCGACATGGATTTCCAGCGCGGCTCGTTTCGCGTGCGCGGTGATACCATCGAAATCTTTCCGGCCCACTTGGAAGATGCCGCCTGGCGCATCTCCATGTTCGGCGACGAGATCGACGCCATCACCGAGTTCGATCCGCTGACCGGCCAGAAGACCGGCGACCTGAAATCGGTAAAAATCTACGCCAACTCGCACTACGTCACCCCGCGCCCGACGCTGAACGGCGCCATCAAGGCGATCAAGGAAGAGCTGAAGCACCGGCTGGCCGAGTTGGAAAAGGGCGGCCGCCTCCTCGAAGCCCAGCGGCTGGAGCAGCGCACCCGCTACGACATCGAAATGCTGGAGGCCACCGGCTCCTGCGCCGGCATCGAGAACTATTCGCGATACCTCACCGGCCGCAATCCCGGCGAGCCGCCGCCGACGCTGTTCGAATACATCCCCGACAACGCGCTGCTGTTCATCGACGAGAGCCACGTCTCCGTCAGCCAGATCGGTGGCATGTATCGCGGCGACTTCCGCCGAAAGGCGACGCTGGCCGAATACGGCTTCCGCCTGCCCTCGTGCATGGACAACCGTCCGCTGCGCTTCGAGGAATGGGACGCCATGCGCCCCGACACCGTCGCGGTTTCGGCCACGCCCGGCAGCTGGGAAATGGAGCAGTCCGGCGGTGTCTTTGCCGAACAGGTCATCCGCCCGACCGGCCTGATCGATCCGCCGGTGGAAGTGCGCTCGGCGAAAACCCAGGTCGACGACGTGCTGGGCGAAATCCGCGAGACGGCCGCTGCCGGCTACCGCACGCTGGTGACGGTGCTGACCAAGCGCATGGCCGAGGACCTGACCGAATACCTGCACGAACAGGGCATTCGCGTCCGCTACATGCACTCCGACATCGACACGCTGGAGCGCATCGAGATCATCCGCGATCTTCGTTTGGGTGCTTTCGACGTGCTCGTCGGCATCAACCTCCTGCGCGAAGGCCTCGACATTCCCGAATGCGGCTTCGTCGCCATCCTCGACGCCGACAAGGAAGGCTTTTTGCGCTCGGAGACGTCGCTGGTGCAGACCATCGGCCGTGCCGCGCGTAACGTCGACGGCAAGGTCATCCTCTATGCCGACCAGATCACCGGGTCGATGCAGCGCGCCATGGACGAAACCAGCCGCCGCCGCGAAAAGCAGATGGCCTTTAACGAGGCCAACGGCATCACGCCGGAATCAGTAAAGGCAAAGATCTCCGACATCCTCGACTCGGTCTACGAGAAGGACCACGTGCGCGCCGACATCTCCGGCGTCGCCGGCAAGGGCTTTGCCGATGGCGGCCACCTCGTCGGCAACAACCTCCAGGCGCACCTCAACGCGCTGGAAAAGCAGATGCGCGACGCCGCCGCCGACCTCGACTTCGAAAAGGCCGCCCGCCTGCGCGACGAGATCAAGCGCCTCAAAGCCGCCGAACTCGCCGCCATGGACGACCCGATGGCACGGGAAGAAGCCAAGGCGATCGAAGGTGGAACGGGGCGGAAAAAGGCAACGGCACCAAATAGCGGTAAGGCCTCCCCCTCGCCGTCATCCTCAGCCTTGAGCCGAGGACCCACCACCATCGCGGACGACAATTCCCTGTTCCAGAAACCGTCGCTCGACGACATGGGTCCGGGCACCGACACCGAACGCCCGCTGTTTCGCAAGCCCGAACTCGACGAAATGGGCCGCGACGTGGCAACGCCGGCCGGCCGCAAGGATGCCGAGAGCCAATCGCTCTTCCGCAAGAACAGCCTCGACGAAATGACTGTCGGCCGCACCGAAAAACCCGTCATCGGCAAGGTGCCGGACAAGCCGCTCATCCGCGCCAAACCGGGCGTCGGTTCCTATGAAGACCCCGTCGACGAAAAGCGTCAGAAGGGGCGGACGAAGGGCAAGACGGGGCGGCCGGGGAAGTAGCGTCGGCAACGGCGAACAAGTTTGCGTTATCCCGGCGCAGCTCTCATCACACCACGCCCAGTATGCGCGAACCAGACGCGCCAAGGATAGGACCTTTCTCAAGGCGCAGCGCCATTCAATGTGAGGGCGGCGCGGGTTGCAAAGCCTATCGCTGGCGTCAAGCTTGGGATCCACTTCTATGAGTATCTTGTCGACGTGACCTGACCAGACGAGATGACCGCGCGGCGAGGATGATATGCAGAAAGTTAAATTGGCACTCCAGAAACTGAGAGGTTCCGGTCGAATCAAACCCGTAAATGAGAACGCATCTGCGTTTAACTTCCGCTACATCAAAGCATAGTTCTTTTTGGGAGAGCAGCCGCAGAGTCGTCAATCATTCGGCAGAACTGAACTCATCCAGTTCCGTCGCCTCAGGCGGCCTGGCCAAACAGGACTGCCTTATGCGGCCACGTGGGCTTCCTCTGCTTTAGCTTTCCATAAGACCGCGCTCCGGCCCGATGGCTTGAGTACCCCCGCACGTCTTAATCGAATGATGGGCTGGCTAATTCAACTCCACCCCCCCTGTGCCTATCAAGCTCCTGCATCATCAGGCCCTTGAGGTCGCGCGGCTCGGCGAGTTGCGGATCGTAGCCGGTGTCGGCATGGATCTTCCGGCGCACCAGATCCTTCAGGAGAACGCAGGCCGCCTGCAGCCGGGCAAATTGCCCGGAATCGCGCAAAGCTTTGCGGACGGCAGCGGCTAGCCCAGCATGCATCACCGCTCCGCGCTACAGCTTCATCTCCGCCAGCGCCCTATGCAGGGGCGCATCTGAAATCAGGATCGCGCCGGTGAACGGAATGTCCATGTCGAGCACGACATAGACAGAGGCGGCGATGAACATCGCCGAAACCACGAACATGGCGACGACCACGACGTTTTGCGGCGCGCGATAGCCGAAGCTGGCGAAGATCAGCGTCATCCACGCCATCAGCATGCCGATGACGGGCATCGGTATTGCGCCTTCCGATTGCTCGACGATCGTCCAGCGCTGTTCGACGATGCGGTTATATTGCTGGCGGGCACTCACCAGCATGGATTCATGCAGGCTGTCGGCGGGCTGAATGGCCGCGAGGCTGTTACCGACCGTATCCAGCCGCTGTTGCGTGGAATTGGGTCCCTGGTGCTGCACATTGTCGACCCTTTCGGGATCGGCAATCACCCCCTCTACATAGGCGATCAGATATTGCCGCGCATCGTTGCCGGCGAGGCCATAGGTCCTGAGCGTCCGGTCGAGAAGGATCAGATTGATGGCGAAGGAATGCACATTGTCGTCGATCCCCTCGAACGTATTCTTGGCCGAATTGATCATCAGGCCGAAGACCAACGACGCCATGACCACGAAGATATTGGCAACGAGCCGCACGACGGTATTGGTGTCATCATCGCGATGACGCGCCGGCAGCTTCGGATAGAGGTGCATCATGCCAAGCGCCGCCACACTCAGGCAAAGGAACGCGGCAACGGCAATCAAGATCGCACTCATTCCGGCCCCGTTCCCGTTATTCCACTGCCCTCTGTCCGTCTGGCGCGTCCCATGGGCGGCTACTGCATGTTTCCTTAAATCCTATTCGCTTTAAAGAAACATGCAGCAGTTCAAAGTGCTACAGCGACCTTTGCCCATCTAGTCAGATGCGCGGCGCTGTAGGATAGGAACTTTATCAAAGTCCGCAACGGCTGAGGTGTTGGCCGACGGTCTCGAATCCGCGGCAGCCCGGTCGTCAGTTCACGACATCGCCGAGCTTGAGCCATCGTCTTGCGGGCCACGCTTTAGCCGCCAGTGCCAGCCGTCACCTGCCCCAGCACTCCAACCAGCGCCTTGCCATCGGTAAAATAGGGATCGCCACCGCCGTTGCGGCCGGTCGTGGTGGCGCCTATGCCGGGGATGTCGTAGGTCGAGGAAACCTGTCCGGCCTTTTGCAAATCGCCGATGACCAAGTCTCGCTCTGCGTCCAGGTTCGGGCCGATATGGTGGGTGATCTGGCCGGTGTCGTGGCTGAAGCCGACACCGCGGTCGAAGCTGGCCGAGCCGAGCCAAAGCGGCTTGCCATCCGAGCCGGTATGTTTGGTCTGCCAGAAGCGCACGTGGTTTCGCTCGTCGGCGCTGTTACCGACGGGCTTTTCAAACGCCAGATCCTGTTTCCGGCCCTCGAAGAACAAAGGGCTGACCGGTGCATCGAGGTCCGGCCGATCGAGCACCACGCTCAATCCGATGTCGACGGAGGATCGCAGGGTTATCTTGTCGGCCGGATCCCAGCCGGCCGCGGCGAAGGCGCGGATCACCTGTTCCTTGGAGCCAACGAGGCCGACGTTGATAGGGTCGCCGGGAATATCCTGCTCGGTGGTGGTGACCATGGCGCTAAAATCGTCAACCCGGCTCCTGTCGTGAAAGATCCAGAGCTCCGGCAGCAGGAAATAGCTGACCAGCAGATAGGCGACCAGCACAACCGCCAGGACGCTCAGAGATGCATGAAGTTTCCTGCGACGGGTCATCTGCGTTCACCCTAGTCCCGGTGCGGTGATATCAGCTAAAGGCGATATCAGCTAAACCTGAAACAGCCAGGAAAGCAACGTGTGGTTATGGTCATGCCGATCCTGCACCAGCCCGTCTCCGTTCCGCCACCACCGCCGCAAACTCATTCCCTGCGCTCTGAACCGACGCGACCGCCTTGCGTGTCCCAAAAACGACCGTCGAGTATGGTGCAGACGGCTGCAGCTGCACGCCGTTGACGAGTATTCCTGCATCTCGCAAAGCCCATAGCAAAACAGGCGGCCATTCAAAGTGCTGCAGCGACTTTGCGCGTCTGATTAAGACGCGCGGCGCTGTACGCGAACCGGATCGCCGCGTTTTCAAGCGCAGTGACGGCCAGTTGGAGGCAGAACGTCCGCAGGCTGCCGGCGTCGGGCCGCGAGTGGCGAGCGGCACGGCTCCCTTGCCTTCTGCGGCAAGATGCGAGCAGCGCTACTCCGCGGCGTGCGCCTTTACCTCCAGCGCCTCCAGCTCGTAGGAATAGCCTTCCAGCATTTCATAGGCCTGCTCGATCGTCTTGATCTGCTCTTCGGTGGTCTTGATCGCCTCGGCGATCGAGCGTGAGCGGGCGCGCAGCATCGAGCCGAGGACGTCGGTTTCCGGCCGGCGGCCGAGGCGGTCGAGGTGTTTTCGCACGCGGGCGCGGTGGCGCTCCAGCTCGAGGATGTGGAAGCGGCTCTTGACGATATCGTCGGAAAGCTTGCGGCGCATGGCGGCGACGGGGTCGAAGCTGCCGGGCTCGCGCTCGTCGAGAATGAAGTCGTTGACCAGGGTCTCCAGCATCATCAGGCCCTTGAGGTCGCGCGGCTCGGCGAGCTGCGGGTCGTAGCCGGTGTCGTCAAAGACCTTGCGGCGCACCGGATCCTTCAGGAGATCATAGACCGCCTGCAGCCGGGCGAATTGCTCGGCATCGCCGCCCGAGTCGGGATGGGCCGCCTTGGCCGCCTTGCGATAGGCCGTGCGGATGGCCTGGTCGTTCGCGTCGCGGTCCACGCCAAGCATCTCGTAGGGATCGATCACGCTGCCCCCTGTTCGTCTCGCATTCCGATTTCTCCGCCTGACCTAACGCACGCAACCGAAGACCGGAACCAATCACCGGTAAAGCCTGCGCGTTATCCCAAACTTGTTCAAGTGCTGATGCGGCGTGATGGGATCATCACCGCATCCGGGCGCCGCGTTCATCAAGTCGAGGCGCGCCGAAGCACTCGCCCTTCCGACGCGGCGGCGCGCACGTTCGTCCGTGGTCGGGACGAAATTGTGGTCGGAAACGGGCCGTCCCCGATTTTTCCATGCAGGACCAATGGTTACGGCGCAAACCGACCACGTGACCTGCGTCGCCCGCAACAGGAGCGATGGCCGGAAGGCGGCCCATCGAAGGGCGACGCACCTTGGCGCACGCGGAAACCGATGCGCGTTCGGCCCGCTTGTTCGGCTGCTTATCGGCCCGCGCGTGGCCGCGACAATCAACGGACGTCGCCATCAACGGCCCTCACACGCACTCCGCCCGCCGCGGGTGACCTTCGCTCTTTTCTGCGGCACGCGCCTGCCCCAAAACCTTGGTCGCCTCTTCCACTTTTGCCGATAGCGGCGATGGTTGCCCGCTGAGGAATGACACCAAGATCGCGATCATCCAGCGGCCGGAACGCGGCAGTCTGCAACATGCTCGCCGATAGCCCGCCCGGCTCTGCGTCCCCTCGCCGTTCGTCTGCACCAAGCGGCAGCCGCTACAGCGCCGCGCGTCTAATCAGACGCGCCAAGGTCGCTGTGGCGCTTTGAATTGCAGAAGCCCAAAACCCCTGAGAATGCTGTGGTTGGCGGCACATTTTCCCGAAATAAGCCGCGCGAATGGCTCTTGCGTTTTTTTGCAAATACTGTCACTGCTGCTACCGTTCGGGCGTTTTCAATCCCGGAGACTGGACTTTCTCTTTTGTGCCCGGCTTGCCGGGCCGGCCGGAAGCGGCAAATGGACGTTCTTTCCCCGTTATCGTGACTACTCGACGCCTATCCGCTTGTATGCGGAAGACGACACACCCACATCCTCACGGGGGCGCGGGTATAGCTTTAAGACTGAAGGAAAAGGACTTCTTCCATGGCCACTAAGGGCACCGTAAAATTCTTCAACCAGGACAAGGGTTTTGGTTTCATCACGCCGGACGGCGGCGCTAAGGACGTATTCGTCCACATCTCCGCTGTACAGGCCGCTGGCCTTGCTACGCTGAAGGACGGCCAGGTTGTCACGTTCGACACCGAAGCTGACCGCATGGGCAAGGGCCCGAAGGCCGTCAACATCCAGGCTTCGTAAGCCGGATCGTCCGACTGGACTTTTTGGAAGCGGCGCTCCCCAGGGGGCGCCGTTTTCGTTTGGGCTGTTGGTTTGTGTCGGGGCGGGTGCCGACGCATTGGCCGGAAGCCGCCTTCGCTTCGACCGAGGAGACCTCGGCATCCGCATCCGCAAGTATTCGCGGGGCGGCCAGGGGGATCATCGGCTCAAGGCCGAGGATGACAGCGGTTCAAGGCTGAGTATGGCGCCGGCTCAAATGAGAGACTCGCGTCGGTGTGAGGACGACGGCCGATGTTGGCGGGTCCGCCAGCTCTTTTCATTTGGCCTCAGGCGTTCTCGATCACCGTGAGGATCGACAACACACCATGTGGCCAGCAAGCGGGGCCACCGCTCTGCCTCGAACAAGTCGCCCCTCATTTCTGTGCTCGTCACAGAAATCCAGCAGCGCCGCGTCCGCGGCGCAAGGTTGCAGCTGTAGGCGCAGTCCCTAGTCGCCATGTGAGACATTCCGGCCGTGCCGACGCTGGCCCTCTGCGACATGCAGAGGATGACGTTCCGCGACGTCTCCGGACCTACTCGGCCGCCTGCTTTGCGGCTGCCGCCTCGAACACGGCATCGAAGGCGGCGTGGATGACCTCCGGCCCAGCCCCTTGGCGGGTGGCGTCAGACGACAGGATCTGGCGGTAGCGCCGTGCACCCGGCCAGCCCTGGAACAGCCCGACCATATGCCGCGTGACATGGGCGAGCCGGCCGCCATTGGCGATGTGGCCGGCCGCATAATCGGCCATCGCTTCGCGCAATTCCGCCCAGAAGGACAGGTCCAGCCGGTGGCCGCGCTCTGAGAAGTCGGCAGCGTCGTGAATGAGCGTCGGCGCGCCGGTCAGCGGATGCGGGAAAAAGCCATCGACCGACGAAAGCATGGCGCTGTCGTGATAGGCGGCCCGACCGAGCATCACGCCATCGAGATGCTTGAGCTCGTCAAGCGACTGATTCAAAGTCTGAAGTCCGCCGTTGAGGCCGATGAAAAGATTAGGGTTTTCAGCCTTCAGCCGGTGCACGAGAGCGTAGTCGAGCGGCGGGATGTCGCGGTTTTCCTTGGGCGAGAGCCCCTGCAGCCAGGCTTTGCGGGCATGGACCCAGACCGCGTCCGTACCGGCGTCGACGACGCGCGACACCAGATCGCGCAACGCCACTTCCGGATCCTGCTCGTCGACGCCGATGCGGCATTTCACCGTCACCGGGATCGTGACCGTGGCCTTCATCGCCGCCACGCATTCCGCCACCACGCCAGGCTCCTGCATCAGGCAGGCGCCAAAAGTGCCGGATTGCACCCGGTCGGACGGGCAGCCGACATTCATGTTGATTTCGTCATAGCCGAACGCTTCGGCAATGCGGGCCGCCTCCGCCATCTTGCGCGGATCGCTGCCGCCCAGCTGCAGCGCCACCGGATGCTCCGACGCATCAAAACCGAGCAGCTTCACCCGATCGCCCCTGAGGATCGCGTCGGCGACGATCATCTCGGTATAGAGCAGCGCATGCCGCGAAAGCCGGCGCGCAAAAAACCGGTAGTGCCGATCGGTCCAGTCGATCATCGGCGCCACGGCGAAGATCGGAGCCTTGAAATACGCTCTTCCGGCCGCAGATTTTGCTGCGTTCTCAGTCATTTCTTCTGTCTCTTGTTCGCTCGCGGCGGCAAAGGGCAGCGCGATGGCCACGCGCCCGCCGACGGCCAGCGTCTTGTACCGTTGCCGGCTTATATAATGGCGCAGGCAAGAAAGCGAGCCTTTGAAGGGCAGCAAGGCTCCTGGCTGCGGATCGCCGTCATCGGGCGTGGCTGCTCACGCGAACGGCACGGCGGGACGCTTCGGATCAGAAATGCCGGCAACGCCACGGGCTGTTGCGACAGACGCTTCATTTCGCGCCAGAGTTTCTGGCAGACTTTGATGGCTTGCGCCCTGCCGCCTGCAAGACTTGCGTCGCGACATCCGAAGCCTTCGTCGGGCGGAGGCAGTTCGGCGGGGCCGGAAAGCCGGGCGCAAAAACGCACCAAAAATGGCTCACGCTCGAGCCGTCATCCTTGATAAAAAATCACAGGCGACTCGATCGGGGACCATTCATGCAAAATGTCACATTTGCTTTTGTGCTGGGGCTTGCGACGGCGGTTGCAACAGGCGCCTGGGCTCAGCCATTCAGGTCCCCGACCGCGCTCATCGAGGCGCTCTATGCGCCATATCTTGGCGACGGCGACACCTCGGAGCGCGACGCGTTTTTCTCCAACGATCTCACCAAGCTTTACGAGACCGACGCGGAGAAGAGCCAGGGTGAGGTCGGCGCCATCGGCTTCGACCCCGTCATCAACGGGCAGGATTGGGACATCGCCAACCTGCGCATCGGCAAGGCCGAAATCACCGGCCCATCCGCTGTCGTCACCGTGCGCTTCGAGAATTTTTCGGCGCCCGTCACCCTGCGCTACAGTCTGATGAACGAAGCCGGAAACTGGCAGGTCGACGACATCGAAAGCACCGAGGGCGATACCCGGTGGACGTTGAGCGAGATCTTCGCCAACGCGCAATATTGAAGCGGTAGATATGGCTCGAACCGCAGCACGGAAACGAATTCGCAGGTGGCCGGGCCGCGCAAACAACCAGACGCAAGCATCTTCGGCTTGACAGGCGGTATCACAGGCGATTAGGGCAGCGTCCCTGTATCGATACAGAAGGCAGGAACAAGGGAAGACGGCATGAAACGTGCGATCGTGGCACTCCTCACCCTCCAGCTCGCGGGTTGCCAGTCAGTGGCGCTCGAGGATCAGGAGATCGCGAAGCCGAAACCGCCTTCCGTGCCGACGCTCTCCGGCACCGATCTTCAGGCCCTTATCGTCGGCAAGTCGCTGCGCTACACCATTAACGGCGTCGTCTCCTCCTATTTTGCCGACGGCCGATATGGCTACCGCGATTACGAAGTGCGCGACGGCGGAACCTACACGATTGCGGGCGACGAAGTCTGCATCACCTTCGAGGATGGTGGCAGGCGCTGCGACCAATTCGCCCGGATCGGACCCGACTATGTCAGGATCGAGGAAGGCGGCCGCCAGACCAAGGTGGCAGGCGTCGGACCGGCCTGAACCGGCGACAGCGCTGCGGGCACCAGCGTCGCGGCAATGCTTCAGAAAGGCGGAGATGCCCGCGCTCGAAATTCGCCCTGCCCGTCCAGACGAGCGCCTGGCGCTGATCGAGCTTTCTCTCCAATCCGCTTCGCGAACCCCTTATTCCCAAGGGGTTCTATTATGGGGGGTTATGGCATAGTTCGCCGGGCACCGGGGCTTGGGTGCCGGGGGAGAAAGACGTGAACCCTTTGCGCTCGACACAATGTATCGCGCTGTCGCAGCCTGATATCGACACGCTGCAGCGCGTCTTCGACAACATCTGCGCCGAGCAACACTGGCCGCGCGACAGCGCCCGTGCCCGCCGCCATGCACGCATGCTGATCGACGAATATCTGGCCGGCACGACCAATGAGCAATTGCTGCTTGTCGTCGGCCGCTTGTTCGCCTCACGCTTGGCGGAGACATCGACCTCGGCCTAGGGGCGAAGTCCAGCGGTTGTGCTTCGGCAAGACGCACCCGGAAAAGCTGCTTACAAAAGCGTTATCCTGCGCTACATTAGCACAGTTGACCCTTGCCGCGTGGGAGGAGCCCTGTCGCAAGCAGTCGCGATGCCGACATTCATTGAGATGATCTCGAGGAGGAGACGCATGCATCAAATCATCTGGAACCAGCCGATCGAACTCGACTTCGTGACGGGCGATGTCCGCACCGTCAAGGGCCCGTCAGACGCGCTTGCCTGCCTTGCCGACCATTGGCCGCGGCGCGGACCGAGTTACGTCGCCGCCCGCAGCGCCTGCCGCGCCGCCATCGACGGCCGTCGCACGGTGGAAGAAGCGCGATCGCTGTTCATCTCGGCTGCAAATGAAGCCGAATTGAAAGCGCATTAAGAGGCATTTGCCACCCGCATTGAGTGCCCTGCACTCGCCCCTTGCCGTTGGCATGCGAAGAGCACGCCGGAGGGCCTGTTGATTGGCATCTGCGCCCTCTTGGAAGAAATGACTTGCGGCGGCGCGATCGCGCCCCAGACAGTGCCTGAGCATGGCATCCGGTGGTGGAGTTACCGTGCCGATTCGGCGCAGCATCTTCAAATAGCACGCAAATTTCCCGGAAATGGCCCGATTTCTGTCGTGAAGCCTTCATTTCTCTGCGCTATATCATGAGGTGCCTCACAAAAACCAATTTCGAAGCGTCTGAGTCCCATCAAGGGAAAAAGCATAATGTCCCAGAAAAAAGGGACAACGAAAACGGGAGAGATATCATGAGCGAGCAGAATCTCTATCGCATCGTTGAAGTCAGTGTGAAGCGCGACGGCGATCGTCGCGATGTCGGCATCATGACCGTGCGCCAAGCCCTGGAACTTCAAGTACCGAGCCTCGAATACAGCCATCCGGAACTGAACTCTCGGTCGGATGGACGGTTTCTCACGCGCGCCCAGTTGCAAGCCTACGCCTGCTGCGCCTGAGATAAACCCTTGCAGCACCCGAACAGGGTGTTAACGTCCGGCTGGGATTCGAAACAGCCGGACAATCATGCAAACAGTCATTCCACCTTCACCACCCGTCCTGTTGCCGATCGCCGGTAGCCTCGTGGGTTTTCCGGTGCGCCGGGTCTATTGCGTGGGCCGCAACTATGCGGCCCACGCCATCGAGATGGGTCACGACCCGGATCGCGAACCGCCGTTCTTCTTCCAGAAGAACCCGGACAACCTGCTGGTGGCCGATAAGACCTTCCCCTATCCGCCGCGCACGGCCGATGTGCACCATGAGGTCGAGCTGGTTGTCGCCTTGAAAAGCGGCGGCGCCGACATCCCTGTCGAACAGGCGCTCGACTGCGTCTACGGCTATGCTGTTGGCATCGACTTCACCCGCCGCGACCTGCAGGCCGAGGCCAAGAAGGCGGGCAAGCCCTGGGCAGCGGCCAAGGCCTTCGAACATTCGGCGCCTGTTTCCGAGATCGTGCCGGTCGAGGCGATCGGTCATCCCGTCAACGGCAATATCTGGCTGAAGGTCAATGGCGAGCTACGCCAGCAGGGCGATCTCGAGCAGATGATCTGGAAGATACCCGAAGTCATCTCGGAGCTTTCACGGCTGTTCACGCTCGCCCCCGGCGACATCATCATGACCGGGACCCCTTCGGGTGTCGGTCCGGTGGTGCGCGGCGACGCGGTGACCTGCGGCGTCGATGGCGTCGCGGCGCTTGCCGTTACCGTTCTCTAAGATCGGAGCGCTTCCGCTTTCGTTTCGGAACGCATCGCGGAAGCGCCCCATCGCATTGTCTTGACGCATCTCCCGATAAAGGAAGCGCTGCACGCGGTTTCAGGGAATGCTCCAACAACAAGGATTGCCCGATGCCGCTCTATGCCCTTGGACCGCTGCGTCCGCAAACGCCTACTGAGGGCAGCTACTGGGTGGCGCCTGATGCCAACATCATCGGCCAGGTGGAAATCGGCGAGGATGTCGGCATCTGGTTCGGCGCCACGCTGCGCGGCGACAACGAGCTGATCCGGCTCGGCGCCCGCACCAATATCCAGGAAAACACCGTCATTCACGTCGACCCCGGCTTTCCCGTGACCATCGGCGAAGGCTGCACCATCGGTCATGGCGCCATCATCCACGGCTGCACCATCGGCGACAACTCGCTGATCGGCATGGGCGCAACGGTGCTGAACGGTGCGAAGATCGGCCGCAACTGCCTGGTCGGCGCAAATGCGCTGGTGACCGAGGGCAAGGAGTTCCCCGACAATTCGCTGATCGTCGGCGCGCCCGCCAAGGCCATCCGCACGCTTGACGATGCCGCCGTCGAAGGGCTGAAGCGCTCGGCCAGCCACTACGTCAAGAACTGGCAGCGCTATGCGATGCAGCTGACGAAGCTCGACTAGAGCGTTTCCGGTTTAAACGGAGTCACAAAACGCTGACGGAAAACCGCTTCGCACTTTTCCTGGAATTGCTCTAAGCGCGACGAGCCCGCCGCGCTCAGTCAGGCGCAGCTCTGGCAGTGACCACGGATCTCGATGGTGGTCTTTTCCGTCTTGAAGTTCTGTGCACGCGTCAGCGCCGACAACCGCTGCTCGATCGCGGTGTCGTGGAACTCGGTTACCTGCCCACACCCCTCGCAGATCGTAAACGCCGTGACCCCGTGATCATGCTCGTGCTCGTGCGGGCATGTGCAGGCAACGAAGGCGTTGAGGCTTTCGAGCCGGTGCACGAGGCCATACTCGAGCAGCTTGTCGAGCGCGCGATAGACCTGCAGTGGCGCGCGAAACCCCTGGTCGCGCAGCTTGTCGAGGATTGTGTAGGCGCTCAAGGGGCCTTCGGAATGGCTGAGCGCATTCATCACCATCGTCTGGTTCTTGGTCAGTTGCGGGGTCGTCATCAATGATGCCCTCCAGGCGTGGAATGAGACGCTGTCTCCAACCGACGCCGCCCGATCGGCAGCAGACTCAGTACGAAAAGCGCAAGTGCAGCAACGACGATAGACGGTCCCGACGGCGTGTCCCAGTGCAGCGAACCGAAAAGCCCACCGGTAACGGCAAGCGCACCGATCACCGAGGCAAGAACCGCCATTATTTCCGGCGACGTCGCAAAGCGGCGGGCTGTGGCCGCCGGGATGATCAGCAGCGAGGTGATCAAGAGGATGCCGACGATCTTCATGGCGATGGCGATCACCAGCGCCATCAACAGCATGAAGAACAACCGCGCCCGCTCCGGCTTCATGCCCTCGGCCTCGGCGAGTTCAGGATTGACCGTGGAGGCCAGCAGCGGCCGCCAGAGATAGACGATCGCGAAGATCACCAGGATGCCGCCGCCCCAGATGATGTCGATGTCGGATTCCGACACAGCGAGAATGTCGCCGAAGAGAAAGCCGACGAGATCGATGCGCACCCAGGTCATGAAGGCGACGATGACGAGGCCGATCGACAGCGCCGAATGCGACAGGATGCCGAGCAGCGCATCGGTCGACAGCGCCCCGCGCCGCTGCAGGAACAGCAGTAATATCGACACGGCAGCCGCAACGATGAACACCGCCACCATCAGGTGGAGATCGAGAAGCAGCGACAGCGCCACACCCAGCAGCGCCGAATGCGCCATGGTATCGCCGAAATAGGCCATGCGCCGCCAGATGACGAAGCAGCCGAGCGGCCCCGCCATCACGGCGATACCGATGCCGGCGATCAGCGCCCGGACGAAGAAATCGTCAAGCATCGCGCTTCTCCTTCACCTCGAAGCCATGCAGGCGGGTGTGGTGGCCGCAGCCGCAATCCTCGCCATGGTCATGCACGTTGTCGTCCTCGTCGTGGTGATGGCCGTCGCCCGGGTAACAGTGCTCGGTGATCGAACCATCAGCATGCAGCACGCGCCCGTCAGGCAGATGCGTGTGGTCGTGATTGTGGCTGTAGACCGCAAGCGTGCTGGCAGCGCGCCTGCCGAACAGCTTCTGGTACTCCGGGCTCTGGCTGACGGCCTGCGGCGTGCCGCGGCAGCAGACATGGCCATTGAGGCAGACGACCGTGTCGGTTTCGGCCATGACGATATGCAGATCGTGCGAGATCAGCAGGATGCCGCAGCCGGTGCGGTTGCGGATCTGCTTGATCAGTTCGTAGAGCGCGATCTCACCGCTGAAGTCGACGCCCTGCACCGGTTCGTCGAGCACCAGCAGGTCCGGCTTGCGGGCGATCGCCCGCGCGAGCAACGCCCGCTGGAATTCACCGCCCGACAGATGCTGCACCTCGGCTTTCGCCAGATGCAGAACGCCGGTCGCCGACAGCGCCTCCTCGATCTCCCTGCCCTTCAGCGGGCCGGTCAGCGTCATCAGCCGTTCGACTGTCAAGGGCAGCGTCCAGTCGACT
The DNA here is from genome assembly GCF_001425885.1 of Ensifer sp. Root1252. NCBI lineage: Bacteria > Pseudomonadati > Pseudomonadota > Alphaproteobacteria > Hyphomicrobiales > Rhizobiaceae > Ensifer > Ensifer sp. Root1252. The sequence continues at coordinate 591,006 of NZ_LMDT01000012.1, read as the reverse complement.
GCAAGCTTCTGCGGGACATAGCCGACCTTCAGGCCCGGCTTGCGCTCGACAAAACCTTCGTCGGCCTTCAGCACGCCGATCGCCGTCTTCGCGGTCGTTGACTTGCCAGAGCCATTGGGGCCGATCAGCGTGACGATCTCGCCCGGGCTGATGGAAAACTCCACGCCACGCACCAGCCAGCGGCCGTTGCGGCTGACGCCGGCATTGTTCAACCGCACCAGCGGTGTCGTTTCTGGGGATCGGAAATTCAGCATCAAAAAATTCCGGATTGGCGGTTGCCACTGGCTATCGCACACGTTATAGCATAACGCAATTGATGTAATAACATTACATTGAAACATCGACACGTTCAACCGGACGTGTGCTCGGTGTTTCAAGTGTCCGAACTGCGCCTGTCCCTGGCCGAAAACGATAGTCGGTTCAGGGCCTTGCGTGACATTCAAGCCCGGAGAAACCGATGAAATCGTCTTCCGCCCTGCTCTTTGCCTCCACAATCCTGCTGTCTTCGCCCGTTGCAGCGGCCGGCCCCAATGTGGTGGCTTCGATCAAGCCTGTCCACTCGCTCGTCGCTTCGATCATGCAGGGCGTCGGCGAACCGTCGCTGATCGTCGAGGGTGCTGCTTCGCCCCATACCTACAACATGAAACCGTCGAACGCCGCGGCGCTGCAGGCGGCCAAGGTGGTCTTCTGGGTCGGCCCGGGGCTCGAAGCCTTCCTCGACAAGCCGCTCGATGCGCTGAGCGGCGGCGCCAAGGTGGTGGAGCTCAGCGAAGCGCCGGGTCTTGAGAAGCTGAAGTTCCGCGAAGGCGGCGCCTTCGAGGCGCATGATCACGACGACGAGGGCCATGGTGAGGAGGGCCACAAGCACGCCGAGGGCGAAGCGGAACACGACGATGCCGCAGCTCCCGAGGCTGCTGCCGCAGATGACCACGATCATGCGCATGAGGGCCATGATCACGAAGGCTTCGACATGCACCTGTGGCTCGACCCGCAAAATGCTAGGGCGATGGCAGCCGAGATCGAAAAGACGCTCACAGAGGCCGACCCGGACAATGCCGGCGCCTACAAGGCCAATCTCGAGAAACTCAACCAGCGCCTCGACGCGCTGGACAAGAGCCTGGTCGCAACCGTCGCGCCGGTGAAGGACAAGCCCTTCGTCGTCTTCCACGATGCCTATCAGTATTTCGAGCATCGCTACCAGGTGCGGGTGGCGGGCTCGATCACGGTCAGCCCGGAGGTTCTGCCCGGCGCCGATCGGCTGTCGCAGATCCACGCCAAGATCAAGGAACTGGGTGCGACCTGCGTCTTTGCCGAACCGCAGTTCGAACCGAAACTGATCAATGTGGTGATCGAAGGCACGCCGGCGAAATCCGGGACGCTCGATCCAGAGGCGGCCACGCTCGATGCCGGGCCGGACCTCTACTTCCAGCTGATGGAAGGTATCGGCACGTCGCTCAAGACCTGCCTCGCCTCGGCAAGCTGATCCGTGCTCCCAAGGCGGCATAGCCGTCCTCCCAAGGCGGCAAAGGCGCGCCACGCGCCGCCCCTCTCCGTCATGCTCGGGCTTGACCCGAGCATCCAGCGTGCCTCCCTGTGGGGCTTTCAGCCGCTGGATCCTCGGGTCAAGCCCGAGGATGACGAAAGGACAGATCAAGCCCCGGAAGTGACCGGCGGACAGGTCTAACCGATGACTGAGACCGGTCGAGGCAGGACCGGCGCACAAGGCCGAAGCCTCGCGGCCGATGGCAAAGCCAGTCCACGAGCGACCGGATTGTTCAGGCGGGCGTAAGCGTCCGCCTTTTATAGGCGCGTCAAGCGTAATGGTATAACATACAGGAAACAACGATGGAAAGACTTCCCGTAACCGTGCTGTCCGGCTTCCTTGGCGCCGGCAAGACGACGCTGCTCAACCATGTGCTGTCCAACCGCGACGGCTTGCGTGTAGCCGTCATCGTCAACGATATGAGCGAGATCAATATCGACGCCGCGTTGATCCGCGACGGCGGCGCCAACCTGTCGCGCACCGAAGAGCAGCTCGTTGAAATGACCAATGGCTGCATCTGTTGCACGCTGCGCGACGATCTGCTGCGCGAAGTCCGCGATCTCGCCGAACAGAACCGCTTCGACTACCTGCTGATCGAATCGAGCGGCATTTCCGAACCCCTGCCCGTCGCAACCACCTTCGATTTTCGCGACGAGGATGGCGAAAGCCTTACCGACGTCGCCCGCCTCGACACCATGGTCACCGTGGTCGATGCCGCCAATCTGCTTGCTGACTACTCCTCGCTCGATTTCCTTGCCGATCGCGGCGAGACGGCAGGCGAAGGCGATACCCGCACATTGGTCGACTTGCTTGTCGAGCAGATCGAGTTCGCCGATGTCGTCGTGCTCAACAAGATCGGCACGGCTACATCAGAGCAGCGCGATGCCGCACGCAAGATCATCGTCGGGCTGAACCCGGATGCGCAGCTGGTGGAAGTGGATTTCGGCCAGGTGGAACTGCGCGACGTGCTCGGCACCGGCCGCTTCGACCTTGCCAAGGCCGAACAGCACCCGCTCTGGTACAAGGAGCTGCATGGTTTCAAGGATCATATTCCGGAAACCGAGGAATACGGCATCCGCTCCTTCGTCTACAAGGCCCGCCGCCCGTTCGATCCCACCCGGTTCCAGGCGTTTCTCAATCGCTCCTGGCAGGGCGTGGTGCGGGCCAAGGGTTTCTTCTGGCTGGCGACGCGACCCTATCATGTCGGCGAACTGAGCCAGGCCGGGCCGCTGGTCAGAACATCAAAGATGGGCCTGTGGTGGGCGGCAGTGCCTAGGGAGCAATGGCCGCGCGACCCGGGCTTCCTGAAGGCTGTCGGTCCCTACATCGATCCCGTCTGGGGCGATCGCCGCCAGGAGATCGTCTTCATCGGCGCCGACCCCATGGATCAGGCGATGCTGACGGCCGAACTCGACGCCTGCCTGGTCAATGACACCAGCTTCCAGCCGGACCGTTGGCGGGATCTGCCCGATCCCTTCGCGAACTGGTCGCAGCGGGCGGCCTGATGCAGGCGGCCGGTCCAAGACCACGTCGACCGCGCTTCACCTGCATGGGCCTCAATGCCGCCGGCAGGCCCGTGCCGATGTTCGATCCGTTCTTTGATGGACAGGATAATGGGGAGGAGGCACTCGCCCCGCCCGGCCCGCTGGAGCGACTGCTTTTCGGAGAGCGGGGTCGGACTGAAGCCGCGGACATTCCGTCGCTGCGTCGAACGACGGTGTAGGGAAAATCGAAGGGGTAGCCATAAAGCGCCCCCGGACTGCTGACAAAGTTGCCGCTGGTTATCTGCCGACCATTGGCAAGCTCAAGGCGATCGGAAACTTCCTTCATTCCTGTGCCTGTCACAGGAATCCAGTCAGCCCAAGTCCTTGGGCTAAAGGGTCTTTTGGCCCGACAGACGTCGGGCCACTGGATCCCCGCCACAAGGGCGAGGATGAGGAGAGCGGGTTTCGCCCTTCGTCAATAGATTCTTTCAGAGGCTGTAATAAGTTTGAAGGGGCAGCCCGAAAGGCTGCCCTCGATCAAATCGTTCAACGCGCAGACGTCAGGCCGACGATGACGCCGGTCGCAAGGCTGATCAGCAGGAAGTCGTTGTCGACACGCACCCACTGCTGGCCGCGCGGCGGCTGGCGCAGCTTGTAGCGGCGATAATCGCGCACCTGCGCCATGTGGCGGCGCTCGGCGGGGCTCAACCGATGGCCGCGCGACCAGCGTTCCTTCTTCTTGACGATGACACGCTTTTCGATTGTCACGTGCTTGTCGACATGCCGGTCCACGTGGCGGTCGACAGGTCGACGCTGATAGCGGTCGTAGTTCTGTGCGACCTCGAAGGAACCTGCCGGCTGGGCAAAGGCTGCTACCGGTGTGATCAGGAAGGAGCTGGCGACCAGAGCGGTCAGGAGACGTTTCATCGGGGTATCCTTTCGTTATTTGCACCCCGAAAATAGGTCCGGCTTCCTGAACCGAATATGAAACGCTACATTACAAATACGTAATGATATCTAGTACTTATAAGCCTTACCTTACAGACTGATATTCTCACTCTGAGAGGCTGACGTAACGGAACAGATCGAAATCCGCCGCCAGTCCCGCACCCGACGTGTCGAAGGCGAACATGCCGGCGAAAGCGCCGGTAAACGATCCATGTTCGCCGCGGCCGCCCTCGTCCGACACCACGCCAGCGTCGAGCACCGGGCCGAGGGCCTGCCAATCGACCGCCCCGTCTGCGCGCCAGAAGAACTGCAGGTCATTGTCGCGGATCTCCATGGCAAGCCCGATCGGCCCTCCGGGCACGGCGATGCCGCTTCCGACAGGAAACTGCAGCCGGCCAAGCGGGAAGTCGCCCGGGCAGGACAGGATCGTCAGCGTCCGCCCAAGAGTCTCGTGCCAGGTGAGGCCGAGCGCATGAAACTTGTGGCGGTTGTAGTAGTGCGTCAGCCCGGCGACCTGCTGATAGGTCTCCGGCGCGAAGTCGACCAAGGTTTCAGCGCGGAAAGAATGATGCTCCTGCCGGCGGGCGACCAAAGCCTGCTCGAACCAGCTGCCGATGCTTTCGCGGGCAAAGAGCCTCAAGTGCCCTGCCCGCCTTTCCAGCGAAAAGATCCGCTCCGGCAGCGGCGTGCGCAGCCACTGGAACTCGGCCGGAAGCGCGGCCCCATCGAAATCGGTTTCGACCACGCGCGGCTCCACCAAGGCCCCGACCGGGCCTGGAGCTGCGACCAGGACTTCGGGAACCGGCCCGCCGTTTTCGAGATAGAGCCAGCCGTCATCGCGCCAGACGCATTTCTGCAGTGCCGTCTCGCGGCCAAGCGTGCAGCGACGCTCCGGCGGCAGCGGCCGGCCGCAGAGATGGGTGTGATAGGCTTGCCCGTCCGGCGTCTCGACATATTGCCCGTGCCCTGCGCGCTGCAGCGGCGCATCAGGGTGATCCTTTGACGTGATTAGGTAGGTATCGGGATGGATTTCGTAGGGACCGTCGATCGTGCGCGACCGCGCCATGGTCACGGCATGGTCGTATCCCGTGCCGCCTTCCGCCGTCGTCAGATAGTACCAGCCATTGCGCTTGAAGAGATGCGGCCCTTCGACCAGACCGAGCGGCGAGCCGGCAAAGATGTTCTTCACCGGCCCGGCCAGCCTGCGCGCGCGCTCGTCCCATTCCTGCAAGAGGATACCGTCGAAGGCCGGATGTTTCGGCGAGCCGCCTCTGCGATGGTTCCACTGCATGTTGAGGAACCATTTTCGCCCATCGTCGTCATGGAACAGCGACGGGTCGAAGCCGGAGGAATTGACGTAGACAGGATCGGACCAGACGGCTTCGATCGCCTCTGCCGTGACGATGTAGTTGTGTGCGTCCTTGAAGTTGCCGTCGAAGCGCTTGACGTCGGTATAAACAAGGAAGAACAGGCCGTCGTTATAGGAAAGGCACGGCGCCCAGACGCCGCAGCTATCCGGGTTGCCACGCATGTCCAGCTGGCTTGCCCGCTCCAGCGGCCGGCGCACCAGACGCCAGTTCACCAGATCGCGCGAATGGTGGATCTGCACGCCCGGATACCACTCGAAGGTGGACGTGGCGATGTAATAGTCATCGCCCACCCGGCAGATGGACGGGTCCGGGTTGAAGCCGGGCAGGATCGGATTGCGAATCAGGGCAGTCATTCCTCGGGCATCCTCCAATTGTCGGCCGCATCCAGCCCCAAACCGCCGTGATTTTCAAGACTGCAACGTTACAGTTGGTGACGTAGCCCACGACGCGGCACGAGTGGTTCACGCAGTATTGCCATTTGCGCCCTTCACATCTGCAGTGAAACCCACTGGCGATACTGGTTGGCACCCTGTTGTGCACAATGATTGGGCAATCGCCTGACAGCTCCATTCGACTTTAGTCTGGGGTGGCGGAACTAACCGGGAAAATCGAGCCTCGGACTTGAACGCTGGCTTGAAATCGGCACTCTGGTTGTGCTTGGCACAAAAACCAAAACAGCCACTGCGGGGAGGAAATCGATGAAAGCGTTACTCGGCTTCAGCCGACTCATAGACACGACGACCGAGTTCATCGGCAAATCGGTGTCCTGGCTCATTCTGGTCGCTGTGCTCGTCAGCGCCGGCAATGCCATCATCCGGAAAATGTTCAACATGTCGTCGAACGCCTGGCTCGAGGCGCAGTGGTATCTCTTCGGGGCGGCCTTCATGTTCGCCGCCGCCTATACACTGAGCCAGAACGAACACATCCGCATCGACGTCGTCTACGGCCAGTTCTCGCGCCGCGTGCAGCACTGGATCGACCTGTTCGGTCACGTCTTCTTCCTGATGCCGTTCGTGCTGCTGATGCTCTATTACTTCGTGCCCTACGTGAAGATGTCCTACATCTCGGGCGAGGGCTCCTCCAGCGCCGGTGGCCTGATCATCTGGCCGGCCAAGGCCATCCTGCTCTTCGGCTTCCTGCTGCTCGCCTTCCAGGGCGTATCCGAAATCATCAAGAAGGTCGCGATCATGACCGGCAACATGGACGACCCGACACCCTATGTGCCGACCCATGCACCGCTTGACGACGTCGTCGCTCCGGAGGCCCGTCCATGATCGAATTCATTGCTGAAAACCTGGCACCGATCATGTTCGTCTCGCTGATCGTGTTCCTGCTGCTGGGCTATCCCGTCGCCTTCTCGCTCGCCGCCAACGGCCTCCTGTTCTTCATCATCGGCGTGGAGCTCGCTCCGCTGTCGGATTCGATCAACCTGTCCTGGCCATTGCTCAACGCGCTTCCGGACCGGTTCTGGGGGGTGATGTCGAACGACACATTGCTTGCCATCCCCTTCTTCACCTTCATGGGGATCGTGCTCGAGAAATCGGGCATGGCGGAAGACCTGCTCGACACAATCGGCCAGCTCTTCGGCCCGATCCGCGGTGGTCTCGCCTATGCGGTCATCTTCGTCGGCGCGCTGCTTGCAGCCACCACCGGCGTGGTTGCAGCCTCGGTCATCGCCATGGGCCTGATCTCGCTGCCGATCATGCTGCGCTACGGCTACGACCGCAGGGTCGCATCGGGCGTCATCGCTGCCTCCGGCACGCTCGCCCAGATCATCCCGCCATCGCTCGTTCTGATCGTTCTCGCCGACCAGCTCGGCCGCTCAGTCGGCGACATGTATGCCGGCGCGCTTATCCCGGGCCTGGTCCTGACCGGCCTCTACATGATCTATATCCTGATCATGACCTTCGTCCGGCGTGACTCGATGCCGGCCCTGCCGCTGGCCGCCCGCACACTCGGCTCCGGCGTCACCTCACTGATCGTCGCGCTCATCGTCGCCGGCGCCTTTGCCTACGCGGCGCATATCTATCTCTATCCGACCCATGGCGAGAACGCCGACATCCTCGGCGCCACCGTTGGCGTCGGCTTCATCTACGTCGTCGCTCTTCTGGATCGCGGCTTGAAGATCAATGCGATGTCGCGGCTTGCCCAGCAGGTCATCATCGTGCTGATCCCACCGCTGGCGCTGATCTTCCTCGTGCTCGGCACCATCTTCCTCGGTATCGCCACGCCGACAGAAGGCGGCGCCATGGGTGCGGTCGGTGCACTGATCATGGCGGCGGCCAAGGGCCGCCTGAGCATGGACGTCGTTCGCTCGGCCCTGGCGGCAACCACCCGGCTTTCCGCTTTCGTGCTGTTCATCCTCATCGGCGCCCGCGTGTTTTCGCTGACCTTCTACGGCGTCAACGGCCACATCTGGGTCGAACACCTGCTGACGGCGATGCCGGGCGGCGAGACCGGCTTCCTGATCACGGTCAACCTGCTCGTCTTCTTCCTGGCGTTCTTCCTCGACTTCTTCGAGCTTGCCTTCATCATCGTGCCGCTCTTGGCTCCGGCCGCCGACAAGCTCGGCATCGACCTGATCTGGTTCGGCGTGCTGCTCGGCATCAACATGCAGACCAGCTTCATGCATCCGCCGTTCGGCTTCGCGCTCTTCTATCTGCGCTCGGTCGCGGCCAAGGTGCCCTATCTCGACAGGGTCACCGGAAAGATGACACAACCGGTGACGACAGGGCAGATTTACTGGGGGGCTGTGCCCTTCGTCGGCATCCAGATCATCATGGTGGCGCTGACGATCATGTTCCCGCAGATGGTCATGCACTACAAGGGAAGCGGCGAAGTCATCGATCCGAACACCATCAAGATCGAGGTGCCCGGATTCGGGACCGGTGGCGGCGGGCTTACGCTCCCCGACAACGGCGGCGGCCTCGGCCTTCCCGGCGGTCTCCAGCTTCCGGGCGGCAGCCCGCTCGACCAGAAGCCGGCGGACCAGAACGGCGGGGCTGGCGCACAACCGCAGACGGCGCCGTCAAACGACCTGAGCCAGCCGCCTTCGTTCAAGTAACGTTCGGCTTATGCAGACAGAGGGCGGCCCCGTAAAGGGCCGCCCTCTCAGCTTGCTGCCCCCCGAAGATCGCTTTCTGGCAAACGGGCATCCCATTTTCCCTCATCCTCGCCGTTGTGGCGGGGATCCAGCGACCTGACGTCCGTCGGGCCAAAAGACTCTTTTCAGCCCAAGGACGTGGGCTGACTGGATTCCTGTGACAAGCACAGGAATGATGGAGGTTTTGGATGGCGTTCGGGCTTTCCCCCGCAAACTTGCGATGATCGAACATGCCCTTGTCGGCAGTCAGGGCTGGCCCCACAAGGGCCGCCCTCTTCATGTGGCAACAAGCCTGCTCCAGCCACCGATGTCCGCTCAATCCAGCCGCTTGGCCGGATTGTCGCGATACCAGTCGACGATCATCGGCATCATCTCCTCGAACGGGCCGCCGACGAAAACATTGAGCAGGCCCATGCGCGACGTGCTCTCGTTGCGGAAGTCGTGCATCGTTCCGCGCGGGATGACACAGATCGATCCCTTCTCCATTTGGTGCCAGGTGTCGCCGACCAGGATGCTGGCGGTCCCCTCGATCACGTAGAAGATTTCGTCATTGTCGTCGTGCGTATGCGCCCCCGGCCCTTCGTGCCGCGCCTCCACCCACCATTCGGAAATCGAGAACCGACCTTGGGTCTCCGGGCCGTCGGCTTTGAACACGGCCTGTATCGCGCCCATGTCGTAGCGCCGGCCGCCGTCCGGCCCGTGCACGATCGATTGGCTTTCGCTCGGCATGGCATCCTCCTCATCGAGCGTTAAGACAGCAACCTTACCACGAAATCTGGAGACCGCGTCCACCCGCAAGCCGGAACGAAAAAGCCGCCCGCAACCGAAGTTGCAAGCGGCTTTCATTCCGGTTCGATGCCGCTTCCCATCAGCGATGGAAAGCGCTGTAGCCAGTCGCAGGCTTAGAGCTTGCCGCCCCGCTGCAGGATCATCATGAAGGTGTCGTAGTTGTATTCGGCGATCTGGGCGTTGAGGTAGTACTCGCCGCGGAATGCCTTGATCGAGTCCCAGATCTTCTTGAAGGTCGGGTTCGAAGCTTCCATTTCGGCATAGACTTCGTTCGCCTTTTCGAAGCACGCCGACAGGATTTCCGGGCTGAACGGGCTGAGCTTGGCGCCCGAAGCCACCAGGCGCTTGATCGCCGACGGGTTCAGGTAGTCGTACTTCTGCAGCATGTTTGCGTCGGTTGCGTGGCAGGCGGTGCGCAGCAGCGACTGGTAGTTCTTCGGCAGGCCGTCGAACGCCGCTTTGTTGAACATGGCGTGGACCGTCGGGCCACCTTCCCACCAGCCGGGATAGTAGTAGTAGGGCGCGACCTTGTAGAAGCCGAGTTTCTCGTCGTCATAGGGGCCGACCCATTCGGCAGCGTCGATGGTGCCCTTTTCGAGCGCCGGGTAGATGTCGCCGCCGGCGATCTGCTGCGGCACGACGCCGAGCTTTTCGACCACCTTGCCGGCGAAGCCGCCGATGCGCATCTTCAGGCCCTGCATGTCGGCAACGGTCTTGATTTCCTTGCGGAACCAGCCGCCCATCTGCACGCCGGTGTTGCCGCCGGGGTAGCCGACGAGACCCTGGGTCGCCAGGAACTCGTTGAATAGTTCGATGCCGCCGCCATGGTAGTGCCAGGCGTTCATGCCGCGCGCGTTGAGCGCGAAAGGAACGGCAGCGCCAAGCGCCCAGGTCGGGTCCTTGCCCCAGTAATAGTAGGCGACCGTGTGGCAGGCCTCGACCGTACCGGCAGCGGCAGCATCCGCAGCCTGCAGGCCGGGCACGATTTCACCGGCTGCAAAGACCTGGATCTGGAAATTGCCGTCGGTTGCTTCAGAGACATATTTCGAAAGGACTTCGCCGCCGCCATAGATCGTGTCCAGCGACTTGGGGAACGACGAGGCAAGGCGCCAGTTGATCTTGGGATTTGCCTGCGCGATCGCAGGCGATGCGAGCGCCGATGCGCCAGCCGCAGCCAGGCCACCGAGGCTTGCGTTTTTAATGAATGAACGGCGATCCATGGTTCCTCCCTATTTCCGCCGAGGCAGAATCCGGCGCAACCGTGGTCGCGCCTCCGCCCAATGGAACCTCACCGCCTTTGCGGCACGTGCGAGGCCCCGCTCCTCCTCCCAAAGCGTCGCGATCTCCAGGATTCGCTCGCTGCGCTTTAAGCTCTACTGCAGTTTCCTTAAATCCTATTCGATTTAAGAATAAAAACATGCAGCAATTCAAAGTGCTACAGCGACCTTTGCGTGTCTCATAAGACGCGCGGCGCTGTAGTTTCTGCAAAGCCGCTGCGCACGGCATGCTTTGGAGCCATCCGTGTCGCAGCGCGAACCGGTGGCATCGACGCACCTTACACGCTCACTTATGCATGTCCAGCGGACGCTTTCCGGCGCATATTCGACTTTTGTCTAATGCGCCGGAAAGTAATCGGATATGCTCAAAATCGAGGCAAATCAATGTATTCGCAGGATCAGAGCTCGGCCGAAGAGGCCCAGAGATTGACGTCGGCTTCGCGCGCGTAAAGGTCGATCTCGGCCAGCTCTTCCGCCGTGAACGTGTCGTTTTCAAGCGCCTTGACGCAATCGACGATCTGCTCGGAACGGCTGGCACCGATCAGCGCCGAGGTGATGCGCCCGCCGCGCAGCACCCAGGCGAGCGCCATCTGCGCCAACGTCTGGCCGCGCTTTTCGGCAATGCCGTTGAGCTTGCGGATGTTGTCGATGATCGCCGGACGGATGAAGTCCTTCTTGAGGAAGTGGTTCTGTGCGGCGCGGCTGTCCTGCGGAATGCCGCCGAGATACTTCGTCGTCAGCATGCCCTGGGCGAGCGGCGAGAAGACGATCGAGCCGATGCCGAGATCTTCGAGCGTGTGCACGAGGCCGTCGTCCTCGATCCAGCGGTTGAGCATGGAATAGCTCGGCTGATGGATCACGCAGGGTGTGCCGAGTTCCTTCAGGATCGCGGCCGCCTCGCGGGTGCGCTGCGAGTTGTAGGAGGAAATCCCGACATAAAGCGCCCGGCCCGACCGCACGATATGGTCGAGGGCGCCGCAGGTCTCTTCCAGCGGCGTGTCCGGATCGAAGCGGTGCGAATAGAAGATATCGACATAGTCGAGCCCCATGCGCTTCAGGCTCTGGTCGCAGGACGCGATCAGATACTTGCGGCTGCCCCACTCGCCATAGGGACCCGGCCACATGTCGTAGCCGGCCTTGGATGAGATGATCAACTCGTCGCGCAGATGCGCGAAGTCCGTGCGCATGATCTCGCCAAAAGCGGTTTCGGCCGATCCCGGAGGCGGACCGTAATTGTTGGCGAGATCGAAATGGGTGATGCCCAGATCGAAGGCAGTACGGCACATGTCGACCTTGCGGTCGTGCGGGGTGTCGCCGCCGAAATTGTGCCAAAGCCCCAGCGAGATCGCCGGCAGCTTCAGGCCGGACCGTCCGACGCGGTTGTACTTCATGGTGTCGTAGCGGTTTTCCGCCGGTAGCCAGGTCATCGCAATTCCTCCGCGATCGGGTTTTGATGGCGAATAAGAGACCGCCATCCTGCAAATGAGAAAGGTTTCCGCGGCTGCGGAAACCTCTGTTCAGAAACGTCTAAACTGGTCCGATGCAGCTATGAAGCGGCAGCGGCACGATTTCCCGATATTTCTTCTTGAGGTTCGATGAGCAGCGCCCGCGCCTCCTCGATCCCGAGGGCTGCCGGCTGGGTGCAGGTGGTACTGAGTTCGATGAACCGCCCTTCCTCGCCCGACTTCAGGATCGATACCATCACGTCGACGCCGTGCAGCGCGCGGTCAAGCGAGCAGCGGGCATCGCGACCCTCGAGAATGGCGATCGCCATGTCGGCAAGGCCAGCCGTGCGGTAGTTCGCCATCGGGCCCTGCGGGTGCTCCTGGTTTTCGACGGCAAAGGGATGATCCCACATTTCCAGCGGCTGGATGTTCTTGTCCCGGCCGCTCGCTTCGACCTTGCCGCCGAAGAAGTTGGGATCAGGGACGAAAATCGAGCCCTCCGTGCCGTAGAGCTCCATATTGGCGTGGCGATGCGACCAGACATCCCAGCTCGCCGACAGGGTGATCGTTGCGCCGTTTGCGAACTCCAGCAGCGCATGGATGTTGGTCGGCGTCTTCACCGGGATGACCTCGCCGTTGCGCGGCTCGCTGGTAATGGTGCGTGTCGGATTGGCCATCGAAGACAGCGCTGCCACGCGCTTCACCGGACCGATGAGGTTGATCAGGTTGGCGATGTAGTAGGGCCCGAGATCGAGGATCGGACCGCCGCCGGGAAGAAAGAAGAAGTCCGGGTTCGGATGCCACATCTCCATGCCGGGGCTGAGCACGTGGCAGGTGCCCGACGTCACGCGGCCGATCTTGCCGGCGTCGATATAGCTGCGGGCAAGCTGGTGGGCGCCACCGAGGAAGGTGTCGGGGGCGCAACCGACCGTCAGGCCCTTGGCCTTGGCAAGGGCGCGGAGTTCCTCACCCTGCTCCAGCGAGAGCACCAGCGGCTTTTCCGAGTAGACGTGTTTTCCCGCTTCGAGAATACTCTTGGATACCGGGAAATGCGCATCAGGGATCGTCAGGTTGACGACGATATCGACATCCGGGTTGGCGAGAAGCGCTTCGATGCTCTGCGCTTTGACGCCATACTCAGTCGCCCGTGCTTCGGCTGCCGCCGGATTGATATCCGCGCAGGCGACGACTTTGATGCCCCTGAAAAGCGGGGCAAGCTTGAAATAGGTGGTGGAGATGTTGCCGCATCCGATGATGCCGACGCCAAGTTCCTTGGTCATGGATCTACCTGTTTTTCAGTAGGATTGGATGGAGGCGAGCGAGCGCTTGGCGAAGCGCTGGAAGTCACTCGGATTGTCGTGCTCGGCAATGAAATAGCGCGCCTTGGTGCCGGAGAGCGCCTGGAACAGGCCCTTCCAGTCGACCGTACCCTCGCCGACATCGGCCCAGCCGTCTTCGTCCTTTTTCTCGCCCGTCGGCGCGATGTCCTTCACATGCACGGCAGTGATCCGGTTGGCATATTTCTTGATCCAGGCGATCGGGTCGGCGCCGCCGCGGATGATCCAGGCGATGTCGGCCTCCCAGGAAAGATCCGGCCCACCCTCGAAGATCAGGTCCTGCGGAATGCTGCCATCCGGCAGGGCGAAGAATTCGAAGTCGTGGTTGTGCCAGCCGAAGATGAGGCCGGCATCGCGGTAGGGCCTGCCCGCCGCCTGCAGGCGCTCGCCGAAGGCGCGCCAGCCGGCCGCGTTCGTCGGGCGATGCTCGGGCAGGAGATAAGGGCAATAGATCGCCCGGATGCCGAGCGCCTTGGCGATTTCAAGCACCCGTGCCGGATCGCTTTCGAGCATATCCAGGCCGAAATGCGCCGTCGGCATGGCGAGGCCGTTCTCGTCGAGACCGTGCTTGAAGCTTGCGATCTCCGCATCGCTGAGCGCCGCATAGAGCGCGCCGTAACCTTCGACCTGGCTATATCCTGCCTCGCCGATCGCCTTCAGCACATCGGCGAAGGGCGGGAAGTTGCGGGCGCTATAGAGCTGAAAACTGACGTCTTTCATCGAAAATCCTCCTCGGGAAATCATCGTGATCGGTCTGATCGGCCAGGGGCGGGACGAGACCCGGCCGGGTTTTTCGTCATCCGGCCCTGAGCCAGGCGTCGTAATCCGACACCAGCAGATGGACGGGGGCTGTGTCCTCCTCGATCGCCGAGAAGCGACCAACGGGTTCGCGGAAGTAATTGTCGGTAAGGTCGTCGTTGACGGTCGAAACCTCGCCCATCAACACGTCTCCGTCTTCCGCCCAGAAGGCGTGCCAGTTGCCGGGCAAAAGCGTCACGCTTTCGCCGGGCATGAGTTTCAGGAGGTCGCCGGCCTTCAGCCGACGCAGGCGCGCATCGGTCGCTACCTCGACGTCGCTTTCGTCGTCGACAGAGCCGTCGGAGTGCGAATTGTACATCTGCAGCACCAGCGTGCCACCGCCACGGTTGATGATGTCCTCGGTCTTGGCGGCGTGGCGATGCAGCGGGTTGACCTGACCGTTGCGGGTGATCATCAGTTTCTCGGCATAGACCATGCCCTGCCCCGTCGTCAGGTTCGAGGCATCGCCATTGCGCAGCGTGAAGAGCACGAGACCGACCTCATCGAAGCGGCCCTTGCCGTAATCGGTGATGTCCCATCCGAGCCGGGCATCGAAGATCGTCGGGCAATCCGAAGCGACGCGCGACTTCATTTCTTCCGGCGACCAATAGGCAAAGGGCGGAAGCACGAAGCCGAAGCTGCGCATGAAGGCATCGCTGCTGGCGATGATGTCATTGACGTGGCTGCGTTTCACGGTGGGTCACCCCTTTCCCTGGCAGGATTCAAGATCGAAGGCGGCAAAGCGCGGCACCGTGCCTTCGGCAAGTGATGTCTTCGGCGTGAAGCGGATGACCTTCGTTTCACCTGATGTGAGATCGAAGGCATTGTCGGCGTAGCGCCCGGCGACGTCGGCCTCGATCATCACATGCAGCGCCAGGCCACTCGCCTTGATCGAGACGTCGTAGGCGCCGTCGCCGATTGGCAAGACCTCAAGCGACAGCTTGGAGGGCTGAAGATCGAGAGCCTTATAGGTGCCCGGCACGTGATGGCCTTCGCCACGCATGCCGTTCGACGCCTCGAACGACCAGAACAACAGTGCGTTTTCGGGAATGTCGCGCGCCGCGATGCTCACCAAGGTCGCCGCGCGGTCCGGCGAGCAGGTGCCTGCTGCCGCCATCAGCGGCGTGCGCGCACCGTCAAGCGTAACGACGAAGGCCTGCAGTTCCACAGTCACCGGCGCGGCGGTGTCGTTGACCATCGAAAAGGTGATTTCCTTGCCGTCGGCGGACGGAATGGCGGCAACGGCCACCGGCTGGAAGAAGCGGCGCACCATGTAATGCATGGCCTTCCAGCTGCCGCCGTAGTCGAGGCTCGACCAGGAAGCGACCGGCCAGGTGTCGTTGAGCTGCCAGTAGAGCGTGCCCATGCAATGGGGCTTGAGCGAGCGCCAGTAATCGACGGCCGTGCGGATCGCCAGGCCCTGCTGGATCTGGCTGAGATAGACGAAGCTTGGGAAGTCCTTGGGGAAGCGGAAATAGCGGAACATCGTGCCGGCAATGCGCTCGTTGCCGCCGACGTTCTTCTGGTGGCTCTCGATCACCGGCGACGCGATGTTGAGGTCCTTCTCGGCAGCAAACTGCCGGATGACGGGCATGGAGGTATAGGACTGGAAACCGAACTCCGAGCAGAAGCGCGGGCGCACGGACCGGTAATTGTCGAAGGATTTGTTCTCGTGCCAGACCGACCAATAGTGCATGTCGCCGGAACCGTCGGAATGCCAGGCGTCGCCGAAATCGAGATAGCCGGAGGCCGGGCTTGAGGGCCACCACAGTGCGTCCGGCAGCGCCGCCTTCAGCGCAACTTCGACCGTACGGTTCAGGCGGTCATAGGAGACGAGATAACGGTCGCGATCCTTGCGCGGCTCGTCGAACCAGGTGAGCGCGCCCACCAGCTCGTTGTCGCCGCACCAGAGCGCGATCGACGGATGGGACGACAGGCGCTTGACCTGGTAGTCGACCTCGGCCGCGACGTTGTCGAGGAAATCGGGCGTCGAGGGATAGAGGTTGCAGGCGAACATGAAGTCCTGCCAGACCATCAGGCCCAGCCGGTCGCAGAGATCGTAGAACCAGTCCGGCTCGTAGAAGCCGCCGCCCCAGACGCGGATCATGTTCATGTTGGCGTCAAACGCTGAGCGCAGCAGGTCCTCGACACCATCAGGCGTCACCCGTGACATCAGCGCGTCGGCCGGGATCCAGTTGGCGCCCCGACAGAAGATCTCGCGGCCATTGACGCGAAAGGCAAAGCGGCTTCCCGCCTCGTCCTTGTCGGTCAGAAGCTCGATCGTGCGAAAGCCGATCTGACGCGTCACCTGCTCCTGTGGCACTTCCACGGTCAGCATCGAAAGGTTCTGCTCGCCGCTGCCGGCCGGCCACCAGCGTTTCGGCTCACTGACGGTAAAGACGTGGGTGATGCGGGTCTCGCCGGTGCCGACGGCGCAATCGAGCCGCTCCCTTTGGCCGTCGAGAGAGAAATGAACCGGGACGATGCCCGGACCATCGGCAAAGAGCGTGACCGTTACCTGCAGATCGACCGAGCCGTCGCCGAGCCAGATCTGCTTTGTCGTCACATGCTCGATGCGGGCGATCTCCAGCCGGCGCAGCGCCAGCGTACCGTAGACACCGAGCGGCGCAATCGCGATGTTCCAGTCCCAGCCGAAATGGCACTGGGGCTTCCTCAGCATGTTGCCGTTGGCGATCGGCGAATTTCCGGGGTGGTAGGGCACGTAGAAGGGCTGCGCCCTCTGCCGGCGTGCACCCTCTGATATCGAGGACGGCAGCACGATGCGGATACGGTTTTCACCGGCGACCAGCGTACGGGAGACATCGGGCCGATGACGGCGGAAGCAATTGTCGGCCTCGAGCACGAGCCGGTCGTTGACGAAGACCGAGGCGACCGTGTCGATGCATTCGAGGTCGAGATACCAGTAGCCGCCGAGATCATCCGCATCGATCGACACTGTGCGCTCGATCACCCAATCCTCGTGCGCCACCCATTGCACGTCATCCTCGTTGCGACCCACATAAGGGTCGTCGATGATGCCGGCCCTTTGCAAAGCCGTGTGCACGTCGCCCGGCAGCGCCATGGTCGTCGCGTGGCTTTTATCGCTGGAAGCGAGCTGCCATTCTCCCGCGAGGTCGAGATAGCAAGCGGTTCGATTCGGGTCCTGGGAGAGCATTTCCATATTCCGTTGATTGCCGGCGAAACTGCCGGCATGCCAGTGTGTCGAAACGCGCCGGATGATGAAAGCCGGCGCGTTTCCCCGTTGTTCAGAGACGATTTTCGCTGACCGCGTCGAAGATCGAGGCGACCGCCATGTCGAAGGAAAGCGTCACCGCCGTTCCCGGCTTGTAGCGGCGCTGGCCGCCGATGCGCACCGACATCGACTGGCCGGCAAGTTTCAGCCAGAGCAGGTTGTCGGCGCCCATCGGCTCCTCGATATCGACGACCGCCTGGTGCGACGGCTGGCCGTTCGGTGCCTCGTCGACACGCACATGCTCCGGCCTCAGGCCAAGGACGACCTTTTGGCCAGATTTGAACGGCCCGCGCGACGGATAGGCCGACACGTCGAAATCGACGCCATTGGCGCGCACGAAGGCCCGCCCATCCTTCAATTGCAGCTCGCCGCGGAAGAAGTTCATCGACGGCGAGCCGATGAAGCCGGCGACGAACAGGTTTTCCGGCGCGTTGTAGATCGTCATCGGATCGGCAAGCTGCTGGATGACACCGCTCTTCATCACCGCGATGCGGTCGGCTAGCGTCAGCGCCTCGATCTGGTCGTGGGTGACGTAGATCATCGTGTTCTTCAGGGACTGATGCAGCCGCTTGATCTCGACGCGCAGTTCCGAACGCAGCTTGGCGTCGAGGTTCGACAGTGGCTCGTCGAACAGGAACACGTCGACATCGCGCACCAGTGCCCGGCCGATCGCCACGCGCTGGCGCTGGCCGCCGGAAAGCTCGGCGGGCTTGCGCTTCAACAGCGGCTGGATCTGCAGGATCTCGGCGGCGCGGCTGACGCGCTTGTCGATCTCGGCCTTTTCGACCTTGGCCACCTTGAGCCCGAAGGAGAGGTTCTTCTCCACCGACATCTGCGGATAGAGCGCGTAGGACTGGAACACCATGCCGATACCACGGTCCTTCGGCTCCTCCCAGGTGACGTTCTTGTTCTTGATGAAGATCTGGCCGTCGCTGACGTCCAGGAGCCCGGCGATGCAGTTGAGCAAGGTCGACTTGCCGCAGCCGGATGAGCCGAGCAGCACCAGGAATTCGCCATCCTTGATGTCGAGGTTGAGCGTGTCGAGCACAGTGACGGCACCGAAGCTCAACGACAGATCCTTGACCGATACGCTGACGTTTTCCATGCCCTTACCCTTTCACTGCGCCGGCGGCGATGCCGCGGACAAAAAGCCGCCCGGAGACGAAGTAGACGAAAAGCGGCACGGCACCGGTGAGGATGGTTGCCGCCATGTTGACGTTGTATTCCTTCACGCCCTGTACCGAATTGACGATGTTGTTGAGCTGGACGGTCATCGGGTAATATTCCGGCCGGGTGAACACCACGCCGAACAGGAAGTCGTTCCAGATGCCGGTCACCTGCAGGATCATCGCCACCACGAAGATCGGCATCGACATCGGCAGCATGATGCGGAAATAGATGGTCCAGAACCCAGCGCCGTCGACGCGCGCCGCCTTGAACAATTCTTCCGGCAGCCCGGCGAAATAGTTGCGGAACAGAAGCGTCAGGATCGGCATGCCGAAGATGGTGTGAACGATGATCAGGCCGGTCAGCGAGCCATAGACGCCGAGCTCGCGCAGCACGATGACGATCGGATAGATCATCACCTGATAGGGGATGAAGGCGCCGACGATCAGGATAGTGAAGAACAGGTCGGCGCCCTTGAAGCGCCAGTTGGCCAGCGCATAGCCGTTGATCGAGGCAATCGCGATCGAGACGATGGTCGAGGGAACGGTGATGCGCACCGAGTTCCAGAAGCCGCGCGAAAGGCCATCGCAGTTGAGGCCGGTGCAGGCGCTCGACCAGGCCTTCACCCAGGGCTCGAAGGTGATTTCGAGCGGCGGCGCGAAGATGTTGCCGAGTCGGATTTCCGGCATGCCCTTCAGCGAGGTCATGACCATGACGTAGAGTGGCAGCAGGTAGTAGAGTGCCACGACAATCAGGGTGCCGTAGACCATGATGTTGCGGCCCGAAAGCGCCCGGCGCGGCTTGCGGCCCCGCGGGCCTGAAAGGGCAACGGAGGTCTTTTCCGCCTCGGGGTCGATACCGGCGGCGATGGCGTTGAAAGCGACGATCTCAGGCACGCTTGCGCCCTCCCCCAAATTCGAGATAGGCCCAGGGCACGATGATGATGGCGACGGTGATGAGCATCATGGTCGAGGCGGCAAATCCCTGGCCGAGATTCTGCGCCTGGAACATGTAGTCGTAGACGTATTTGGCCGGCACTTCCGAGGCGATGCCCGGGCCGCCGCTCGTCTGCGCCACCACGAGATCGTAAACCTTGACGATGCCGCTTGCGATGATCACCAGCGTGGTGATGAAGACGCCGCGCATCATCGGGATGATGACGAAGACATAGGTCTTCCACATCGGAATGCCGTCAACGCGCGACGCCTTCCAGATATCCTCGTCGATCCCACGCAAGCCGGCGAGCATCAGGCACATGACGAGCCCGGTCCCTTGCCACAGCGCCGCGATCAGGATGCCGTAAATGACGATATTGGAATTGTAGAGCGGGTCGAAGGCAAAACTCGTCCAGCCGAGAGAGCGCACCACCGACTGGATGCCGTATTCCGGGTTGAGCAGCCATTGCCACACGAGGCCCGTCACGATGAAGGACAGGGCGAAGGGATAGAGCATGATCGTGCGGAACGTGTTCTCGAAGCGGATCTTCTGGTCCATCAGCGCCGCCAGCAGGAAGCCGATGACCAGGCTGAAAATCAGCGAAAACAAGCCGTAGATCGCCAGGTTCTGCACCGACATCAGCCAGCGCGGCGCGGCCCACAGCCGCTCATACTGGTCGAGGCCAACGAAGGAAAGCCGCGGCAAGAGCTTGGAATTGGTGAAGGAATAGACCACGGTCCAGACCGTGCCGCCGAGGAAAATGACCACGGCCGTCAGGATCATCGGGATCGAGGCCAGCTTCGCATTCAGATTCCGCAGCCACTGGTTCGGCCGACCCGAACCGCGTGTGTGACCCATGTTTCGTTCCTCCGGAACTGCATTGGATTGCCGATGGCAGGCGGCGTCGATGACGAACGGATGTGCCGTCGCTCGAAAACCGCCTCGCCACGTTGAAGCCGTTCTCCCAATACGCCTGCCAGGCAAAGGCACGCTGGTCCGCCTGAACGTGTCGTGCCGAATGGGAGCCTTGGCCGACCCCGCCGAGGGCGGGGCCGACGGATCAAGGAAGCTCCATCAGTCCGCCGAAGCGATGATGTCGGCAAAGCGCTTCTGCGCTTCCTCCGGCGTCATGGAGGGGTTGGCGAAGAACTCGGAGAAGAGATCTTCCTTCTGTTTCTGGCTGTCAGCCGACAGAAGCTGGTCGGTCCACTGGATGACGTTGCCCTTGGCGAGGATGTCCAGGCCCTTCTTCATGCAGTCGTTGGCGGCAGCCAGATCGACATCGCCGCGCACCGGCAGCGAACCCTTCTTCAGGTTGAACGCCACCTGCGTCGCCGGGTTCAGGAGCGTCGATGCCAGCACTTCCTGGGCCTTGGATTTCTCCTCATCCTTCAGCACCGGGAAATAGAAAGCGTCGCCGCCCGTCGCGATGACTTCGTTGACGCCGAGGCCCGGCAGGCAGGTGTAATCGGTTCCGGCCTTCTGGCCGGCGAGCTGGAATTCGCCTTGCGCCCAGTCGCCCATGATCTGGCCGCCGGCCTTGCCGGTGATGACCATGTTGGTCGCCTGGTTCCAGTCCTGGACATTGGTGCCCTTGGACATGCGACGCGCGTCATCCGCAGCCTTGAACACCTTGGCAATTTCAGGACCGGCGGCCACTTCCTCGTCCTTGTCGCCAAAGACCTTGAGGAACGTGTCCTTGCCGGCAAGAGCGACGATGAGAACGTCGAAGGCACCGGCCGACTGCCACGGCTGTCCGCCGACGGCGAGCGGCACGATGCCGGCTTTTTCAAGTGCCGGTGCCGCTGCGACAAACTCGTCCCAGTTCTTCGGCACATCGACGCCGGCCTTCTTGAAGGCAGCGTTCGACAGCCAGAGCCACTGCCAGGAATGAATGTTGACCGGCGCGCAATAGACCTTGCCGTCGATGGTGCAGGAATCGAGCAGGCTCGCCGGCCTGATGATCTCTTTCCAGTTCTCCTTGGAGGCGACATCGGTCAGGTCGCGCATCAGCCCAGCCTCGACCAGTTCCTCTGCCTGGCGTCCATGGTTGAATTGCGTGGCACCCATCGGATCGCCACCGGTCAGGCGGCTGACCATGATCGGCCGCGCCGTGCTGCCGGCGCCGGCAATGGCACCGTCAACCCAGTGATTTCCGGTGGCATCGAACGCTTTTGCAAGCTCGGCGACCGCAGCAGCCTCCCCGCCCGACGTCCACCAATGCGTCACCTCGAGATCGGTTGCGTTTGCTGCACCAAATGGCAGCGCCACCGTCACCGCCAAAGCGGCCGCGAAAGAACGTAAATTCATGAGTCTCCTCCCTCACTGTAACGTTACCGTAAAAAACTTAGAGGAAACGATCCCGGTCCGCAACTCCCACCCCAATGAATTTAAACAGAAACATTTTCTGCAATCTACAGGCGTACTTTCGGACATCAAAGAGACGTGAACTGATCACGGGCAAGACCATGAAGATCCGGCATAGCGGGTTGATAACGCGCTGATTTTGATATTTTTTGTGCAGAAATGCTGGTATTTTGCTGCATATGCTCTCTCGCAGACGCAAAAAGCCCGCTGCAACACAGCACACTCAACCAGAGTGTTTCATTCACCGCAGCGCAGCAACGAAAATGCTCGACAGCGCTACTGTATCGTTACAGATTTGCCTCGGTGCCGTACGCCCATAGCAGGATAGCTCCCCGTCACATTTCGTATATAAGGCGGGAAGTGACGCTAAATGGGGCGGCGGGCGGCAACGGCAAGGGCGAGCGGGTGACAGCGATGGACAGCAAGACGAAAAACAGACCGCTGACGCCGCCGCCGGATGGCGGCAGGCCCACGCTGAAGACGATCGCCTTCATGACCGGGCTCGGCATCACCACCGTCTCGCGCGCCTTGAAGGATGCGCCCGATATCGGCGCCGAAACCAAGGAGCGCGTGCGCCTCGTCGCCAAGCAGATCGGCTACCAGCCGAACCGCGCCGGGGTGCGCCTGAGAACCGGCAAGACCAATGTCATCAGCCTGGTACTGACATTGGAAGAAGAAATCATGGGCATCACCAGCCCCATGGTCGTCGGCATCACCGAGGTTCTCGCCGGCACCCCCTATCATCTGGTGGTCACGCCCTATAGCGCTACCAAGGATGCGCTGGCGCCGATCCGCTATATCCTCGACACCGGCGCGGCCGACGGCGTGATCATTTCGCGCACCGAGCCGCACGACCCGCGCGTGGCGCTTCTGACGGAGCGCGGCCTGCCCTTCGTCACCCACGGCCGCACCGAGATGGGCGTCGTCCACCCCTATCACGACTTCGACAACGAGCGTTTTGCCTATGAGGCCGTGCGCGAGCTGGTGGAGCGCGGCCGCAAGCGCCTGGTGCTGCTGGAGCCGCCGCCGCACCTGACCTTCTATTCGCACATGCGCGCCGGCTTCGAGCGCGGCCTTCGCGATTTCCAGGCGGATGCGGTCAGCTTCCACCACATCAATATCGATCACACGCTGGTCGAGATCCGCGACGCCTTCGAGACGCTGATGCGCTCGGACAATCCGCCTGACGGCATCGTGTCGGGCAGCGGCTCCGGCGCGATCGCACTGATCGCCGGCCTTGAGGCCGCCAACAGGACACTCGGCAAGGATGCCGACATGGTGTCCAAGGTGCCGAGCGATTTCCTGCGCTGGCTTCGCCCCGAAGTGGTGACCATGTACGAGGACATCCGGGTTGCCGGGCGCGAACTCGCCAAGGCGGTGATCGGCCATATCGACGGCCAGCCGTCCGAAACGCTGCAGAGCCTCAGTCAGCCGGAGCTTCAGTCCGCCGTGCCGGTATCGATCAAACGGTAGGAACAGGGCAGTCCAGGTCACCGTCGGTGCATTTCAGGTAAACCTTGAGGTTTTCGATACGGACTTTGGTCATGCCATCACGGCACGAGTTGAAAATGAACGAATACAAGCTGCCCGTGACCACGGAACTCGAAAAGTTGCACTCGGCATCGCGGAACGCCACCCACGCCCTCTGCGCTGTTAGCAGCAGCCTTGTGGTGTCTGCGTCGTCCTTTAGTCGTGCCTCGATCTGCTTGTAGAGAGTGTTCAGTTCGGTGTCGGATTTGTCATAGGCCTTCCCGGCGCATATGTTCATGTCCGCTTGGTTCGTCAGGTCGCCGCAGCTTTGCTCCGCATATGCGACGTGGACGTTGCCAAGACCAGGGCGGCAGTCAACAATGAAGCCTTCATGGAACTCAGTCTCCGTTTTTGAAACGACTCTGTTTCGCGCTTGGAACGAATAAATCCCTTACTGCAATTGGCCGTCTTATCAGCAACGGCGCACCGGGCGCGCTGCCGCCGCCGTTATCCGCAGCTCTCATGACAGTCTGATCATGGGCGCTCTCTTCGGTTTCATCGGCGATTCAATCACCGGTCGCACCAAGGACGGCCGTCTACTGCATACTGGTCTTCCTGCTCGATACAACCGTGTGAATAGATGGGGATCGATGACCAAACGAAACGGGGCGACCTACCGCATGTTGCCTTAAATCGCATTCGATTTAAGGATAAAAACATGCAGCAATTCAAAGTGCTACAGCGCCGCGCGTCTAATAAGACGCGCGGCGCTGTAGGCCGCCCCGTTCGAAATTCCGATTTTGCCCGCTCAGGCGTTGAGGCCGCTGCCCCACGGGCCGTGGTGGGCATCGGCGCCATCGACGCGGTCGAAGCCGTGGGCGCCGAAGAAGTCGCGCTGGGCCTGGATCACGTTGGCAGTGCCGCGGCCGCGGCGGTAGCTGTCGAAGTAGCCGAGTGCCGAGGCCAGCGCCGGCGCCGGCAGGCCACCGAGCATGGCCGCCGAAACGACACGGCGCAGTGCCCCGTCGGTTTCCTTGACCATGGCGGCAAAGGTCGGGGTGACGATCAGGTTGGCGGCATCGGGCGCCTTGGTGAAGGCGGTGGTGATTTCATCCAGGAACTGCGAGCGGATGATGCAGCCGGCGCGCCAGATCTTGGCAATCGTTGGCATCGGCAGCGACCAGTTGAATTCCTTCGAGGCGGCGGACATGACGGCAAAGCCTTGAGCATAGGCGCCGATCTTGGCGGCCAGCAGCGCGTTTTCCAGGTCCTTGATGAAGGCAGCCTTATCAGTGACCTTTAACTCGCCGACATCAGGCAGGCCGAGGATCTTCTCGGCGGCTTCGCGCTCATCCTTGGCGGACGAGATGCTGCGCGCGGCAACGGCCGCTTCGATCGCGGTTGCCGGAACGCCCATGTTCTGCGCTTCGATCACCGACCACTTGCCGGTGCCCTTCTGGCCGGCCTTGTCGAGGATCAGGTCGACGATCGGCTTGCCGGTCAGCGGATCCGCTGCCTTCAAGACCTTTTCGGTGATCTCGATCAGGTAGGAATTCAGGCGACCCTTGTTCCAGGCGCCAAAGACTTCGCCGATTTCGCCGGCCGTCATCTTCAAGCCGTCGCGCAGGATACCGTAGATTTCGGCGATCATCTGCATATCGGCATATTCGATGCCGTTGTGGATGGTCTTGACGAAGTGGCCGGCGCCGTTTTCGCCGAGCCAGGCAACGCACGGATCATTGTCGTATTTCGCGGCGATCGAGGTCAGCACCGTCTCGACGCGCTTGTAGGAATCTTCCGTGCCGCCGACCATGATCGACGGGCCATGGCGCGCGCCCTCTTCACCGCCGGAAACACCCATGCCGATGAAGGTCAGACCTGAGTCCTTCAGCGCATCGAAGCGGCGCATCGTGTCGCGGAAGTTGGCGTTGCCGGCATCGATCATGATGTCGCCCTTGGCGAGGTACGGCTTGAGGATTTCCATCTGCTGATCGACCGGCTCGCCGGCCTTGATCATGATGATGATCGGACGTGGCGGGCGGATGGCGGCGACGAACTCTTCGATGGTGTCGCAGGGCACGATCTGGCCCTGGAGTTCGCCGGCTTCCGCGTAGAATTTGTGCGTCGCTTCGACGGTGCGGTTGAAGACCGCTATCTTGTTGCCTTTTTCAGCGATGTTGAGCGCCAGGTTCGAGCCCATGACGCCGAGACCGATAAGGCCGATTTCCGCCTGTGACACGTGATTGCCTCCATTGGACAGGAGAGCCGGACGCGATCAGGATAAACGCGTGGGAGCCGGCCCCTCGAATTAAACTTCGCGCGCTCGCATTGCCCCTCGGGAAAGGGGCGGACGCGAGATGCGACGGCGGAGGCTGTTTTGGCATTCAAATCGATTAACGACAAGCGATTCTTGAGAAAATCACTCCTTTTCGGGCTTGCCGTCGCCATCGTCGAGCACGCGCCAGGAGGCGCCGTCGAGGTCTTCGTACTGGCCGCTCTTCAGCGCCCAGAGGAAGGCGACGAGACCGAGTCCCCCTAAGAACAATGCGATCGGAATGAGATAGATCAGCGTGTTCATGAGGCGCTTCCGATCGCGCCCAGCGTCGTCGGCGCCTGTCGCTCGATCGCTGCGGCAGACTTCGCCACCTTCGCGCGCAGCCGCAAAGCGTTGGCAACGACGATGATCGACGATGTCGACATGGCGATGGCTGCAATCAACGGCGTCGCGTAGCCCATGATGGCGATCGGGACGGCGATGACGTTGTAGCCGATCGCCAGCGCGAAGTTCTGGCGGATCAGCCGGCCTGCCCGGCGCGAGGTGTCGATCGCCATCGGCACGGCGTCGAGGCCCTGGTGCAGGAAGACGAAATCGGCAGCCTGCCGGCCGACGTCGGCAGCCGTTGCCGGCGCCATCGAGACGTGGGCTGCACGCAGCGCCGGCGCATCATTGATACCGTCGCCGACCATCAGCACGCGATGACCGCCTTCGGCCGCAGCCGCGCATTCGTCGACCTTGCCGCGCGGCGACAGTTCGGAACGCCAGCGGATGATGCCGAGCCTGCGGGCAAGCGCTGCCACGACCGGCTCGCGGTCGCCCGAGAGAATGCCGGTTGCAAAGCCCATGCGTGTCAGCTTGTCGACGCTTTCGCGCGCCTGTGGCCGCAGCCGGTCTTCAAAGCGGAAGCAGGCAAGCTCGCGTCCGTCGAGCGAGAGGATGACCTCCGACTGGCCGCTCGCCTCACCGGCGTCGCCACAGGCAAAGGCGCGGCTGCCGAGACGATAGATGCCGTCGGTCGTCTGTGCCTCGATGCCCGCGCCCGGGATTTCACGGATATCGCCGGAGAGAACCGGCGCGATCGCAGCCGCATCGTGGATGGCCATGGCCAGCGGGTGGCGCGAATGCACGGCAAGGCCGGCAGCGGTCGCCAGCACCGCCGGCTTGATCTCGGCCCCGTTGGTCAGGCGCGGTTCCCCGGCGGTCAGCGTGCCGGTCTTGTCGAACAGCACCGTGTCGATCTCGGCCAGCCGCTCCATGGCCGATCCGTCCTTTACCATGACGCCGTTCTGGAAGAGCCGGCCTGCGGCAATGACCTGCACCACCGGCACCGCCAGGCCAAGGGCGCATGGGCAGGTGATGATCAGCACAGCAACGGCCACCAGCATGGCGTGATGGAAATCGCCGTCGACGAACATCCAGCCGATAAAGCTCAGGAAGGCCAACAGGTGAACCGCTGGCGAATAATATTGCGCTGCCCGATCGGCGATGCGGCGATAACGCGCCCTGCCCCCTTCGGCCGCCTCCATCAGGCCCATGATTTCCGCGAGCAGCGAGTCGCGGGCAGCAGCCGTCGCCTCGATCGTCAGCGGTCCCGTCAGGTTGAGCGTGCCGGCCTCGACCGTGTCGCCAATATGCACCGGCGCGGGTGCGCTTTCGCCGTTGACGATCGAGCGGTCCAGGTCGCTCGAGCCGACGAGAATCCGGCCATCGACAGGAATACGCTCGCCGGCCGCAATCGCCAGCCGTTCGCCCGGCTTGATCTCGTCCACCGGACGGTATTCGCGGCTGCCGTCGGCATCGATGACCATCGCCCCGCGCGGCGACAGGCGCGCCAGGCTGCTGATCGCCGAGCGGGCGCGGCCGCGCATCATGTGGTCGAGCGTGCGGCCGATAAGCAGGAAGAACAGAAGCATCACCGTGCCGTCGAACCAGGCATGGGTGCCGTGAGTGATCGTCTCATAAAGCGAGATGCCGTAGGAGAGCGTGATCGCCAGGGCGATCGGCACGTCCATGTTCGTGCGGCCGTGCTTCAGCGCATTCCAGGCGGAGGCATAGAAGAACCGGCCGGCATAGATCAGCGTCGGCGCGGCGATCAGCGCCGAAATCCAATGGAAGAGATCGCGCGTTGCCGCCTCGGCGCCCGACCAGACCGAGACCGAGAGCAGCATGATGTTGGTCGAGGCAAAGCCGGCGACGGCAACGGCGCGGACCAGCTGCTTCAACAGCGTGTCGCCCTCTTCCTCGCCGGGTGCAAACAGATGCGTTTCGTAGCCGCGCTCGCGGATCGCGCGCGCCAGTTCGCGCGGATCGCTGCGCTGCCCCGCGACCTCTTCCTTCCAGACGACTGAGACCCGGCGCGAGGACAGGTTGACGCGGGCGCGCTCCACCTCCGGCCGGCTCTTCAGGGCAGCCTCGATCGTCGTGATGCAGGCGCCGCAGTGGATGCCGGGCACGCTGAGGTCGGTCTGGCGAAGGCCACTGCCGAGCGTGCGGCTGGTCAGCCACAGCTCTTCCGAACTCGGCAGGCCTTGCGCACTCCTGTCGATCTCCAGCGCGGTTTCGGCGCCGGCAGCGCAGCAACTCATGGACGCTCTCCCGGCGCGATGAAGCGAATGGCCTGGCGATAGACGACCTTGTCGCCCGACGTCGCGGTGATATCGGCAATCCATTGTCCGCGCTTAAGGTCGGTTGCGGCAACGAAGACGCCGTTGCCCTGATGCGCCATCTCGATCTGCACGTCCTCATGCTCCTCGACCGGACGCTTGAACACGGCAACGACCTTGTCGGCCGACGTTTCAGCCTTGCCTTGTCGCGTCAGCGTGTAGCGCACCGCGCCCGGCTCCAGGCTGAGCTTGCCGTCGAGGCCGCTCGCTGCAAAGGCGCGCGCCTCCTTCACCTTGCCGTTGAACTGCTGGCTGGCGACATAGGTGTTCTGGACGACGAGCCCGCTCCAGCTGTGGCTGGCGTTCCAGGCCATGATCAGGTTGACGGTGATGATGGTGCCGAAGAACAGCACCATCACGCCGAGCATGTGCCATCCGGTGAAGACACGGGGTTGCCTGCCTTGGTCAGCGGTCATTTCGCGGCTCCCGGTTGGTTGAAGTTGGCCTGGTATTCGTCGCGCTCATGGCTCGACGGGTCTTCTGCAATCAGGCTGAAGCCGTCTTCCGCTTCGCCGAGTTTATCCTTCGGCAGCGTCACGAACACTTTCAGCGCCGTCACCTTGTCCGGATCGACGCCGACGGCAAAGCTGCGGCCGTCGCCCGGTGCCTGGCCGGCAATGCGCATCATCGCCGACGGCATGCCGTCGATGGTGAGTGTGATCGTGCGCTGTTCGGGGATCATGTTCAAGAGCTTGACCATGTAGCCGTTGCGCACCGATCCATCCGATTCGAGCACGAATTGCGGGTTGCGATCGTGCAGCACGTTGAGCTCCAGCCGATCGCGCGCCAGGAGCGCATAGAGCAGGCCGATACCAACCAGCGTCCAGACGCCGAGATACACAAGCACGCGCGGCCGGAAGACGATCTTCCAGTTGAAATGCCTGACCTTGTCGACGAAGGTGCCGTCGGCGTCACGCACCCGGCCCGGGTCGATCGCCGTCGTGCCGCCGTCGGTGGCAAGCGCCATGTTGGAGGCATAATCGCTCAGCGTCGCATAGGCGATCAGCCCGCGCTCGCGCCCAAGCTTGTCCATGACGTTATCGCAGGCGTCGATGCAGAGCGCGCAGGTGATGCATTCGAGCTGCTGGCCGTCGCGGATGTCGATGCCCATCGGACAGACGACGACGCAGGCATTGCAATCGACGCAGTCGCCGACGCTCTCGCCCGCGGCTGCCGCCTTCTTCTGGTGGCGCGAGCGCGGTTCGCCACGCCAGTCGTTATAGGTGACGACCAGCGAGTTTTCGTCGAGCATCGCCGCCTGGATGCGCGGCCACGGGCACATATAGGTGCAGACCTGCTCCCGCATCAGCCCGCCGAACACATAGGTCGTGGCGGTGAGAATCGCGACGGTCATATAGGCGATCGTCGGCGCCTCGAGCGAGACGAAGCTCTTCAGCAAGGCCGGCGCGTCGGCAAAATAGAAGATCCAGGCGCCGCCGGTGGCAATGCCGATCAGAATCCAGATCGAATGTTTCGTCACCCGCTTGACGATCTTGGCCGCTGTCCATGGTCCGGCATCGAGCTTCATGCGCGCGTTGCGGTCGCCTTCAATGTAGCGCTCGACGACAAGGAACAGGTCGACCCAGACGGTCTGAGGACAGGTGTAGCCGCACCAGGCGCGCCCGACGGCTGACGTGACCAGGAAGAGGCCGAAACCCGCCATCACGAGAAGCCCGGCCACGAAGAAGAATTCCTGCGGCCAGATCTCGATGAAGAAGAAATAGAAGCGACGGGCGGCGATATCGACAAGCACCGCCTGGTCGGGCGCATGCTCGCCGCGGTCCCAGCGGATCCACGGCGTCAGATAGTAGATGCCGAGCGTGACCAGCATCACCAGCCACTTGAACTGGCGGAATCGTCCCTCGGCGCGCTTCGGGAAGATCTTCTTGCGCTTTTCGTAAAGCGGCTTGCGCACATGCGCCGCGTTGACCGCCTCGGCCTCGTGGCGTTCGACGATGGGGGCGTTTGTGGCGGATTGAGGCTGCATCTGTGGGATATCCCCGAATATATCGCGTATTGAACGCTGTTTTGCCCGATCTGGCGGCCGGAAACGTTGATCTGTGTCAAGTTTGCGGGCTAAAGCGGCCGCATGCGTCGAAACGTCCGGGCTTCATGCCGCGCGACTTGATGGCAATTGCCACACCACGACATCCCGCCAAACCTACGAGGACCGCATGGACACGATCATCGGCTTTTTGAACACGATCTTCTGGGGCTATGTGCTCATTTATGGCCTGCTCGCCGTCGGCATCTTCTTCACCATCCGGCTTGGCTTTCCTCAGATCGTGCATTTCGGCGAGATGTTTCGTGTGTTGAGCAGCGGCGGGTCGAAGGATGCGGCGGGCATCAGTCCGTTCCAGGCGCTGACCGTGAGCCTTGCCTCGCGCGTCGGCACCGGCAATCTCGCCGGCGTTGCCGTTGCGCTCTATCTCGGCGGACCGGGCGCCACCTTCTGGATGTGGATGGTCGCGCTCGTCGGCATGGCGACGGCCTATGCGGAAAGCGCGCTGGCCCAGCTCTACAAGGTCAAGAACGAAAACGGCCAGTATCGCGGCGGTCCGGCCTTCTACATCGCCCGTGGCCTCAATGCGCCGTGGGCGGCAACGATCTTCTCCGTCTGCCTCATCCTTTCCTTCGGTCTCGTCTTCAATGCGGTTCAGGCCAATTCGATCGCCGATGCCGTACAGGGCGCCTTCGGCATTCCGAAGATCGTGGTCGGCATCGCCGTTGCAGCGCTCTCGGGCATCGTCATCTTCGGCGGTATCCGCCAGATTGCGCGCGTTGCCGAAATCGTCGTGCCGTTCATGGCCGTCGCCTATCTGCTGATGGCGATCTATGTGCTGATCGCCAACGCCTCGCTGGTGCCAACGGTGCTCTGGACCATCATTTCCAGCGCCTTCGGCCTGCAGGAAGCGGCAGGCGGCATCACCGGCGGGGTCGCTGCCGCCATGCTCAACGGCGTCAAGCGCGGCCTGTTCTCCAACGAAGCCGGCATGGGCTCCGCCCCGAATATCGCAGCCGTCGCCACCCCGGTTCCGCATCACCCGGCCTCGCAAGGGTTCGTACAATCGCTCGGCGTCTTCATCGACACGATCCTGATCTGCACCGCGACATCGGTGATGATCCTCTTGTCCGGCACGCTGGAGCCCGGCTCCGGCATCACCGGCACGCAACTGACCCAGGCCGCCATGAACGTCCATATCGGCTGGGCGGGCAGCTATTTCATCGCCATTGCGATCTTCTTCTTCGCCTTCACCTCGATCATCGGCAACTATTCCTACGCGGAGAACGCGCTGACCTATCTCGGCGGCGCCAACCGTCTCGGCATCACCCTCATGCGATGCGCCGTTCTCGCCATGGTCGTCTGGGGCGCCTATGAGAGCATCGCCACCGTGTTCGACGCCGCCGACGCCTCGATGGGCCTGATGGCGACGATCAACCTGATTGCCATCCTGCTCCTGTCGGGTACCATTGCCAAGCTGACGAAGGACTATTTCGCCCAGCGCAAGCAGGGTGTCGAGCCGGTCTTCCACGCCGCCGACTACCCGGAACTGCAAGGGCAGATCGACGGCAAGATCTGGTCGCGCGATTAGGGCGGCAAGAGACAGGTAACCGGAAGCGGGAGACCTCGGAGGGCAAGGCATGCATGGTACCTTGCGGCCACTGACGCTTGCCAAGCGCTGCGGCATCTACCGCGAGCGCTCGGCGCCTGCCTCGCTTGCGGGCCATGTGGAGTGCCTTTGGAGCCATACCATGCCCGAGGGCCCGCCCTCGCCCATGGCTGTCGTTCCCGATGGCTGCGTCGATATCATCTGGTCGAGCCGGGGTCTGGCTGTTGCCGGCCCAGACAGGGTCGCAGCCTTTCCGGTCATCGGCCCCGGCGAGACCGTGGTCGGCCTGCGCTTTCGGGCCGGTATTGCCGCCTCCTGGCTGCGCACGCCGCTTTGCGAGCTGACCGGTACGGTCGTGCCGCTCGATGCCTTCTGGGGTGCCGCCGCCGATGAACTCCATGCGCGGATGACTGAGGCCGGTAGCGCAGCAGCGCGTGCCGCGATGCTTGCTCACGCGGTTGAGAAAAGGCTGGCGGCGGTCGCAGCCCCGCCTGCCGACATCGCCGCTTGCCTGGCTGAGTTGCGCCAGAGGCAACCGATGTCTGACAACCCGATCCGGCTGCTGGCGCAGACGACAGGAACCAGCGAGCGCACGCTGCGCCGCCGCTGCCACGAACATTTCGGCTATGGCGCCAAGACGCTCGACCGCATCCTCCGCCTGCAGCGTTTTCTCGCCACCTGCCGAAGCGACGTTGAGGCGAGCCTGAGCGCGCTTGCGCTTGATACCGGCTACGCCGACCAAGCCCACCTGACGCGCGAGACCAGGGAGCTGACCTCGCTCTCGCCGCGCGAAATCCGGCGCCAGCTCGCGAACTGACTGGCCGTTTCATTCAAGACGGCGACGCCCTGTGGTGCTACCCCTTGATTGCAACGGCAATGGCAAGGCGACGAAACGCATGACGACACTGGCAGCGAAAATCATCCACATCTCGATCGAGCGCGACTGGCACGAGGTCTATGTTTTCATGGCCAAGCCTGAAAACATGCCGCTCTGGGCATCGGGCCTTTCGTCCGGCCTGACGCGCGACGGGGAAGAATGGGTCGCTCCGGGACCGCTCGGCAACGCGCGCGTGCGTTTTGCCCCCGACAATGCCTTCGGCGTCGTCGATCATCTGGTGACGCTGGAAAACGGCGTGAAGGTGCACAACGCCCTGCGCGTCGTGTCGAACGACGATGGCGCCGAGGTGATGTTCACGCTGCTGCGGCAGGCCGACATGAGCGACGAGCAATTCGCCGGCGATGCCGAATGGGTGGCGAAGGATCTCGCCGCCCTTAAGTCAATCTTGGAATCAGAAAGCGACAGGACACATCATGGGTAACAAGGGCAACGATCGCCGCATCGACTATGTCGAGTTCAACGTCTCCGACATCGCCGCCAGTAAGGCGTTCTATGGCGGCGCCTTCGGCTGGACCTTCACGGATTACGGCCCCGAATATTGCGAGTTCCAGGACGGAAGATTGACCGGCGGCTTCACCACGACAGGGCCAGTCCGGGCCGGAGGGCCGCTGATCATCATCTATGCCGACAATCTGGAAGAGAGCTTGACGAAGGTCGAGGCGGCCGGCGGAAAAATCCTGCAACCGATCTTCCCCTTCCCCGGCGGCCGGCGCTTCCACTTCGCCGATCCTGACGGCTACGAGCTGGCGGTTTGGTCGGCGCAATAACCATCCCTCGCGCCGGTTTCCGCCACCTGTGGACAACCGGCGTCTGCGCCTGCAGATTTTACCCAGACTTAATCTTTGCATCCCAAGATTGCGCGCGAAAACAAGAAGCGGCAAAGGGCGCTGGGCAATGTCAGACGATCACGAGTTTCTGCGGAATTCCGTCATCATCGGCGCCCACCCCGACGACGAACTGCTGTGGTTCACCTCGATCCTGAAAAAGGTCGACGAGGTCATCATCCTTTATCGCGATATCTGGTCGGAGCCGCAGATGGGCGACGCCCGCGTTGCCGCCATCAAGGCCTATCCCCGCGGCAACGTCCGGTTCCTCGAGATGGAGGAGACCGGCTCCTTCGACTGCGCCGATTGGACGAGCCCGAAGCCTGGCCCCTACGGCATGGAGTTCGGAACCGAAGGCACGCGTCGCGAGGCCAAGCGCGTGGTGAAGAAATCGCTGTCGCAACTGATGCCCGGCAGCTTCCGCCACTCGACGCGGCCGATCGCCCAGGCCTACCGTGAAAACTACGAAACGCTCTATCGCACGCTGCAGCCGCGGTTGAAGCCCGACATGAACGTCTTCACCCACAATCCCTGGGGCGAGTACGGTCACGAGGATCATGTGCAGGTGTTTCGCGTGCTCGACCGGCTTCGCGACGAAATCGGCTTCAAGCTCTGGATGTCGAACTATTGCACCGAACGCTCGATGCCGCTGGCGATGCAGTATTTTAGCCGCAAGCCGGTCAACTACATCAGGCTGCCGGCCGATAAGGCCTTCGCCGAGGAGGTTGCCGCCGTCTATCGCGACAAGGGCTGCTGGACCTGGCGCAATGACTGGATCTGGTTCGACGACGAATGTTTCATGGAAGCCCCACGCAGCAAACCCGAGGGCGGCGGCTTTCACCTGTTGCCGATGAACCTGTTCAATTTCGGCACCGTCGTGCGCCGACCGGTCAACGCGCCGCTGCTTTTGGGCGCCGCCCTTTCAAGCGTCATGGTCGGCGCCACCATCGCCGCTGCGCTGGAATGAAGATAGGCCGCGTCTTTCGACGCGGCCATTTTCTTAACTTGACGATTGGTACCGCCCCTCATCCGCCTGCCAGCACCTTCTCCCCGCCAGCGGGGCGAAGGTAGCAAGCCGGGCCGGCACCGCACCCATCAACGCCGATGTTCGGCGAAAGCGTCGCTCCCAACGGCTCTCTCCCCGCTGGCGGGGAGAGATGTCCGGCAGGACAGTGAGGGGCAAACCTTAGCTCGGGGCGCGAGCGTTCCCCTACTCGCCGCCGCCGAGCGAATGCACGAACACGGCAAGCTGCTTGACTGTGGTGTCGCCGAGGCGTGGCAGCCAGGCCGGCATGACGCCGTGCTTGGGCGCCTTCATCTGCGCGACGATTGCCTGCTCGCTTGAGCCATTGAGCCAGAGCGCATCGGCAAGATCCGGCGCGCCGAACTCGCGATTGCCCTTGGCGTCGGCGCCGTGGCACGAGGCGCAATTGGCCTCGAACAGCGCCTTGCCCGGTTCGACCAGCGCCGCATCCGAAGGCGTGCCGGTGAGGCTGACGACATAGGCGGCGGTCTGCTTGATCTCTTCCGGCTTGAGGATCTCGGCAAAGGACGGCATTTCGGAGACGCGCGTCTCGTCGTCGCCGGTATAGCGGATGCCGTGCGCCACCGTCTGGTAGATCTCCTCAGGTTTGCCGCCCCACAGCCAGTCGTCGTCGTTGAGGTTGGGGAAGCCGGCCGAACCGGCGGCACCCGAACCGTGGCACTGGGCGCAGTTGACCTTGAAGGCCGAGGCGCCGGCCGCAACTGCGAACTGGTGAAGCTGCGGATCGGCGATGATCTGGTCGAGTGAGCTCGCGGCGATCTTTTCCAGATTGCCGGCCTGCGCCGCCTTGGCATCGGCAAGCTCGACGCTGAGTTCCGCACGGCTGGAGTAGCCGAGCACGCCCTTGGTCGCATCGGTTAGCAGCGGCACGGCCGGATAGACGATCATGTAACCGATCGCCCAGACGATGGTGGCGTAGAAGGTATAGACCCACCAGCGCGGCATCGGGTTGTTGAGCTCGCGGATCCCGTCCCATTCGTGGCCGGTTGTCTCGACGCCGCTGATCTCGTCGACATGTTTGTCCGACATGGATCAATCCTCCTTACGAGCGGAATGAGGAAAAGTGTTTTGCGGTTTTCCGCCCGCATTCCGCTCTGATTTCTGAGTCTCGATCACATCGTGATCGAAGGGGATGGCTGCGGCCCGATCGGCGGCCTTCTTGGCGCCGGGCCTAAAGATGAAGGCGACGACGCCGAGGAAGAAGAGCGTCATGGCAAGCAGCGCCCAGCTGTCGGCGAACTGGCGCATGGCCGTGTAGGTTTCCATGTCCGTGCCCTCCCTTAGCGATAGCCCGTGGTGTCGTCGTAGGTGGAGAAGTCGACCAGCGTGCCGAGCATCTGGAGATAGGCGACGAGCGCGTCCATCTCCGTCAGCTTCTGCGGATCGCCGTCGAAATCGCCGAGCTTGGCCTTGGGATAGCGCGCCTCGACACCCGACGTGTCCGCATTCGGGTCGGCCTGCGCCTTGATGTCGGCGGCGGCGTTCTCGATCATCTCGTCCGAATAGGGCACGCCGACGGCCCTGTTGGCCTTCAGCTGTCCGGCGACGTTCCTCACGTCGAGCGGCGTCGACTTCAGGAACGCATAGCTCGGCATCACCGATTCCGGCACCACCGAGCGCGGCTCGGTCATATGCTGCACGTGCCACTCGTTCGAATAGCGGTCGCCGACGCGGGCGAGATCCGGCCCGGTGCGCTTCGATCCCCACTGGAACGGATGGTCGTACATGGATTCTGCCGCCAGCGAGTAGTGCCCGTAGCGCTCCACCTCGTCGCGGAACGGCCGGATCATCTGGCTGTGACAGACGTAGCAGCCTTCGCGAACGTAGATGTCGCGGCCCGCGAGTTCCAGCGGCGAATAGGGCCGCATGCCTTCGACCTTCTCGATGGTGTTTTCGAGATAGAACAGCGGCGCGATTTCAACGATGCCGCCGATCGAGACGACGAGAAGCGAGCCGACGAGCAGCAGCGTTGCGTTGCGTTCCAGGGTGGCGTGTTTGTCGAGAATGGACATGGGTACTGCCCTCCTATTCCGCAGCCTTGAGCACGGGCGTCGAACCGAAGATCGGGGCTTCGTCACGCACGCGGCCGAGGATGGTCATTGTTACGTTGAAGGCCATGAGCAGAGCGCCGGCGAGGAACAGGGCACCGCCCAGCGCACGCAGCACGTAGTAGGGCAGCATGGCCGCGACCGATTCCGCGAAGGAATAGACGAGGAAACCCTGGTCGTCGTATTCGCGCCACATCAGGCCCTGCTGGATACCGGCAACCCACATGACAGCGGCGTAGACGACGATGCCGAGCGTGGCGAGCCAGAAGTGCCAGTTGACCATGCGCACGCTATAGAGCCGCTCGCGGTTCCACAGCTTCGGCGTGAGGTAGTAGATGGCGCCGAAGGTGATCAGTCCGTTCCAGCCGAGCGCACCCGAATGCACGTGGCCGATCGTCCAGTCGGTATAGTGACTGAGCGAGTTGACCGTCTTGATCGACATCATCGGACCCTCGAAGGTCGCCATGCCGTAGAAGGCGACGGCCATGACCATCATGCGGATGATCGGGTCGGTGCGGATCTTGTCCCAGGCGCCCGAGAGCGTCATCAGGCCGTTGATCATGCCGCCCCAGGACGGCATCCACAGCATGATGGAGAAGACCATGCCGAGCGTCTGCGCCCAGTCCGGCAGAGCCGTATAGTGCAGGTGGTGCGGACCGGCCCAGATGTACATGAAGATCAGCGACCAGAAGTGAATGATCGACAGGCGGTAGGAATAGACGGGGCGGTTGGCCTGTTTCGGAATGAAGTAATACATCATGCCGAGGAAGCCGGCCGTCAGGAAGAAGCCGACGGCGTTGTGGCCGTACCACCATTGCGTCAGCGCGTCCTGCACGCCGGCAAAGGCCGAATAGCTCTTGGAGCCCAGGAACGACACCGGAACCGCCAGGTTGTTGACGATGTGCAGCATCGCGATGGTGACGATGAAGGCGAGATAGAACCAGTTCGCCACATAGATATGCGGCTCCTTGCGCACCAGCAGCGTGCCGAGGAACACGGCGAGATAGGCGACCCAGACGATCGTCAGCCACAGGTCGACATACCATTCCGGCTCCGCATATTCCTTCGACTGGGTGATCCCCAGCAGATAGCCGGTGGCGGCCAGGACGATGAAGAGCTGGTAGCCCCAGAACACGAACCAGGCGAGATTGCCGCCGAACAGGCGCGCACGGCTGGTGCGCTGGACGATGTAGAACGAGGTCGCGATCAGCGCGTTGCCGCCGAAGGCGAAGATCACCGCCGAGGTGTGCAGCGGCCGCATGCGACCGAAGTTGAACCACGGCTCGATGTTGAGATCCGGAAAGCCCAGTTGGAGCGCAACCACGACGCCCACGAGGAAGCCGACGACACCCCAGAAGACGGTGGCGATGACGCCATACTTCACGACTTCGTCGAAATATTCCGACTGCGGTGCGGCCGCCTTGCCTGCTGACGCCGTGCTGAAGTCGAGGCGCCGCATCATAACGATCGTGCCGCCGAGCAGCACGAAGAACAGCACCCACATATGGGCTTCGAACTGCCGGTCCTGTGCGAATCCGGCGCCTAGAAGCGCCAGGAAAGCACCGACCCCGAGCAGGATCGTCTCGAAAGTGTATTTCATGGTTGGGTCCCCAACTTTATCCAGATGCAGACGCGTGCACACGCCTAAAGGCGGCATGCCCAGCGCAGCTTGCCGGAAAGTGTCAGAATCGGGGCACCCTCACCTTGATTCAGATCAAGGCCGGGGGCCTCCACTTGCTTCACCCTCAGGAAACAATGAGGGAGCGCCATAGGAGCTGGCGTCAGAACAGCATGAAGAGAACGAATGATAGTGGAATGATCCGGGTGTGGACGGGTTTGCGAGCGCGCCCTGCCCCGATGGGCGAACCGCGGGCCTGGCTGGCACGTGCGCATCAGGAACAGCTTGCGCTCTGCAACAGCCTGGAGGAAATCGCCGACAGCCTGCCGGCTGAAATCGACCGGCAGAAATGCGCCTATGCCGCCAAGATGCTGGAGCCGCTCATACGCGAACTGCATTCGGGCGAAGAGAGCGCGGTGTTTCGCTGGGTCGAGCAGAATTTCGGCGACGACCCGTCGATCGCGGCAACGCTCGCGCGGCTCAAATACGAACATTGCGAAGATGAGTGCTTTGCCGAAGAGCTCACGGAGATGCTGGTGAAGCTCGGCGCTGCCGACGAGAGCGTCAATGCGGAGACAGCCGGCTACATGCTGCGCGGCTTCTTCACCAATCTGCGAAGGCACATCGGCTTCGAGCAGGAATGTCTTCGCACGCTGCTTCCAGTCGACCCGGACATCAATTGAACGAACGGCGGCTCGAAAGGGCCGCCGTTTCTGTATCCGGCTCAACTGCATGTTTTCTTAAATCCTATTCGATTTAAGGAAACATGCAGCAATTCAAAGTGCTACAGCGACCTTTGTGCGTCCAATAAGACGCGCGGCGCTCTAGGCGACAGGGATCAGGCGGCGATGGCGCGGCGTCGGTCCGCATGCTCCTGGATCACCAGGATCGCACCGATGAGCTTGCCGTTGCTCGACATGCACGGCGTCAGCCGGCAGCGCACCACGACGGTTCGCGCGTCGACGGTCTTGGCGAAGGTATAGTCGACCACCTCGCCCGCAAAACAGCGATCGAGATAGCTCTTCACGCGCAGCTCGAAGCGCTGGATGCCAATGAATTCGACGATATGCCGACCGATGAGATCCATCGGGCGGCTTTCGAGATGGTTGGCGTTGAGCGGATTGGTATAGAGATACCGATAATCCGGCGTGATCACGGCGATGCGGTCAGGGAAGCTGTCGAGAATCGCCTCGTTGAGAAGCCCCTCGTCCGCCCGCCCCTTGTGTGGTGCAGCCGGCGTGCGCTCCAGTCGCAAGTCGGCAGCGTTGACCGCGCCCGTGGCTGCGAAATAGCGATTGATCAGCGACTGCAAAAGCTGCGAATGGCGCAGCACGCAGGAAATATCGTCGGCCTCGACGCGCAGAATATCGATCAGAAACTGGAACTGAAGGCGGGCATCTTCGACGCTCACGGCCTTCTCATCATAGACCGACTTCAAGATGGGATCGAGCTCGCGATCCAGAAGTCCGATCAGATGTTCGTCTGCTGTACGTACTGCATACTGCAGTTGTGAATACTTGAACCAGAACAGCTCAATCAGTGCGTTCAATTCGAAACCCCAATCCCCCACGGCCGAGGCCGCGCCGATGCACTTATATGACAGGCTTTGATGATGTAGATGCTGATCTACAGCGCCGCGCGTCTTATTAGACGCGCAAAGGTCGCTGTAGCACTTCGAATTACTGCATGTTTTTATTCCTAAATCGAATAGGATTTAAGGAAACATGCAGGCGTTGACGTTTCCCCCACATCCTCAGCGAAAACCACAAAGACTTGGCCACCCAAAGCGCTTGCAGTCTGCCCCTCGCAATACAACGGTGAGTTTACACTCATTACCGCCCCGTTCAACATCAGAAAGGGAAGCTTGCGGTTTCGAAACGACTTCAACGGCGCAAAGACGGCGATTTTCTCCAGCAAATGCCTTAGGCATAGACAAAAAGGGCGTTAATGCCTGCGGCGGCAACGCCTTTTGCGGTTCGAAGAGAATCAGTCTTACAGGTAGCGCTTGATGTGCCAGCGGTCGTGGT
Source organism: Ensifer sp. Root1252 (assembly GCF_001425885.1). NCBI lineage: Bacteria > Pseudomonadati > Pseudomonadota > Alphaproteobacteria > Hyphomicrobiales > Rhizobiaceae > Ensifer > Ensifer sp. Root1252. Next base: position 550,707 of record NZ_LMDT01000012.1, on the reverse strand, counting down.
ACCACAACCATTGCCCGGGATACTCCCTCACCCAGCTCTCCACCTTGTCGTTGAGAACCTGTGCCGTGGCGTTGACGTCGACAGCGCCATCGGGCTTGCGCGGAATGTCGATCGCCGGCTCCAGCTCCAGCCGAAAACGGTTGCCGGGCAGCCGGATGCAGCGGGCGGGATAGACCTCGCAATTGAACTGCCGCACGAGCTTGGCGAGCAGCGGGTTGGTCTGCACGTCCTGGCCGAAGAATTTGGTCTTCAGGCCCTTGCGGAATTTCTGGTCGACCAGAACGCCGACGCCGTTGCCGCGCTCTAGCTGGCGGGCGAGTGCGAAGGACGAACCCGCATGCGACGGCACGAGATTGCCCATGCGCTCCTTGCGGAACTCGAAGACCTTCTCGGCGACGTAAGGGTTGTTCGGCGGACGGAAGAGCACCGTCACCTCCAGCCCGAAGGCGGAGCCAGCGACCGGCAGCATCTCGAAATTGCCGCTGTGGGCGGTAAAGACGATAAAGGGTCGCGGGTTGTCGCGCAGCTCGAGAAAGAGCGGAACGCCGGAGACTTCGACGCGGCCGGGCTTGGTCGCCTCGGGATCGAAATCGAACAGCCGGTCGAGGAAGACATATTCCGCCGCCATGCGGCCCATATTGCCCCAGCTCTCCATGGCGATCGCTTCGATCTCGGCCTCCCGCTTCTCGGGAAAGGCGTTGCGCAGATTGGTCAGCGTCAGCTTGTGCCGGCTGGTCTTCGGGCCGATGAAGCGTGCGGCGCGATCCATGAAGCGGATCGCGCCGTCAGCCGGAAACAGCTTCAGGATCGTCAGAAGCAGAAAGACGAGTTGCGCAATCAGCCACTGCCGGAAATGATCCGCCGTCAGAACCAGCCGTGTGATCAGCATGCGCACGTGGATCAATCCATCTTCAGGATGATCTTGCCGAAGATCTGGCGCGATTCCATCCGCTCCAGTGCCCGGTCGATCTCGTCGAAACCGACCTGCGTATCGATGACCGGATGCACCAGGCCGCGCGCCATCTTCTGCATGGCGTTGGCCATGTTTTCCATGCGGCAGCCGAAGGAGCCGAGCAGCTTCAGCTGCTGCTGGAACAGCATCATCAGGTTCATGTCGGTCGACACACCGGAGGTCGAGCCGCAGGTGACCAGGCGGCCTCCCCGCTTCATGCAGAGCATTGAGCCGGCCCAGGTGTCCTTGCCGACGTGTTCGAACACGACGTCGACGCCCTTCTTCTTGGTGAGCTTGCGCACGACACCTTCGAAGCGGTCGGTGCGGTAGTTGATGACGTGATCGGCGCCGAGCGCCTTGGCCTTCTCGATCTTGTCGTCGGATCCGACGGTAGTGATAACCGTGCAGCCGATCTTCTTGGCAAGCTGGATTGCCGCCGAGCCGATGCCGGAGCCGCCGGCATGGACGAGAATGGTTTCGCCTGGCTCAAGCTTGGCGTTGTCGAACAGCATGTGCTCGACCGTGCCGAAGGTGACCGGTGCAAGCGCTGCGGCCACGGCATCGATGCCCGGAGGTGCCGGCACCAGCAGGCGTGCGGGAAGATTGATCTTCTCCTGCGCGAAGCCGTCGAGGTGGAAGCCATGCACGCCGCCCACATGTTCGCAGAGATTGTCGCGACCTTCGCGGCACGGGCGGCAGAGGCCGCAGGTGCGCGCGCCATAGATCGAAACGAGCTGCCCCGGAAGCACGCTTGAAACGCCCGGGCCGATGCTTTCGACCACACCGGCCGCCTCGGCGCCGATGACGAGCGGCATCTTGCGCTTGGCAAAGGCCATGCCGCGCCAGCCCCACACGTCGATGTGGTTGAGTGCGACGGCCTTGACCCGGAGCGTCACTTCGCCCGGGCCTGGCGCTTCCGGCTCGGGAACGTCGGTGATTTCGAGCTTGCGGTCATCGAGCAGTTGCAGGGCGCGCATGATCTTTCCTCTGCCTTGAGCGGCATCATTTCGTCTGAAGTTTCTGCGGCGTGCTTCCTTAGATCGGATCCGGTTCAAGGAAGCGTGCAGCAGGCTTAAAGCGTTACAGCGTCGCTTGCGCGTCATGTTCGACGCGCGGCGCTGTGACCGCCGACTTAGGCCGGCTCGGCGGTCATGACAAGGCTGGCGTTCTGTCCGCCGAAGCCGAAGGAGTTCGACAGCACGGCAGAGACCTGCTGGCTGCGCTTCACGTTCGGCACGACGTCGAGCACGATGGCCGGGTCGGGATTCTGGTAGTTGATCGTCGGCGGCAAGGTGCCGGTCAGCATCGTCTGGATCGAGAACACTGCCTCGACTGCGCCTGCAGCCGTCAGCGTGTGGCCGATCATCGACTTGTTCGACGAAACCGGGATCGACGGCAGATGTTCGCCGAAGACGGCCGACATCGACAGATATTCCATCTTGTCGTTTTCCGGCGTCGAAGTGCCATGGGCGTTGATGTAGCCGATGCCACCTTCGTCGATGCCGGCGTCGGCAAGGGCCGCGCGGATCGTCGCGATCGCCGGGCCGCCATCGGGCGACGAGCGCGTGCGGTGGAAGAGATCGGCCTTCTCGCCGCACCCCTTCAGGATGCCGTAGACACGGGCGCCACGAGCGACCGCTGCTTCCAGCGATTCCAGCACCAGGGTTGCCGCGCCTTCGGCGATGACGAAGCCGTCACGGTCCTTGGTGAAGGGCTTGGAGGCCTTTTCCGGCGGGTCGTTCTGGGTCGACAGCGCCGAGAGCAGCGCAAAGCGGATCAGCGCCTCGGCACTGACCGAACCGTCGGTCGCGACTGTCAGCGCGCGATCGGTGCGGCCCTGGCGAATGGCCTCGACGCCGAGCTGGATTGCAGTTGCGCCCGAGGCGCAGGCCGTCGACAGCGTCACCGGCAGGCCGCGGGTGCCGAAGCGATCGGCAAGGCGTTCGGAGATCGCGCCGAAAAGCACGGCCTCGTGAAACACCGGATCGGCCTTCTCGCGCATCGCGGCAAGGAAGCGATTGTAGGCGTCGCCCGGCTGGGTCGACGGTGGCGAGCGGTCGGCCAGTTCAAAGCGCGCGCTCCATTCCGGCTCGATCGGCGGAGCGGCGAGAAACAGCGGGCCGTTGAAATCGCCGGAAAGACCGGCCTGCGCCAACGCCTCAAGCGTCGTTTCGCGCGCCATGGCGTAGGAGCGCTCGACCGAATTGGCCGCCGGGACCTCGATGAAATCGACCATGCCCGAAATGCGCGTGTTCAGGCCTTCCGTCGGGAAACGGGTGATCTTGCGGATGCCGGAGACGCCGCCGGTCAGCGCCGCCCAGTTGTCTTCGAGACCCTGGCCGAGCGAGGTGATGACGCCCATGCCGGTGACGGCGACGATCGGACGACCGAGATGATCCTTGTAAGCGTTGCTCATCAATCGTTCCTCTTATTCGGCCGAAAGGACCGCGACGCCTTCGCCGCGTGAATGACCAATGGTCGTCACGACCGCCGTTCTGGCGCCCGCCGTCATCGGTTTTTCGAAGCTTGCGTCGAAAGCCGGAACCTTGGCGCCGTGGCCGAGCGCCAGTGCGGCAAGCGCGAGGCCCGCCGGAAACTGCGCTTCGATGCTGTGGCCGACAAGCCCGCCATAGGCGCGCACCGGCGCGCCGGCGAGCTTTGCTTCCAGAAAGGTCTTTTCGTGGGCAACGAGATCATGCAGGCCCGAGGTGCCGGAGAAGACCACTGTCTGCGCCGGATCGAGCGTTTCGGCCGGTTTTGCCAGATCGGCAAGGCGCGCCTCCAGCCTGCCGTCGCTGCGGCTGCCACGGTCGCTGCCGATCGCGTCGATCGTGGCATAGATGCGGGCGCCTCGGGCTTCGGCATATTCGCGCGATTCCAGCATCAGGAAGGCGCCGACGGAACCGAGGATCATTCCGCCGCCATCCTGGCGCTTGCGCGACCAGATCGGCTGCCAGTCGCCGACCGTCTGCGCCTGGATGGCCTCCGTCATCAGCATGATGTCGAGACGTTCGGCCGAAAATGCGCCGCCCGCCAGCGTATGTGTCGACTGTCCCGCCTTGATGCGGAAGAACGCCGTTTCGATCGCCGAAATGCCGGCCGCCTCTTCGCCCATGAAGGTGCGCGACGATCCCGTCACCTTGTGCACGATCGAGATGTTACCGGCGAGAAGGTTGGAGAGCTGGGCGAGGAACAGCGTCGGGCGCAGTTCGGTCGTCAGCTTCTCGTTCAGCAGCTGCTCGCGGTCGTTGCGCTTCAGCGCCTCGTCGACGATCAGCGAATCGACATTGATGTCGCGCTCGCCGCCGCCGGCGGCCACGATCATGTCCATGCTGCCGCAGGCGTCGAGATTGTCCTTGAGGCCGGCGTCGTCGAGCGCCAGGCCTGCTGCAAACACGCCGAGGCGCTGCCAGTTTTCCATCTGGCGCTGGTCGCCACGCTTGGCGATCTGCTGCGACCAGTCGATCTGCGGCAGCGGATGCACCGGATAGGGCTTGAACTTTTCGGCCTCGACGCGTGGCTCCGGCGCCTCGGCCGCGTTCAGAAACGCCACATGCGGCTCGACGCCGACACCCTGGCTTGTGACGATACCGACGCCGGTGATCACCACGTCGTTTGCGGATTTGCTCATCTTCACTTCTCCGAAGCGGCATCCGCCGCAAGTGCCGTCATCAGGCCCACCTCGTCGGCGCGCCTGCGCACGATATCGCCGAGCGGCACCTGATCGAACGGCATCGTTCTGAGTTTCAATTGTGCGTCACAGACCTTCTTGCCCGCAGACGTGATCTTCGCCTTGGTGACGGCGAAACCGGAGCCATCGTGCTCGAGGAAGGCTTCGATATCGAGTTCTGCCGACGGCTCGACGAAGGCCCGCATCTTGGCGCCATCGACCGACATCAGAAACGGCATTGCCGCGAAATTGGTCGCGGCCAGCACCAGAAATCCCGAAGCCTGCGCCATCGTCTCGATCAGAAGCACACCCGGCACCAGCGGATAGCCTGGAAAGTGGCCCTCGAATACCGGGCTCTTTTCGGGAACGACGGATCGCGCCGTCAGCCGGCCAGCCGACAGATCGACCGTTTCGACACGATCGATCATCTGGAAGTATTCAAGGAGCATGGAGGCTCACCCCGTTTGGTTTCGGGCTCAAGTAAAAACGCCAATGCCGCCTGTCAAGCGCGAGGCGCGACCGGCGGCATTGGAAATCGAGTGGAAAGGCTTGAACCTTGGCCCGATCAGGCCTTGGCAGCCCGCAGCTCGTCGATCTTGGCGCAGAGGTTCTTGAGCACGAAGTATTCTTCGGTCGAAACCTTGCCTTCGTTGACTTCCTGCGTCCACTGTTCCAGCGGAATCTTGATACCGAAATCCTTGTCGATCGCAAAGACGATGTCCAGGAAGTCCAGGCTGTCGATGCCGAGATCGTCGATCGTGTGGCTTTCCGGCGTAATCGTCTCGCGATCGATCTCGCTCGTTTCAGCGATGATGTCGGCAACCTTGTCGAATGTAGCAGTCACGCGCATACCTCTTTATTATTTTATTCCGAGTCTCGGCGATCCTATAGGTAAATGCGCCGCAAAAGCCAATGGCCTTGATGGCAACCTCTGCGATTTGAAATGCGGTGTTGCTAAACGGCGACCGAATGGCGCCCCCGTCCTGACTGAAGATGAGTGTCGAAAATGGCCGCCACCGACCGGGCAAACGGCCGGCCGCGTTCGGTAAGGCTGAAGACGCCGTCCTCGATCGTCGTCAGCCCGTCCACATCCCTTGCGCGCCAGAGCTTTGCCTCCTCGACGACCGCTCCGGCGAGTTCAGGAAACTCCGCCTTGATTCGCGAGAACGAGAAGGCGAAATCGCACATGATGGATGCGATCACCCGCGCCCGCAGGCGATCATCAGGCGTCAGCATGTAGCCGCGCACCGCGGCCAGGCCTGCGTTCTCCACCTGGCGCAGATATTCGCCGGTTGCCGGCATATTCTGCACATAACCTTGACGGAACTGGCCGATCGCCGAGGCGCCAAGACCGATCAGGGTTTCGGCGCTGTCACATGTATAGCCCTGGAAATTCCGGCGCAGGCGCCCTTCCCGGTTGGCAACGGCCAGACTGTCGCCGGGCCTGGCGAAATGGTCGATGCCGATCGCCTCGTAGCCGGCGGCAACAAGCATGTCGGCCGCCCGGCTCATCTGGGCAAAACGTTCGACGATACCTGGCAGGCTCTCGTCTGATATCATCGACTGGTGCTTCTTCATCCACGGCACATGGGCATAGCCGAAGAGCGCGACGCGATCCGGCGCCAGCGACACGACGGCGTCGATCGTTGCCTCCAGCGACGACAGGCTCTGGTAGGGCAAGCCGTAAAGCACGTCGCAATTGACCGAACCCACGCCGCGGGCTCGCGAAGCCTCGATCGCATCACGCGTCTGCTCATAGGTCTGGATGCGGTTGATCGCCTTCTGTACCACGGGGTCGAAATCCTGGACGCCGAAGCTCGCCCGCGTCATGCCGATCGCTGCCAGCGCGTCGTGGCGCGCCGCGTCGAGGTCGTTCGGGTCCATCTCGATGCTGATTTCGCAATCGCTGGAAAATTCGAAGTGACTGCTGAAGGCGCGCTTGAGCGCGATCAGATCGTCCGGCCTGACCAGTGTCGGCGATCCGCCGCCCAGATGCAGCGCCGTGACCTTCGCTTGGCGGTTCACCCGCCCGCCGATCGTGGCGATTTCGCGGTGCAGTCCGTTCAGGTAGCTCGCCACCGGCTCGTAGCGTAACGTCTGCTTGGTGTGACAGGCACAGAACCAGCACAGCCGGTCGCAATAGGGCACATGGGCGTAAAGCGACAGCGCCTCACCCGGCCCGATGGCCTCTAGCCAGGACTGGTACTCAGCCTGACCGACCGCCTCCGAAAAATGCGGCGCGGTGGGGTAACTGGTATAGCGCGGCACGGGGCTCGCATATTTCAGGATCAGAGCGTCGTCCATCGGTCTCTCCGTCAAGATGGCAAACGCATAGGACGGATGGGAAAGCACGCCGTTGATTTTGATCAAGCCGTCGAATTAACACGTTAAAATTGACAATGCTCAATTCAACATGAGACATTGTTTCGCGCTTCCGGAATTAGCACCTGTCAACTCTTGATTTAACCGCCCGCATCCTCTTTGGTCCCTCGAACAAACCCGATGCAGGGAAGAAAGATTTGCAGATCGTGACCGAACATCGCCGCAAGGATATCCACAATTCGGACATTCCAGCCGTCTGTGCTGCCTGCGAGGCGCGCCACGGCGGCGTCTGCGGCACGCTGACTGCTGACCAGCTTCTCGACCTCAGCCGGCATTCGACCCGCAGGCGTGTCGAACCCGGTCGCGAGGTCGTCGGCCAGGGCGAAATGACTGACAGCTACGCCAACATCATCAGCGGCGTCGTCAAGCTGAGCAAGGTTCTCTCCGACGGACGCCAGCAGATCGTCGGCCTGCAGTTCGCTCCCGATTTCATGGGCCGGCCGTTCACGCGTGAAAGCGCGCTGACCGCCGAAGCGGCGATCGACACCGACATCTGTTCGTTCCCGCGCAATGTCATCGAGCGGCTCGTTGCCGATGCGCCGGGCCTTGAACACCGCCTGCACGAACAGGCGCTGAAGGAACTGGACGAAGCGCGCGACTGGATGCTGACGCTCGGCCGCAAGACCGCGCAGGAAAAGGTGGCGAGCTTTCTCTATATCATCGCCACTCACATCGATCCGGAAAACGGCACGGCAACAGCATTCGATCTGCCACTGTCGCGCGCCGATATCGCCGACTATCTCGGCCTGACGATCGAGACCGTCAGCCGGCAGGTGACCAAGCTGCGCAAGGACAATGTCATCCACATCGAAAACAGCCGTCACGTCACCGTGCCAAGCATGGACCGGTTGATGCAGGTGGCCGGCATCGACTGAGTCCGCCGTCCAAGGTTCAGCGCGTTTCCGCTTTAAAGAAGTCGCGGAAAACCGCTGCGCACTTCTCCGGGAAATGCTCTATCTCTCTGTTTTATGCATTCTCCGACGGAAAACCGCTCCGCACTTTTCCTGGAAATGCTTTTAACGCGTGATGACGATGCGCGTGTTTTTCAGCCCGTGTTCACGGGCAAGCGCGAAGAACTCCGCGGCATTGTTGGGATGCAACCGCACGCATCCGTGTGAGGCAGGGCGGCCCAGGCGCTTGACATCATAGGTCGCGTGAACAGCATAGCCACCGTTGAAGAACACGGCGTAAGGCATTGGCGCATCATCATATTTTTTCGAGCGATGATTGCGCGAAAGCCACTTGGCCTTCCAGCTCCCCTTCGGCGTGACATAGCCCTTGCGCGCGGTGGAAACCTTCCAGCGATACATCACGACGCCGTTCTGCTTTACCACCATCGTCTGGGAGGAGAGGCTGATCTTGGCAACGAGATTGGCGGCGTTCAGCGGCTGAACGGAAAACTGCATCAGAACGGCAATCACCACAATCAGGGATGTGTGTCGCATGCTTCACTCCCCGCGTGTGAAACCTCGACTGCATGCCTCCGATCAGCGGAGAAAATCCCGCAGCAGGCTTCAGGCGCGTTGCAGCATCCTTTGCGCGTCATATTTGACCCGCAAGGCCGCAATCAGTGGAACCAAACGTCCGCAGAGAATAACCGGCCCGTAATGTTGCAAGTTTAATACATATGGAAAGAAAAGTCTTAATGCCAAGATCAACTTGCCGTGGATACGCGGTAGAAACCGATCAAATCATGGCGATCAGAAGAACAGCCAAGGTCATTGCCGAACAAGCACCATAGAATACAGCGATACCGGCGTCGATGTCTTCGCTTTCGGCAACGGCGCGGCCAGGCCCATTGATCATCGGTTCGCTGACCATGACCCCGCCATAGACGCGCGGACCCGCTAGCTGCAGGTCCAGCGCGCCGGCCATCGCCGCTTCCGGCCAACCTGAGTTGGGGGAGCGGTGCAGGCCGTGATCGCGAAACGCCACTCCGATCGCATCGGCCGCCGCGGGGCGCCCACGATGCAGCCAGGCGCCGGCAGCGATCAACAGGACGGATAGTCTCGCTGCCGGCAGGTTGGCGACATCGTCGAGCCGGGCGGAGGCCCAGCCGAAATTGAGGTATTTCGGCGATTTGTGGCCGATCATCGAATCGGCGGTGTTCAGCATCTTGTAGGCGAGCAGCCCGGGAAGACCGGCAACCGCATACCAGAAGGCAGGCGCCACCACCCCATCGGAAAAGTTCTCGGCAAGGCTTTCGATCGCGGCGCGGCAGACGGCGGGCGCATCGAGCGTCTTCGGGTCGCGCCCGACGATCATCGACACGGCGTTTCGGCCGCCTTCCAGCCCCCCCAACCGCAAGCCTTCGGCAACGCGCCGGACATGATCGCCAAGGCTCTTCTGCGCCAGGAACACCGCAACGACGACAGCCTCGAGCAGGTAGCCGATGGGGGCCATCACCGAGAACAAGCGGTGCAGGATGCTGCCGGCAAGCACGCTGGCAAGCAGCAGCACGCCGATCGTCAGGATACCGCGTATTTTCAGGGCGCCGGCACCGAGGCTCTCATGCCTGTTCAGCGCCCCATCAAAAACCGCGATCGCCTTGCCGAAAAACACCACGGGATGCGGCAGGCGTGACCAGAGCCAGTCCGGATCACCGACGACACGATCAAGCAGCAGGGCAGCCACAAGGATGAGAAGAATCTCGCTCGACACTCAGCACTCCCCTGGGCGCAACGCGTCCCCAGGGCGCAACGCGTCCCCACGGCGCAGGGCGTCCGCCAGTCGCCGGTCACCTTCCGCATCGGGCGCAAGCCCGATCCTGAGCCAGCGAGAATCGTAGTCGAATTTGCGCGTCAGGATCTGCGCCTCGCAGAGATGACGGTGCAAGGCATGGGCATCGGCATGTTCCACCAGCACGAACAGCCCGGTTCCACCGATGCGCTTGAGACCGGCCTCATCAAGAACCGCATCGAGCCCGGCGCGACGCTCAAGAATGCCCGCGGCGATCGCTTGCGTATCGCCGGACATCAATGCCTTGGAGATAACCAGCGCCGGCCCGGACACTGCCCAGGGGCCGAGCCACTCACGAAATGCATCGAGCACGGTATCGGCTGCCACGACGAAGCCCAGGCGCAGGCCAGCCAGACCGAAGAATTTCCCGAAGGAGCGGAAGACGATGAGATTGTCGTGGGCGCCGACTTGGCCGGCGACACTGAAGTCCGGCTCCAGATCGCCGAAGGCCTCGTCGACGACCAGCACGCCGCCATTCGCCGCCATCGTCGCCGCCATCGCCAGGATTCCTGCCGGCTGGAAGGCGCGGCCGGTCGGGTTGTTGGGGTTGACCACAACTGCAAGGCCGTGGTCGACGCCAAGATCCTCGGCACGCTCCACCCGATCGACGGCAAAGCCTGCCGCGGCCAGCACGCGTGCGTATTCGCCATAGGTCGGGCCGAAGACCGCGACGCGGCGACCGGTAGGAACCAGCCGCGGCAACAGCTGGATCACCGACTGGGTGCCGGGAACCGGCAAGGGCTGGATACCATCGGTTCGGTAGTAGCTGGCGGCGGCAGCGCGCGCGCCATCGATCGTCAGTTTGTCGGGCAGCCGGTGCCAGGCCTGCTGCGGCACCGGCGGCAATTCGACCGGGCGCGGATTGATGCCGGTCGACAGGTCAAGCCAGTCCTCGAAGCGGCCGCCGAAACGGGCAGCGGCTTCGGTGACGCCGCCGCCATGCACGATCGGCGCGCTCATGGCCTGCCCGCAATATCGATGAGATGCATGAACGAGCCGGCGACATTATCGCGCTTCAAACCCGCCTGCCCCAGATCTACGCTGGCGGCATCGCTGACGGAAAACAGCCGATCGGCTGCCCCTTCCGAGACGATGGTCGCATAGTGGAATTCGTGCGCCGTCATGGGTCCATCGAAGAATGTGTTGTCGAGGGGCACGACGCGGCGGTAGCCGAGGTGCCGCCTGCGCTCGGCAAAACTTGTGGTGAGCGGCAGCAGGCCGAGCATTTCGTAGCGCGCACCGTCGGCCGCGACAAGCCCCTCGCCCAGCACCATGTAGCCGCCGCACTCGCCGAAGATCCGCGCGCCACGCCTGGCCGCCGTCCCGATACCGGATCGGAAGGCTGCCGCCGCCTGCAGGCGTCCAGCATGAAGCTCGGGATAGCCGCCCGGCAGATAGACCGCATCGGCCGCCACGTCCGGGCCTTCGTCGGCAAGTGGCGAAAAGAAGGAGATTTCCGCCCCGGCGCGGCGCCAGCCGAAGAGCAGGTGTTCGTAGCAGAAGGCGAAGGCCACATCCCGTGCCACGGCGATATGCTGGCCGAGCGGTTTGAACCGGGTGACCTCGGCCATCACCCGCTCTTCCGGTGAAAGTGCTGACGCAGCGCGGATCGCGTCGAGATCGCAGGTCGCCTCGACCCGGTCCGCCGCATAGTCGATGAAAGTTTCAAGCGTGCCGTGTTCTCCTGCCTGCACCAGGCCGAGGTGCCGCTCGGGCAGCTTCAGGGCACCATCCTGCCGCAGCACGCCGAAGACAGGCATGGCCACGCGCGTCAGCGCATCGCGCAGCATCATCTCATGCCGATCGCTGCCGACCTTGTTGAGAATGACGCCGGCAACGCGGATATCTTTGCGGTGATCGGCATAACCGCGCACCAGTGCCGCCACCGAATGCGACATGCGGGCACAATCGACCACCAGGATGACGGCGAGATCGAGTGCCGCGGCAAGATCGGCCGGCGCACCGCTGCCGTCGGCGGCACCGTCATGCAGGCCCATCATCGCCTCGACGACGAGCGTGCGCCCATCGGCGGCGTAGGCCGCATTTGTCGCGAGAAGCGCGGGGCGCATGGCCCAAGGGTCATAGTTGAGGCAGGGCTCGCCGCTCGCCGCGGTATGAAATGCCGGGTCGATATAATCAGGACCTGCCTTTCCCGGCGCGATCGCCATGCCGCGCCGTCGCATGGCGCGCATCAGCCCGAGTGTCACCGTGGTCTTGCCGGAGCCCGAACAGGGCGCGGCGATCAGCAATCCGCTCATGCGGGATCCCTGAGCCCGCGGCTTGCAAGAGGATCGGCCACAAGCTGCCGCCCATCAAGCGCCCCGATCCAGTCGAGCGACGCCCGCAGGCGCACGACCTCGCCGACGACGACGATCGCCGGCGGCTCCAGACCGGAAGCGATAACATCGGCTTCGGCGCGCGCCAGCGTCGTTTCGAGCACCGTCTGCTCCGGCGTTGCCGCATTGCAGACGAAGGCCACCGGCTCTTCCGGCGAGCGCCCGGCACCAATGAGATTGGCGGCGATGGCGCCGATATGTTTCATCGCCATGTACATCACGATCACGGGCGAGCCCGAGGCAATGCCTTGCCAATTGATGCGGTCCGGCACTAGGCCGGAGGAGTCGTGACCGGTCAGGAACGTGACGGCGTGGTTGACCTCGCGGTGGGTGACGGGAATGCCGGCATAGGCAAGCCCACCAATCCCGGCAGTAATGCCCGGCACGATGCGAAACGGGATGCGGTTTTCGACCAGCGTCAGCGCCTCCTCGCCACCCCGCCCGAAGACGAAGGGATCGCCGCCCTTGAGACGCAGGACGCGCTGGCCGGCGCGCGCCAGCTCGACGAGCCGGAGAGAAATATCGCGCTGTTTCGGCGAAGGCTTGCCACCGCGCTTGCCGGCAAACTCCAGCACGGCGCCCGGCCGGGCGAGCTTCAGGCAGTCCTCGTTGACCAGCGCGTCGTGAACGATGACATCCGCCTGCCGCAGCGCATTGGCGGCATGAAGCGTCAGCAGGCCGGGGTCGCCCGGGCCAGCGCCGACGAGCCAGACGGTACCGGGCTCAAGCGCAGGCAGGCCGGAAAAAATCGTGTCGTTCATGCCGTTTCTCCCGCCACGCGCTTAAAGCCTACCGCTGAACTGCCTTGGCACCGAGCGGATTCAGATTCACAGGAATTCCGCATAGTTATTTGAAATATCTTGCATATCTTTACCAAAACGCGATCCGAGAAATAGCTCATGATGCGGCCGCCAGGGTTGCCGGCATGATTGCCAGACGGTGATCGGCAGGCCCGGCAATCGCTGCCGTTGCATGTGAAGACGTGAGCTTGGCAACCAGCAACACGCTTGCCGAGCCGGCGCCGACAAGAGCGGCGCCCTCGGCAACACCGTGGCAGCCGGTATGGGCAAAGACAATCGCCGAGGGATTTTGCAGCCGGGGCGCTTCGGCTTCAAGCGTCGCCGCATCGAAGAAGCGTGCGGCCACGGCAAAGTGCTCGGCGGCAGCGTGGATCGCCGGCTCGCCGCGCCTCGCGTCGAGCGAGGCGACGAAGCCGATATCGGCTTTGTCAGCGCCGGCCTGCGCCAACGCCTTTTCGGCAAGCGCAATCACTTCATCAATCGGCGTGCCGCGCTCGCAGCCAAGACCGAGGACGAGTGGTCCCGGCGGTCGCCGCGCTATGCTGGATGATTTCATGGTCGACCTCGGCCCCCTTCGCGGCAATCCACACGAAGCGCCGCCCGGCTCAAATCCCGGGTCGGTCTGGACAGCACCGATTCCAGCCCCCTGCCTGGGTCGGCCGCATCGGACGCTCTTTCAGTCCGCCAGAAGCGGACGCCGTCGCACATCCGTCATTTTTACCGGAGGCAACCGCACGGGTCAAACCGGATTGCGCCATCGCCATGTCGCGTTTGACGAAACCCACCACTCGCCTTCGGCGCGCGCATACCGCCAGAACCGGCAATCGACGGAAGACAGCAAACGCCCATCCGAGTACCCATAGTCTCAGAATAAGGCACTGATTTCTTGAGAGAATTCTCATCTTGCGACGAGCATCGCAGATGCACCACGACAGAAGGCTTTGCATTTCGCCGCGGCCTCTGACACAAGGCGAGAAAGGCCTGCATACTCCTCCCTCCTCGAGTCTCTCCCGTGCAAGATCTCGCTTTCCACCTGCTCGTGTTCCTGTTCGTTGCCGCCTTCATTGCCGGCTTCATCGATTCGATCGCCGGCGGTGGCGGCATGATTACCATTCCCGCCATGCTGATTGCCGGCATCCCGCCGCTCCAGACGCTGGGCACCAACAAGCTGCAGGGGCTGTTCGGCTCGGGCTCGGCAACCCTTTCCTATGCCCGGCGCGGTCACGTGAACCTGAAAGAGCAATTGCCGATGGCGCTGATGTCGGCGGCGGGCTCCGTGTTGGGCGCGCTGCTCGCGACCGTCGTTCCCGGCGACGTTCTGAAGGCGATCCTACCCTTCCTGCTGATTGCCATCGCGCTCTATTTCGGCCTCAAGCCGAACATGGGCGACGTCGACCAGCACCGCCGCATCACGCCGTTCGTGTTCACGCTGACGCTCGTGCCGCTGATCGGCTTCTACGACGGCGTCTTCGGTCCCGGCACCGGCTCGTTCTTCATGCTCGGCTTCGTCACGCTTGCCGGATTCGGCGTCTTGAAGGCGACGGCACATACGAAATTCCTGAACTTCGGCTCGAATGTCGGCGCCTTCGCCGTCTTCCTGTTCTTCGGCGCCATCCTGTGGAAGATCGGCCTGATGATGGGCGTCGCCCAGTTCCTCGGCGCCCAGGTCGGCTCGCGCTATGCCATGGCCAAAGGCGCCAAGATCATCAAGCCGCTGCTCGTCGTCGTCTCGATCGCGCTGGCCGCCCGGTTGCTGGCCGACCCGACACATCCGCTGCGCATCTGGCTGGGGCTCTGAGGCGGGACCCACCTACGCGCTGTTTGCCTGTGCTGCCGAGCGCAGGCGGCCAACGTCATCCTCACGCGACCGGTCAAAGGCTCGGATCTGAAGAGCTGGGCGTTGGCGGTCGCCTGACGTGCGGGTCCCAGAAAGGCGCGTGTCGCACTGGCCCGCAAGCTGGCGGTGGTGTTGCACCACATGCTCATGGACAGAACCAACTTCATTCCCCACAAGGTGACGCCAGCCATGGCCGCTTGAGCCGGAAGGAGACAACAACACAGGTTTCGGGTGGGCACTGCCATCAGCCCCCCCGAGCGAGGTCCCTTCGCCGGGACGATGGATGGGTTAGGCCGCAGACTTGGGCGCAGCACTCAGGTGACTGCGCGCCCCTAGATTGGCCAGCCGGTCCTCAGCAGACCCCATAGAGCAGCGGCCCAGCGTCGACTGCGAACAGAAGCAAGCACTCGGCGAGGGATTAAGCTCACAAGGGATTGACTCAAGGCCCGTTACAGAAGGCCAAGTCTCCCGCACTCCTTGGCGGGAGGTTCGAACTTAGGAGATTACAATGAAAATTATTATCGCCGCAGTGGCATCACTCGCGTTTGCGACTTCCGCTATTGCTGCTGTGCCGTCGACGCCAACCGAGAAGAAGCCCACTGTCAAAACTGCAGGCCAAGTTGAACTGGCATGGGGCAAAAACCGCTCGGGCCAAACCACGACATCGTCCGACAAGTACTCGAACGGCAGGACCTTTCGCTGATCCAGCCTAATGCAAAAAGGGCGGCTGCGGCCGCCCTGAATTTTGGCAATATGCGGCTATGGCGGGAAGCGGTGACGTCCTCCCCAAGGCCCCCGCGGGTGTCACCTCTCACCGTCGGCTCGCCGGTGAAATTCCCGTAACCAAGACGAAAGTCGAGCAAGGCCGCACCTTGAGCCTCTAGTCGCTAGAGATTTCAGAGTGCCACTCATGCTTCGCCAGTCAGGGGCCGCATGGGGCCGCCTGCCCGCGAAGCGTCGTGCTGTCCTTCGCTCGCCTTGAGGTTCCAATGTTTACCACCCTGCCCGCCATCCTGATGCTTGTCGTCGGCCTGTTCACCCTGGCGCTGGCGATCCTGCGCCGCGTGCAGTCTGGCCGCTCGCCCGTTGTGCTGACCTATGGCAACGACGCGGAAGGTTTTGCCGGCAAGCTCTTTCGGATGATCGTGGCGGCGCTGGTGGTTCATCTCCTGGCGATCGCCGCCTTTCCCGATGCGGTCGGCGCCACGCTCGGCCGGATCCCGATGCTCGACAAGCCGCTCCTTCACGCCGTTGGCCTCGTGCTCATGACGCTCGGCGGCGGGTTGACGATGCTGTCGCAATGGGCGATGCGCCACTCGTAGAAGATCGGCATACCGGAGGAGCAGGACGCGCCGCTGGTCACCTCCGGCCTCTACGCGTTTTCCCGCAACCCGATTTATGTCGGCATGGTCACGGCGCTGACCGGCACCGTGCTGGCCGTGCCGAACGTCGCCTCGGTGGCGCTCACTCTCTCAGCCTGGATATCGATCTCCTATCAGATCCGCATGGAGGAAACGTACCTCTCCCGCGCTTTTGGCGAGGCGGATGGCGCCTATTGCAAGCGCGTCCGGCGGTGGATCTGAAATCACGCGGATTGCGCGCCAATGGAACCTGCGGCGGCTGGACCCGCACCCGACCTCAAAACACCGCCAGCAGCAGCGCGCCGGCGGCAATGAAAACGACACCGAGCCAGTTCATCAGGTTGAGCTTTTCGCCGAGGAACAGCACGCCGAAGATGGCGACCATGACGATCGACTGCTTGTCGATCGGCGCCACCCGCGCCGCATCGCCGAGCTTCAGGGCGCGGAAATAGGCAAGCCAGGAGGCGCCGGTGGCAAGGCCGGAAAGTGCCAGAAACAGCCATGTCCGCCCCGGGATTTCCGAAGGCTTCTGCCATTGCCCCGTTGCCGCGACGATGCCGGCCAACACGAGGAGGATGACGACGGTGCGGATCAGCGTGGCGAAGTCGGAGTTGATCTGGGCAACCCCGACCTTGGCAAACACTGCCGTGAGCGCCGCAAAGGCAGCCGAAAGCAGAGCCCAGAACTGCCAGCTCTGGCTCATCAGAACTCGACGCCCTTCTGCGCCTTGATGCCGGAGCGGAACGGATGCTTGATCAATTCCATCTCGGTCACCAGATCGGCGGCTTCGATCAGGTCTTCCTTGGCGTTGCGGCCGGTCAGGACCACATGGGTCATGTGCGGCTTTTCTTCCTTCAGGAAGCGCACGACTTCGGCCACGTCGATATAGTCGTAGCGCAGCGCGATGTTGATTTCGTCGAGCAGCACCATCGAGTTGCGCTCGTCGCGGATCAGTTCCTTGGCCTTCTCCCAGGCCTTTTCCGCCATCGCCACGTCGCGGGCGCGGTCCTGCGTTTCCCAGGTAAAACCCTCGCCGAGCGTATAGAACTGGCAGACATCGCCGAAATGCTTCTCGATCAGGTCGCGCTCTCCGGTTTCCCAGGCGCCCTTGATGAACTGCACGACTGCGCAGGGCATGCCATGGGCGATATGGCGGAAGATCATGCCGAAGCCGGCGGTCGACTTGCCCTTGCCCTTGCCGGTGTTGACAATGATCAGACCCTTCTCGTCGGTCTTCGTCGCCATGATCTTTTCGCGTGCGGTCTTCTTCTTCGCCATCTTCATCGCATGGCGGGCATCGTCCTTTTCGGCGACACCTTCACCCGTGCTCACCACTTCTTCGCTCATGACGTTCTCCTCAATCATATGAATCTATCGTGGGATGCGGACGTAGTACCGCCCGCGATCTCACTCTTTGCAATTGCGCAACTCCGGACGGAAAACCGTTTCAAGCTTTCCCCGGAGCTGCTCTATTCGTTTCCGGCGCGAAGCCGCACCGCAGCCGTTGTGCGGCCGCTCAGTTCAAAGCGTGCCGAGTTGGAGCGCGGGATCCAGAGATTACGGTCGATCGCCTCCAGCAACCGCTCCGAGAGCTCGGCGAGTGCCGCCGGGTTCTTGTCGCGCAGGAAGCCTGACACCCGCTCGTCGACGATGAAAGCCTGGTAGGCAGCCTCGAAATGATGGTCGCGCACGGCACCCGTGGTTGCGGCAAAGGCAAACATGTAGTCGACCGTCGCGGCGATCTCGAAGGCGCCCTTGTAGCCGTGGCGCATGACGCCATCGATCCACTTGGGGTTGACGACGCGCGCGCGCACCACACGGCCGATCTCTTCCTCCAGCGAGCGGATGACCGGCTTTTCCGGCCGGGAGTGGTCATTGTGGTAAATCGCCGGCCGGGCGCCGCTCAGGTGCTCGGCGGCAAGGCTCATGCCGCCTTCGAACTGGTAGTAGTCGTCGCTGTCGAGCAGGTCGTGTTCGCGGTTGTCCTGGTTCTGGACCACCGCTTCGATCGTGCGCAGCCGCTCCTCGAAGAGCTCCCGTCCCGCCTTGCCCTCCTCGCCGGCGCCATAGGCATAGGCGCCCCAGGTGAGATAGGCATCGGCGAGATCGGCTTTGCTGTCCCAGCCCTTCTCGTCGATCAGCGCCTGCAGGCCGGCGCCGTAGGCTCCGGGCTTGGCACCGAAGACGCGGTAGGAGGCGCGGCGCGCGGCTTCCGCCGGCTCGACGCCCGACGCCTCCAGCCGCTGCGTCTCGGCGCGCATGCGCGCGGCGATCATATTGTCGGCATCGTCTTCCTCAAGCGCCCCGACGGCACGGATCGCCTTGTCGAACAGCGCGATCTGGTCCGGGAAGGCATCGCGGAAGAAGCCTGATATCCGCAGCGTCACGTCGACGCGCGGGCGGCCAAGCATCGCCAGAGGCACGATTTCATAGCCCATCACCCGGCGCGAGACCATGTCCCAGGTGGGCTTGGTGCCGATCAGCGCCAGGGCCTGGGCGATGTCGTCACCGCCGGTGCGCATGTTCGCCGTGCCCCAGGCCGTCAGGCCGAATGAGGACGGCCATTCGCCGTGATCCTGCAGATAGCGGCGGATCAGCAGTTCGGCGGATTTCTTGCCAAGTTCAAAGGCCGCCGGCGTCGGCACCGAGCGGCTGTCGACGGAGTAGAAATTGCGGCCGGTCGGCAGCACGTCGGGACGGCCGCGGGTCGGCGCGCCGGAAGGCCCCGGCGCCACGAAGCGGCCATCAAGGCCGGTGAGAAAGCCGGCCATCTCGGCAGCGCCGGAGTTGATGATCGATGGCTTCAGTCGCGCCTCGATCTCGCCAAGCACGGTGCGGGTGGCAGGCCAGTCCTCGGGCGCGAGCGTCTCGCCAGAAACGAACGCCGCCGCCAGCAGCTCGATGCGCTCGACAGTATCGCCGGCCGTCCGCCACGGTGCATCGGAAATGGAGGAAAGCATGTCCGGCCGTGCGCCTTCCCAGGGATCGGACATCACGCAATCGAGCGGATCGAAGCCGAGCCCGGCATCCGCGGCCATCGCCCGCTGCAGGCTCTGGTCGGCGCCTTCGCCAAGGCTGCGCGGCACCCGCGCCAGCGCCACGGTCAGGTCGGTCAGCAACCGCCCCTCCGGTGCAACGCCAAAAATGTGCAGGCCATCGCGGATCTGCATTTCCTTGAGGTCGCAGAGATAGGCGTCGAGCTTCTCCAGCGCCTTGTCGTCGCTGTCGCCCTTGTCGATACGGGCATCGTGGTCGAGGCCGATGTCACGCACGAGGTCGAGGATCTGCCGGCTGAGCAGCCTGAGCCGGCGCGGATCGCCGCCGGCCGCGTCGTAATATTCGTCGACCAGCGCTTCGAGATCCTTCAGCGGCCCATAGGATTCCGCCCTCGTCAGCGGCGGCGTCAAATGGTCGATGATGACGGCGCTGGTGCGGCGCTTGGCTTGCGTGCCCTCGCCGGGATCGTTGACGATGAAGGGGTAGACATGCGGTAGCGGCCCAAAGATCGCCTCGGGATAACAGGTCTCCGACAGCGCTAAGGCCTTGCCGGGCAGCCATTCCAGATTGCCGTGCTTGCCCATATGCACAATGGCCTGCGCGCCGAACTGGTTGCGCAGGAAAGCGTAGAAGGCGAGATATCCGTGCGGCGGCACCAGATCCGGCGAATGGTAGCTTTCCTTCGGATCGATGTTGTAGCCGCGCGCCGGCTGGATGCCGACGACAATCTCGCCGAAGCGGGCAAGCGGCAGCGCGAAGGCGCCATCGAGGAAGAACGGGTCGGTTTCCGGCGCACCCCAGCGGTCGCTGACCTCATCCTGAATCTGTTTCGGAAGCGAATCGAAGAACGTATTGTAATCGCTGAACGAAAGAACTTCGCGGATCTCGCGATCGCGGCTCGCCGCGTTGGTCGGCCCAGCCATCAGGTAGCCGATCAGTGCATCGCCATCCTCAGGCACGCCGGCGACGGGATAACCTTCGCTCGCCATGGCGCGCAGCACTTCAACCGTGCCCGCCGGCGTATCGAGCCCGACGCCATTGCCGAGTCGGCCATCGCGATTGGGGTAATTGGCCATGATGATGGCGATCCGCCGTTCGGCCGGACGGGCGCGGCGCAGTTTTGCCCAATTGACCGCAAGCCTGGCGGCAAAGCGGACCCGGTCGGAAAGCGGTTCGTGCCCGACGATGTTGGCTTCGACCTTGGGATCGTAGATCGAGGCCGCCTTGAAGGAGACGGCGCGCGCCAGAATGCGGCCATCGACCTCCGGCAAGGCAACGTTCATGGCGAGATCGCGCGCCATCAGCCCCTGCGGCGAGGCCTGCCATTGCGCGCGCGACGATCCGGAGAAGATCACCTGCAGCACCGGCGCGCCGGTTGATTCCAACACGGTCGGCTGCCTGTCGGCACCGGGCGAGGAAACGGCAAAGCCGGTGGCGTTCATCACCACGTCGGGTGCCGCCTCGGAAAAAATCGATTGCAGCGTGCCGACCGAAACGGCATCCTTGAGGCTGGAGACAAACAGCGGCAACACGCGCATGCCTTCGGCGGCAAGCGCCTCGATCAGCGCTTCGACCGGCCGGGTCTCGCCGCTCTGGACCAGGGCGCGATAAAAGCAGATCCCGACTGTCGGGGGTTCGAATCCCTCCCCCGCGACCATCCGCTCTTGGACACGTGCCTTCCATTCGCTGACGCCGATGACGCCCGCGCCCGGCCACCAGATGCCGGCCTTGAGCAGCGGTTTTGCCGGCTGCGGCTTTTCCGCGTCTGAGATCAACGCCTCGGCGTAGTCGAGGAACAGGCCGGCATTGTCAGCGCCGCCCTCGGTGAAATAGGCCCAGAGGCGCTGGCGGTCGTCGGCCTCAACGGTCGAAAACGGCTCGAGGCCGGGATCGGGCTTGTCGTCGCCGGGCAGCACCGCGATCTGGAAGCGGTGGGTGACGGCGGCGGCATGCAATGCTTCCAGCACATAACGGAAATAGCTGGCGCCACCGAGCGGCCTGACCACGATGAGTTTTGCATGCCTTGCCGTGCGCTCGACATAGGTGTCGACCGACATCGGGTGCATCAGGTTCATCAGGCTGGCGATGCGCAGGCTCAGCTCCCCGTCGCGCCGGCCATGGGCCGCCGCGATCGACGAAAGCTCGGTGTCGGCGGCCGACAGGAAAAGCACGTCGGCCGGCGTTTGCCCCAGGTCGATCGCCTCGTTGCCGTCGGCGATCGTTCCTTTCTGGGCGAGAAGCAGATGCATGTTTCTGTCCGTTCGAGCAATTCCAGGAAAAGCGTGAAATGGCTTTCCTGGAATTGCGTTGCTTCAAGGAGTTAGGCGAGTGCGGTGATGGCGGCGCGCACCGCAGCTTCGTCCATGTCGTGCAGGCCGATGACGACGAGGCGCGTACCGCGCTTCTCGCCAGCCGCCCAGGCACGGTCGTAATACTGGTCGATGCGGGCGCCAACGGCCTGGATCAGCAGGCGCATCGGCTTGCCGGGCACGTCGGCAAAGCCCTTGAGGCGCAGCACGTCATGCTCTGATATCACGCCCTTGAGGCGATCGATGAAACCTGCCGGATCGGCAATCGCGCCGAGCTCGACGACGAAGCTGTCGAACTCGTCATGAGAGTGCTCCTCGCCGGCCTCATGTTCCATCTCGTGGTGAGACTTGCGGTTGGCGATATCGCTTTCCGTGCCGACGCCGAGGCCGAGCAGGATGGCAGCGGCAACTTCGCCGTTCTTCGCCTCGATCATTGTTGGCTTGCGGTTAGTGCGCGAAGCGACCTCGTCGCGCACGGCCTTGAGGCCGGAGGCGTCGATCAGATCGGTCTTGTTGAGCACGATCAGGTCGGCGGCGGTCAACTGGTCCTCGAACAGTTCCTCGATCGGGCTTTCGTGGTCGAGATTGTCGTCCTCGACACGCAACGCATCGACCTTGTCATGGTCGTCGGCAAAACGGCCGGCGGCAACGGCGGCACTGTCGACCACGGTGACGACGCCATCGACGGTGACTTCGCTGCGGATATCAGGCCAGTTGAAGGCGGCGATCAGCGGCTGCGGCAAAGCGAGGCCCGAGGTTTCAATGATGATATGGTCAGGACGATTTTCGCGCTCGAGCAGCTTGGTCATGGTCGGGATGAAATCATCGGCAACCGTGCAGCAGATGCAGCCATTGGTAAGCTCAATGATATCGTCTTCCGAGCAGGCTTCTGCGCCGCAGCCCTTCAGCACGTCGCCGTCGACGCCGAGATCGCCGAACTCGTTGATGATGAGCGCAATGCGCTTGCCATCGGCGTTCTGCAGCAGATTGCGGATCATCGTCGTCTTGCCGGCACCGAGGAAGCCGGTGATGACGGTCGCCGGGATCTTGCCCTGGTTGGCTCTGGCAGTGGTCATGGATCAACCCTTCATTTTCAGCGGCAATCCGGCCGCGACAAAGTAAACTTCCGCGGATTTCTCCGCAACGATCTGGTGAAGCCGGCCGGCATGGTCGCGGAAATCGCGGACCATGCGGTTCTCGGGCACGATGCCGAGGCCGACTTCGTTGGAAACAAGGATGAGGCGCGCCCGCGCCTCCGGCAGGAAAGCGGCAAGGGCCGCGAACTCTGCCGCCATGTCGCGCCCTTCCATCATCAGGTTGGTGACCCACAGCGTCAGGCAGTCGACGAGCACCACGCGGTTCTCGTCATCGATGCGCGTCAGCAGCGAAACGAGGTCGAGCGGCTCTTCATGCGTCGTCCAGCCTTCGCCGCGCCTTGCCCGGTGATGGTCGATGCGCTCGCGCATCTCGTCGTCCCAGGCACGGCCGGTCGCGACATAGTGCATGCCGAGCCCGGAGGCTTCGACGAGCCTTTCGGAAAAGCTGGATTTGCCGGAACGGGCACCGCCGAGGACCAGAACCGGCCCGGCATGGGAAATGCTCATGTGCGTTGCAGCCTCACGCGCTTGGTCGCGAATTCGAGCGGCAACAGGATTTCACCGCGCCGACGGCGCGTTCGGGAAACGATCGATGAGCCAAGACAACCTCCGTGATGGCGTGGGAAGCGGGCTTCCCTTCGGGCGGAATGCCCCTGTCGGACGGCAGGTCTCCTGGCTCACGGCGTCACGAGCCCACCACATCGCGCCCCGCGTGATCACGCGAAGACCGATGCTTGGGCCCGAACGGCCCGCCTCACCTTCCCGGCGTTTTCTGGTTTCGTGAAAGGCGGACGATTCGTAGAAGAAGAGGCGTCCAACCCGGCTGATCACGAAGCCACGCCAGTGGCTTTTCCGGCTGAATTCCAAACCGCCTTCGATTGCCCCATGCAATCGAAAGGAAGCCGGCTATCAGCCCGATGGCGAACCCTGACCGTTCTACAGTCGCGGGGTCGGCTGCGATAAGGATGCCCGATTTGGGTCCATCCGTCACATTCCCAATTATTCCCCCGCATCGCCACGATCCGGGGAAACCATCCAACGTCAGATGATTAGGAAGCGGGCGCCGCAAAGTCAATCGACGCGTGCGACACGCCACCCGTCGAGATGCGGCGCGCGACAATTTGCCGGCAGCAGGCCGCAAAGGCCACTCCTGCATGTTTTTATCCTTAGATGGTATTCGACCTAAGGATAAAAACATGCAGCAATTCAAAGTGTTACAGCGACCTTTGCGCGTCCAGTAAGACGCGCGGCGCTGTAGTCGACGTCGGAGCGGACGCTCCACGGCAACTGAACTTTATTTTAGCAACGTCAGATATTGCGATAGAGTAGCCGAAAGTCGTTTCGATTATCCGGAAGGCAGATGGAACGCAGGCTCACCGCCGTGATGATTGCCGACGTTTCCGGCTATGGACTGCTCACCCAAGCCGACGAAGAGGGTACGTGTGCCCGCTTTCAGGCCGATCTGCACGGCCTGTTCGAACAAAGGATTGCCGCACATCGCGGGCGGTTGATCAAGACCATGGGCGACGGGTTATTGGTCGAGTTCCAGAGTGTCGTCGAGGCGGTCCGTTGTGCGGTGGAGGTTCAGCGCGCGAAATCCGAAAGCCGCGGCTCCGATCAGGGTCGACTGGAATTCCGCATCGGCATCAATCTTGGCGACGTCATCGTTGAAGGCGACGACATTCACGGCGATGGAGTGATCATTGCCGAGCGCCTGCAGAGCCTCGCCGAACCGGGTGGGATCATCATCTCCGGCACCGCCTACGACCAGGTCGAGAAGCACCTCGATGTCGGCTTCGTCTTTCTCGGCGAACAACGCCTGAAGCATATCGAAAAGCCGGTGCGGACTTACCGGCTGGGGCTGAACGAAGCCCGCCCCGGCAGCGTAAAGGTCGCTGGGCGCCACGCGAAGCGCTGGGCGGCACTCGTTACGTCTGCTGTCGTGCTCGGCGCTGCTGCCGGCGTGGCCTGGTGGCGGCCCTGGGAGTCGCCTGTGGAAACGGTCCAGATACAACCACCGAACCTGACCGCGCCGGACAAGCCGTCGATCGCGGTGCTTCCGTTTGCCAACGTGAGCGACGATCCCAGGCAGGAGTATTTCGCCGATGGCATGACCGATGGCCTTGTCACCGAGCTGGCTCAGGTATCCGGCTTGTTCGTTATCGCGCGTAACTCGACCTTCACCTACAAGGGCAGGGCGGTGACACCCAGGCAGGTGTCCAAGGAACTCGGTGTCCGATACGTCCTCGAAGGCAGTGTGCAGCGTGCCGGAGAACAGCTACGGATCAATGCTCAGCTCATAGATTCTCTCAGCGGCGGCCACGTTTGGGCCGGCAAGTTCGACGGTTCACTTTCCGATGTCTTTGCGCTGCAGGACGAAGTGATGCGCGGCATTGCCGACGCGCTTGCGCTTCGGTTGAATCCTGACGAGCAGATGGCCTTCGGACGCAAGGAAACGACGGTCCCGGCGGCCTTCGATGCGTTCCTGCGCGGCTGGGAGCATCACCGGCGCACGACCCCCGAAGATTTTGCAAAGGCAGTGCCTTTTTTCGAGCAGGCGATTGCGCTCGATCCTGCCTATGGACGAGCCTATGCCGCCGCCGCCATGGTCTACGCGCGCGTCTACCTGTGGCGTTGGCATTATCGGCTTGATATCTCGCGGATCGAAGCTAGAGCCAAGGCGCTACAATTTCTAAGGACCGCGCAGAAACACAAAACAGCGCTCGCCTATCAGGCGGCCGCTCTCCTGTCCGAAGCGGCCTGGCAGCATGCCGATGCGCTCGCCGAACTCAAGGAAGCGATCGCGCTCGAACCCGGCGATTCCTGGAGCTACGCGCTGACGGCCTTCGTGCTGACCTCCGCCGGCCGCCCAGCGGAGGCCCTGCCCTATATCCGTACGGCCATGCGCCTCGATCCGCACTCTCCGTCCTTCTTCATTTACGTTCTTGGACTGACGCAGTTCAGCCTGGAGGATTTCGAGGCGTCGGTGGCTGCGGTGAAGCGCAGCATCGAACTCAATCCTCAGGATGACGGTTCTTTCCTTCTTCTCGCCTCCGCTTACGCGCACCTCGGCCGGAACACGGAAGCGCAGGCAGCGATCACTCGTTTCAACGCGCTTCGCCTCGCACGCGGTGGCACTGCCGCCACCATCTCGACCAGCCCGCCCATGGATCTGGCAAAGCTGGCGGATAGCGAGCTCTTCTACCGGGGACTGCGCCTGGCCGGCGTGCCTGAGACCTTGATGAACGCCGACTTCGTAGGCAGGAACAGACTGGAAGCCGACGAAGCCCGCTCACTATTCCTGGGGCATCGGCTGCATGGACGCATGCTGGACTCGGGCGAGGAACATGAGGCTGTCATTTCAACCGGGGGCGTGGCCACTCTGACAGGAGGCTGGGCTTCCATCGGCGCTGGTCGCATGACCGATGTCGAGGTCAAGTTTGACAGGGACGAGGTTTGCTTCCTGTGGCTCAAGACAACGAACCTCTGCGGAATGGTGCTGCGAAATCCCGGAGGACTTAGCGGCAAGGAAAACGAATTCATATGGTACCACGGCGACAGGGCGTTGACGTTCTCGCAGGTCCGCTAGCCCCTTGCGCTCGCCCATGCTACCGCTACCGTACCCGCTGCAGCGCGCTGAACTGAAAAGCCTGCACTGAATTCCATGGCGTCTTATGCTGGTGCCTGATCGCTTCGACCAGCCGGAAGGACGGCCCGATTACTTCGGCAAGCGCCGCCGGGTCGTAGCGCATCACCGGCAAACCGCTGCAGCGGTTCGGCCCATCCGGCGCAAAGGTGGCGATGATGGCGTGTCCGGAAGGCTTCACGGCAGCACAAAGACGTTCGACATAGGCCGCGCGCTCTGCCGCACCGGTCAGGAAGTGAAACGCGGCGCGGTCGTGCCAGATATCGTATTGCCGCGAAGGCGACCAGTCGGTCACGTCGGCGGCGATCCACTCTACCGCTTCGCCGCGCGCGCCGAGCCGGGCTCGTGCGGCGCCAAGCGCGGTTGGAGACAGGTCAAGCACCGCGACCGACCATCCGCCCTCCTCCAGCAGCCGATCGACCAATCTAGACGCACCGCCGCCGATATCGATCAGCGATGCCGGCAAGCCCCGCCCGTACTCGTGAATGAGCCGCAGCGACACCTCGGGCGTGCCTTCGAACCAGCTGACGCCCGCCTCGTCCTTGGAGGCATAGGCAGCATCCCAATGCGCACGCCGCTCGTCGTCACTCATTGCAAACCGCCTGTTGCGCCGGTCATCCCGTGGTCAGAAGTCTGCATGTGTCGGCGCCTGCGGCACGCAGTCCGCGACGCATCTTAACGCCCCGCGCGCGTGCTGCAAATGCTGCGGGCGGGCCTCAATTGCCGAGCAGTTGATGGAGCCACGTCGGGTCAAGCACCGCCTCGAGCTCCGCGGCGACGTCATCGAGCGCCGCATCGACCGACTGGCGGTAGTTGCCGATGCCGCCTTCGATGCCGAAGCTTTTGAGCAGGGCAGCACGGTAGGCATCGCTGGAAAACAACCCATGCAGGTAGGTTCCCATCACCCGTCCGTCGGCCGAAAGGGCGCCATCGGCGCGATCGTCGATGCGGATCGAAGGGCGGTCGCAGTCAGGACCCGTGGTGCGGCCGAGATGGATTTCATAGCCTTCGAGCGGCACGTCGTGTTCCAGCGACCAGGCACGGCTGTTGCGCAGGGTCTTTTCCGGCGCCATTTCCGTTTCGACGTCGAGCAGCCCAAGTCCCTTGATTTCCCGCTCGTTGCCCTCGATGCCGAGAGGGTCGGTGACGCGCGCGCCCAGCATCTGGTAGCCGCCGCAGATGCCGATCACCCGGCCACCGCGCCGCACATGGCGCTTGAGGTCCTCATCCCAACCCTGCGCCCTGAAATCCTTGAGATCGCCGATGGTCGATTTCGACCCAGGGATGACGACGAGAGCGGCATCGGCGGGGATCGGGCTGCCCGGTTTGACGAAGACGAGATCGACCTCCGGCTCGGCGGCGAGCGGATCGAGGTCGTCGAAATTGGCAATTCTCGACAACACCGGAACGGCAACCTTGAGCGCCCGCCCCTCGCCGCGGGCCAGCTTTTCGAGCACGACCGAATCCTCTGCCGGCAGCCGCCCGGCCGCCTTCAGCCACGGCACTACGCCGAAACAGGGCCAGCCGGTGTAGCGGCCGACCGCGGCGATGCCGTCGTCGAACAGCGTGACGTCCCCACGGAACTTGTTGATCAAATAGCCCGTCACCATGCGCCGGTCCTCGTCGGGCAGGATCGCATGGGTGCCGACCAACGAGGCGATGACGCCGCCGCGATCGATGTCGCCAACGAGCACAACGGGGACATCGGCGCGGGTCGCAAAACCCATATTGGCGATGTCGCCTGCTCTCAAGTTGATTTCGGCAGGTGACCCCGCCCCCTCGACGACCACGAGATCGGCACCGGCCGAAATCTGCTCGAAGCTTTCCATCACCGCCCCGAGCAGCTTCGGCTTCAGTGCCTGATATTCCCGCCCCTTCGCCTGGCCTGCGACCTTGCCCTGCACGACGATCTGGCTGCCGACATCCGACTGCGGCTTCAAGAGCACCGGGTTCATGTGCACCGAAGACGGCACGCGGGCGGCTAGCGCCTGCAGCCATTGCGCCCGGCCGATTTCGCCGCCGTCATGCGACACGGCGGCGTTGTTCGACATGTTCTGCGGCTTGAACGGCCTGACCTTCAACCCGTGATTGGAGGCGAGCCGGCAGAGGCCTGCCACCAATACCGATTTTCCGACATCCGAGCCGGTTCCCTGAAGCATGATCTTGCGTGTCATGCGGCCACCGGTAACACCGAATTGACCGGCCGCAAAGAGCTGTATTGACACGTTTTCGCCGCATTTGCGGCGCGTCGATGACGGACTGTTTCGGCCGCTCATCAAGCTTGTCGAGTTTCCCTCCGAAACTAGCATAAATGCGACATCCCGTGACGAGTTTGGCATTCAATTCCATAAGGCGCGAGCCTATATCAGCGCCATCGAAACACACACCGGACGACAAACGTCCGGCCTCTCAAGGTCCATGCCCATGCTGTACATATTCAGCAAACCAAATTTCGTTCAGATCGCCTGGAATTCCAAGGCACCGGTCAGCCAGTCGCGCGTTCGCAACGTCGTTCTCGACGCTCCCTTCGGCCCGCTCGGCTTCATCCGCACGTCCAACGTCGGCTGACCCATCAGGCCCATAGGATCGGGCCCCTATCGGCCACGGCTTCGCATTCCGGCAGCTGACGCCTTCTCCTCCAGCCGTCTCCCTTCGTGGAGGCGGTTTTTTTTGGCCATACGGCGCATGTGAGGCGCTGGGTTTGCGCATGTCGTCGCCGCAGAACCGCCACGCACTTTTGTGCGACACGCCCTTAAACGCGAAAACCGCATCGACCTCTTATCGAGGGATGCGGCTTCCAAAAAACGCTGGTCACTCCGGAAAAACACACCGGAGGTTCGCTCAAACCCGGGACGCTATACCTTGATCCGGGTCGACGGCCGTTTCCCGCCGCGCAACAACAATTAGCCGGACATCGTTACCGGATGGTTATCGAGGATTTAACGAAAGATGAATCGCGGCATTTTTTGAATTTTTTTCGCGACATTTACAAAATGTGCGCGTGGCGCATTCACGACAGGAAAGGTCCTGATTGCAACAGATCGAAAACAAGCATTGCGGCGACCGCTATATTTTACGGCACTAATTGTCGCGAATGCTTAAATTTGGCCCGATGGAAGCCAAAAAAATCCCCTTCCATCATGTCGCAGACAGACGCTGCCCGCAGCCCGGCGCGGCCGTTTTCCGATTCAAGAGGTTGATTTCCCAACGAGAATACTTAGGCTTGCGGAGCGGTATAGAGGAGATCCGGCCGGCGACAGGGTTCCGCGGCCAGGACCAGATCGAACTCCCACACCGCCGCAGCAGGGGCTACCCTTGGCTTGTCTTTTGCCGAACCCCAGGCTGCTCATTTGGCTCGGGTGACCGGGATGCACGGCGTCCCCACGACGCCCGTTTGATCGTAGGCTGCAGTTAAAGACTGGGAGGTCTTGCAACATGAAGAAACTCCTCGCTTCCACCATTCTCGCCGCGGGTCTGTACGCGCTGGCGGGTTCCGCGCAGGCCGCGGAATGCGGTGAAGTCAGCATTGCCGAGATGAACTGGGCGTCGGCGGGCGTTGCCGCTCACGTGGACAAGTTCATTCTGGAAAACGGTTACGGTTGCACCGTGACGCTGGTCACCGGCGACACCATGCCGACCTTTGCCTCCATGAACGAAAAGGCCCAGCCGGATATGGCGCCGGAACTCTGGGTCAACGCCGTTCGCACGCCGCTCGACGCGGCCATCAAGGAAGGCCGGCTGATCGAAGCCGCCAAGATCCTGAGCGAAGGCGGCGTCGAAGGCTGGTGGATCCCGAAATTCGTCGCCGATGCCAACCCCGATATCAAGACGGTGCAGGATGCGCTGAAACACCCCGATCTCTTCCCGGCACCGGAAGACCCGTCCAAAGCCGCCATTCACAATTGCCCGTCTGGCTGGAACTGCCAGGTTTCGACCGCCAATCTCTACAAGGCGATCGATGCCGAGAAGGCCGGCTTCCAGCTGATCGACACCGGCTCTGCGGCCGGCCTCGACGGCTCGATCGCCAACGCCTTTGCCAAGAAGACCGGCTGGCTCGGCTACTACTGGGCACCGACTGCCATCCTCGGCAAGTACGAAATGACCCGCCTCTCCTTCGGCGTTGATCACGACAAGAAGGAATGGGACGCCTGCTCGGCCGTTCCGGATTGCCCGAGCCCGAAGGTCAACTCCTACCCGGTCTCCGACGTCTTCACTGTCGTGACCAAGTCGTTTGCCGACAAGGCCGGCGTTGCCATGGACTATGTCAAGGCGCGCAAGTGGGACAATGGCACCGTCAACAAGGTCCTTGCCTGGATGGATGAGAACCAGGGCACCAACGAGGATGCAGCAAAGCACTTCCTCGAAGAGTTCCCGGACATGTGGACCACATGGGTAAGCCCTGATGTGGCCGAGAAGGTCAAGGCGGCACTCTGATTTTCGCTGACGATGCAGGCGGCCCGCGTGAAAAGCGGTCGCCTGCATCGGCGTCTTCGCCAGCCGGAAAAAATTGTCGGACATGGCAAGCAATACCGGCGACGACGAACAGGTTCAGTTCGCTTCGCATGTCGCATTCAGTAAAGCGGGCGTCACGTTCCGCTGTCACATTCCTCACGCCGGGACCCGAAGAGGTCACCGCAAAGTCTGCGCAGGGATCGGCAACGACCGGTCTGAAGACGCAGTCGGCGTCATAAGACTTCAGGCCAAGAAGGGGAAAAATATGGCATCCATCTGCAGTGTCTTGCCAGAGTTGCTCTGCAAGTTCCCTGCCATTGACGACGGAACGATCCGCCTGGCTCGCAAGACCATCGACGATGGTTTCAAGGGTTTCGTCCGCACCTATGGCGACGCCATCGACACGGTCGTCCAGCCGCTTCAATGGTTTCTGAACTATCTCGAAAGCCTGTTCGTCAGCTCGCCGTGGATCGTCATCCTCGCGCTCATGGTGGCGATCGTCTATTTCGGCAGCCGCAACATCAACATCACCATCGGCACGGCGCTGTCGATGATCGCCATCGGCCTCGTCGGCCTGTGGAACGACACGATGGTCACGCTCGCAATGGTCACCGTCTGCACGCTGATCTCGATCCTGATCGGCATTCCGATCGGCATTCTGATGGCGCGCTCCGAGCGGGTGCAGTCGGTCGTCAATCCGGCGCTCGACGTGATGCAGACGATGCCGAGCTTCGTCTATCTTATTCCGGTCGTGATGATCTTCGGCATCGGCAAGGTTCCGGGCCTCATCGCCGTCGTCATCTATGCCGTGCCGCCGATGATCCGGCTCACCAATCTCGGCATCCGCCTCGTCGACAAGGAAGTGCTCGAAGCCGCCGACGCCTTCGGGTCGTCGGCCTGGCAGAAGCTCAAGAACGTGCAGATGCCGCTGGCGCTGCCCACCATCATGGCCGGCATCAACCAGACCATCATGATGTCGCTGGCGATGGTCGTCGTCGCATCGATGATCGGCGTGGGCGGCCTCGGCAAGAACGTGCTGCAGGCGATCGCCAACCAGTTCTTCACCGTCGGTTTCCTCAACGGCTTCGCCCTTGTCGGTATCGCCATCATTTTCGACCGTACCAGCCAGGCCTTCGGCAGGCGGCTACAGAAGCATTCGGAGGTTATCCATGGCTAGTCACGCGATCGAGGTGAAGAACCTCTACAAGATCTTCGGCCCCAATGGCGGCAACTATGTCGATGCCGTCAAGCGGGGCCTGGGCAAGGCGGAACTCAACGAAAAGCACGGCCACGTGCTCGGTCTGCAGGACATCAACATCTCGATGCCGGCCGGTGGCGTCATGGTGGTCATGGGGCTTTCGGGCTCGGGCAAGTCGACGCTGATCCGCCACATCAACCGGCTGATCGACCCGACCGCAGGCGAAGTGCTCTATGACGGCGTCGACGTCTGCAAGATGAACGACAACGACCTGCGCGAATTCCGTCGCCACAAGACGGCGATGGTGTTCCAGAAATTCGCGCTGCTGCCGCACCGGACCGTGCTCGACAACACCGTTTACGGCCTGGAGATCCAGGGCGTCGGCAAGGCCGAGAGCGAAAAGCGCGCGCGCGGCTGGATCGACCGGGTCGGTCTCCAGGGCTTTGAGAACCACTACCCCAACCAGCTTTCCGGCGGCATGCAGCAACGCGTCGGCCTCGCCCGGGCGCTCACCAACGATGCCGACATCCTGCTGATGGACGAAGCCTATTCGGCACTCGATCCGCTGATCCGCGTCGATATGCAGAGCGTGCTTCTCGACCTACAGAAAGAGCTGAAGAAGACCGTCGTCTTCATCACCCACGATCTCGACGAGGCGCTCAGGCTCGGCGACAAGATCGCCATCCTGCGGGATGGCCGCGTGGTGCAGCAGGGAACGGGCCAGGAAATCGTGCTGTCGCCCGCCGACGACTACATCAGCGCCTTCGTCAAGGAAGTGAACCGCGGACGCGTCATCAATGTCGAGACGATCATGCGGCCGCTTTCCGGCAACCCGGAAGGCATGCCGCTGACGATGGGCACGGTGCTGGAATCGGCGGCCCGCGCCATGACCGGCGCTCATCTCAACGTGGCCCATGTCGTCGACGAAAACGGCCGCCCGATCGGCGCGCTCGATCTGCCGACGATCATCTCGGCCATGGTGACGCCCACCAGTCACGAGGACAAGAGAGCCGCATAGACAGGCCAATCGGCAGCAAGGGCGCTCGGCACCTCCCATCGCGGGAACAGGCCGCAGCGCCCTTCGCATGTCAGGCGGGTCGTATCGTCTGCGGGGTGCAACTCGGAAGACGCACGCTGTCGGCGCTCATGCAGCAATTCAAAGTGCTACAGCGACCTTTGCGCGTCTAATAAGACGCGCGGCGCTGTAGGCCGATGTCAGCCTCGCATTCGCACCAAGTGCTCTACGGCGCTGTTCAGTTGGTCTTCGTCGTTTCGGCTGCAGCCGGCTCGACGGTGCTTGCGGACGAAAGCGTATCGCTGGTCGCCGGGAAATACTTGTCGAGCAGGCCCATCATCTGGGTGTCGCGCTTTTCGGCGGTCTCGCCGCCCATGACGACGCCGACGAGGCGCTTGCCGTCGCGCGTCGCCGACGTCACCACGTTATAGCCAGACGCCGTGGTGTAGCCGGTCTTGATGCCGTCAGCGCCTGCATAGCGGTTCATCACGCCGTTGTGGCCGCGAAGCTTCATGCCCCTGAATTCGATCTTGCGGTTCGAAAACAGCGCAAACTCTTCCGGGAAATCGCGCATCAGCGCAATGCCGAGCGTCGCCATGTCACGCGCCGTCGTCACCTGCTCCGGATCCGGCAGGCCGTTGGCGTTCTTGAACACGGTGCTGGCCATGCCGAGCTGGTGCGCCTTCTCGGTCATCACCTTGGCAAACCCGGTTTCAGTGCCGGCCAGCTGTTCGCCGATGGCAACGGAAGCATCATTGGCCGACAGCACGATCATGCCCATCACGGCTTCGCGGACGGAGACGGTGCGCCCGACGCCGACGGCCAGCTTGAAGGGCTCCTTGCCATTGGCATTTTCCGACATCGTCAGTCGCTGGTCCCACGTCAGCTTGCCGTCGCGAAGCGCTTCGAACGCAAGATAGATCGTCATCATCTTGGTCAAGGACGCGGGATAGTTCAGCTCGTCGGCATTCTCGGCTTCGAGAACGGTGCCGGTCTGCGCGTCCAGAACCAGATGGGCTTTTCCGGCGAACGCGTAGGACGCACCGCCGAGCAACAGACCGAGTGAAACCGCCGCCGACGCGAGTGTCCGGATAGTGAAATGCATGATGTTCTTCTCGTTTGAGGCTATCGATCAGCGCGCGATACCCGCGGGCAAGCTAGCGACTACATAAGTGCCGCCTTTTACAGCGATCACAAGCGAGCCGCAATCGCCTATCGGCTGCGGCTTTTCGTCGTGAGCAATCGCCCCGCTTCCGCCACAATGGCGTCAACGGACAACCTGGCTTCGGCGCCAGATCGAACCTGCCTAACCCTCACGCGCCGCGACAGCCCTCGCCCCAAAAGGCCAGCCTGACAGAAAGGGTTTTTCGATGAAACGGAAGGTCAGAGTAGAGACAACCAGCACCCCACCTATCGCAGCGAGCGTCACCAGCGTCGCGAAGCCCTGGTCGAGCGTCAGAACCGTGTCCCCATCGGGAGCGACGTGGGTCGGAACCTTCAGGCCGAAGCGCAGAATCTGGGTGACCGCCCAGCCGACAATGGAATGGGTCAGGTAGACGCTGTAGCTGACGGTGCCCAACCAGACGAAGGACGGCCACTCGAGAAAGCGGCGAAGACTCGTGTCCTCCTGCAGGTTCGCCACGGCCACAACCGTGACCGCAAAAAGAGGCGGCAGAAGGATTTCCGCGCGGCCGCCGCCGAGGCCCCAGATTGCCAAAACGACGAGCGTCAGCGCCGCTGCAGCCATCGGCGCCGCCGCCTTTCGGGGCAATCGGACGTGGAGCGAAGCGGCCCACGCCCCCAGGAAAAAAGAGAATACGCAGCGGATGATCGCAAAGATCGGATCGGTTTCGAGCCGTCCGCCCTCCAGAGCGAGCAGGATGATGGCCGCTCCACCCGCCAGAACAAGGCACCAGCGCACCGGTAACCGCAGGAGACCCACCGTCAAAGCGAAGATCAGATAGGTCCAGAACTCGACCGAAATGGACCAGCTCGGAATATTGAACCCGAGTTCGCTCAGAACCACGCCCTGCAGCAGAAAAAGATTGGCAAGGAACGCCTTTGCGTCGGACACCACAAAGGCGGGGTTATTGGAGATGATGCCGGTCTTCTGTTCAAAGATGTATTTGAGACACTCTATGCCGAGGAAGATCAGCAGCGTGAACAGATGAAGCGGATAGAGGCGCCAGAACCGCCGGCGCTGGAAGCTTGCGAGCTCTGCGGGGCTCGACAATCTGTTGGCATAGTTGAGAGCAATCACGAAGCCGCTGAGCACGAAGAAGAAGTCGACCATGAGGTAGCCGTGCCGGATGAAGGCATTCTCACTCAGCAGGCTGCCGTAACGGAAATGGTGCAGGACAACCGCAAGGGCCGCGAAACCCCGCAAGGATTCGAGCGCCAGGAGTTTGGGTTTCTTCACCATTGCGGAGAATGCTCCATCGCTGGCGGCAAGCGCCGCCATTTCGTCACGTTGCGCCCGTCGTTTAGACGGTCTGCTTCGAGAAGACAGGTCCCGCAAGGACGATTGGAAGCTACCTTCGCCCGGGAAGCCTTAAAATCCGGTAATGGGCATTCTGCGTTGAGCCAAAGACATTTGGCTTCTGTTGTCGGGGCAAGGCAAAACTGCCCGCTTTGGCAAAAGATGCCCGATTGAACCGAGCCGCCGTTTCATTCGACCTTAACCCGATTGCGCCATGCTTGATGGCAGGTCCCGGCCCTCTGGGGGCAACTGCAGACGGGAACCGCAAACCCGGAGGTGGCGCCGTGTCGGCGACGCCCCAGCAATCTCGGCGCCCTGATGCAAGTACCCCCCGCCACGGCAGACTTACCCACACGTCGGCATCCAGTGCCGGCGCGGGTAGGCTACGACGTTGGGCTCGCACAGCTGACGCGCCATTTGGCTTCGCTGCTATCCGGCCTCGGGCTCTTCCTCATGGTCTTCACGCTGATGCCCTTTCAGGGCGCCATGGAGACGGACCCGAATGCCGCCAACGATGGCAACATCATCAACCAGGTCGGCTACATCGTGCTTGGTGCGGTCTATCTGTTTGCGATGCTGCTCGTGGTCGACAAGCGGGTGCTGGCGCGGCTGGCCTCGCCGGCCTGGGTGGCGATCTTCGCCATCGCCTACTTCTCCTGCCTGCAGTCCTACGATCCGGCCGCCTCCGCCCGTGGTCTGACGCTCAGCCTTGTGGCGATGATCATGGTGGCCGGCGTGCTGGTGCTGCCGCGCAGCGAGGAGGATTTCGTTCATGCCGGGGCAAATGCCATACTGCTCCTCATCCTGATCGACTATGCCGCGCTCATCGTGGCGCCGGACCTGGCCATTCACTCGGCCGCCGGCGGCGAGCCCTGGCATGCCGGCTTCTGGCGCGGCCATCTCCTACACAAGAACGTCTCGGCGCCGGTGTTTTCGATCCTGTGCATGTTCGGGATCTATTGCCTGCGCTCCGGCGCCACGCTTCGCGGCTGGGCCATCACCCTGCTCTCGGTCAACTTCGTGCTGCACACCGGCTCGAAGACCACCATCGGCTTCCTGCCAATCGCCATAACGCTGGTGCTTGCCGGTCGCGCCGTTCGCAGCCCCGGCCTGATGATCGTCGCGCATCTGGTCATGTCGGTCGTCGTCTTCGGCCTGACGCTCGGCACGATCTATTCAGACACCCTGCTTTCGTTCACCAGGGCGATCATCGACGATGCCACCTTCACCGGACGCGACGACATCTGGAAGTTCGCCAGCGCCAGCATCGCCGAGCACCCATGGCTAGGTCAGGGTTACTCCAGCTTCTGGCTCTCGCCCGTCATCATGGGCCTTGAGGCCAACTTCGAGGCGAACTGGGACGTGCGTGGCATCGTTGCCGGCCACAACAGCTATCTCGACGCGGCGCTGACATTTGGCCTGCCCGGCGGTATCCTCATAAGCCTGCTGCTCTTCGTCAAACCGCTCCTCGACTACATCCGCGCCTCGCGCCGGCCGGAGGGTCGGGCCTTTGCCGACTTCTGCGTCATGGTCGTCATTTTCATGACTTACAACGCCATGCTCGAAAGCTTCTTCCTCAACCGCGCCGACCCGATGTGGCTGCTGACGGCGCTGGCCATCTTCGGGCTCGGCCTTGCCGGGCGCTTGGGCCTGCGCCACCAACAATAGTCCCGGCCACCCACGCCGACGCTTGCAAAGACATAAAGATATCTTTATATCTTATTGCATTCATTCTAGCCGGGAAAAGCCGATGACCGCTGCAGCCAACGTTCTCTCCGACCTTATCGCCGAAAAAGGCGTTCTTCTTGCCGATGGCGCCACCGGAACCTCGCTGTTCGCGATGGGCCTCGAAGCCGGCGAAGCGCCGGAAATCTGGAACGAGACCAGGCCCGAGAACATCGCCAAGCTGCACCAGGACTTCGTCGACGCCGGCGCCGACATCATCCTGACCAACTCCTTCGGCGGCACCCGCCACCGCCTGAAGCTGCACCACGCCCAGGATCGCGTGCACGAACTCAACAGGCGCGCGGCCGAAATCGCCCGCGCCGTCGCCGACCAGGCACCGCGCAAGGTCATCACCGCCGGTTCTGTCGGCCCGACCGGCGAACTGCTGATCCCGCTTGGCGCGCTGTCCTATGAGGACGCGGTCTCGGCCTTCGTCGAACAGATCGAAGGCCTGAAGGCCGGCGGCGCCGAAGTCGCCTGGATCGAGACCATGTCGTCGCCGGACGAGATCCGCGCGGCCGCCGAGGCCGCCGCCAAGGTCGGCATGCCCTATGTCTATACCGGCTCCTTCGACACCGCCGGCAAGACCATGATGGGCCTGCACCCCAAGGATATTCACGATGTCGCCAAGGATCTGGGCAATGGCCCGGTCGCCGTCGGGGCCAATTGCGGCGTCGGCGCGTCCGACATCCTGTCCTCGCTGCTCGACATGACCGCGGCAAAGCCCGAGGCGACCGTGATCGTCAAGGGCAATTGCGGCATTCCGGAATTCCGCGGCTCGGAAATCCATTACTCCGGCACGCCGCCGCTGATGGCGGAATATGCTCGGCTCGCGGCCGACGCCGGCGCCAAGATCATCGGCGGCTGCTGCGGCACCACCTGCGGGCACCTCGCCGCCATGCGCGTGGCCCTCGACGAGCATTCGCCGCGCGAACGCCCGACGCTCGATGTGATCATCGAAAGGATCGGCCCGCTGCGCAACAAGTCGGCCAATGAAGCTCCATCGGCCCCGGCCCGGGAACGGCGCAGCCGCCGCGGCTAAAAGCACTTCCAGGGGAAGTGCGAAAAGCACGCAAGATCGACAAAATAACGAAACGCTCCGGCATCATCTGATCCCGGAGCGTTTTCATTTGTAGCGTTCGCTATGGCTCTCGCAACGAGCGGGAATGCCCCCGAAAATCAGGCGCTGCGCTTGATCGCACTGTCCGCCCGAAGATGCTGCCGCCAGGCCTCAAGCCCGATCTCGATGTTCTTGCGACCGAAGCCGACACGGAAGCGATCCTCAGCGACCGGCAGCAGGTCGGACACGAACAGGCTGGATGGCAGCAGCAGCACGCCCGCCTCTTCCACCAGGCGGCGGCAATGGGTCTCGACCCCATCGGCTCCGAGATAGCGGGCAAAACCGACGCAGCCGCCATCCGGCTCCCGCCATTCATAGAGGGCGGGGAATTCGGCAAAGAAGGCTCCGAGCTTTTCGAGGTTCGAGGCGCAAAGCGCCCGATTGCGTGTCAGCAGTTGCTCGCGCGCCTTGAGTGCGATCGTTGCCAGAACCTCGGACGGACGCGAATTGCAGATCGACAGATAGTGCTTCATCTTCTCCATGCGCTCGATCAGCGCATGATCGCGGCAGGCGATCCAGCCGATGCGCAAGCCCGGCAGGCCATAGGCCTTGGACATGACGTTGAGCGAGATGCCGCGCTCGAACAACTCGGCCGCCTGCGACAGCCTCAGCGCCGGGTCGCGCTCGAGCCCACGATAGACCTCGTCGCTGAAGAGATGGATGCCGCGTTCGGCGCAGAGCTCGGCCAGCGCCTTGAAGGTCTGCTGATCGGCGATCGAGCCGGTAGGGTTGTTGGGGAAGTTGACTGCAATCAGCCTGGTGTTCGGCTTCAGCGCCGCACGCACGTCGGCAATATCGAGGCGCCAGTTGTTTTCCGGGCGCAGCGGCACGCCGGTGACCGAAGCGGCGATCGTGACCGGCAGCGTTTCCATCGACTGATAGTTTGGCACGGTGACGATGGCGTGGTCCTGAGGGCCGAGCAGCGCCAGCATGGCGCAGTAAAGCCCCTCCTCCGCCCCGGCAAAGCAGAGAATGTCTTCAGCCGAGAGCCCCTGATAGGTCGACGCAATGGCCGCGCGCAAGGCCGGTGCGCCATAGGTTTCGGTGTAGCCGAGCGTCAGCTTGTCCCAGGCTTCCCGGTCCGCGTCGTCGGCCAGCGCCAGCAGTTCGCCCATGCCGATGGTTTCGCTGTCGCTGGCGGTCATGTGGTGGCGCGCCTTGAACTCCCAGCGGGAGAAATGCGTTTCGAGGCGGAAGTCTGGCAAGGTGGTCATATCGGGTCCTCCAATCGCTGCGTCCGGCGGACGGGCGAAACCATTGTCTTCGTCGTGATCAGGAAGCGTCGCCGCGGGCGGCAGTGAGATAGTTGTAGATCGAGGCGCGCGAGGTGCCGATCAGGCTGGCAAGATGGTCGACGGCGTTGCGGGTCTTGAACAGGCCGCGCTCCTCCAGCGCCGCCACCAGCGCCACCCGGTCCGCCCGTTTCAGCGCTGAAAGCGCGAGCCCCCGCTCCTTCAGCCAGTCATGCAGCGACGCGTTGATCTCTTCGCGCCAGTCACGCGAAAACAGCACCTGCGGCCGCGGCTGCGCAGCACCGGCAAAGGCGGAAAGCAGCTTCACGGCATTGTCGATCATCGAGACATCGAGATTGATGCAGAGCAGGCCTGCCGCGTCGCCCTTGGCGTCGCGCAACACCGCCGAGATGGACTTGATGCGCCGACCGTCGACTCCAGTCTTCTCGTATGGCCCGAGCACGTTTTCCGCGCCCGAAACCACGCCGAACTCTTCCTCGATCAGCGAATCCTCGCCGACCGCCCGGCCGGAGGAGGCATTCCAGATGGCAACGACGGTGCCGCGCTTAAGGTCATGCAGCACCACCTCCGCATGCGGATAGAGCAAGGCGCTGATGGCCGCAGCCGTTGGCGCGTGCATGGCAATGTCGAAGGCAATGGCGGGCTTTATGTTCATGTCACTGGAATGACCGATTCTGGACTTTTTGTCAATTCTAGACGTTTCGTTTAGGTGCATCATTCACCGATGCTTGCGCGCCCTGCCGGCCTGTCCTATCCCGAAGAAAACGAGATTCGCCTGGAGACACTGACATGAATGCCGGACCCGCTTCCTTCCCCGACAGGGACACCGTTGCCGACAAGCTTTCGGCTTTTGGCGAAGCGGATCAGGCCTTTATCCGCCTGCTGGCGGAAAACCCCGAGCAGGACGAGCAACTGATGGAAGGCCTCCATCGCTGCCTCGACATCGCCTCCGAAGCCCGCTTCCTCAACACGTTGAAGCTCGAAAAGCTTGGCCATTGGCTCGGCAGCGAGGCCCCGGCGCGGCTGCAGATGCGCCTGATGGAAGCCGCCCGCTCCAGCCAGCACCCGGCCTACCAGGCGTTCAGAACGGGTTTGACGAAATCAGGCGGCCTGGAGCGCGCGTTTCCGAAGGGTTGAGGTTAGGCGTTTAAAGAGCGCCATGGGGCTCGGCGCGATCACAATGAATCTTTGACCTAGCTGGTTGGTCCGCTGCACCTTGCTGCCCGAGTGGGATTTCTCGCCCTCATTCCTGTGCTTGTCACAGGAATCCAGCAGCGCCGTGTCTACGGCGCGGAAGAGCTTGAGGAAGAAGGGCCACTGGAAGGATCCTTAACTGCGCAGACGCGCCGTTACTGGATTCCTGTGACAAGCACAGGAATGAGGGAAGTGGTACCGTCCGAGGACAAGGAGACGGCACCTTTAGTCAGGACGATGGTTGCCGGGCATCGGACTATCCCTTTCGGCAACGGGGTCCTTGAACTCCCCGACGCCTACCAAACGGACCACGCGCAGAACAGGTTACGTCAGACGAAGGCAGCGCCGTATATCCCTTCTCCCCGCAAGCGGGGAGAAGGTGGCGGCAGCCGGATGATGGGCCACGCCGCGGTAACGGCGCAGCCTCATCCTCCCGCCCGACCCTCAATTGGCCGAGCCGCCGCCCGAAAGCCCCTTGGCGAGCCGCACCAGATTGACGAATTCGCCGCGATAACCGAACGGGTCCGCCCCCTTGGCCGCTGCCGCCAGATCGACGACGGCATCATAGGAATAGTCCGACAGCGCCGTCACACCCGAAAGCTTCTGCCCGAAGGCGGCCACGGCGACCGAGAAGCGCACGTCATTGGGCGCCTCTGCGAGCGATGGCACGGCGTTCGCCTCGGTAACCGGCGTTGTGATCAGTTCGCTTTGGTCGCCATCCGGTTTCTTGTAGCGGATTTTGAGGAAAGCGAGTTCGCCGGTTTTCATCGTCGCATCGGCTGCCGGCTTCTCCGCCGCCGCGTAGCGCAGGTCGTCGTTCAGCACCGCCGGACTGCCCTTCGGCGTCACCTCGTAGATCGCCGTGACGCTGTGGCCGGAGCCGATGTCGCCGGCATCGACCTTGTCGTTGTTGAAGTCCTCGCGCTTCAGGGCCCGGGTCTCGTAGCCGATCAGGCGGTATTCGGCGATTGCATCCGGGTTGAATTCCACCTGCAGCTTGACGTCCTTGGCGATCGGGAACAGCGATGAGCCCGCCTCTTCCACCAGCGTCTTCTGCGCCTCGGCCAGCGTATCGATATAGGCGGCCGTACCGTTGCCGTTCTGGGCAATCGTCTGCATCAGCGCATCGTTGTAGTTGCCGCGGCCGAAGCCGAGCACCGACAGGAAGATGCCGCTCCTGCGCTTGGCCTCGATCATCTGCTTGAGCTCGTCGTCGCTGGCGGGACCGACATTGAAGTCACCGTCGGTCGCCAGCATGATGCGGTTGACGCCACCCTTGACGAAGGCCTTCTCCGCCAGCCGGTAGGCAGCGTCGATGCCCTCGGCACCGGCGGTCGAGCCGCCGGGCTGCAACGTGTCGATCGCCGACAGGATCTTCGCCTTGTCCTTGACCGCGGTCGGTTCCAGCACCGTGCCGGCATTGCCGGCATAGGTGACGATCGAAACCGTATCCTCGGGCTTCAGTTTCTCGACCAGCAGCCGGAAGGCGCCTTTCAAGAGCGGCAGCTTGTCCGGCTCGTCCATGGAGCCGGAAACGTCGATCAGGAACACCAGGTTCGCCTTCGGTGCCTGCGCCGGCACGACGTCATAGCCCTTGATCGCCACGTGCATCAGCCGTGTGCCGCCATTCCACGGCGTCGGCGTCACCGTCACCGTCGCCTTGAACGGCTCAGTGGCGCTCGCCGGGCGCGGCCAATCATAAGGAAAATAGTTGACCATCTCCTCGACCCGCACCGCATCGCGCTCCGGCATCTGACCCTCCATTAGCGAGCGGCGCACGAAGGCGTAGGAAGCCGTATCGACATCGACCGAGAAGGTGGAGACCGGGTCGGTGGCGACGCTCTTGACCGGATTGCTGTCGGCCTTGTTGAAGCGCTCGCGGTTTTCCTGAGGAGCCGGAGCCATCTCCTCGGCAACAACGGGCGCCGGCATAAAGGTCATCCGTGTCTCAGCGCCCGGAGCTGCAGAAAGCGGTGCTGCGCTATCGCTCATCATCTGGTTGCCCAAAGCATCCGCCTCGGCCTCGGCAGTGGGCGCCGGGTTCTCGGCTCGCGCCGCAGATTGAACCTCGACGGTCTTCTGTTCGCGGGCGCGGGCAAGCGCCTCGGCGGCTGGCTTATCGGCCGGTGGCCGACCCTCAGCATCAACGGCAACCGACCCGCCGACTGCAAAGCCGGAGGTCTCCTGCCTCTTCGCAGCAGCTAGGTTTTCGTCCACCGCCGACGCAGTCGGAGCTGACTTCGGCCGTGGCGCTGCCTTCTGTTTCGGCTCTCCCTTCACCGCGATCTCTGCCCCGGTGTCGCCGGGCAGCACGGAGTTGCGCGTCAGTTCCAGCGTCAGGAACGTGGCGGCGGGGATGACCAGCAGCGTGGCGAGTGCCGATCCGGCAAGCAGTTTCCTGTTCATGATGGGGCTCCATATCCGGTTGAAGATGGAGCTTTGACGAACCGGCAGCATTGATCCTTGGGTGATGGTCGAATTTTCTTCTGCCATGTCGAAAGCCTGCATGGCGGCCGCGAGCGCACGCGCGCGTGCCTCGTTCGAAGCCTTTGGCGGGGTCAGCCCGGAGAGCTTGTCGAAATCGTCGGTCATGATCACACGGCCTCCTTGCCAAGCAATGTCTTCAGCCGCTTGCGCGCCTCGTGCACGTGCCAGGACACGGTCGCCTCGGAACATCCAAGCACATCGGCGGCCGCGGCATGGCTCATCCCCTCGGCATAGACGAGCAGCACTGCGTCGCATTGTTTTTCCGGCAGCGCCCTGACGGCCGTCCAGAGCGCCTCCTGGCGATCGTCTTCGGCCGTCTCGCCGCCGCCAAGAACGGCCTGCTCGTTGGCATAGGCCTGTATCCTGCTGGTGTCGCGCATCTGTCGGCGCTTGTGGTCGCGCGCCGCGTTGAGCGTTAGGGTGTAGAGCCAGGTGCGAAACCGGCTGGTGCCGCGAAAGCCGCGAACGGCGGTACCCAGCCGTACGCAGACGTCCTGGGCGATGTCTTCCGCATCCGCGGCATTGCCCGACCAGCGCCAGGCGACGGCATGGACAAAATCATAGTGCCGCTCGACCAATTGGCCGAACGCCCGTCTGTCTCCAGACACCGCTTTCTCGACGAGTTCAGCGTCCAATGGCGTGCCCGCTCCTAGCTGTTTTGAACCTTAGACGTTGCACGACGACAATTCCTTGGGGCCGCGACGAAAAAAATCGCATCGGCCCCAAAGAAAAAACTAGCGCGGGAATTTTCCGACGACGGCGATCATCGGCCCCATCGGGAA
This sequence comes from Ensifer sp. Root1252, assembly GCF_001425885.1. Classification (NCBI taxonomy): domain Bacteria; kingdom Pseudomonadati; phylum Pseudomonadota; class Alphaproteobacteria; order Hyphomicrobiales; family Rhizobiaceae; genus Ensifer; species Ensifer sp. Root1252. The sequence continues at coordinate 506,876 of NZ_LMDT01000012.1, read as the reverse complement.
CAGCCGGTCGTGCCGGTTGATATCAGGCGCATAGAGGCTGGAGATCGTGCCGTCGAGGAAAAGCGCGTTGGGGCAATCGAGCTCGTCGCGGAAAAGCGTCGCGAAGTCGTGAAACCGCACCGGCCTTTTCGAGACGACGAACACCACCTCGCCCGCAGCCGTCACGCCGACGCCGTTGCGGGTCTTGAGGCTGGTGCTGTCGGGCAGGAAGCGCGGATGCAGCTCGCCATCGATCACCAGCATCGGGCCGGACTGCGTGGCAAACCGGGGCCGGATATTGGCGGCGCGATAGGCGTCCGCCGACATCACCCCCGCCTTGCCGCCATCGACATAGAAGACGCCGTTAGGAAGAAGGTGGAAATTGCCCCAGCCGGTATTGGTGTTGAGCGGCGCCTGCTCGCGCCCCTCCTCGATATGCAGGCCGACCGGCGACAGGTCGTCGTGATACATGCCGCCGTTCATGGCAAAGAGCATGTATTCGTCGCGATGGCGCAGTTCCAGCGACAGCGCCCGGAACGAGCGGAAGGGAACGCCGGCCTGATCTTTGTCGTAAAGACGGATGTCGTTATCGGCGGGGTCGACGGTGCAGGCGATATAGTCCTGCCCGAGATGGCTGACGTCACGGCAGGCGCCGAGCGCCGGGCCGGCAAGGCCGGCCGAGAGAACGGCACCGACGAGAAATGGTTTTGGAAAAAGCGGCATGAAAAACATCCAATGGAATCAGTCGCCCAGCATCATCGAGATTGCGGCGGTTCTGGCGCAGGAGCGAGGAAAATGCTGATGGCAGGCCCGGCCTCGCCGTAGACGGACAGGCCAACCGTGCTCTCCCCCTCACCCCTGTGCTCGTCACAGGGGTCCAGCCACAGCGCGTCTGCGCCGTGAAGGAACCAAAACCTCGCTGTCTGCTGCATGACGCGGTCTTTGCGCGCCGCCGACGCGGGCGGCTGGATCTCTGTGACAAGCACAGAGATGAGGGAGAGGAGAAATCGGCATCCGTAGCCGCAGCCAAACATGGCATCGTCGCGGTGTAGGTAGGTCGCCGTCGCAATTCTGTGCGCACAGGGATGAGGTAAGGAAAGTACAGGGCCTTACGGCCGCGACAGTTCCGCTCAGCCGCCAGCCATAATCCCGGCAATGCCGGCCAGCACAAAACAGCCGGCCGCCGCCGCAAGGCCGAAGATCGCCGCCAGACAGGCAAGGCCGGCAACGCCGCTGCGCAGGTAAGAGTTGGGATTACCGGTGAGGATCTCGCTCGACAGCCTGGTCAGCAATCGCTTTTCCTGCAGCGTGAAGCGCAGGTTGCTGGCGTGCTGGCGCGCCACCCGCTGCACCTCGCCGTAATTGTTGGCGATGGCAAAGAAAGTGAGCAGCAGGCCAATGCAGCCGACGACCAGGGCGGCCTTGCGTAGAAAATCGATCGCCTCCGGCAGCAAGCTCGCGCCCAATATGGAGCTGTCGAACAGACCGTCGAAGCCGGCGATGCAGGCCGCAACCACCGCGGCATGGGCGGCGGCAATCGCCAGCAGGCGCTTGTACGCCTCGTCGAGAAGCTGCGAATTGGCGGCATGAATACTGTCCAGACGCGATACCTGCGCGTCGACTTCCTCCCGCGACAAGCGCGGGGGAAAGTTGCTCACGGATACCACTGGGCTGCGCGTCATGAGATGGTCTCCAATGCCACACCGTCCAAATCGGTATAAATTCGGAAATTTTACGTTTCCAGAACACCTGCAATTTTAGTCATTTTGGAGATTTACACCATCTTTGCGTGCCGGAGCGGAACAGCGAAACAGGCGCTCGGTTTTCCATGCGCACCCAGCTGCGGGGACAGCACCAGTCAATCAGCGCCGGAAGGTGACGGCGCAGGTCGTGTGGATGCCTGTGCCGGCGGTGCCTTGGGATTGTGCGTTACGCACGTCACTTCCTGCTGTGTATGCGGCTGTGGAAAGTATGCCCGAGCGGCCATCGGTGGATGGGCAGGCTGGACCTTGCCGTGTCATTCACGGCCCCGGCCGACGCTTTACCGTCCTCTATTTCATTGGAGGCTTCGGCGCAGGTGAAAACGCCAGCGTCAGCCACACATTCCAGCCTTCCGGGCGGTTTTTGGCCCCGAACTCGTAGTATCCCTTGAGGTTCACATAGCCCGCCGTTTCATCGCCGGCGTCGAACTTGCAACCGAGCTGGGGACCGACCCCGAACACGCGGGACTTGAAATCACCAAGGGTCGCGCCTTCGCCGCTGTCCCCCGTAAGCTGCTGATAGGCGTATCCAACGACGCCGACATGGACATGCTCGTTCAGGAATTGCGATGCGGCCCAGTCGACGTGCCCATCAATGCCGTTCCGATAGTCCGTATCGGGGTTTTTGAAGTTGTAGGTCAGGCCGCCGACAATCGAAAACTCGCGACCCGTGTCCGGATTGAGATAGGTGTATCCGACCCCGCCATCCATGGCACCGTGGCCGAGCCCCAGGTTCGCCAGGCGATCAGGATCGTAGGAACCAACGGGAATGCCGCCGGTCATATAGACGAGATAGTTGTCGACGTCGTCGTTCCATTAAGTGCCGCCTGGGGAAGGACATCGCCAAACGCGGTTAGAGAATCGCATCTTTCGCCGGAGACCGAACCGCCGAGCGGCCCAGTCAAGGTGGCGTCTACGAAGGCGTGGCTTCGTCCCGCAACGCCCAACAGGCTGAGGGCGAGCTGCCCACCCCATACGGGCTGATCGAAGGTGTAGGTCGGTCCGAAGGCAACCAGGTCGCCGCGCCCGCTCATGCCGACATCGACTTGCCCGGCCCCGCCGCGTGGAAAAGCCTCGCTCGCACCCGCGCTGATGGAGGAGTGGTAGTAGATCGAAGCGAAGGACCAGCCGGGTTTACCCGGCACCGCAGCAAAACTGCCGTATAGGCCAGGCAGCCAGAAACTGACGCCAAATTCATCCGCGCTGGCCTGTGACGCGGCAAACGCAACCACGAACACCAGCGAACCGGCGCACATCTTTCGAATCATGCGACCCCCTGCATTAGCCTACACACACTAGGTTACAATCGGGGCAATTCAACCGCATGTTTCCCGCAACGGCGGCATGTGACGGAGGCTTCAAATGCGCAGGTTCGCCATGGCGATTCTGAGCCTGTTGATCGCGGCGGCCCCGGCCAGCGCCGACGACAAGCTGGTCAAAGACCTTGACGCAAGGACAATCGAGAGCCGAGCGATCGAGGCCGTCAACTGGGGCATGCCTGTCGTCAACTTCGACCTGATGCTGCAGGCGATGATCACGGGCGCCAAAGGCAAGCCCAATCAGATCGTCTACTGGTCTCGCCTGCCGGACTGAAAGAACCAGACACTCACCCCCAATCCGGACGTCATGCATGGCAGTTCCCCCTGGAGGATGTCGGCCCGGCCGGGGTCGACAAGGGCAAGGGCGGAAAATACCTCATCCTGCCACCTGACCACTCCGGCGCGATCCCGGACGGATACATCGTGCTGCCGTCATCGACCTATCAGGGTTACGCCCTGCTGCGCTCCATTCTGAACAGCGGCAGCGAAGCCGACGTTGCCAAGGCGTCGATTACGCCAAACGGATCAGGCTCTATCCATTGTCGCAGGCCGTAAATCCGCCGACGACTTTTGTCGATGCCATCGACGTTGTCTACGATTCGACCATTCCCTACGATCTGCGCTTCTTCCAGTCTTTGAACCGCGTGGTCCAGGCTGAGCCCTGGCTCCGCCCATCAGGCCATAGTTTCGGCAGCGGCGACAGATCAAAGGTCCAGTGCGGACATGTGGAAGCGAAGCTGCGCCGGCGGATAGCGATAGTCCTGCCCGACGGGACAGGCGTCGCGGGCCAGGCATCCGTGCTCGAGACAGCCACTCCTGCCCGCCTCCGTCCTCAGATAGCTGCGACAACGGCCGACATCGAATTGCAGGCGCTCGAGCGCGCCGGCCGGACAGGCGGAAATGCATGGTTTATCCACGCAAGTGTCGCAGGGATGGCTGGCCAACCGCTCGCTATCGGCAGCCAAGGGTTCGTCGAAGGCGAGCGCGCCACGATAGCCGTGCCAGAGCCCGTAGCGCGGATGAATGAGAATGCCGAGCGGCGAAGTCTTCAGCCCCTCCGCCCGCATCGCCCATTGCTGGAATGGCTGCCAGGGTGGATCCGACGGGAAGTAGGCCGTCGCCCCACTGCCTCGAGCGATTTCCCCAATCACCGACTTCGACCACGTATCGAGCGGATCGTTGCCGCCATGGTCCGGCGCACTTTCGCGCCAGCGCACGAAGGGCTGCCACAGCGAGCCGCCGACATTGCCGATCAGCGCGACGCTTGCAGCCGGCCGACCATCCGAAAGCAACGGCGCGGCATCGCCGGAAGCAAAGTTCAGCGTGCCGCGCAAAAAAAGTCCGTGCGGCTCAAGAGCCGCACGGACGGTTTCAAGTCGAGTTTCCGCAGATGCGGAAGGCGCCGTCATTTCGGTTTCGGCCCCTGTAGATCGTAATGCGGGCGCCAGACTTCCTTCTGGATCATGTCAGCCACCTGCGCCGCGCCGCCTTGCTCCCTGGCTCGCTCGGGACCCTTTCAGGTGAAAGCGTCGGGCATCGAGTCCTTGCGCTCGGCGATAAAGGCCTTGAGCGCCTCGTCAATATCAGGATCGAGGTAAGGCGCCTCGTAGTGCTCCAGCCAGCTGCGGGCCAGCGCATTGGCGCGCTGCTCGATGCGCTTTTCGCCTTCCACTTCCCACTGTTCGTAGGAATTGTTGTCGGCGAGCGGCGAACGGTAGAAGGCGGTCTGGAAATTGGCCTGGGTGTGGGCGCAGCCGAGGTAGTGACTGCCCGGACCGACTTCGCGGATGGCGTCGAGCGCCTGCGCGTCTTCCGAGAGGTCGATGCCTTCGGCCATCTTCTGCATCATGCCGAGCTGGTCCTGGTCGATCATGAACTTCTCGTAGGACGAGACGAGACCCCCCTCGAGCCAGCCGGCCGCATGCAGCACGAAGTTGGTGCCGGCAAGCAGCGTCATGTTCAGCGTATTGGCCGATTCATGCGCGGCTTGAGCGTCCGGAACCTTCGAGCCGCAGAGTGAACCGCCGGTGCGGAACGGCAGCTTCAAGCGGCGGGCAAGCTGTGCCGCGCCATAGGAAACCAGCGACGGCTCCGGCGTGCCGAAGGTCGGCGCGCCCGACTGCATCGAGATCGAGGCGGCAAAGGTGCCGAACAGCACCGGCGCGCCCTTGCGGATCAGCTGGGTGAACGAGGCACCGGCCAGCACTTCGGCGAGAATCTGCGTCAGCGTGCCGGCAACAGTGACCGGGCTCATGGCGCCCGACAGGATGAACGGCGAAAGCACACAGGCCTGGTTGTGGCGGGCATAAACCTTGAGTGCGCCCACCATGGTCTCGTCGAAGACCATCGGCGAGTTGGCGTTGATCAGGTTGAGCGTGACGCAATTGTTCTCGACGAACTCGTCGCCGAAAACGAGTTTCGCCATGGCGATCGTGTCTTCGGCGCGCTCGGGTGCCGTGACCGAGCCCATGAACGGCTTGTCGGAATATTTGATGTGGCTGTAGACCATGTCGAGGTGACGCTTGTTCACCGGAATGTCCACCGGCTCGCAGACCGTGCCGCCGGACGAATGCATCGACGGCGCCATATAGGCGAGCTTCACGAAGTTGCGGAAATCCTCGATGGTCGCGTAACGGCGGTTACCCTCGAGATCGCGCACGAAGGGCGGGCCATAGACCGGTGCGAAGATCGTCGCCTTGCCGCCGACCTGGGCGCTGCGCGCGGGATTGCGGGCGTGCCAGGTAAATTCGGACGGCGCCGTTTTCAGAAGCTCGCGGCAAAGACCCTTGGGAAAGTGAACGCGCTGGCCGCGCACGTCGGCACCAGCCTGTTTCCACAGTTCGAGTGCTTCGGCGTCGTCGCGGAATTCGATGCCGATTTCCTCGAGGATCGTATCGGCATTGCGCTCGATGAGCTCAAGACCCTCCTCGTCGAGAACCTCGTATTCGCGAATCTTGCGCTGGATATAGGGCAGAGACGGCCCCGGGCCGCCGCCGGTGCGCGAGGCACGCCGCGCCGCTGCTCCCCGTCCCTCGCCACGCGAGCGGCGACCGCCACCCTCAACCGCGTCCTGTTCTGTCACGTCGCTCATTTACTCATTCCTCTCCCGCGCATTTCGTGCGCCTTCAAGCACCATTTGGCCCTAATGCTACCAAGCCGCAGGGACTGTACGGGTCTCAATGCGCCAACAAGTGGCGCAACTCGAACACTGCGACCTGCGTCATCGCCGGCCAAAAACCGCATGGCGCGAATATATTGTTTTTGTTAAGAATATACAGGCCTCGAAAGAAGGTGCCCTGCCGTCGCTTTTTGTCATATGCGACGTCGCTTTCGAAAACAGATTTTTACGCGTCGACCGCTATTGATTGTTGAACGTGTCCGGATTTTAGCCCGGCCGTGCCAGGAACCGAGGAACCCTACTATGGCAGACGATGAAATCATTCTCGAGGACCTTTCCGACGAGGAACTTGTGCAGCAGATGCATGACGACCTCTATGACGGCCTCAAGGAGGAGATCGAGGACGGAACCAACATCCTGCTCAAGCGTGGCTGGACGCCCTACGACGTCCTGACCCAGGCACTGGTCGAAGGCATGCGGATCGTCGGCGTCGATTTCCGCGACGGCATCCTGTTCGTGCCGGAAGTTCTGCTGTCGGCCAATGCGATGAAGGCAGGCATGTTCATCCTGCGGCCGCTGCTCGTCGAAACCGGCGCGCCGAAGCTCGGCAAGATGGTGATCGGCACCGTCAAGGGCGACATTCACGACATCGGCAAGAACCTCGTCGGCATGATGATGGAAGGCGCCGGCTTCGATGTCGTCGACCTCGGCATCAACAACCCGGTCGAAAACTACCTGGAAGCGATCGAGCGCGAGCAGCCCGACATCCTCGGCATGTCGGCGCTTTTGACCACCACCATGCCCTACATGAAGGTCGTCATCGACACGCTGAAGGAAAAGGGACTGCGTGACGACTATGTCGTGCTCGTCGGCGGCGCGCCGCTCAACGAGGAATTCGGCAAGGCCGTCGGCGCCGACGCCTATTGCCGCGACGCGGCAGTCGCGGTCGAAACCGCCAAGGACTTCATGAAGCGCAAGCACAACCTGCTCGCTGCCGGCTGAGCCCGCTTCACGAACACGAAAGCCGGCCGCAGCAATGACGCTTGCGGCCGGCTTTTCATTTGCTGGCATGAAAACGGAGGGCTGCGCAACCGCGGCGTCTGCTGATGTTCCACGTCGCGACCGCCGCGGAACACCAGGCTGGACACCAGGGGATCAAAGCGTCTCTGGCACAGCCGAATTCGACGCGCGGCGCTTCAGGTCACGGCTCAGTTGGCGGCGTTGGCCACCTTCTTGCCGGCCGACTGTGTCGCGTTGACGGTGTTTGCGGTATCCTGACCGATGCCGCGGATTGTGTTGCCGCAGGCGCTCAACGTCGTAAGCGCGATGAGCACGGCTCCGACGGTCGCAACAGTTTGTGTTTTCATGGCCAGCTTCCTTCACGTTGATCACTGGGTGGAATCGAGATGGAAAACGTATCGCGCACAATAGAACGCGCACAACCGGAAAAAGTTCACGTCATCGGTTGCGGCGCAATCGCGCGCGAAATTCTGGCCATCTGCCAGGCCAACAGGCTCGACCATGTCGACCTCTCCTGTCTGCCCGCCATCTGGCACAACACGCCGGAAAAGATCACGCCGGGGGTCAAGGAGGCGATTGCCAAGGCACGTGCAGCCGGCTTCGAGCGCATCTTCGTCGCCTATGCCGATTGCGGCACCGGGGGCCACCTCGACCGGCTCTGCGAAGAAGAATGCGTCGAGCGCATTCCCGGCCCGCACTGCTATTCCTTCTTCGCCGGCAACGATGCCTTTGCCAGCCGCTGGGACGACGATCTGACCGCCTTTTTCCTCACCGACTTCCTCGCCCGCCAGTTCGAGGCCTTCGTCATCGAGCCGCTCGGCCTCAAGCGCCATCCGGAACTCCGGGATATGTATTTTGGCCATTACCGCAAGCTCGTCTACCTCTCGCAGCAGGAAGACGAAGCGCTGCAGGCAAAGGCCAAAGAAGCCGCCGATTACCTCGGCCTCGAATACGAATACCGCTTCACCGGCTATGGCGACCTGACGAAATCACTGCTGAGCGCCTGATCCCGCAGAAGGTATGTGGCGCCCAGCTCAGGTAGAAAAGACCGAGGGAAAGCTCAGTTCGCCAACAGGATGAGCTCGGATCTGGCAGCATACACAACCCGCCTCAATTGAAACTCAATCGACGCGCTATGCTGTGGCAAGTTGATTTGGCCGATGTGGCTTTCGCGGTATCAGAACTTCGAACCGCCCCAATCCCCTAAATTCTCGACAGACAGGCAGGCTCGGCGTCAGTGCTTGCGGCCAACGCGTCTCGAAACAGATCTCGAGCCGCCGGCCCATCGCAACGAGCATTTGATCCGTCTACGCCAGCGCGAAATGCGGAGCGGCTGTTGCAGCCGAATTACTCTTACCAACGCTTGAGGAGGACTGAGACCACTATGAACGCTCTATCTTTCACGAAACGCATCATCCGCGGCCCGCGCGACACGTTACCGATCCACCGCTTCCATGTTGGCCAACTTGTCCGCTCCAAGGGGGCGCTGACGAGAGAGTCAATATCTGGAGAAACGTATCGCATCGTTGCGACGCTGCCGATCCGCGACAATGCGCTCCAGTATCGCATCCGCAGCAGCCGCGAAACCCATGAGCGTGTAACGGATGAAGGCAATCTCGAATTGATTGTCAGTGCCGGCAAGGATGGGATGGCATTGGCCGAGCGAGCCTTCAGAACGGCACATATCCTATAACGACCATGCCAAACCGGCCAAACAGATCAGCCACGGGAGGCGATCATGAAATACCACATACCGGCTCAGATCTATCTCTTCGACTATCGCGGTTTGCCTGGATTGCTCTTTCGGTCGCGGTCTTTGTGGTCATCACCACGATCCTCTTCGGCCGGATCTTGTGATGGCGCGGCACGGAGCCAAACGCCCATCCTCACTCGTCCGCCCGGCCGACCGCTGGCCGAGCTGGCTTATCGCTAAAAAGGATCACACGATGCCACTAAGCTTCCCCAACCAAAGCCGAAGCTTCGACGATACCAGGAACGCTGTTCGCTTCCTTGGCCACGATGGCATGTTCGAAGTGCCCTTCTATGTCGAGGCGGAGGCGCTCTCGCGTGGCGCGCCGACCCGGACGACAGAAGCGGCCTGCCTTCTGGCATTCGACGCTGCACGCAACAAGATCTACGAAGTCGCAAAGGCAGCATATGCCCACGGTCGCAAGACGATCTATGTCCTGACCGCCGCGGACTTCCGTTAGACCGGACAAGCCGGCGCCTTATCTGCCACCATCGAACGAACACGCTCGTCGCGACGCGCTCGGGGTCCGATGCCCCAGCCTCGGCCAAACCGTCTCCCGATGCCACTTCTGGCATCTGCTTCCCAAATACCCGCCATTAAGTCGCCGGTAACGCGCCAGCCGCCATATCTGTTGCGACCAACGCTTCAGGGGCCGGCATGGCGGACGCAGACAATGAGACCAACACCGCGGCCAGGCAGCCGAGCCGCGTCGTCGTGGTGACGGCGGGCGGAGAAAATCCCTGGATCATGATCAATGCGCTCGCCGCACGCTTTGACGATATCGTCGTTCTCCAGGAGCAGCCGGAATCCAAGAGCCTCTTCCTGCGCCGGCGGGCGCGAAAGCTCGGGTGGCCGACAGCGATCGGGCAATTGGCGACAATGATCGCCTCGCGCTTCGGCAAGCGCTTTACCCGGAAGAGAGCGGAAGGCATCCTTAGGCACTACGGTGTATCGGGCGCGCCGGATCCGAGCGTACCGGTTTGCCAGATCACGTCCGTGAACGACGCTGAGGCTGTGTCGCAGATCCGGCAGCTCGCGCCAAAAGTCGTCTTTCTCATCAGTTGCCGCCTGTTGAAGGCCCATACCCTGGCGCAGATCCCCTGCCCGGTCGTCAACTTCCATGCCGGCATCAATCCGGGCTATCGCGGGCTGATGGGCGGCTACTGGGCGCAGGTCAACGACGATGTCATCAATTTCGGCGCGACCGTGCATCTCGTCGACGAAGGCGTCGATACCGGCGGCATTCTCTACCAGTCGCGCCAGACGCCCGACCGCCGCGATACGATGCATACCTATCCGCTGCTGCAGACGGCGGCCTCCACCGGCATCGCCATTGCCGCCGTCGACGATGCCCTCAAGGGCAAGCTGCAACCGCTCGATGTCGCAGGCCCGTCGCAACAGTGGTACCACCCGCCGATCTGGACATGGCTCTGGAATGGAATTCGGCGCGGCATCTGGTAGGAAAACCGGGCGCAGATTCGCCGATGAGGACACGCCGCCTGTGGCCGTCAGAAGGCCCTAAGGCCCTGAAATTTCTGACACTCCTCAACCGATGGATATCCCGAAGTGTGGACTTGCCCGCATTGCGGCAACGCGTAGAGTGCCGGGGGTCTTCGACGTTCTGCGCCGGCGTCGTTTTTGGACACATCCAACGTCGTGGCGAGGTGAGCCACAGCGCCCGGACATAAGCATTGTCGCAGGAAGAGGAGAACGACACCCGATGGCAGATCGCATAATCGTCTACTGGCGCGACATCCCGGCCCAGGTCATCATCAAGAAGGGCCGCACGACCGCCAAGCGCGAGCTTTCGCTGCGCTTCACCGAGGCGATCGACATGTGCGCCATGCGCACCGGCGCTGCCGAAACCGACGATTATCTCGCCGAATGGCGCAAGGCCGAGCCAGAACCCGTCTCCGACGAACTGGAAGCGGAAGCAGACCGTGCGGCCGCCGAGCTCGAAGCCGCCTATGACCGCGAGCGCCTGGTTGCCCTCGTCAAAGCAGGAGGCCGCGACAATGGCTGAGCCGAAGCTCGCAGGTGCAGCGGAGGCGAAGATCGTCAAGGGCAATGCCGCGCCTGCCGCCAAGGCCGCGACCGGCGCCTATACCCCCGCCGGCGTTTCGCCGAGCCGCCGCTCGCGCCACAAATATACCGTCCGCCTCTGGGCCGTGCGCCATTCGCGCTTCCTCGAATGGTTCTACAACCGCTTTGCCGATCTCTTCCTGCTGTTGCACCCGCTGTGGAACGCAATTGGCTACGGCCGCGTCGAGCGGCCGGTGACCTTCGTCGAACGCCACGTCAAAGGCTTTCTTTTCGACTGTCGCATGTGCGGCCAGTGCGCGCTGTCGTCGACCGGCATGTCCTGCCCGATGAACTGTCCGAAGCAGCTGCGCAACGGCCCCTGCGGCGGCGTCAGGGCCAACGGCAATTGCGAGGTCGAGCCGGATATGCCCTGCGTCTGGGTGCAGGCGTGGAAAGGTTCGCAGAACATGACGAAGGGCGATGCGATCATGAACGTGCAGAAGCCGGTCAACCAGTCGCTGCGCGAGACCTCGTCGTGGCTGCGGGTGACGGCGGAAGCCGCCGCCCGCCGCGAAGCCCAGGCAAAAGAGAACCAGGCATGAGCCCCGATTACAATCCATACGACCCCGGCGCGCCGCTCGATCCTCTGCCCGGCCACTCCTCGCGCGGACGGCTCGAGCGCGTTTTGCGTCGCGGCGAATTTGCCGTCACCGCCGAACTCAACCCGCCCGACAGCGCCAACCCGCAGGACGTCTACGAGCGCGCCGCAATCTTCGATGGCTGGGTCGACGGCATCAATGCGGTCGATGCCTCCGGCGCCAACTGCCACATGTCATCTGTCGGCATCTGCGCACTGCTGACGCGCATGGGCTATGCCCCGATCATGCAGATCGCCTGCCGCGACAAGAACCGCATCGCCATCCAGGGCGACGTGCTTGGCGCGTCCGCCATGGGCGTGCAGAACGTCATGTGCCTGACCGGCGACGGCGTGCAGGCCGGCGACCAGCCGGGCGCCAAGCCGGTGTTCGACCTCGACTGCATGTCGCTGCTCGAGACCGTGCGCATCATGCGCGACAATTCCAAGTTCCTCTCCGGCCGCAAGCTGACGACGCCGCCACAGGTGTTTCTCGGCGCCGCCATCAACCCCTTTGCGCCTCCCTACGACTTCCGCCCCTATCGGCTGGCCAAGAAGATCGAGGCCGGCGCGCAGTTCGTCCAGAGCCAGTACTGCTTCGACGTGCCGATGTTCCGCGAATACATGAAGAAGGTGCGCGATCTCGGCCTGCACGAAAAATGCTTCATCCTCGTCGGCGTCGGACCGATGGCGTCGGCGAAAACCGCCCGCTGGATCCGCTCCAACGTGCCGGGCATCCACATTCCCGACAGCATCATCACGCGGCTGGAAGGTGCGCAGGATCAGAAAAAGGAAGGTAAGCAGCTCTGCATCGACATCATCAACGAGGTCAAGGAGATCGAAGGCGTCTCCGGCGTCCACGTCATGGCCTATCGCCAGGAAGAATATGTCGCAGAGATCGTGCATGAATCGGGCGTGTTGAAGGGTCGCAAGCCCTGGAAACACGAAACGCTGCCGACCGATGCGCTTGTCGCCTCCCGCATGGAGCACATTCGCGAAGGCAAGGAAGAAAACCAGCAGGAGATGGCCGAGGCCGCGGCCCACCATCCCCACTGAGGCAATCGCAGACAAAACCGGTGCCGGCCCGTCCGGCCGCCTCCATCGCTTAACGGTTGAGATAACGAAACCCGACGCCACAGGATCAAAGGATCTTACATGACCCGTACCATCGTCGCTTCCGCCACCCGCGAAATCATCATCGGCTTCGACCAGCCCTTCTGCGTCATCGGCGAGCGCATCAATCCGACCGGCCGCAAGAAGCTGGCCGCGGAAATGATCGAAGGCAATTTCGACACCGTCATCAAGGACGCGCTGGAGCAGGTCGCCGCCGGTGCGACGATGCTCGACGTCAACGCCGGCGTCACCGCCGTCAACCCGAACGAGACCGAACCGCCGTTGCTGGTCAAGACGCTGGAAATCGTCCAGGGCCTTGTCGACGTGCCGCTGTCGATTGACAGCTCCGTGTCGGCGGCAATCGAGGCGGCGTTGAAGGTCGCCAAGGGCCGGCCGCTCGTCAATTCCGTCACCGGCGAAGAGGAAAAGCTGGAAGCGATCCTGCCGCTCTGCAAGAAATACGACGTGCCGGTTGTCGCCATCTCCAACGACGAAACCGGCATTTCGATGGATCCGGACGTGCGCTTCGCCGTTGCCAAGAAGATCGTCGAGCGCGCCATGGATCATGGCATCAAGCCACACGACATCGTCGTCGATCCGCTGGTCATGCCGATCGGCGCCCTGGGCGACGCCGGCCGGCAGGTGTTTGCGCTTCTGCGCCGTCTGCGCGAAGAGCTGAAGGTCAACACCACCTGCGGCCTCTCCAACATCTCCTTCGGCCTGCCGCATCGCCACGGCATCAATGCCGGCTTCATCCCCATGGTCATCGGCGCCGGTATGACGTCCGCGATCATGAACCCCTGCCGTCCGCAGGAGATGGAGGCCGTTCGCGCTGCAAACGTTCTGAACGGCACCGACGCCAACTGCACCAACTGGATCAGGACCTACCGCGACCACAAGCCGGCAGAAGGCGGCCATGCCGTGGCGGCGGCCGCAGCACCGGCAGCCTCCGGCGGTCGTCGCGGCGGGCGCGCCGCGCGCACCGGCGGAGCTGCGGCGAGCGAATAGGCTTTTGCTCGGCGCCGTACTGCACATCGAAAGGACAACCAGGTCATGAGTTGCCCTGGTTGTCCTTTGGCTCTCCTTGTCAGATATGCGCTCTTTGAGGATGCGGGCGAGTTCAAAAGGCTCTACGGTGCGCTCAGGACCTAAGGCATGTCGCGCAAAAGTGCGCAGCGGTTTTGCGATAACGACATGGGCAAAAACAAGAACTTAAAGCGCAGCAAGCGAATCCTGGAGATCGCGACGCGCTTTAAGTCCTGCCGGTCCTGTTCGCAAACCTCGCGGTGCTTGCCGTCACTTTCGTTGCGGTTGTCACGAGGAGGATCAACTTTGGTTCCCAGGAACGGGTCATGAACGTCTGTTTCTGGGGTAGCTCGACGACACTGGCGGCGGCGTTTGTCTGGGCAATAGCAGCTGCGAAACTGACCACGGCTCCATAGTCAAGCATCCGACCGTCGCTGTCGCAGCACAAGAGTAGGGATCATCGATGACAACGCGCCGACTTCACCTCGACACTTTCACGCTCTGGTTCGAAGCCCCTTTCGTCATGGCGCTGCGGCTGCACGAAATGCAACTGGCGGCACTGACCGGGAAAACGCAGGATCCGACCGAGCTTAGCCGCATGGTCTCCGAGAAGATCGCGGCCACCGCGGAAAGTGCCATGGCCGTGAACATGGCGCTGTGGCGCACCGGTTTCGATAATGCGGTGCGGCTGATGACCGGCGGCGGCGCATCGCTTGGCCTGGGTGGAACGGCGATCGCTGCCGCCGCCCTTAAACCCTACGGCAAGCGCGTGCGCGTCAATGCCCGGCGCCTGTCGCGCAAGACGTCATGAACGGATACGCCCCGCGAGCGCAACCCTGACGAAATGATGCTCGCAGATCTTTCCATGTCGGGATCTGACAACTATCAGGCAGCATTCCGGTGCAGTCTGAAGACGTTTACCCATGCCTCGGTCCATCGGGCAGAAGCAGGCTTTAGGAAAGACAGAACAGAATGCGCATCGAAGGCACTTCCGAAATCGAGACCAACATGACCGAAGCCGCGCACAAGGATCCCCTCGTTCTGTTCATGCCATCGGGCAAGCGCGGCCGCTTCCCGGTCGGCACGCCGGTTCTCGATGCCGCCCGCTCGCTCGGGGTCTATGTCGAAAGTGTTTGCGGCGGCCGCGCCACCTGCGGGCGCTGTCAGATCGAGGTGCAGGAAGGCAACTTCGCCAAGCACAAGATCGTCTCCTCCAACGACCATATTTCGCCTGTTGGCCCGAAGGAACAGCGCTACGCCTCCGTGCGCGAACTGCCTGACGGTCGCCGGCTTTCCTGTTCCGCCCAGATTCTCGGCGATCTCGTCATCGACGTGCCGCAGGATACCGTCATCAACGCCCAGGTGGTGCGCAAGGCCGCAAGCGACCGGGTGATCGAGCGCAACGCCGCCATCCAGCTTTGCTATGTCGAGGTCGATGAGCCCGACATGCACAAGCCGCTCGGCGATCTCGACCGGCTGAAGGTGATGCTGGAGAAGGACTGGGGCTGGAAGGACCTGCTGATCGCGCCGCACCTGATTCCGCAGGTCCAGGGCATCCTGCGCAAGGGCAATTGGGCCGTGACCGCCGCCATCCACCGCGACATGGACAGTTCACGCCCCTTCATCGTCGGCCTGTGGCCGGGCCTCAAGAACGAGGCCTATGGCGTTGCCTGCGACATCGGCTCGACGACGATCGCCATGCATCTCGTCTCGCTGCTCTCCGGCCGTATCGTCGGCTCCTCGGGCACCTCGAACCCGCAGATCCGCTTCGGCGAGGATCTGATGAGCCGCGTCTCCTATGTGATGATGAATCCCGATGGCCGCGAGGCGATGACCAAGGCGGTGCGCGAGGCGGTCAACGGCCTGATCGGCAAGGTCTGCGCCGAAGGTGAGGTCGACCGCCACGACATCCTCGACATGGTCTTCGTCGGCAACCCGATCATGCACCACCTGTTCCTTGGCATCGACCCGACCGAGCTCGGCCAGGCGCCGTTTGCGCTCGCTGTCTCCGGCGCGCTGCAATATTGGGCGCACGAGATCGACATCGACGTCAACCGCGGCGCCCGGCTCTACATGCTGCCCTGCATCGCCGGCCATGTCGGCGCCGATGCCGCCGGCGCCACGCTGTCGGAAGGCCCTTACCGGCAGGACAAGATGATGCTGCTCGTCGATGTCGGCACCAATGCCGAGATCGTGCTCGGCAACAAGGATCGCGTCGTTGCCGCCTCCTCGCCCACCGGCCCGGCCTTCGAAGGGGCTGAAATCTCCTCCGGCCAGCGTGCCGCACCGGGCGCGATCGAGCGCGTGCGCATTGATCCCGAGACGCTCGAGCCGCGGTTCCGCGTCATCGGCGTCGACAAATGGTCTGATGAGGACGGCTTTGCCGAGGCGGCCGCCGCCGTTGGCGTCACCGGCATCTGCGGCTCGGCGATCATCGAAATCGTCGCGGAGATGTATCTCTCAGGCATCATCTCGCAGGATGGCGTCGTCGATGGCGCGATGGCGGCGAAAAGCCCGCGCATCATCCCGAACGGCCGCACCTTCTCCTACCTGCTGCACGAGGGCCAGCAGCGCATCACCGTGACGCAGAACGATATCCGCGCCATCCAGCTCGCCAAGGCGGCGCTCTATGCCGGCATCAAGCTGCTGATGGAAAAGCTGGATATCGACCATGTCGACACCATCCGCTTTGCCGGGGCCTTCGGTTCCTTCATCGATCCGAAATACGCCATGGTGCTGGGCCTGATCCCGGACTGCGACCTCGACGAGGTGAAGGCCGTCGGCAACGCCGCCGGCACCGGCGCGCTGATGGCGCTCCTGAACCGCGGCCACCGTCGCGAGATCGAGCAAACCGTCAGCAAAATCGAGAAGATAGAGACCGCTCTTGAATCAAAATTTCAGGAGCATTTCATCAACGCGATGGCAATGCCGAACAAGGTCGACGCCTTCCCGAAACTGTCTGCAGTCGTCACCCTGCCGGAGCGCAAGGTGGCGGCAGATGATGGCGAGGGCGGCGGCAGACGGCGGAGGCGTAGCCGGGAGTAGGGCCGAAAAGAAGCAAGCGGACACACTGCGCCCTTTAGAATGGTCTTCAGCGCATCAACGTATGACGTCCATCAGCGTCCTGCGCAGCGGCCCGCCGCGTTCGTCATGAACCACGAGGGAGACCGTCTCGAACAGAACGTCGATCGTGACGTCGTGGAAGGATATGATCCAAAATCGTGGACTGAGGACTTCCCACCGGGCTGTTTCCTCGCCACCAGAGACTTCATTGAACGCCCACGGAAGGACCGGGTATCTGCATCCTGGCAGGCCATCGACATTCATCGGCGTGACTCGGAAATCGATAACGTCACCGAACCTCAGGACCACGTTGCCACCGCCAACCGGG
Organism: Ensifer sp. Root1252; assembly: GCF_001425885.1. Classification (NCBI taxonomy): domain Bacteria; kingdom Pseudomonadati; phylum Pseudomonadota; class Alphaproteobacteria; order Hyphomicrobiales; family Rhizobiaceae; genus Ensifer; species Ensifer sp. Root1252. The sequence goes on along the minus strand of NZ_LMDT01000012.1, from coordinate 489,744 downwards.
GGCGAGGTCTCGTAGCAAACCAGGGCGTCAATGCCGTCATAGAACACTACGGGGTTTGCGACTGATCCCAATTCGGGAAAAGCCTCCAATGGCGTTGATACCTGCATAATTGATCGCGCGTTGCTTCGGTTGAACGTCATGGCATGCTTGCGTTCAAGTCACTGCATAGTCAAATGTTTTGGCCCAACGGCAAGTGAGGGCGGTGACAGTGCCAAGCATCCCTCCCCCCGCCTGCGGGGGAAGGTGCCGGCAAGCGGATGAGGGCTGCAACAACGCACCAGGGAGCGCGTTCGAGAAAGGCGGTGACGCTTAGAATCTCACGCGGCCCTCGCCGCAAATGCCCCCAGCAGTCCCGTCCATCCATCTTCTGAATCAAGCGCCACGCGGGCTTCATTCGCCTTCGCACCATAATTGGCGAGATCGCGATGTTCGAGCAGTACGGTGGTGCCGCCATCGACTGCGGGCTCGAAGATGACCTCCACCGCGGTCTCAAACTCCGGATCGAACACCCAGTCGGCATTCAGTTGCCAGGCAAGGAGGATGCGCCTCGGCCGCTCGCAGGCAAGCACCCGCCCCCATTCCTTCTCCTCGCCGCCATTGCCGATTTCGTACCAGCGGCCGCCCGCAAACGGCTCGACCACGACGGTCCTCTGTCCGCTTGCCGTCAGGCTATGGCTCTTCAGCCACCATTCGCCCATGCCGGCGACGAAGATGTCGAAGGCGCGCTCCGGCGTCGCGCGGACTGTCACGGTTTTGCGCACAGGGGCAGGCTCGATGTGATGCATTTCACAAACTCCCGTTTGCCTCATGGACCGCACCACAAACCATGCCGATATGTCAGATGGCTTCGTCGCGGTCCGCCACTGCCTTGAAGGCGGCGAGTTGATCACCCCAGAAGCGATCGAGCCATTGCCGCAGCGGACCAAGGCCAGCGGGGTCGATCGAATAGATACGGCGCGTGCCTGAAGGCGTGTCGTGAACAAGGCCCGCCTCTTTCAACACTTTCAGGTGCTGCGATATTGCCGGCTGCGACACCGGCAACGACCGTGCGAGATCGGCAACCGAGCAACGACCGGTACCCAGCCTCTCGAAAATCTGGCGCCGCGTCGGGTCTGCCAACGCCGCAAGCACTCTGCCTTCATAAGTCATTACTTATTATAAGCCTACGCTTATGGAAGGGCAAGCACCGCTTGAGCCCGGCGGCAAGACAGCGGGATTGGCACAATGGAACGGCACAAAGTCATGCTGTTTCATGGCGATAAGCTGCGAACGTGATTCAAAATATCAGCAGCGGGTCGGCGCGCTTCACCATCGGACCGAACGTGCTGCGCCCTCTACCCACCAAGCGCGATCGTCACTGCGACAAGTACGGCACCGATCGCTGCCATGGCGAAGGCCATCGGCCAGGGGCTTCGCCCCATATAGCTGCCGAGCCGTGCTCCGACGATAAAAAGCATGATGAGCGCGATGGCGTTCGAAACGCGCATGGCGACGTCGATCTGCTCGATGAACAGGAAGGGAATGCTCGGCGGCAGCGTCGAGATGACGACGAGCGCGAAGATGGCAAGCGCGGCCTTGAGGTCTCCGCCTGTGACCACGGAATGCTGACCGTTGGACGGCAAGGCCCGTACGCGCAGAAGCAGCGCCTCGATTTCGCTTTGCGCTGACACCAACCTGATATCATCAGGGAGGTTGTCGAGAAAGATCTGGCGGGCGCGATCGAGAGGTTCGCGCTGCAGAGCGTCGACCAGGCCGCGACGTCGCACCCGCTCGACCGCGGTCGTTACCACATGCATGACGCCATCGACGATGCCCCAGGCCAGATTGCAGCCGAAAGCGGCGACAAGCACCGCATTCACTTTCTCGCCGCCACCGACGGCCGCACTCATCGTACCGGTGAAGGACAGCGCCATCAGCAGCCCGAAAATGATCTCCGAGAGGCGATCGATCGGATCCAAAATGCGTCGCGACTGGTCATCTCGCGCCATGGCACGCCTTCCCCTTGCGCCGAGATCAACGCATGACGATCGGGTCGCTTTCGGCCGGTTTGTCAGGCAACCGCTGTTGCAAGCCGCGCCTCTCCCGACTGGATCCTCAGTTCCGCGAATGCGTCGCGAACATGATCTGCGACAGCCAGCACCGGCGCCGGCGCATCGTCGATCACCTGCAAGCCGATGTCGTAATGGCCGAGATCCGGTAGGCCGTCACGCTCGCCGAGCTGCACCATCTCACCCTGGACGAGGTAGCGCGGCAGCGGGGCAATCGCGAGGCCCGCGAGCACGGCGGCACGCTGGCCCGTGGTATAGGCGCTGAGAAAGGCAATGCGGAACCGGCGGCCGGCGCGCGACAGCTTTTCCACCGCATCGGCCCGCCAGACGCAACCGTCCTCCCACATCGACACCGGCAGCGGATCCTTAAGATGCGCATTGCCGCATTTGACGCCGGCCCAGACCAGCTTCTCCTGCATCAGGATCTCGCCGTTCTTCGGCGCGACGTCGGTCAGGCTGTTGAAGATCGCGATGTCGAGACGGTGCTCGTCGACGCGCTTGCGCATGGCGCCGCTCATGCCGATCGAGACGTCGACCGTGACGTTCGGATAGGATTCGGCAAAGCGCTTCAACACTTCCGGCAGAATGCGCTCGCCGACATCCTCGGGCGCGCCGACACGCACGACGCCGTTCATGTCGGGCAGCAGGAAGCGAGACACCGTCTCGTTGTTGAGCGCCAGCAGGCGGCGAGCAAAGCCCAAGAGCATCTCGCCCTTGGGCGTCAGCGACACCGAACGCGCATCGCGCAGGAACAGCGTGCAGCCGAGCTGCTCTTCCAGCTTCTTGATCTGCATCGAGACCGCCGACGGCGTGCGATAGACCGTTTCGGCCGCGGTGGTGAAGTTGCCCGTTTCGGCGATGGCGACGAAGGTTTTCAACACATCCATTTCCAGGAGCGGAAGCGCATGGCGCAGCATCATGTTCATGGCGGCATCCGTGTTCAATAAAACTGACAGAATGGTTCACTTCATTTCGTTTGATTGAACATCAGCAAAGACCGATAGTCAAGTTGCAAGGACGCCAAAGGAAGGAAACCAGTCATGTCCGCGACAACAATGGCCTTCTCTGCCCCGCAGGACATCCGGCACGTGAGCAAGGTGAAGCCCAAGATGAACCGCACTCCGGATCATGCCGTGCAAATGGCAAAGGCCCTGCCTGTGAGACAGGTCAATGCCGACGGCGATCTCGTCCTGTCGTTCCTCTCCCGCGTGCAAACGCTGATCGACGGCATTGCACGAAAACGACAGGCAAAACGCATCGCCCGGAATCGGGTGGAAGCCCACCGCGAATTGGCGAAACTACCCAAGCGGGTCCGCAACGACCTCATCTTCGCCGAGACGCTGATTGATCACCATGTTTGATGGAAAACATCAAACATATTCGTTTGAATGATGATTAGGGTTGCGACATATATAGATCGTGGTCGCGACCTCTGAGGCACTCAGAAGGAGCCATGAAATGTCTACTATCCATCTATCACAGACCTCGGAGCGGGCACCCTCCCTCTCGTCCATCCCGGGTCTCTTCAATCTGCGTGCACGCGCCTGGGCTGCCTGGAAGCGCTATGCCAACGAGCGCGCACTTGAAAACCTGTCCTACGACACGATGAAGGACATCGGCTTCCCATCCGTCGACGACGCGGTGCACAAGACCGAACAATGAATGACCGCCTGACCTGTTCTCGGGGACCCAAGACCCCGAGCGCGAACCGCTGAAGGGCATCGTCGAGAAGGCGATGCCTTTCTTCTTTTGTGGTTTCGCCAGATGCCGTCGGGCGTCGAAACGCCCCAAACCGGCCCTTGCGCGAACTTGTCCGATACCGACACCTGGCCCTTTCACCGCCGGCGCGTCGCAATCGGCAAACACAACCCAAAGGCGTTCTTTCTGAAAATTGCGCATCTCTGGCGTTTCTTGTCAGATTACGTCAACGACGCCGGTAAATCTGTCGCATTCCTTACAAAAGCCGCAAAGCCGGCTCGACAGCGGCTTTCCCGCCCCATGTCGCAATGCGAAATGTCTTTGCGGTCGCTGCTTTCCATGTCAATGTCGCAAACAGACAAGCCGGATGGTATCTTCCAAGCGACGAATATACGGCATCGCCAAGCACGGGAAGCCTCATGAACAAGCCCTTGACCAAAAAGCGTTCTCTCGTCTTCTTCCTGGTACCGAACTTTTCCATGCTGCCGTTTTCGGCCGCCATCGAAACGCTCCGCATCGCCAACCGCATGCTCGGCTACGAGGCCTATACATGGCGCCTCACATCGACCGACGGCGAAAAGGTTCTCTCCTCAAGCGGCATCGCGCTTGAGGTCAACTCGTCTCTCGCCGACGAACGCAAGTTCCTGGGCGGGGAAAACCGTCCGTCGATGGTGCTGGTCTGTTCCGGCATCTATGTCGAGGATTTCAACAACAAGTCGGTCAATGCCTGGCTGCGCGAAGTCTACAACCGCGGCGTCGCCGTCGGCAGCCTCTGTACGGGCGCCCATGTGCTGGCCTCGGCCGGCCTGTTGACGGGCAAGCGCTGCGCCATCCACTGGGAAAACCTGCCCGGCTTCTCCGAGAACTTCCCGCAGGTCGACGTCTATGCCGACCTCTATGAGATCGACAGCAACATCTACACCTGCGCCGGCGGCACCGCCTCGCTCGACATGATGCTGAACCTGATCGACCAGGATTTTGGCGAGAACCTCGTCAACCGCGTCTGCGAACAGGCGCTGACCGACCGCGTGCGCGGCCCTCACGACCGCCAGCGGCTGCCGCTGCGCGCCCGTCTCGGCGTCCAGAACGCCAAGGTGCTGTCGATCATCGAGCTGATGGAAGGCAATCTTGCCGAACCGCTGTCGCTCCTGGAGATCGCCGAGGGCGCCGACCTGTCGCGCCGGCAGATCGAGCGACTATTCCGCCAGGAGATGGGGCGGTCCCCTGCCCGCTACTATCTGGAGATCCGGCTCGACCGCGCTCGACACCTCCTCATCCAGTCGTCGATGCCGGTCGTCGAAGTCGCCGTCGCCTGCGGCTTCGTCTCGGCGTCGCACTTCTCCAAGTGTTATCGCGAACTCTACAACCGCTCGCCGCAGCAGGAGCGCGCCGACCGCAAGCTGACGCTGCAGATGGCGCGATAGGAACTGGTGCGAACACACAAAAAGTGCGGGTCATCCGCCCTTTTTGTTGGCAACAGGCCGTCCCTTCTTAACCTATCCGGCGATGTGAGCCCGCCAGCCGCCAAAACTTCCCTCATTCCTGTGCCTGTCACAGGAATCCAGCCAGCCCAAGTCCTTGGGCTGAAATGCCCCCTAACCCGACAGACGTCGGGTCGCTGGATCCCTGCCACAGGGGCGAGGATGAGGAGAACGGGGTGCAAACCTCGTTGAAGACGGTATCGGTCCGAATTTCAGATGGAACCGTCCGCCCAATTTGCGGTTGCGCTTGCCGCCGCAGCGATACCACAGACCACCTGGCCCGCTTTGTCGCCCCTCATTTCCCGCCATTCTGGAACCCGCTCCACCCACGTTCGCGCTTGCGTCGATCCGCATTTTTCGCTTGAACGGAAAAGGAGAACGCGTGGCCGCGCCGCAGCCGGAACGTGCTGGCACGCCTCCGCCGCTTGAACATCAGGAGCATTTCACCCCATGGCACCCGTGATCATCGATCCGAGCAAGGTCCACGAGTTCGAAGACAAAGAGCGTTTCTATGTCTGGCTCGGCGCCAACCATGCCGGCGAAACCGAGGTCTGGATCAAGATCCACAAGGTAAGCTCCGGCCTCAAATCGATCACGCCGAAGGAGGCGATCGACGTGATCCTGTGCTGGGGCTGGATCGATGGCGTGCGCAAGAGCCACGACGACCAGAGTTACATGCAGCGCTACACCCCGCGCGGCAAGAAAAGCATCTGGAGCCAGATCAACGTCGACAATGTGGCCCGGCTGATCGCCGAAGGCCGGATGACCCCGTATGGGCTGAAAGAGGTCGACAAGGCCAAGGCCGACGGCCGCTGGGATCGCGCCTATGGCAGCGGCAAGGAAATGAAGATCCCCGACGACCTGCAGGCAGCGATCGACGCCGAGCCGCAGGCGCGAGAAATGCTGGCAAAACTCAGCGCGCAGAACCGCTTCGCGCTTGCCTTCCGCACGCACAATATGAAGACCGAGGCCGGCCGCCGGAAAAAGATCGAGACCTTCGTCGAGATGCTGAAGCGCGGCGAGACGATCTACCCGCAGGCGCGGAAATAGCGCAGGCCACACCGTCAACCCTTGTCCATGAGCGCACCTGTTCAGCCGGATCTGGCTCAGGTCCGGGCGTGGAAGGCGCGCTCCAGTTCGGCGATATCGAGCTTGATCATGCCCAGCATGGCCTCGGTCACACGCCGGGCGCGCTCGCGGTCGGTATGGGCAACCATGTCGCCGAGCGCTCTCGGCACGATCTGCCAGCAAAGACCCCAGCGGTCCCGCAGCCAACCGCATTGCTCGGCCTGCCCGCCGTTTTCAAGCAGCGCATTCCACAGGCGATCGATCTCCTCCTGACTGTCGCATTGGATCATGATCGAGAAGGAATGGTTGAACGGGTCCAGCGGTCCGGCTTCGAGCGCGGTGAAGTTCTGGTTTCCCAGGGTGAACTCGATCACCTTGACGCTGCCCGCCGGCCCGCTCGGCGAATCCGCCGGCATCACCGTCGTGCGGACGATCGCCGAATTGGGCACGAGCGAGACGTAGAGTTCGACGGCCCTGAGGGCGTCCTTTTCGAACCAGAGATTTGAGACAACTTTGGTCATATGCGGCTCCTCTTCGCAGGCCCGGATCATGTCCGGCTGCTTGGAAGACGTTTCGCCGATGCCGAAACCGACAATGCTTCGCGATTCATTGCAATCATCGCGGCTAGCGGCACTAGCTCGCCACCATGCAGGAACAGGTCCTTGGCCGGACAGCGTCGCGGATTGCGGCTCGCTACGACGCCAGTGCGTCGAGCAGTGCGAGCTCCGAAATCACCCGGTTTCGCCCGGCGTGCTTGGCCATGTAGAGAAACTGGTCGGCCGCATGCAGGTAGTTCTCGAAGGACTCCGGCGCCTCGATGGTCGCAAGACCGATCGACACTGTAATCGACAGTTCCTCGTCATCCGCAACGATGCGCGATCTCGCAAGCTCGATGCGCAGCTTCTCGCAGAACGTGAAGGCGCGCTGGACGTCGAAGCCGTTGAACAGGATGCCGAACTCCTCGCCGCCGAGGCGGGCAAGCAGGTGTTCGTCGCCGACCAGCGTCGTCAACCGCTTGGCCACATGCTTCAACACGACGTCGCCGATCTCGTGGCCATAGGTGTCGTTGAGGCGTTTGAAGTGGTCGATGTCGAGAATGGCGATGGCCGTGGTCTCGCCGCGGCGCAGGCACTGCTCGACGAGGCGCGGGCCGGTCAGGAAGAAATGGCGGCGATTGTAGATATCGGTGAGATAGTCGCTCGCTGCCTGTCGCTGCAGCGTCTGCAACCGTTTCTGGATGCCGGCGGCATAGGCGATGCGACCGTTGAACTCTGCCTCAAGGAATGGCTTCTGGATGAAGTCCGTCCCGCCGGCCTCAAGGAACCGCGCTCCGATCCGGCGGTCGCCGCTGTCGGAAAGCGCGATCACCGGCAGCGCCTCATCGCCCTGGCGCCGGCGCACCTCGGCAAGCAGCGCTGCCCCAGTCATGTCGGACAAATCAAGATCGGTGACGACGATATCGATCGCCTCGCCGGAATCGAGCACCAGCAGCGCATCGGCGGCGCAAGCGACCTCGCACACCGAAATCCGCTGCCGGCGCAGGATGCCCGCAAGCTCGACCCGCGACGGCGTGTCGGAATCGGCAAGCAGCACCGTCGTCTTGCCATTGGTCAAGGCCCGGTCCACGGCGCCGATCAGGAGATTGATCGATTCCGGCTGGTTCTTGATGACACAATCGAGCGCGCCGCGACCGAGGATCTGGTCGCGCGTGTTGTCGTTGAAGGCCGCGGTGAAGACGACGGCCGGAACGTTGTTGGCGAGGATGAAGTCGAGCGCCTCACAATTGGGCGCGTCGGGAAGATTGAGGTCGAGCACGGCGAGCGAGAAGCTATCCGGCGCTGCGGTCATTTCCTGGCGCAGCGCCTCCAGCGAGGCGCAATGGGTGACACGAATACCATGCACCGTTTCCAGGCCGTATTTCAGCGCGGTGGCAAACATGCGGGAATCTTCGATCAGCAACATGCGCTTGTCGCTGTGCTTCTGCACAGAATTGATCCGACCTGGCGTGCGGCGCAATCTCACGTCCCTGCAAATCCCGATTTCGAGCCGCAGGCGTGCTGTCCCAAAAAGGGCGACGCTGGCTCCCAATATACAATTATACCCGGCACGGATCGCGCCAGACATTTTGTCTTGGCATGACCAGGCGTTACCGGGCTCCCCACTTTTGTTGCGGCCGATTGAAGACGGTCCGGATTGCAATTTCGTTAATGCGGCAACCGTAAGAGGGCTTTTCTCGCGACCCCGGCAATTTTAGGGGTCGCAAGCGCAGGAAAGCGGCAGATGCGCCGGCGTGTGTAGCCGACGGATGAGCGCCACCGCCTCGAAACGGAGGTGGCGGGCGGGATCAAGGCGCCGACAAACGGCGCATCCGGCAGCCAGGTTCGCGGAGTTCGCAGGCGCGTTAAAGCGCGTCGCGATCTTTCAGATTCGCTTGCCGCGCTTCAAGTTCTTGTTTTTACGCATGTCGTTATCGCAAAACCGCAGCACACTTTTGCGCGACATGCTTTAGGCCGGAACTTTCACCTTTTCGCTCAAGGTCTTGATCTTGATCAGCGTGTCGAGGTTCTGGTTGACGCGGCAATAGAACTCTTCGTTGACGAAGGGGCGCACGACGAAATCGTTGCCGCCGGCCTTGAGGAAGCGTGCCGACAAGAGCCGGTTGGTCGAGGACGAGACGCCGATGATGCGCAACTGGTGCGGCCCATAGGTGCCGCGAATGCGCCGCGTCAGCTCGAAGCCGTCGATGTCGGGCATGTTGTAGTCGGTGATGACGAGGCCGATATCCGGATGGTTCTTGAGGATTTCGAGCGCCGTCGCACCGTTTTCTGCCGTGCTGGTGCGGAAATTGTAGCGTTTCAGCTGCGTCGTCAGCAGCGCGCGCGCCGTCGGGCTGTCGTCGACGATGAGCACATGGTGCTTGTGGTTGGTGAGAAACCGGCAAACCGATTCCGCCAGCATGTCGACGGCAAAGACGCTGTCCTTGATGACATAGTCGACGATCTCCTTGGCCAGGATCTTCTCGCGCGTACTTTCCTGGAAGGAGCCGGTGAAGACCACGGTCGGCACGCTCATCTCGATGAGATAATTCAGCGCCTCGCCATTCTCGGCACCGGGCAGGTTGATGTTGGAAATGGCCAGCGACGCCGGGAATGTCGCATTTTCGACGGCAAACTGCAGATCGTCATAATCGCGGCAGACGATGACGTCGATGTCGAACAGCTCTTTCAGCCGCTTCGAGACCATCGACGAAAACAGATTGGAGTCCTCGGCAAGCACGATGCGGTGCTCAGCAAGAGATTCACCGGAATAGTACATTCCGGAAACGCCGAAAAATGACATTGATCGCCTATAAGAAAGAGTGTCCCCGAAGCCATGCTAGAGGAGAAAGACTTTCCCGGCTGTTAATGAGGTAGCCGTGAAATGCTGCTTGGCGCGCTTGCATTCAGGTCTGCGCATACGACCCAATAGCCCTGCGGGGCCGTCAAGCCTTCGGCGTCGCTCCGCGCCGCTCGAGCGCAGTCTTGCGGATGATGTCCGCGATCTCCGGGTTGCTGCTGGACAGCATCTGGAAATCCTCCGAATACAGCGACAACAGCGAGACCTCGGTCGCCGCGCTGACGGTCGCCGAGCGGGGCTCGCCCGTAATCAGCGCCATCTCGCCGAAGAAGCTGCCAGCGTCTAGCTCCACCGGGTTCGGTGTCGCGATACTGACGCGTCCCTCGACGATGAAGAACATCTGGTCGCCGGCCTCGCCCTTGCGGCATATGACAGCGCCCGCCGGCACGACGCGAGGCCTCAGCGCCCGCACGATCTCGACGAGCGCCGACGAGCCAAGCCTCTGAAACAGTGGCACGGTCGCCACCAACTGCCAATTGCGCACGAAGTCCCGGCGACGGACCTCTTCGTAGAAGCCGGTGGCGAGGATGCCGGCCCAGAGCGCAAAGATGCCGATGCCGCACATCATGACCAGCCCGGCAAGGACGCGGCCGGCGAAGCTTTGCGGAATCTCGTCTCCATAGCCGGTGGTCGACAGCGTCACCACCGCCCACCACATCGCCTGGGGGATGCTGCCGAACGTGTTAGGCTGGACGTCGCGCTCGATGAGATAGGCCGTGAGCGCCGCACCAAAAAGAACGATGCCGAAGATCGAGGTGATGCCGATCAGGTTACGTGCCTGTTTGCTCAGGACGCTGCCCATAAGCCGGAAGAAGGGCGATTCGCGCAGAGGCTTCAGCAGCCAGATGGCACAGTAGAGGGTCTGATCGCGCGTGCCGACAAACAGCACCGCGGCGAAAGGAACCAAGACAGCAAGCACATCGATAGCAATCGCCGGCAGCCTGTCCCAAAAGTCTCTCTCGCGCGCGGCGATCAGCGTCACGATCAGTTGCAGGACATAGATGGCCCAGATGAGAGCAAGCAGGACCTCCAAATTGAGCCTGGTTCGTCCGGTCATGTCCGGCGTCGTGAGTGCAGCGACCGCCACGAGCCCAACCACGGCGAGCAGCCCGCCGAGCGGCGCAGAAATCTTCGAGAACGGCCGTGCCGACATTCAACGCTCCCGCGGCCTACCACCCTCTTAGCATAAGATGCTTCAGGCCAAGCGCAATGGGGCCAACGAGACGACCCTGGAGCAGAGTTGACCTTGGCAAAAGCGTCGACGCGGCGCCGGCTCCCGTCGGCTGGTCGAAGAGCCGGCTCAGTTTCTCAGCCCGCCAAGACAAGGCGCTGACCGCGCGCCCATTTCAGTATAAGATACCACCATGAGCGAAACCCAGGCCCTCTTCGACGTCCTGCGCCAGTCGGCGGCACCCGCCTTCGCCGATGCCATCGAGCGGCACGTGCGCGACGCGCCGGACCGCAAGCTCGGCCGCATCAATGCGCTCGCCTTTGCCGCCGAGCACGGGCTGGACGAAGAAAAGACGATCGCCGGTTTCCTGCACGCCTCGCGGCTTGGTCTGTTCGAACTGTCCTGGAATGTGCTCTGCCCCGGCTGCGGCGGGGTGCTCGACGCCAACACCTCGCTGAAAACCGTGCAGAGCGAGGCCTATACCTGCGCGCTTTGCGCAGCCGGCTACGAGCCGACGCTGGACGAGATGATCGAGGTGACGTTTACCGTCAGCCCGCGCGTCCGCCATATCGAGGCCCACAATCCGCACGAGCTTCCAGCCGCCGAATATTTCCGCCAGGTCTACTGGGGCTCCGGTGTCGACCTGCCTGAAGACGATTACGAGGCGAAGGCCGAGGAGTTCATTCTCGAGACTCTCGAACTGCCGCCCGGCGAAAAGGCCGTCATCGCGCTGCAGCTTCCGGCCGAGTTCATCATCATCTTCGAGCCGGTGACACACGCAGCGCAGTTCATCGACGTGTCGGGAGAACCGACGAAGGAAAGGCGCAACCTATCCCTGGTGTTCGATCGCACCCATCGGCATAACGAGACCATCAGCATGCAGCCGGGTCCGCTGCGGATCCAGGTGGAGAACCATGCGGAGGTGCGCACGCTGCCCACGGTCTGCGTCGCCGGCGAAGCGCTGCATGCGCTGCTCGGGCGCCGTCGTCCTTTCCTGACGGCCAAGCGGCTGCTGTCCAACCAGACATTCCGCGACATCTACCGCACCGATACGATCGACGTAGACCAGCGCCTGAAGATCACCAGCATGACATTCCTGTTCACGGACCTTCGCGGCTCGACCGAGCTTTACGAGCGTGTCGGTGATCTCGCCGCCTTCGATCTGGTCAAGACCCATTTCACCGTGCTCAACGAGATCGTTGCCGCCGAAGCCGGCGCCGTGGTCAAGACGATCGGCGACGCCGTCATGGCAACCTTCCCGACGCCCGATCGGGCGATCGCCGCGGCCATGCGGATGCGCGACGCCATGCGCGAGCTCAATCACGAGCGCAGCAGCGAGGACCTGCTGTTGAAGATCGGCATCCATGAAGGCCCCTGCATCGCCGTCAGCCTCAACGAGAGGCAGGACTATTTCGGCCAGACGGTCAACATCGCCTCGCGCGTGCAGCACCTCGCCACCGCCCAGGAGATCTTCGCCACCAGCACGGTGCTGCGCAATCCGGCCGCCGCCGACCTGCTCAGCGAGCGCGGCCTCAACCCGATGACACACAACGTCACGCTGCGCGGCATCACCAACGAGATCAGCATCTTCGCCATACCTTGATCGTGATGTCGGCAAGCGCGTTCAGCGCGCGCTCAGGATCCCAACAACTCCAGGAAATCGAAAAACATCGAGGGCGAGTAGGCGAACAAAACGCCGCTGCCGTAACCGATCAGCCCGTACAGGCTCGCCCCGACCCAGCCGTGGCTTTGCCACCCATAGACAATACCTACAGATGTCGCCGCGCTGATGATGGCAAGGACCCAAACACCGTGAATGAAGGACTGGAACGTCCTAGCCATTCTTGCCTCTTCCAAAGCGCCGCCTATTACTTGGCGCAAACGAACGTCGCGGCCACGAGACGGATTTGCGGGCGCCGATTTTCGTCTCTGCATTGTAGGTAGGTACGCCTGCACGCTTTGACCAGAGGTTCGGCGCGTGAGCGTTGCATCGCTGAAGCCGGCCTGACAATTCGTTGAGCCGGCACCGATTTGAAAAGAGACTTCGGCAACTGATGCAAGACGTTACGGCGTCCTTGTCGCGTCAGCGTAGGCACGCGACGCCGCGACGAGGCGACAAGGCGCTCTGCTATTCCTCACGATGCGCGGGACATAGAGAGAGCGTGGATTATTTGCTTCTGGCGCTGCGGTCGGCGGCCTCCGCCCGCTTCGGCCGGCGGATGGCTCTGACCTTGCCGCTTGCGCCTCCGCCGCAGAAGAAACGGTCGCCGCCATCGGCCTCAAGCCCCGACACGCCCATGCCGGCCGGCATGTCGAGCCGCTCCAGCACCTCGCCCGTTTGCGGATCGATGCGCCTGACATCGCTGTCGTCGCCTTCCCAGGTGCCGTGCCACAGGTCGCCATCGACCCAGGTGACGCCGGTAACGACACGGTTTGACTCGATCGTGCGCAGGATGGCCCCCGTCTCGGGATCGATCTGATGGATTTTTCGCCCCCGATGCTGGCCCACCCACAGCGTACCTTCCGCCCATGCAAGGCCGGAGTCGCCACCGTTGCCCGGCGCCGGGATCGTCGAAAGTACGCGGCCGGTCTTCGGATCGATCTTCTGGATGCAATCCTCGGCGATCTGGAACAGGTGCTCCCCGTCGAAGGCCGTGCCCGCATGGGCGGCGACATCGATGGAACGCACCGTCTCACCGCTCTCGGGGTCGAGCGCATTCAATTTGTCGCCGGTGGCAAACCAGACGTGATGGCCGTCGAACGTCACGCCATGCACCTGCTCGGCACCGGGAAAGGGACCATATTCGCGGAGAATTTCGGCTGAGGCTTTTTTCATGGTTTCATCCTAATCGCTCGGCAGCGGCCCGGGGAGTAACAACACTGTCGGGAAACCCGGCACCGGCGGCGTCATCCATCGGCGTGCACGTCCCCGCCCGATCGGCTGCACCTTGCCAGCCGCGCAAAGCGCGTCAAGCGCCCGCTGCACCGTGCGCGGGCTCGCCCCAAGCGCAATCGCCAGCGCCGAACTCGCCCACGCCTCGCCATCAGCGAGCAAGGCAAGCACCGCGCCGTGCTGTCCCTCGACGGGCGGCGCCAGCACGGCGACCTCGCGAGCGTGCCGCGGCACCAGCACAAAGCCGCGCGCTGTCGCGCTTACCTCGGCCACATCCCGTAGCTCAGCGCGAAGCCGTCCGATTTCGACGCGCAGTCGCGCCCGGTGCGATTCGTCTGCGTGCCTCGCCCGGAAGGCGCGGGCGAGAAGCGCGCTCCTCGAAGCATCCCCCGGCCAGGCTTCAGCCAGCGTCCTGGCAAGCGCAAAGAGAACCGGGCGCGTCGAGAGTGATGCTAACCTATCACCTGCCCGCACGACATGCCGGCATGCATCGATGACCAGCGCGCCGGATGCCAGCAGCGCCGCGACCTCTTCGAGCAGCAACGCCCTCTCCTCGCCACGGGCGATCAGGCGCGCAGCCGGCTTGGAGAGCGCTAAAAAGGCGCCGTCGACTTCGGCGGTCAATGCCGGGATACCGGCTTCACGCGCCGCCTCGCGCGCCAGCGCCAGCTGAGCGCGCGCCGTCTTCGTCTGCAGGCGCCTGACGGCGATGCCGGCGACAATGAGAGCGTTGGCGGCGCGTGATGCGGGCGGCAGCGGCATCGGGTCGAAGCCGTCAAGCGCCTGCTCGGCTTCATCGAGGCGGCCGATCAGGACGAGACGTCGGACCTGGAGATTGCGCGCATGGGCGGCGTTGACGCGGTCGCCATGGGCCTCGAGCACAGCCCGCGCCGTCTCAAGCGCCTTCTCCGGCCAGCCAAGGTCGCGTGAAACCAGCGCAATCTCGGCGTCAGCCACGACACATCGCGCCCGTGCCACCGCTTCCCTTGGGCCGAATGCACGCGCGGCACTTTTCAGCAGGGCTTTTGCGCGTGGGAAGTCGCCGAGCTGCGCCATCGCGATCCCGCGCAGCGCCAGCGCCGGCGCGTCGTCGCGCAGTGCGACGCGTTTCAGCGCGCCGAGCGGATCGCCCGCCGCCAGCGCCCGCGCCGCAGCCGTGATCAGCGAGTCCATCGCAATCCCGTCAAACTTGTAACTCCCGCACTCTCAGCTTCGGACGCTAACTGTATTCGCAGACCCGCAACGACCTGCGCAACCGCCGAACAAATGGATAGCCGAAAATGTCGACGCACAGAACCGGAACGATTGAAGGGTCGCGAAGGGCGATAGCTCGTGGCGCGGCCGATCGGCTCCCTCTCCTCGCCAGTCCGACCTTTGCGTTCATGGCGCTTTTGACCGGCGTTCTGAGCATCGGCGAGCCGGACATGCTCTGCACGACCTCAGCCGCGTCCCCGCTGACGGGAATGGTGGCGATGTACGGGCTGATGAGCGCCTTCCATTCCGGGCCGTGGCTGCGGCTGCTCTCCGGACGGCGAAACTCTACCCATCGGCCGTGAGCCCCGATCGTTGCCACCAGACAAACATCTCAACACCAAGGAGACCACGATGCAGAACGAAATCGTTTCACCCGAGGCGTGGCTGAAGGCGCGCCTGGACCTGCTTGCCGCCGAAAAGGAATTCTCCCGTCAACGGGAGGCGCTGACGCGCCGCCGCATGGAAATGCCCTGGGAGCGCGTGGAAAAATCCTACCAGTTCGACGGGCCGAACGGCGCCCTGTCGCTCACCGATCTCTTCGACGGCCGCTCGCAGCTGATCGTCTACCACTTCATGCTTGGTCCCGACTGGCAGGAAGGCTGCAAGCACTGCTCGTTCTGGGCCGACAATTTCAACGGCATCCCGGTTCATCTCAACCATCGCGACGTGACCTTCACCGCCGTATCGCGCGCACCGCTCACCCAGATCGAGGCTTACAGGAAGCGGCTGGGCTGGAGCTTCCCATGGGTGTCATCCTTCGGCAGCGACTTCAACTTCGACTATCAGGCATCCCGGACGCCCGAACAGCTCGCCAAGGGCGAGGCCTACTACAACTACAAGATCCAGCCGAGCACCGTGTCGGAACAGGTGGGCATCAGCGTATTCTACAGGGACGACAGGAACGAGCTGTTCCACACCTATTCCTGCTACTCGCGCGGCGTCGAGATGCTGAACGGCGCCTACCATTTCCTCGACCTCGTACCCAAGGGCCGCGACGAGGACAGCTTGAATTACCCGATGGAATGGGTGCGCCGCTGCGACCAGTACTGAGGCCACGATCAATACCGAGGCAAGGTGACCGGCCGCAGTGCAGCCGGTCGCCACCTATCGCGGCGTGTGGTGCGACGCGCGAGTTCTCCACCGCAAGGGGCACACGACGCGCAGCCACATGACGGCTGCCCCGGTTACCGATCCCGGATCATTCGCGTACCGGCTCGACGTCCGGCAGCACCCACGTCTTTTCGAACAAGGCCTTTGTCGGCGCGTAGAGGCGGAACATAAGTTCGAAGTCGCGCTGCGAATCGGTCGGGATCCAATTCGACTCTTTTCCATCAGGAGCTTTCGGACCAAGGTAGATATCGACCGAGCCGTCGGCATTCTTCTGCAGTTCGGCGACCTGCGAGGAACGGCTGGCGTGCGGCATATTGCGGATCAGCGCGTGGGTCTGGCGATCGTAGGCGGTCAGCGACCAGTATTGCTCGACCGGGACATTGGCCGGTACCGTCAGCCGGTAGGTCTTCGACCCCTCGAAAGCCTGGCCGTCCTTGTCCTTGATGGCAATAAGGTAGAACTGCCCCGCCCCCAGGCGCTTGATGCCGACATAGGCATAGCTGTAGGTGACGCCGCGAATATCGACGGGATAGGCATCCGGCTCATCGTACGACGCCTGCGCCGCCTTGACGAGCTCCGGGTCGGCCGGGAAATTCCAGCGTCCTTTGTCATAGAAGGGTTTCAAGCCGGCATCGTATTTCAACTCGAGCCATTCGCGGGCCTCCTCTATTCCTACCGCGAGCGCCTCGGTGGTCGTGGCTTCCGGCCTGAACGGCTTTCCCTTCTCGATGCCGAGAGACCGCAGCTGATCGATCATCGCCCGGTCCCGCGCCAGCCATGGTTCGCTCTGGACAATGCGATCGAGCGACTGGAAGAAGCTGACATCGTAGCGGATGGTACTGTCGAACAGCACGTCCCTGGCATCGGTAAACACCGTCTCCGGCGGAGATGCCGCCTGGGACAGCGGATAGACCTTCAGCCTCTTGGCGTAGGCCACGGACTTTTCGATATCAGCGTCGGCGTGGCTGGCGAGGTTGGACCGCAACAGCGCATAACCGCCATAGGTATTCGACTTCAGTGGTATGTAGCCTTCGGGGATCGTCCCGACATAGCCCGGCGGCAGAACGAGGTACTTTCCGCCCTCGCCCTGGTCGGCGCCGGACGGACCGGCATCCTCCAGGGGCATCTGCCACACATCGACAATGTTGCCGTTGATCGATCCACCCTCGGCAGGGGGCACCTCGATGACCACCGGCCCGACATCACGGGTATCGGTGAAGGTCATCAGATAGATCGCATCCGGGTTGGGCGTCAGCGTCTGATTTTGCCAATCGAGCGGACGGGACCAGTAGACGATCTCGTTGACCTTGCCCTTGGTCTTGGTGAGCATTTCCTGGAGCATCAGATCATAATTGACCGCTGGCATGCCCCAGATCACTGCCTCCACCGCACGACGCTCGATCGTCCGCCGTGCGAGTTCATCGGGTGAAAGTGCTGCGGCGGCCGACGACATCGCCGCCAGAGCCATCGCCGCAAAAAACAACCGCCTCATGCTGCCCTCCTGCCAATTGGCCGTGGAGCTACAGCATTGTCCGAATCGATCGCAGACGTAAGTGCGTTACTGTAAATGCAGACGCGAGAGCGGAGTTAGACGGCGGCAGCCGTCTGCGAATGCGAGAGCCGCCTTTCCGCTGAGGGCCAGCATGACTCGCGATGGCGCCCGCGCTCGAAATTATGTCGCAGCCCCTTCAAGAACCAGGACATCACCATCGGCCGGGATTCGCAGCTTCATCGCCGAAATCCCGCTGTTATCAGCAGCTTCGCGCAGGTCATGCCGGGTGATCGTGGCGTGGTCGAGCGCCTCCATATGCGTGGCGACGACCACGGCATCGCCGGATGTTTCGCAGACGGCAACGGTTTCCTGCGCATCCATGACGATGAGGTCGCCGTCCCAGCGGGCACCGCAGGAATGGGTGACGATGATGTCGGGCTTCGTCTCGGCGATCACGCTTGCCACCGGCGGATAGAGCACGGTGTCGCCGGCCCAGTAGATCGACGGTTCGCCCGCAGCTTCAAGCGTGAAGCCCATGACCGAGCCCATCAGCTCGACGACGGCCCCAAGGCCGTGGCTGCCTTCGCGCCGCGTCAGCGTCAGCCCCTGCCAGCTGGCGCGGTCGACAAGCGGGATCACGTCGGTAAAGCCCGCGGCGCGGATCTCGCCTTCATCGCCAGGCTGACAGAAGATCGGCAGATGCTTCGGCAGCCGTTCCTTGGCCACATCGTCGAAATGGTCGGAATGCAGGTGCGAAACGATGACCAGTTCCACGCCATCAAGGATCGCCTCGATCGACACCGGCAGCTCGACCATCGGGTTCTCGGACCGGTTGGCAAAGGACGGCAGGCTGTGTTTCGGCGCCAGATAGGGATCGATCAGCACCGTGCGGCCGGCATAGTCGAGCTTCAAGGTGGCGTTGCGGATCAGCTGCAGTTTCATGGGGCGCATCCTCTGGCGACATCAGGTGTTTGACGGTCGCCGGATGGTTACGATTGCGGCGACAAAATCAAGCCCCGAAATGCGACCACGGCCGGGCGAGCCGGACACGCGGCGTGGTCCCGACGACGCGGATGGGGCTGGGAGCGCCGACCGCGGGAACTGCCCGCGTTCGCAATTACCACCGCCAAAGGAGACAATCCCTAAAGTTGCATTGTTCTACCGAGCAGAACTTTAACGACCTATCGCCAAACGTGGCGACAAGCACGAGCAATCGGGAGAGACATCGTGGAAAACGTCATTAGCGGCGGAGCCTACGCGCGGGCATGGGCATGGCGTTTTGGCCTTTTCGTCGTCGTCACCCTGGCATTTCCGTTTATCGTGTATGCCCTGGTCCATATGAGCGGCGCCGCCAGAACTGATGCTGCCGGCGCCTTCGCCGTGGTGCTTGGCGTCTATTTGAAGCCGATCATCTACCTGACCTTCGCAGCGTCGCTTGCACGCATCTCGATCGCCCGGAGCAAGGTAGTCGGCATGCCGGGCAAGATCGGCATCTACATCGTCCTGCTTGCCCTGTCCGATCTTCCCTTTGCGCTCATTTTCGGGGCGCACTGGGGCGTCGCTTTCTTTTTCGGCTTCGCCGGCCCGCAATTACCCACTTCGCTCCTGAGCGCGGTCATTGCCATCATCACGCTGAGTCTTGCACGCGCACCAAGCGGTCCGATGAACGAGGGCCACGCCGCCGCGTATCGCGTCTGGTCCACCCTGCTCGTTCTCATGATGGCGTACGGCCTGCTCGGGCTTGCGATAATGCTGTGGCCATTTTTCTTTGGCCTGCATGGCTTTGGTCTCTACGGTGCGCTGACCTGGGCCAAGGTCTACCTGCACCGTTTCACCCTTTATCCCGGCCTGCCGCTGTCGCTGTTCATCGCTGCCTCGGTCTATCTCATCTACGCCAGCCGAAAACACACGGGCGGACCGGCCGAGACAGGCCAGCCCCAGCGCGGCGCAACAACAAGCTTCGGTCTTCGGCGCGACTGAAACATCACGCATGCAGGAGCGCGGTTGATTTCGCCACGGCAGCATCCATCATCGCGGCCCCTGGTTGGCGGAGGAAACCGCCACATCTCCTGCGGCGGCAATGATCTGCTCGGCGGTCGGCAAGGTTCCAAGGCCCTCGGGGCCGTTGCGTGCCTCGACCTCGGCCCAGGCAATATGGCCTGACCCATCGACAAGGAAATGGCCGACAAGCTGGGTGCCATGGTTCTCGAAGATGGACCGGTCGACGTCATTCAGCTCGAAGCCATCCTTGGTGTTGAGCACGGTATTGGCCTCCATCGGGTGTGCCGGCTCGGCCATCTCGTCGTTCGGATTGATGCGCGCTGCGGCAAACTGTTCGAAGCTGGCGTGAAAGGGCCATTGCTTCTTTTCCTCACCGTCGGCCGGGGCGAAGACCACGCGCGGCACGCCGAAGTCACGATGCGTGCGGCACTCCGGATCGCACAACACCGTCACCGGCGTCGGCTGAAACTGGAGATAGAGCCTTGCCCGCTCGAGCGGCGTGTTGATCACGGCCAGTGTCTCGACGCCCGCCTCGCGCAAGGCGGGCTGGAGCGCGGAAAATTGCCGCAGCTGGCGCCGGCAGAACGGGCAATGCAGGCCGCGAAACAGCCCGATCAGAAACGGGCGTCCGCGCAGGTCCGCGAGCGAAACCACGCCCCCGACGTTGGCGGCGGGTAGCGAGAAGGCCGGAGCAGGCTCGCCCGGTTGCAGTGCGCGGATCGCTTGGCTCATGCTGACTATCCTCCATATGGGTCCGAAGATCACGCTGTTGTGTGGCCGCGACGCCGTTCCGGTCGGTCGCCATGCCGCGGCCCTGTCACCGCCAGCTGCAGTCCCAGGGCTGCCCGCGGGCGGCGCGGTGGCACACGAAGGTGCGGCCGCAGGAATGCATGGCGGATCTCATCGTGCGTCCGCGCCCCGTGCCGCGCTCCAGGGTCTGGCGGGCTGCGAGCTGGGCACTGGCCGGGCAGTTGGCAAAACTCTTTTTCTTGGCGTCGTCAGGCGCCGTAATGGTGTTCGATGGCGCTTTCCTGGTCGGCGTCTCGTCGGTGCTGCGCGTCTTCGCCGGCTCCGGCAGCTTCGCCTCGCGCTTGATATCGACGCAGCGGCCGCTCTTCAGCTGCTGGTTCTGGGCGCAGACGAGCGGGCA
Source organism: Ensifer sp. Root1252 (assembly GCF_001425885.1). Classification (NCBI taxonomy): domain Bacteria; kingdom Pseudomonadati; phylum Pseudomonadota; class Alphaproteobacteria; order Hyphomicrobiales; family Rhizobiaceae; genus Ensifer; species Ensifer sp. Root1252. The sequence goes on along the minus strand of NZ_LMDT01000012.1, from coordinate 468,982 downwards.
GATCCGCGCCTTCTGCGTCCGCAATCGTTCCAGCACGCCATCAGACGGCTCAAGGGCCGCAAGCTCGACCTTGATCAGTTTGGCGAACTGCTCCAGCGCCCTGCGGCTTCCGAGACCCCAGAGCCCGTCTTCGCTGCCGGCGCGGCAGCCGACGCGGTTCAACTCCTTCTGGATCGAGCGCACCAGCTCCCGGTCGGGCGAGGCGGTTTCAAGCGTCGGGGTTTGGTTGGCCAGCGGCTGGGTCAATGCAGCCACCTGCTCCGTTGCGGTGGGCAGCCCCCCGACAGGCGGTGCTTGCTGTTTCGCCCCCTCGGCTTCCAGCTGCGCAGCCGCAACGTCGGCCGCCGCACGCTCGATGATCCTGATTTTCGCCTTCGCCAGCGAGACGAAGGCACCACCAGGATATTGCTGCAGATAGGCGTCGAACAGGTCTCGGTCGCTCGATCCCTTGATCGTGTCCCAATAGGCAAGCTCGGCGGCGTTGTCGCCCTTGTCGCCGCCGGCCGACGCCGCAGGCTCCGTCGATGTCGATGGCTTCAGCACCACCTCGCCGGTCAGCGAGGAATTGTCCCAGGGCACCTGCTTGCCATCGGTCGCCTCCAGCACGTCACGGCGCACGTCGATCAGCTCACGGGTGATGTCGCGTCCGGGCTTGCCGAGGTGGCGCAGCAGCGCCGCCGTGAACGGTGAGTTGCGCCCGGCGCCGTCGAGCGCAACGTTGCCGGGCTGGGTGGCAAAGGCGATCAGCGAGCCGATGCCGGTACCGACCTTCGCCAGCCCCCGGCCGATCGAGCTGGAGCGCGTGCCCATCGAGCGGGCAAGATTGACTGCCAGCGGATTGTCGCGGCAGGCATCGAGGAACACCAGATTGACCCGCGTCTCGCGCTCCATCGCCGAAAGGATCAGGTTCATCGGTACCGCCTCGAATTCAAGGTCGATATAGGAGAGAAGCTTGGCGTCGATGGGAGCGATATAGTTCTCGCCGTTCACCTGCAGGCCGTGGCCGGCATAGTAGAACAGCGCGAGGTCCGCACCGTCGAGCTTGCCGACGAAGTCGCGGATCGTGTTGCGCACGCCGGCAAGATCAAGATCGCGACCGACGACGACCTCGAATCCCAGCGCTTCAAGCTTGGCGGCCATGTCGCCTGCGTCGTTGTCGGGGTTGGGAAGCTCTGGCACATATTGGTAGGCCGAGTTACCGATGACCAGCGCCACCCGCCTTTCGGCAAGCGCCTGCGAACATATCAGCACCAGGAAGACCGCGATGACGATGCGAAGCCAATGCATGCCATACCCCCCGGGCATGCCCATGCATGCCCCCCGCTGCACGTGTCCTTAAATCGTTGTCGATTTAGGGATAAAACCTGCAGCAATTCAAAGCGCTACAGCGACCTTTGCGCGTCTGATAAGACGCGCGGCGCTGTCTTAACTCGCCTGCCCCGCCGCCGCACAGCGCCTGTTGTCGCAAGGGTGCGATCCATTGCCGGCCCTGTCAATGCCGCCGACCCGCCCTTGCGTCACCCGGTCTGCGCGAAACCTTGTGGACGCTTCGTCTCTGGAATAACGGGCGATCGCCGCATTTCATTCAATTGCCAAATGGGATTAGCGCGTCCTCACCCCTTCGGTTTAGGGCTGCGCGCAGGCCGCTTTTGCCGGCGAGGTCGCGCACCGATGCATCTGGCGCGATGTCGTGAAACGGAAAACGGCGCCGGGTGATCCCGACGCCGTTTCGAATTCCGTTTGAAGAGCTGCGCTTACTTGACGATCGCCGAACCGTTGACGATCTCGACATTCTCGTCGCCCTGCAGGCCGATACGGTCGCCGCTCGGCGTGGTGACGAAGCAGCCGCTGGGGCAGATCATCTCGGTGGCGCCGGCGCTGATCGCCACTTCCATGCGGCTTTCGCCCTCGACGACAACCAGAACAGCAGTCTCGCCATCCTTGTTCGTGACAGTCGCGGCCGAAACCGCCCCTGCCGCCAGCACGCCGGAAAGCAAAGCAATCACAAATGTCTTCATCGCCCATCGACGCCCGCGGCGCCGCCCTTTTGCACAGCCGTCCGCCCCGTCGGATAAGCGACGGTGGCTCCGGCCACCTCTTCAGCCCATGACAGCCTAGACCGTCAAAAGAAGAATTGCATGCTTTTTATCGCGGGCAGGCTGAATAGCGGCTGAACGCTCCGTTTATCAGCGGTTGGGGTTTGAGCGGCGGCTGGAAGCGCGGCGCTTGCCGCCTTCCTCTTCATTTTCCTCGTCAAGCGGCGCCGCGGAAGCGGTTTCCTTTTTCGAGGCTGTGGCCCTCGCCTCGGCCGACGTTGCGCCCTTTGGCTCGCCGACGGTTTCCGGCTCGTGGCTCTCGATGCCGGTCTGATCTTCGATCGGCACGTCCTCGATCTTCAAGGGGAACGGTGCACCGATGCCCTCGTCGCGGAAGCGCTCGTAGATGGCCACACGCAGATCGTTGCGCACGCCGCCGCCGGTCAACACATCGGCCACGTAGATCCGGAGTTCGAAGGTCATGCGGTCATCGCCAAAGGAGGTGAAGCCGACGCTTGGCGACGGGTTCTTCAGCACCATCGGATGGGCGGCGGCAATCTCGGCCAAGAGATCCATGATCCGCCGGGGCTCGCTGGCATAGGTGACGGTGACGGCGATTTCCGAACGGCCGAGCTTGTTGCGGTGCGTCCAGTTGCCGACCGACGCGTTGATCAGCAGCGAGTTCGGCATCATGATCGACTGGTGCTGGAAGGTCTCGATCTCGGTGGCGCGCACCGAGATGCGCTTGACGAAGCCTTCCGTCGTGCCGCTGACGATCCAGTCGCCGACCTTGAACGGACGCTCGACCAGGAGAATGAGGCCCGAGACGAAGTTCGAAACGATGTTCTGCAGACCGAAACCGACGCCGAGCGAGAGGGCACCGGCGACGAGCGCGAGATTGGAAAGGTCGATACCGGCAGCCGAAAGGCCGATCAGGCACGCGAGCCCAACGCCGATATAGCCGATGCCGGTGCGGATAGAGTTTCTGACGCCCGCATCCACCCGGCTGCGCGCCATGATGTTGCCGTCGATCCAGCGCTGCACCCAGCGGGTGACGATGTAACCAAGAATGAAGAACAGGATGCCCGCCATGATGCCCATGAGCGAGATGGTGATGGTGCCGATCTTGATCTCGGTGATGGCGCGATAGGTCCAGGATTCGATGTCGGCGACCTGGAAGCCCCATTGCAGCAGGATTAGCGGAATGAAGAACAGGGTCACCAGCGCGTAAATGCTGAGGCCTGCCACCAGGCCCACCTGATCGAGCCCGACCTGTTCAAGTTTGAAGCGGCGCTCGAGATAGCGCCCGGCTGCCGTTTCGGCGAACGCCCCCTGGCGCGAGACCGCCTTGCCGGTGAGGAAGCCGATATACATCATCACCAGGATCGCGCCTGTAATGATGATCTGCGTGGCGATGAAGCGGGACAGGCCGACATAGCCGGTAGCGGCGGCGATGATGAGCGACGCGCCAGTCAGGATCAGAACGATGGAGACCAGGCGCGGCCACGGGCGACCCGGCGCATCGAAAGGCTCATCGTGCTTGAGCGTCGGCTTGATCCAGGCCGAAGCAATGATGATCAGACCGATGATGACAGAGGCGGTGAAGCTCTTCACCACCGTCAGCACGACCGGCGAGCCGAGCGCTTCGCTGACGCCGCCGAACATGTAGTCAAGGCCGTTGACCAGCGCCATGGCGAAGATGGTGACCAAAAGCACCTTGGCGCCGCGATCCGACACGCGCACGAGGCGCCAGCGCGAGTCCGACGGCGACAGCACCGCATTGGCGAGCGTGGTCACGAAGAACCCGACCACCGTGACCGCAAGCGCAATCGCGATGATCGGCGTGATATCCGAACGCAGCACGTTGAAACTGTGCAGGAAGAAGAAGCTCGACAGCGCAAAGGCGCCTGTCGAAATGGTCGGAATGAATGTCGACCAGAAGGCAACCGACAGACGCCGGAAATAGCTCGGCTCCTCGTCCGACTTGTCGTGGTGGATATAGGGTGAAAACAGCTTGTTACTGCCGACGAGGAAGACGAGTGCGGCACAGATCGACAGGAAGATCGCGGTCAGCAAGGGAATCCGCTTGTATTTCCAGACGAAGGTCAGCCAGCTCATCGTGCTGCGCGACAGCACCTTGGTTTCATTGGCCGTTGCCGACAGCGCCTCGTCGAACATTTCGACCGAAACGTCGGTGTTCTTCAACAGCGTGTTGGAAAACAGCGCGCGTCGCGTCGCCGTGATGCCGTTCGACAGTTTCGTCGCCTGGACCGAAAGGCCCTCGGCCTCCCCCGTCAGCGCATTGATCTCGCCGCGTTCGGCAAGCAGCCGCTTGCGCTCGGCCGTGACGATATCGGCTTCCGGTGGCTGCCCCGCGCCCGGTGGATCGCCGAGTTCGGTCAGCCGCGCCTTGATCTCGTCCAGCCGCGGACGCGTGGCGATCGAGGTCGAGATGATCTGCTTGGCGACGGCATCGACCTGCACCTTGAGCTCGGCAAGCGCAATGTCGTCGTCACTGGCCTTGGCAATGAGGTCCCTCAGCCGCGCCAGTTCCTTGCCGGCGTGAGCCAGTTGCTCCGCCGTCTGGCTCTGGCCGGCTTCGGCAGCAACGGCTGCGTCGGTCGGCTGCGCTGGCGTCGCGGCGTTTTGCGCCGGTTGGGCAGCACCCGCTGCAGGCTGCTGCACGTTCGCTGCCGGCTGCGCCTTGCCGTCGGCGGCCGGTTGTGTGTTCTGGGCAGGCTGCGCGCCGCCCTCGGCAGGCACTGCCGGAGCTTGAGCGGGCTTCTCGCCGGGTTGCGTCGTCGTCTGCACCGGTTGGGCGTTTTGCGCCACGACAGTGCCGGCACCGGCCAGCGACAGCAGGCAGACAGAAACAGCGAACAACTTTGCCACGAAATGCAATTTCAAAACCCTCGGAAGCCCAGACCTCGCCCGGATGCGGAATCGCCCCGGCAGCCGTCACAATGCGGTTTGAATACGAAAGACGGCGGAAAGATGCAAAGACACGGTAAAACATGCCTTCACAGCCCGTAAAACTGTCAGAATCCTGCGCCCGGCTGCGCCAGATAGGTCAGTTCCGCCGCCGTCGACGTCCGACCGACGAAGGCGTTGCGGTGCGGGAAGCGACCATAGGTCTCGATCACCTCCCGGTGCCGGATTGCATAATCGATATACATGGGATCGCCGAGCTCGGTGAAAAGCTTCACCGCCATCGTCTGATCCGTCAGGTTCTCCGAGTGCTCGAACGGCATGTAGAAGAACGCCCGCCACTCCGGCCGGACCGCCATGTCGGCGCCGGCGCCGACGGCGAGCTTGGCTTCCCGGAGCGCCAGGCCGTCGGTCGCAAAGGCAAGCGGCGTCCCCCGATACATGTTGCGCGGCAACTGATCGAGAAGCACGATTGCCGCCAGCCGGTTTTCCGGCGTCGCCCGCCAGATGTCGCCGATCTCCCTGGCAAGGGCGAGGTGCGACGCCTGGAAGCGCAGGAAGCAATGTTCGTCCAGCTCGCGCGACGGCTTGAACCAGTGGTCGAGCGACAGTTCCTCGAACCAGAATTTCAGCACTTCATCTGGGGTGCAGGCCTCAGCTTGATGGGTCATTCGCTCCTCATGTCATGCCGTGGGGACGGTCGACCTATCAGATAGGCGGCAATCGCACCGTGTCCATGCCGCTGGCTTACGCGCGACGCTTCAAAATGGCAATAAAAGCCATGCCGCCGACAAGCCCGGTGATGACGCCGATCGGCATATCCTCGGGCGCCATGACGACGCGGGAAAAGAGGTCCGCCCAGATCAGCACCAGCGCCCCGACGAAGGCCGAAAGCGGGATGACCCGGACATTGTCGCTGCCGGCAAACAGCCGCACGAAATGCGGCACCATCAGGCCGACAAAGCCGATCGCGCCGGAAAAAGCGACCATGACCCCGGTCAGAAGTGCGGTGACGACGAAGAGGACGAGGCGGAACCGGCGAACGGGAATGCCGAGCGTCGTTGCCGTCTCGTCGCCCATGGCAAGCGCATTGATCTCGCGCGCCCTCAGCACGAGGTAGCCGAGGCAGGCTGTCAGCACCACCGCGGGATAGACAAGATGCGGCCATTGCGCGAGCCCGAGACCGCCGAGCATCCAGAAAATCACCGTATGCACCGCCCTTGGATCCCCGAGGAAAATCATCAGGTTGCCGACAGACGTCAAGGTGAAGGCAACGGCCACGCCTGATAGCACCAGCCGGTCGGCATTGGTGCCGAGCACCCTTGTCACGAGCGCAACAAGTGCGGTCGCAGCCAGCGCGCCGGCAAAGGCAAACAGCGGCACCGTGGCAAGGCCGAGAATGAGTCCGGTGTGCAGTAGCGCGATGATCGCGCCGAGCGCGCCGCCGGAGGACACACCGAGCAGATGCGGATCGGCAAGCGGATTGCGGGTAACCGCCTGCAGCACGGCGCCGGTCAAGGCCAGCCCGGCTCCAACCAGCCCGGCAAGCACGACACGCGGCAGGCGCACGTCCCAGACAATGCTTTCGCGCCCCGCCGACCAGACGACGTCGACGCTGCCGGGCGACAGCTTCGAGGCGATGATCGACCAGACGGTCGAGACCGGGATGGGCGCTGAACCCCATGAGACGGCGGCAGTGATCGTCAGGCACAGCAACAGCAGCGCCGCGAGAATGGCGGTCGTGGTTTTCACAGTCCGTCCCTGGTCAATTATTGGAATGGAAAGGCGGGAGCATGCGAAACGGCATGCTCCCGCAGGCCGCCTCGGTTACATCGCCTGCCCGTGAAAGGCCCTGGCAAGGCGCGCAATGGCATCGATGTTGCGTGGACCCGGTGTCGCCTCGACATAATCGAGCACGACGAAGCGGTCATTCCTGACGGCATCGATGTTCTTGAAGGCGGGGTTGCTCTTCATGAAGGCGATCTTCTGCTCGGCGGTGACCTCGCCATAGTTGACGATCACCACCACCTCAGGGTTCTTGTCGATCACCGGCTCCCAGGAAATCTCGGTCCAGCTCTTCTCGATGTCGTCCATGACGTTGACGCCGCCCGCCGCCTCGATCATTGCCGTCGGGATACCGAACCGGCCTGACGTGAACGGCTTCTCCTCGCCGGAATCATAGACGAAGACGCGGGTCGGGCGTTCGATGCCGCCGGTGTCTGCAGTGATCTTGTCGAGATCGCGGCGATAACCGTCGACCAGCGCCTGCGCCCGATCCTCGACGCCGAAGATGCGGCCGAGATTGAGGATATCGACGAACATGTCGTCCATGACAGGCTTGCCCTTGGCCATGACGTGAATGCAGGATTCGGTCAGCTCATAGACGTTGATCTTGAAGGGTTCGAGCGTTTCCGGCGTCACCTCGCCCCCGACCTTCATGCCGTAGTTCCAGCCGGCGAAGTAGAAGTCGGCGTCGGCATTGAGCAGCACTTCCTTGGTCGGATATTTTTCCGAAAGCTCCGGCAGCGCCTTGACGCCTTCGCGCAGCTTTTCGTCCAGCGTCTTCCAGCCGGATACGCCGGTATAGCCGACCATGCGGTCCTGCAATTTCAGAGCCAGCATCATTTCAGTGAGGTTGACGTCGTTGGAAACGGCGCGCTTCGGTGCTGAATCGAAGGTCACCTCGCGGTTGCAGCTCTTGACGGTCACGGGATAGGCGAGCGCCGGCGTTGCCGCCAGAACCAGCAGGGCAAAGGCGGAATGGGCAATGAAGGTCTTCATGAAATCAGTTCCTGTCGAGCAAGTGAAAAGGAAAAGCGTGCGCCGCTCGAAACGGCATTGTTGTGGGCAGTGGCGGTGACGCCGAAGGCGGCGGAAAGCGCTTGTGGGTTGAGCACGTCTTCGGGCGGGCCGAAGGCCGTCATGCGTCCCTCCGTCAGGATCGCCACATCGGTCGCGAACTCGGCTGCCAGGTTGATGTCGTGCAGCGTGGTGACGATCGTCAGCTGCAGCGTCTGCAACAACTCGAGAATTTCGAGCTGGTGGCGGATATCGAGATGGTTTGTCGGCTCGTCGAGAATGATGATGCGCGGCTGCTGGGCAAGCGCCCGGGCGATCAGCACCCGCTGCTTCTCGCCGCCCGAAAGCGTCGCGAATTGCCGCCCGGCAAGGTGGGTGAGATCGAGATGCTCGAGCGCGTGCGCAACCGTCTCGCGGTCCCTCGCGGTCCAGCCGCTCATGCCCTCACGCCGGGGGATGCGGCCCATCATCACCACGTCGCGCACGCTGAAGGGAAAGTCGCTCGGCATTTCCTGCAGCACGACGGCAATGATCTTTGCCGCCTCGCGCGCCGTCATCGCCCAGATGTCGACGCCATCGACCTCGATTGCGCCCGCTATCGGCTGGGCCGAGCGATAGAGGCAGCGCAGCAGCGAGGTCTTGCCGGCACCGTTCGGCCCGAGAATGGCAAGCCGGCTGCCGGGCGCAATGGCAAAGTCGATCTCGCGGACCAGCCGCAGGTCCGGGCGCGGTCCCCAATCCAGGGCGTGGACCCGAAGCCCGGCCCCTGTCGCGGTGCAGCTCATCGGCTCGTCCCTCCCCGCGCCATCATTGGAAATGCCAGCCGATGTCTTCGGAGACCAGCATCGCTGCCGGGATGCGCGCCAGCGTCTTGCCGTTGAGCCCGCGCGGCCTCTCGGCCGCCCGCGTCATGCCATCGCCCCTTCCGGCATAGGTGGTCGCGAACGAGACGAGATCATCGATATCCTCCTCGGGCGAGATATCGCCAAAGAGGTAGGTCGCCTTGCCGGTTGCCTGGAAAGCGATGGTGCAAGGCCTGGTACACGCGGCCATGCAGACCGTCCCAGTAATGGAGAAATCCCGGTCGAGCGGCTCGCCGAGCGCGGCAATACTGCGGTTCAGCCGCTGGATCAGATCCGCTCCCGGACGGCATGGGCCGCCGGTGAAACGGCAATCGGTGCAGACCGTTATCGTGTGCTGTCGGGAAACCGGATTGGCCATGTCTCTTCTCCTCCGGATTGGTCCGGAGAGAATGTGGCAACGCGGCATGATGACGGATGACCGTCGCGCAAAAACCAGTTCTTTTCCATCGGAACACCCCGTCCGTTGTGGTTGATCGGTTCGATGGCAGGTCTCCTGGCTCGCGGGTCGCGGCGCATCCACGTCTTCCCGGCTGATCGCCAGTGACATGGTGTGAATGCGCTTTCCGCTCACAGTTGCGGGGGCAGCCACGGTTTCGGCCCCATTTGGGTCGTCCGCTCCGTGTTCCCTTTTCAGCCGCTTCCGCATTGTCGCGGTTGCAGCACCATCAAAGCCTTCGTCGCACACTTCGGCGGAGGTGACAACCGCCGCGACAGCACGGCCTTGGCCTATCAACATGTCGCATTTTTTCATGCGCATTTGTTATGTGATAACATAACATTATTCAACACAAAAATATGTTGACCAACTCGCCCGCACCGACCAACGGGCGTATCCTTCGATGGCGCCTGTGTGGAAAAGGAGATCTGCCATGGCCGCCTATCTGATTGCGGATGTCGAGGTCACCGATGCCGCGGCCTTTGAAGAATACATACGGGAAGTGCCGGCAACGGAGGCGCGCTATGGTGGCCGATATTTGGGGCGCGGTGGCGCTACCCGGGTGCTCGAGGGAGACTGGGAGCCGCACCGGCTCGTCATTGTCGAGTTCCCGGACATGCACTCCTTGCTCGAGTGGTACAACTCGCCGGCGTATCAACGCCTCAAGGCGATCCGAGAGCGCTGCGCCAAGACGCGGATCATGACGCTGGAAGGCGTTGCCACCTAAGCAGTCGGGCCGTCATTGTTCCAGCAGCTTCCGACGTTTACCGCAAAGGTGCGGCATTGGCATATCAACATGCGGCATATTTTCATATTCATCTGTTATGTAATATCATAATACAACACAAGCTAACGAATGATGCCTGCGACGCACATTGGCAGAGCACTTCTCACGCCATCAGGACGATCGATCGCGACTGTCAACCGGACCTATTAATCTGGCATCAGCGTTTGCCGGCGACGGTCATAAGACATTGCTCGACCAACGGACCGGCAACTCTGTGCTGGAAGCGATTTCAAGAGGCGTTGTCAGGCGATACTTCATCTGCCTGGGGTGCCTCATTCCGGTGCGGCGATACGAATGGGACGTGTCCCGACTGGAGCGCCGGTCGCCCGGTCGATGGTGACGGGATCGATCTCCGTTCCGGTCTCGGCGTCGAAGAACCGGGTTACCTCGCCCCCGCCGCGATGCTTGCGTCCCCACGCGCCGATGGCAAACAGAACCGGCAGGAAGTCTTGGCCAGCTTCGGTCAGGACATATTCGTCTCGTGGCGGACGATCGGAATAGCGGCGTTTCTCCAGCAGCCCCTCCTCCGTCAGCGCTGAAAGCCGCCCCGTCAGCATCGTCGGCGCGATACCAAGACTTTTGCGGAAATCATCGAAGCGGGTCAGGCCCGCATGGGCATCTCGCATGATCAGCATGCTCCAGGCATCCCCCACAAGCGCAAGGCTCCTGGCGATCAGGCATGGCTGGCTCGACAGATTTTTCATGTTAGTATCTTTTTGATAGTGACTAACTACTAATTTAATAGTAACTGAATGTTCAGCGATATTCCATGATAAAATGAAAGCACAAGCCGATGAGCAAGACAGAACGCGGCATTGCCCTGGTCACGGGCGCTTCCTCAGGCATTGGGTTGGTGACAGCACGAGCGCTGCGGCACGATGGCTACCGTGTCTTCGGTACCAGCCGAAAGCCGATGCCCGATACCCCGGACGGGATCACGATGCTGATCTGCGATGTAACCGATGACGCATCGGTGCAGACAACCGTCGACGAGGTTCTAAGTCGCGCAGGACGGATTGATCTTCTTGTCAACAATGCCGGGATCGGACTGCTCGGCGGCGCTGAGGAATCCACGACGAAACAGGCGAAAGCCGTCTTCGACGTAAACGTGTTCGGCATCATACGCATGACAAATGCGGTGCTGCCCACGATGAGACGGCAGCATCGAGGACGGATCGTCAACCTCAGCTCCATACTCGGGCTGATCCCCGCCCCCTACAATGCGCTCTACGCATCGACCAAACATGCCATCGAAGGCTATTCGGAGTCTCTTGACCACGAAGTGCGAACGCAAGGCATCCGCATCGTGCTTGTCGAGCCCGGCGTAACCCGCACATCCTTCGAAGAGAACATCACGCGACCGGACCGCCCGCTTGCCGTTTACGACACGGTTCGCGCCGACGCGGAGAGGCTGATGCGCGACATCGTCGCGAAGGGCGATGCACCCGAGGTGGTCGCCGAAGCCGTCGTAAGGGCCGCCAATGCGGCATCGCCCAAACGACGCTACACCGCCGGAAAAGCTGCAGGACAAGTCCGTTTCATGCGTCGCTTCCTGCCCGAGTCCATCGTCGACAAGAACCTTCGGAAGTTCAGCAGACTTCCCGATTGAGCTGTCGCCGCCGCACTGCTGGCGCTGCCGGCTCACCATAGAAACGAAAGTTAGTCTGATGAAATCATTCCTGATCGATCGCTATCTGAAAGGCGGCGCTCTCCGGCTCGGCGAAGGCCCACAGCCGAGAGAACGATGTCATGGTTGAGATTCATGCCGCCGGCGTGAACCCCTTGGACAATAAGATCAGGGACGGAGAGTTCAAGGTCATCCTTCCCTACCGCCTTCCACTGGTGCTGGGCAACGATGTAGCGGGCGTGGTGGTCAGGGTCGGGGCCAATGTCCGGCGATTTAAGCCTGGTGACGAGGTCTATGCACGCCCGGCCCAGGATCGCATCGGGACATTTGCAGAGTACATCGCCATGGACGAGGCCGATGTAGCGATGAAGCCGAACAATCTGAGTATGAACGAGGCCGCATCCATTCCGCTTGTTGCCCTGACAGCATGGCAGGTGCTTGTCGAGCGGGCCAACTTGCAAAAGGGACAGAAGGTCCTGATCCATGCCGGCTCCGGTGGTGTGGGCGCGATCGCGATCCAGCTTGCCAAGCATCTTGGGGCATATGTGGCGACGACCACGAGCACACCAAATATCGCTCTTGTGAAAAGTCTCGGCGCAGACGTCGTCGTCGACTACAAGAAGGATGACTTCGAGAAAGTGCTGCAGGGCTATGACGTCGTGCTGAACAGCCTAGGGAGGGAAACGCTGGAGAAATCCCTCGCTGTTCTGAAGCCGGGCGGGAAGCTGATTTCGATTTCCGGTCCGCCCGATCCGGACTTCGCGCGGCAGAACGGTTCTGGCTGGCTGCTTCAACAGGTCATGCGCCTGCTGAGTTTCGGCATCAGGAGAAAATCGAAGCGCCGAAGGATCAGCTACTCCTTCCACTTCATGACGGCCAACGGTGGGCAGCTTGGTCAGATCACCTCCCTGATCGACACAGGTGCCATACGACCGGTAGTGGATCGGGTCTTCCCGTTCGAGAGGACCAACGAGGCGCTGGACTATGTCGAAACGGGGCGTGCCAAGGGGAAAGTCGTCGTCGCTGTGAAGTGACGTCTGGGGTCCGGTCCGATTGCCGTTAGAGGAAGCAACTACCTTTAGGAAGGCGATTAGCGCAGCGGCCAGACGGCGATCAGCGCCGGCACACTGACGATGACAATCACCACCGAAAGCGGCAGGCCGAGGCGCGGATAGTCGCTGAACTTGTAGCCGCCCGGGCCCATGACCAGCGTGTTGCACTGGTGGCCGATCGGGGTCAGGAAATCGCAGCCTGCGCCAATGGCAACCGCCATCAGGAAGGCTTCGGGGCGGTAGCCAAGCGTGGTCGCGAAACTGGCGGCGATCGGCGCCATGACCAGGACGGTCGCGGCATTGTTGAGGAACGGCGTCACTGCCATGGCGGCGAGCAGGATCAGCGTCAGCGCCCCGGCCGGCGGCAGGCCCGCGGCAATCGTGCCGAGCCAGCTGGCGATCACGTCGGTGCCCCCTGTCGTGCGCAGCGAATCGCTGACCGGGATCAGCGCTGCCAGCATCACCAAAATCGGCCCGTCGACCGACCGGTAGACGTCGCGCAGCGGAATGATGCGGAAGATCACCATGGCAAGGGCCGCGGCGAAGAAGGCGATCGGGATCGGCACGAGGCCGACGGCCGTCGAGCCCATGGCGGCGGCAAGAACGAGGAGCGGCAGCGTCGCCTTGCGGATGGTGCCAAGCAGGATCTCGCGCTGCGCCAGCGGCAGGCAGCCGAAGTCCTGCAGGAACGACGGCAGTTCACGGCGCGCGCCCTGCAGCACGACGATATCGCCGGCCCTTAAGCGAATGTTGCCGAGCCGCTGCTTCAGCCGCTCGCCCTGCCGGCTGACGGCAAGCAGGTTGATGTTGTGGTTGCTGAACAGCGCCAGGCGCTGCGCGGTCATGCCTTCGAGCGGCGAGCCGCCGCCGATCACAGCCTCGACCGCCTCGATCTCCGCGCCGGTCTTTTCGCTGGATGACGGCGAACGGTCGCCGGAGATCTTCAGCTTGGCCTGCGAGACGATACGATCGAGCGCATCCGGCCCGCCTTCGAGCAGCAGGATATCGTCGGCCTCGAGCTTGACGTCAGGCAATGGCGCCACATGCAGGCCGCGCCGGAACATCGCGGTGACGACGGCACCGCCGTCGGCAATCTTGACGAGTTGGCTCAGCGACTTGCCGATCATGGGCGTACCGGCGGCAACCACCGCCTCCGAGGTATAGTCTGTGATCTCGATCGCCGCCTGCACCGAGACATGCTGGCTCGTGCGCTGCGGCACCAGCTTGTAGGCAAACAGCAGGAAGACGACACCGACGGCAGCAAGCGTGGCGCCGACGGGGGTGAAATCGAACATGGTGAAGCTCTCGCCCGTCAACTCCTGGCGCACGCGCGAAACGACGATATTGGGCGAGGTTCCGACCTGGGTCATCAGCCCGCCGATCAGCGAGCCGAAGGCCATCGGCATCAGGAACACCGAGGGCTGGACGCCGGAACGGCGGGCAAACTGGAACGCCACCGGGATCATGATCGCCAGCGCGCCGATATTCTTGATGAAGGCGGAAAGCACCGTGACCGTGATGACCAGCAGCGCAAGCTGCGCCCGGACCGAGGAAATGTTCGGCAGAAACCGCTGGATCGCCGCATCCACGACACCGGAGCGCGCCACCCCGGCGCTGACGATAAGGGCGCTACCGACGATGATGACGATATCGTCGCTGAAACCATCAAAGGCGTGATCGAAAGGCACGATGCCAACGGCGACCGAAAGCATCAGGGCGGAACAGGCAATCACGTCATATCGAAACCGCCCCCAGATGAAGAATGCCATCATGGCGCCGATGACTATAAACGCGAGGGACTGTTCGGCGGTCATGCAATACCTGGGTTCGGCAGAAGGACTGGGCGACAGCAGAGCGCGCGACAGGCGCTTGGGGCCTGACGCACAATCCGACGGGAAGTTCACCCAAGGACTACCGCATGTTTCGCCAAATCGGAATTCGCCGCAGCGACAAATCTGGGTATGAGCGCGAAACGCATCGGGTTGGCGCGGCGAACTCGCAACCTGCCCTCTTCCCACAGCTGACGGTGGAAGGCTTGTACCAATGGGCCAGCGTGGCCATCAACGGCGAAGCTGTGGGCAAGCTGCATGTTGCCGCCGGGCCGTTCGGAAGACGGAAGGTCCTGCCCAGCAAACACGGCCGGGAGATCCCTCTCCCGCCCCTCAGACTGATGACAAAGTCATCCATATGACCTGTTCGACATTCGGGCGCCTTCACGGCGCTCAAAGCACCCTCATTCCTGTGCCCGTCACAGGAATCCAGTCAGCCCAAGTCCTTGGGCTGAAAGGTCTTTCGACCTGACAGACGTCAGCTCGCTGGATTCCGGCACAGGGCCGGAATGAGGGAGAACTGGGTGAGCCTCCCGTTAGACAGGATTCTCTGGGGTATGTCGGCAATCTAGAGCATGTCGTGCAAAAGTGCGCAGCGGCTTTGTGATGACGACATGCGCAAAAACAAGAGCTTAAAGGGCAGCAAGCGAATCCTGGAGATCGCGACGCGCTTTAGAGCCGGGAGATCCCTCTCCCGGCCCTGTGTTGGTCGATTGTTGCTGTGTCGTTCGTCGCCGACGATCAGTTGGCGGTTTCCGCCGCCTTCTCGATGAGATCGGCGACCGCCTTCGGATTGGAGACATAGACGGCGTGGCTGCCGGGCACTTCGACGACGGTTGAGCCGGCGCGTTTGGCCATCATCTGCTGGGCAGCCGGCGGGATCATGCGATCTTCACCCGCAACCAGATAGTAGCTCGGCTTGGTCTTCCAAGCAGGCTCGGTGACGGCGCCGGCCAGCGCTTCGACGCCCCACGGAACCTGGGAGTCTGCCATGAAGGCGGCCGTCTCGGCATCGACGTCAGCAGCAAACGATGCGGCGAACTTTGCCTTGTCGAGGAACAGGAAGCCATCGACCGGCGGCAGGATTGGCGGCACCGGCGCGCCGGCCGGCGGGTTGGCAATCAAGGTCGAGACCGACTCGCCCTTATCCGGGGCGAACGCGGCGATGTAGACGACCGACTGCACCTTCTCATGGGTGCCGGCTTCGCTGATGACGACGCCGCCATAGGAATGCCCGACCAGCACCACCGATCCATCAGCCTTGTCGATCGCCTGCCTTGTGGCAGCGACGTCGGCGGCAAGCGAGGTCGTCGGGTTCTGGACGATGCTGACGGTGTAGCCGTCCTTCTTCAGGATGTCGTAGACACCCTTCCAGCCGGCGCCATCGACGAAACCGCCATGGACGAGAACGACGTTCTTTGCGCCTGCATCAGCGGCAAACGCGGTGGTGCCGGTGGCGGCCAGGGTGAGCGAGGCGGCGGCGGCAAGCAGAGATGTCTTCAACATTTGCGCAACTCCTTAATTTGTTAGCGCGATAGTTGTTATCGCGGTAATCATTAGATATGCCTTACGCGATCACCTGTCCAGCATTTTATTATCGCAATAATGGTTTTCGTGCTAAGCTCATGAAAAGCCACGGACTTAAATATTGGAGACGACCATGACCGAACCCGCACCGCTTCCGCTCGACAGCCAGCTCTGCTTCTCGATCTACTCGGCAGCGATCGCCATCAATCGCGCCTACAAGCCGATGCTGGACGCGCTCGGCGTCACCTACACGCAGTATCTGGCCGTCAGTACACTGTGGGAACAGGACGGCTTGAGCATATCGGCGATTGCCGATCGGCTCGGCCTGGAACCGAGCACCATCACCCCGGCAGTCAAGCGGCTCGAGGCGGCCGGTTTCCTTTCAAGACGCAGAAGCACCGTCGACGAACGGCTGGTCGAGGTTTTCCTGACAGAGAAGGGCAAGGAGCTTCACCCCAAGACCGCATGCCTCACCGACACGCTGCTGCGTCGTTCCGGATTTACCGTGCCCGAGATGATCGATCTCAACGAAAAGGTCCAGATGCTGCGCGACGGCCTCACCCGCGAAGAAGCGTAGAAACATGCAGCAATTCAAAGTGCTACAGCGAGCTTTGCGCGTCTAATGAGACACGCGGCCACCGAGGGTCCTGTCGCCATCGGCAATCGCCGCACGGAAACTTGGAAATTTCCGTTGAAGCGCTACACTTTAGAGAAAGGTGCTGGATTATCGCCGGCAGGCGCCAAAGTAAGTCGTAACGCCCTGGAAGTTGCGCATGGCGTCGGGCAGAACTCCGATCCGCCTTCTGCATAGTCGAGGACCATCGATATGAAACATGCTCTTGCCGCCCTTTCCGTCGTCCTCCTTCTCAGTGGTTGCACCACTGGTGTTCAGACCTACGGCTACTCGCCGAACCTTCAGCCGATCCCCGGCAGCATCACCTATGGCGGCCAGCCTCGCACCAAGTTGAAGAAGGCGCCGGTCGGCAGTATCGTGCCGCACCAGTTCTTCGACCAATTCGGCCGTCAGGTCTTTGAGACCTACGTGATCGAACCAGATCGCTCGCTGCGCCTCGTCAGCCGCCGCTGGAGGAGCCTCGACGTCTTCGGTGACTTCGACTGATTGCGGGGCCTACCTTGCGGCAATTGAGCTTGCCGAGGCGATCGGCTGCCTCGCCTCTTACTGGCTTCCGCCGTTGAACTGCTGCAGTACCCAATCCCTCAGCACCTGCGTTGCCGGCCGCTCGGCAGCCCGCGGACTATAGACCAGATCGTAGCGGTAGCTTTCGAGCGACAGTGCAAACGGCTGGACGAGTATGCCGGAGGCAAGTTCCTCGGCAACCAGGGTCAGGCTCAAGAGACCGATGCCCTGCCCGGCCACGACCGATTGCACCGCATGGATCTCGTCGGTGAAGGAGAGGCCGCCAGCCGGGTCGATATCGGTGACGCCTGCGTGCCTCAGCCATTGCCGCCAGACCGGCGCCCGCTCGTCGTCGCGCCGCGCCGGCCCCCAATCGAAGTGAATGAGTGTCGCCTCTCGCAGCGCATCGAGGGACATCGGCGCCAACCGCGGCGCACAGACCGGCGCGAAACGATCGGCGAAAAGCGGCTCGGAAAGCAGGCCGGGATACTGCCCGTCGCCATAGCGGATGGCCGCGTCGGCATCGGCATCCAGATCCACCGTCCTGTTCGAGGCGTCGAGGCGCAGGTTCCAGTCCGGATGAGCGTCGCGAAAGCTGCCGGCGAGCGGTGCCAGCCGCTTGGCGACGAAGGCGACGGTTGAGGTGAGCCGCGCCACCTTGGTGTCACGGCTGCGGCGCAGTTCGCCGATCGCCTGCTCGAAGCGGTCGAGCCCATCGCGTAGCACCGGAAACAGCGTCTGCCCAGCCGGCGTCAGCCGCACCTGGCGCGTGCCGCGCTCGAACAGCTTCAGCTCCAGCAGATCTTCAAGCTGGCGGATCTGATGGCTGACGGCCGTCGCCGACACGTTCAGCTCGTCGGCCGCCTGCTTGAAGCTCAAGCGGCGGGCGGCCGCTTCGAAAACCCGCAATGCGCCGAGCGGCGGCAATTTTCTCATGACGGCAACAAATGACTTGAATTCATCTGTCGGCTGAAAAATGGTCTTTTGTCAGCCGGGCGAAGCCTCATCATATTGAGTTCAGCAGCCAAGGCAACGCCGCCAAGCTGAGTTGAACTCAAGCATAGAGGGATTCCCCGTGTTTCTCGAACAGGTCATCACCAAGCCCGATCCTTACGCGCCATTCCTGCTTTCGCAGGCGATCAAGGCCAACGGTTTCGTCTTCGTCTCCGGCCAGGCCGCAATCGGCGACGATGGCGAAATCGTCGGTGAGAACGATTTCGACCGTCAGGCCGAGCAGGCCTTCCGCAATCTCGACCGCGTCCTGACTGCTGCCGGCTCCAGCCTTTCCAAGGTCGTGAAGGTAACGATCTTCCTGCGCTCGATGGAAAACTTCGGGAAGATCGTCGAGCTGCGCCGCAAATGGTTCTCGGCACCCTATCCCGCCGACAGCATCATCGAGGTCTCCTCGCTCTATTCGCCGAAGGCGATGATCGAGATCGAGGCGATTGCGCTGACCGAGGATCGTTGAGATGAACGCGCACAGCACGGTCGCCTCGCCGATCCTGACCGGAACGACGCTCAAAGGGCTGGCCTTCGGCAACCGGCTTTCCGTCGCGCCGATGACCCGCATCAGCGCCACTGCCGAGGGCGTACCGACCGAAAGGATGGCGCACTACTACCGGCGCTTCGCAAAGGGCGGCTTCAGCCTCCTGACAACTGAAGGCATCTATCCCGACAAGGCCTATGCGCAAACCTATAGGGACCAACCGGGACTTGCCGACCGGAAACAGGCGGAAGGCTGGAAGGCGGTCGTCGATGCGGTGCACGCCGCGGGCGGCCGCATCTTTGCCCAGCTTATGCATGGCGGTGCGCTCGCCCAGGGCAATCGCTTCCGCAGCGACACAGTCGGACCCTCGGCACTGCAGCCGAGAGGCAAACAGATGGTCTCCTACCACGGTGAGGGTCTCTATGCCGAGCCGCGGGAGATGGATGGGACGGAGATTGCCGAAGCGATATCAGGCTTTGCGCAAGCCGCCAGGCTTTCCATCGATGTCGCCGGTTTCGACGGCATCGAGATCCATGGCGCCAACGGCTATCTGCTCGACCAGTTCTTCACCGATTACACCAACCGGCGGCAGGATCGCTGGGGCGGCGACATCGGCAAGCGGTTGGGCCTGAGCCTCGCAGTGCTGGACGCGGTTCGCAGCGCCGTCGGCGATAAGGTGCCCGTCGGCATCCGCCTGTCCCAGGGCAAGGTCAACGACCCCTTACATAAATGGGCGGAGGGCGAAGAAGGTGCTGCCATCGTTTTCAAGGCGCTGGCCACCAGTCCCGCCGACTTCGTACACGTGACTGAGTTCGAAGCCTGGCAACCGGCCTTTGCTTCCGGCGGCAGATCGCTGGTCTCCCTTGCCCGCCAGCATGCGCCCGATCTGTTCGTCATTGCCAATGGCGGTCTGCACGATATCGCCCGCGCCGAGCAGGTGCTGCAGGCCGGCGCCGATATGATCGCGCTCGGTCGCGGCGCGCTCGCCAATCCCGATTGGCCGCGCATCGCCACTGAGAAGCGCGAGGCCCGCCCGCTGAAGCTGGAAATGCTGTCGCCGATCAGCGACATCAAGGACAGCGAGCTTCAGCTTTGAGCCAAGAGAGGCGGCGCCACAACAAGGCGCCGCCCTGGCCTGGCAGCTGACAGGCCTGCTTTGAGCGTAGGAACATCCCCAGTCCCTCATTCCGGCCTTGTGCCGGAATCCAGCGACCCGACGTCTGTCGAGTCAAAAGACCCTTCAGCCCAAAGACTTGGGCTGGTCCCGCAGTTCCTACGGAACTGCGCGAGATCTCTGTGACAAGCACAGAGATGAGGACGGTTTAGGCATTGCCATGGCAAGAACCCCTGATCCAACGTTGGCCATTGCGCCTGGTGGCGACAGCGGCCTCGCCCCCTACGCGCCCGCGACGAAGCGATACGCGGCACCGTTCCGTTCGGCCCGCCCGATGCCGGGATAGCCCCAGTGGTAGCCGAGCAGCGTCAGCTTTTCCGTTGCTGCCCGGTCGATCAGCGTCTTGCGGGTTTTCAGCGCCTGCTCCGGATCGGCATCGAAACCGAAGTGCCAGTCCGGGTGCTCGAAGAAGACAATATTGCTGGTTGCCGCATCGCCTGAGATGACGAGCCCGTTGTCGCCGGCAAGTTCCAGCGAGATATGGCCCGGCGTGTGGCCGCGCGTGTCGAGCACCTGCATGCCGGTCACGATCTCGTCGCCCGGCTTGACCAGCGTCAGGCGCTCCTTGACCGCGAAAAGATCGCGCTGCGCACCGCGGGCAAAGCCGTGGAGCGCCTTCGGCATGACCTTCTCGTAGTCGGGGTTCGTCCAGAATGCCCATTCGCGCTCCGAGACGAAATATTGCGCATTCGGAAAGGTGAGCTTGCCGTCTGCCCCGACCGTGCCGCCGGCATGATCCGGGTGGGCATGGGTAAAGACCACCTTGGTCACATCCGCCGGATTAATACCTGCAGTCGCCAGATTGGCCGCAAGCTTGCCGGCACTCGCCTGGAAATTGCCGCCCGATCCGTTGTCGACGACGATCAGGTCCCTGCCGGTGCGGATGAACGGGATGTTGGTGTGGAAGGGTGCGCCCTCAGGCGTGCCGCCGAGCCGGCGCATGATTCCGTCGCGCTCCTCCGGCGCCGCATCCGGTAGCACGATGCTGACCGGCAGCGTCAGGAAGCCGTCGCTGACGACGGCGATATCGAAAGCCCCATGGGTGAAGCGGTGGGTGTCTGCGGCGTAAACGCCCTTCGGCAGCAGCGGCAATACAGCGCCCGCTACGGAGCCGGCGAGAAAGGAACGGCGGTTGAGGCCGGAGGTTTTGTCGTCTGTGCAGGTCATGGATCGGTTCCTTCTGTTTTGAGCGAGAGCAACCGGCCGGCAGCGCGTTTCCGCGGCACCGGCCGGGGGCCGAGGGTCAAGACCGTGCAAATTCGAGCAGGTCAGCGTTGAGCTGGTCCTTGTGGGTGTCGGTGATGCCGTGCGGCGCGCCGGGATAAACCTTCAGGGTGGCGCTCGGCACCAGCTGCTTCGAAGCGCGGGCGGCCGCATCGATCGGCACGATCTGGTCGTCGTCGCCATGGATGATCAGCGTCGGCACGTCGAACTTCTTCAGGTCCTCGGTAAAGTCGGTCTGCGAGAAGGCGACGATCGAGTCATAGGTGTTCTTGTGCCCGCCCATCATGCCCTGCAGCCAGAAGCTGTCGATCATGCCCTGCGAAGCCACGGCACCCGGCCGGTTGAAGCCGAAGAACGGACCCGAGGCGATATCGCGATAGAGCTTGGAGCGATCCTTCAGGCTTGCCGCCTGCAACCCGTCGAACACCTCCTTCGGCAGCCCTCCGGGATTGCTGTCGGTCTTGACCATCAGCGGCGGCACCGCCGAGATCAATCCGGCCTTGGCGATACGGCTTGTTCCGTGACGGCCGATATAGCGGGTGATTTCGCCACCGCCGGTGGAGAACCCGGCGAGGAATATGTCCTTCAGATCAAGCGCATTGATCAGGTCGGCAAGATCGTCGGCATAGTGATCCATGTCGTTGCCGTCCCAGGGCTGAGAGGAGCGGCCATGGCCGCGCCGGTCATGGGTGATGACGCGGAAGCCGTTACTGGCGAGGTGGAAGGCCTGCGCCTCCCAGCTGTCCGATGACAATGGCCAGCCGTGGCTGAGCACGACCACCGGGCTCTCCTTTGAGCCCCAGTCCTTGTAGTAGATCTCGACGCCATCGCGGGTGATGATGCGGCTGCCCATGGTCGTTACTCCCAATGTGTCGGATGTGGTGCTTGATGCGGTTTCGGCTTTCGCCGGGCGAATGACGGCTGGAACGGCGGCGGCTGTGGCCGCGGCGCCAAAGGCAGCCGAAAGAACTGTGCGGCGCGAAAGGCCAGTGGAGACTGCTGTGGAAACTGCTTCTGCTTCAATCATTGTCCTGCCCTCTTCCATCTCGGTTGACCGGCGATCTCCGTTCCGGAGCGCTGGTTGAATTGATAGAATGACCGGCCTACCCTCTCGACCGGCAAAGCTGACAACGATGGGGGCAGAAGTGACAAAACCACTCGAAAGCGAACCGGCGGAGATCGGCATCGTCGTTTATCCGCGCGCGCTGAAGTCGGCGGTCCATGGGCTGACCGACATGTTCCAGGTGGCCGGCATGCAGGCGACAGAACAGGGCGGCGCACGCGCACCTCGCATCCGCGTCAGCCACTGGCAGCTTCAGGAGGATGGCTCGGTCGAAAAGACGCTCGACACCCACCCCGGCCCCTCCTCGGGTCTCGTCGCGCTGATCCTGCCGCCGACGCTGGCGGAGCTGCCCGTAGGCGGGCGCATGGGCCAGCTGCCCGCCTTCGTGCGCGAGCAGCATGCCGGTGGCACCACTGTCTGCTCGGTCTGCGGCGGCGCCTATCTGCTGGCGGAATCCGGGCTCGCCGCAGGTCGCACGATCACCACCCATTGGTCGCACCAGGACCTGATCGCCGATCGCTACCGCGATGTCCGTGTCGATACCGACAAGCTATTGATCGACGAAGGCGATATCATCACTGCCGGTGGCATGATGGCCTGGATCGATCTGGGGCTGAAACTCGTCGACCGGTTCCTTGGAACCAATGTGATGCTGGCAACCGCCCGCTTCATGATCATCGATCCCGGTGCCCGCGAACAGAGCTACTACAGCGTCTTTGCGCCCAAGCTCGACCACGGCGACAGCACGATCCTGAAAATCCAGCACTGGCTGCACGGCGCCAACACCAAGGGCGTGACGCTGCAGATGATGGCTGAGCGCGCCGGGCTCGGCGACCGCACTTTTCTCCGGCGCTTCCAGAAGGCGACCGGCTTCAACCCGACGGAATATTGCCAGCGGTTGAGGATCGCCAAATCACGCGACCTGCTCGAGCGCTCGCACCTGTCGATCGAGCAGGTTGCCTGGCAGAGCGGCTACGACGACACCAACGCCTACCGCAAGATCTTCCGCAAGATCCTCGGCCTGTCGCCGCGGGAGTACCGGTTGCGCTTCTCGGTGTCGGACGGCACGCGACGGCCGGCCATGGCAGGACTTGCAGCCGCCGCGCCCGCCTGATCTGCACGGCGTCGACGCCGGCATGTTTCGCCAACACGTTTTCCGGGTGCCGTTAATCGCCGCTCGGCTTTCGCCCCAAGATCTGGCGCGCGCCGCTCTTTGAAAAAGGCTGCACCAGCTGGCCGACAAAGCTGCGCGACACCTTGCCGGTGATGCCGATGTCGGTGGAGGATGGCCGGTCGGGATTGAAGTAGGTGCCGAACAGCTGGTCCCAAAGCACGATGTTTTCGCCGTAGTTGCTGTTGCCCTCGGCCATGTCCTTCGAATGGTGCCAGCGGTGAAGCCGTGGCGTCGAGAAGACCCAGTCAAGCGGGCCGGTGCGCATCTGGACATTGCAATGGGTCAGAAGGCCGGTAAAGGCGGTGACGGCACCGATCCAGAGGAAGACCTGCAGCGGCGCCCCGAGCAGATAGAGCGGCAGCTGGCTGAGGCCCACCTTCAGCAGGGAATCGACGACGTGAAAGCGGCCGGTGTTCAGCACCCAAAGCCGCGTGACACTGTGATGCAGCGCGTGGAAGCGCCAGAGCCCAAGCCGCTCATGCGCCAGGCGGTGAGCGGCATAGAGCCCGAACTCGGCAACGACCAGCCCGAGCACGACCTGGGCGAACATCGACCAATGTGCCGGCCAGATATGCGGCTGCGACCCGAAGAACGGCTGCGCGAAAATGGCGACCAGTAATGGAAAGGATGCACCGAACGCCGCCGCGATCTGCACGATCCCCTTCGTCAACATCGTATGGCCGAGATTGTTGAGCGTCTCGCCATCCGGAGCAAGCCAGGTCGGCTCATAGGGCATGATGCGCTCGAACAGCGCGATGATCGCCACCACCGAGAGGTAGACGACGTTGAACCAGGGCACCGGCGAGGATGTGGCAAAAGCCAATCCGGCTGCGGCCAGTCCGCCGAAATAAAGCGCCGGCCACAACAGGATGGAGACCAAGTATCGTAGCGGCGATGAAGAGCTAGCTTGATGAAAGACCATTATTTTTCGACCACTTTTCAGAAAATCGGAGGGATGCAATACGGCAGGGGGTTATCTCAGGAAATGTTCTAATCCTCGTCCTGCGGATGGTATCGCTCCATCAGCTCGTCGCAGGTATGCGCATGGCCATCGCTGAAACGTCCGTCGGTGCAGATCCGCCGGCGACGCTCGGCCCAACTCAATCCCTCCCGGTGCTTTCGCCAGCCGGGGTCGCCGCCGTCGTCAAGCCAGCGGCGAAGCTCCGCGCAGCTGCGCGGCCGGCCGTCACTGAAACGCCCGTCGCGGCAGGGATCCGGGCGATACTGAACGAACTGTCGCTCGAGTGCAAAGCGATCGTCGCCGCTCGCTTCGAGGCGGCTGTGTTCCATCTGGGATGACGCCCCGAGCAGGTGACATGCCAGCAGACCGATCCTGAGAAAACACATGGGATGACGCCAATCCTCATCGTTGGAGCATTGGCGGCAAACTCTACTGATTTCATTACACCAGCATTGCACTGATCCGGGGGCCGATTTCGCCCGTGCCTGCCTGGCCGTCGGCCCGGCCTGCCCCTTCTAGCATCGGCATTGCCGATCAGGCGCGGGTGATCACTACTGCATGTTTCCTCAAATCCTATTTGATTTAAGGATAAAAACAGGCAGCCATTCAAAGTGCTACAGCGACCTTTGCGCGTCTGATAAGACGCGCGGCGCTGTAGGCGCCTGACAGGAATACGACGCGAGCGGGCATCAAGGAAACGCCAGCGCGACAGCCCTGCCCTAGATCCAGCGGTCGTTCTGCGCTGTGCGCTCGCCGCCGGCATGACCGGTGTTCAAAACGCCACGCGGTTCTATCAGCAGCATCCGCACCTCGCTCTCTGCAAACGGCTTGTGCTCGACGCCTCGAGGCACGACGAACATCTCGCCAGGGCCAATCTGTACAGATCCATCGCGGAAATCGATCCGCAGGATGCCATCGAGCACGATGAACGTCTCATCCGTCTCGGGGTGGTCGTGCCAGATGAAATCGCCCTCGATGCGCACGAGTTTGAACTGGTAGTCGTTCATCTCGGCGATCACGCGCGGTTGCCACAGTTCCGCGATCATCTCCAGCTTCTCGGAGAATTTGATGGGCTTGCGGTCGGACGTCTCGATGCTTTCCGTCATGTCTTTCCTCATTTCGATGAAGTGCCAACATGCATGGAGCGCGGGCATCGATCTTGAACGATCGTGCGCAGATGGCGCGGTCTACCGCGCCGCGCGTCTTATTAGACGCGCTAAGGTCGCCGTAGGACTTGGAATTGCTGCCGACACCACGTCCGGGATGCAGGCGAATATTTCCGTATTGCCCGATAAGACGGCTGATGTATCTTGTCTCCCTTCGGCACTGGCTATGGACGTCCATGAAGGAGGTTCGAATGCATGATCTCCCGCAGACCTCGGGCAGACAATTAAGTCCGGATGACATCGAAATGCTGCAGCGGGTCTTCGACGCGACCTGCTTTGCCGCCCGCGTCCCACGCCGCGGCGAACGCGCCAACCGGCTGGCCAAATTCATCATGGATGAATTTTGCATCGGCAATGGCGACGAGCGCACGCTGCTGGAATGCGCGCTGTGGCGCGAACGGCGCCGGGTACCGCCAAGGACAGAAGAGACCGAAACCGTCGACATCTGGGTTGCCAGACCCGGCCGGCGCAGTCCGCATCAGCGCTGAGGCCGCCACAAAAAAATGCGGCCTCTCCGTGGATAACCGAGACCGCATTCAAGATTGATGTGCAATGGCTTACTCTACGCCTGTCTTGCCCGCAGGACCACAACTGCAACGGGTCGCGTGTGGCGATTTCTGACCTGCCACAGACGTTTCTCTATAACTGTCTGGTCGCGAGGCCGTCGCGGCGGCGCCCGAACGATGCAAGCTGAGAAAACAGGGCCGGCACATCCCAGAAGACGGAATTTTCAGCACCGTGGAACCACCGTTCGCGTCGCGAATTTAGCCTGCAGAACGGGAGGTTCATCATGTTTGCGTCAGATACGAAAAGACAGTTCGGCCGGATCGTCAAAAACTGGAATACACGATACGACCTGGAGGAATTCATCGCCGCCTCCGGCCTGCCGCCGCTGGAGGCACGCGAGATTTTCGCGAAGCACGGCCCCTATAAGGTGGAACTTGACCACCTGATACATGCGTGCACGACGATACAAGCCGACAGTGAGAAATGAAGGCTCCCGCAGTCGCACCTACAGCGCCGTGCGTCTTATCAGACGCGGAAAAGGTCGCTGTAGCACTTTGAATTGCTGCATGTTTTCATCCTTAAATCGAAAACGATTTATGGAAATATGCAGTAGGGAGGTCAAAATGCAGCATCATTCCAAACACTTCGATTGTGCATTCAATCCAGCTGAGATCGCCATGCTCCAGCGGGTTCTCAACACGGCCTGCCTTGCAGCAAGGATGCCGCGCAGTGACTACCGTGCCAATCGCCTGGCGAAATTCATCATCGGCGAATTCCGCTCCGGCACACGCGACGAGGCGGCCCTGTGCGAGCGGGCTCTGTGGTTCGAGCGCAGAAGCGAGCCGTGGTCGTTGGCTCCCGAGCAGTGACGTTGCAAGGCAACAAGGATGACCGGCGCCGGCATGACCTGCTATCGCTGTCGCGCTTTGAATTACTGCATGTTTCCTTAAATCGAATAGGATTTAAGGAAACATGCAGTAGCGATCCGGGATCGTTTCGCTATTGCCGCCATCTTGACGTGCAAAAGACGCCGGGGTTGCAAAGCAACCCCGGCCAAACCTATCCTATTGTATGGCAATCGCCTTTCGGCCTATCAAGGCGTCAAACGCCCTCACCTACAGCGCCGCGCGTCTCATCAGACGCGCAAAGGTTGCTGTAGCACTTTGAATTACGGCATGTTTCCTTAAATCGAATAGGATTTAAGGAAACATGCAGTAATCGGCTACGCAAACGTAGCCTTCGTACGCAGGCAAAGGCCAGGAACCGCCACAAGATTGGTTCGCTCACTCAGGACATGTTATAAACGCTCATGACCCAAACAGAAGAAGACCTGGAGCTTTCGGAATTGTCCGGCGAGTTTGCCGACGACGACGTCGTTGTTCATATCCGCATCTCGCGCCCGACGGGCTCCAATCTCGACTGGACGCTCGAGGTGATCGACGAGGAGGGCTACTCCACCGTCTGGGAAGATTCCTTCCCCACCGACCGCGACGCCTACGAAGAATTCCTCGCCACGATCGAACGCGATGGCATCCACACGTTCACCGAACATCCCGTCCAGACGCTTCATTAGGCTGGCCCGGTTGGACTGAGCCAATCGAACCATTTCCGCGGCCCCCTTCACGCCTCATGCTCTCACGCGCACATCAGTGACAGCGGCAGCTTGCCGCTGTCACGTTGCTTGGCTCACCCCTGTTCGGCCAAGGCAGAGCAGCAGCTGCGAACGACACCATCACCCCTTTCCGACAATGACGAATATGATCCGCCTTATCGCCTCGGCAAAGCTGACGCCAAGCGCCATCGCCGCTATGCCGGTAACACCAAGGGCGCCGATGCCCATCAGCTTCCAGCGTTTGACGTCGTCGGTCACCGGCTTCATCTCTGCAACGTCACCACCAAGCGTCGAGACCGAAGCCTCGAGATCACCGACGCGATCGACCAACTGGTCCATCCGCTGATGGACGCCCGCCCGACTGCTCGTCGCCTTATCCTCGGCACGTTGTGCGCCCTCCTCGATCCGCCGGATCGATTCCTGCAGACCGCGCATGCCCGCGACCAGCTCTCCGAGCTGGCGGTGCACGCTGACATCGATTTCAGCTGGAGACATCTTGACGCCCTCCGTGCCTTGCGCAGTCCGCCTTTGACCAGACTGCCGCGGCGCAGAGACCGACGACAGTGCGGTCGATCTTGCGCTGATCTGCCGGCGTCGCGCCGCGCGCGCCGACAAGGTCGACGCCGACGACGCTTTTAAGGCCGGTCACAGTCTTCGGCGCCGAAATCCCATAGCCCGCCAGCGCGAAGACAGGAATCGTAATCAAGGCGCATCTTTCGAGCGCGGTTCGCAGCGTCATCATTCTGCCTTTCAATCGCATGAAGAACGGACCGGGCGCCGTCCGCCCGGATCTCGAGTACGGCCCAGGTGACGGCAGCGAGCACAAGCCCGCCGAAAAGGATCTTTGGCCGGGCGATCATGCCGGATCGAGCCGCTTGCGAACGAAGAGGAAGGCGCCGATTGCGAAGGCAGCAACAATGATGCCGGCAAACACCCATTGCAGCGGGCCACTTCCGGTCAACGCAAAGCCGAGCGAGGACAGAATGCCCGCGAGCCAGGAGATATTCTCCTTTGTTCCGCTTCGGGCGGCTTCGGCGCGGCGATAACGGTGTTGGAGGCCACGAACTCGCCCTTGGCCCAAAGCCCGGCTTCGGCAGCTCGGCGATTGACCAACCCCTTCACGCGCTT
This sequence comes from Ensifer sp. Root1252, assembly GCF_001425885.1. Classification (NCBI taxonomy): domain Bacteria; kingdom Pseudomonadati; phylum Pseudomonadota; class Alphaproteobacteria; order Hyphomicrobiales; family Rhizobiaceae; genus Ensifer; species Ensifer sp. Root1252. The sequence continues at coordinate 440,465 of NZ_LMDT01000012.1, read as the reverse complement.
GCCGCCGGCATTGACCCATTTCATAAGCTCGCCCGGCACAGCGTCATAGTCGCCGCCATTCAGTTTGTTCAGCAAAGTCGATTTGCCGAGGCGACCGGTGTTGAAATCGAACGAGACAAGCACGGCGAACTGGTTGTCGGAAAGCGGCACCTTAACGAGACGCAAGACCCGTTCCTCGAATGTCGCCAAATCCGCCCTCAGGATATCGTCTGCCTGCGCCTCGGAGATCACCATTCCCGGCGTCACCGCCGGAGCGCCCGCGGCGCTGGTATGGCCATAGCCGATGGTCCACACACCGGCGACGTCCCGATAGGCCTTCGTCTTCAGACCTTCCCACTGCTTGACGAGCGCAAGGCCCGCCGCGTTGATGCGTCGGTTCATGTTCATGTCGTTTGTCCTGTTTAGATTGGGAACCAGAAGCAACGGTAATGTGTTGCTACAGCGCCGCGCGTCTTATTAAAGGCGCAAAGATTGCTGCAGCACTTTGAATTGCTGCATGTTTCCTTAAATCGAATGGGATTTAAGGAAACGATCAAAGGGGAGATCTAGCCATGATGGATGCCGCATTCGTGAAGATGACCGCTTTGGTCATCGTGCTTGTCAGCTGTGTCATCATGGTGCAGCCCTACTGACAAGCGGCAATTCGCGGACAACATCTGTCGCGGCGCCTGCATCGCAGGGTCGCCGGTAACAGCCGCGTCCGACCGAATAGGACATGCGGACTCTCGCCGGTTTGGAGCCTTCCCAGGAAAAGTGCGAAGCGGTTTTCCGTCAGGAAATGCGTCGAGACAAAGAGATAGAGCGTTTCTACGACTCCGTTTAGACCGGAAACGCACTAGGAGACAGAGGGGGGCTTGGACGGCGACAACGAACCCAGCAACGTCTTGAGGCTTTCGCTGTCGGGTAGGCGTTTCTCGCCTCGGTCGTCACCGCATCTCGAGCGCAGGCCACGCAAGAACTGGGCGACATCGACGAGTTCACCGATCTCCACCCGCACCTGCGCCTCGATCGTCCTGTAGATCTCTTCGAGCTCTGCCGCTTCCCCCACATCGACAGAGCCGGAAAGGGTTGAAACCCTCGCCTTGAAATCATCCAGCAGCCCATCGAACTCGCTGGCGTCACGCGCAGCCTTGGCCTCCAGGCTCGCAATCAGCATGTCGAGAATATCCAAGTGCCGCCGCTCCACCGATTGCAGGTCGAAGGCCGCACGCAGGTCCTTGCGGGTGCGTTCGCCCTTGCGCAGATGGGCCTTGAGGCGGACGCCGTTCTCCGCGCAACGCCTCCTGATTTCATCAACGGAGAATTGGCCCTCCGCCAACTGGTCGAGAAAGGGCCGGATAAGCGCCGGTGGCGCAGTGATGTTCAGCGCTGCCGAATAGAGCGCCAAGTCGATCGAAGCATCCGGCATACGCTACCTCCGCCTCATAGGGGCCTCTGGACGCCAGACTAACAGCATCCCCAAAACGCAAGCGCAGTTTTGTCGACAATGCTTTCCTATTTGTTAAGCAGAATCACCGATCGTCCGCGTCGCGACATGAAAGTCGTCGGAGCAAGACCATGAGCTACGATTGGACCGGCGGACGCCGCCGCCGCATCACAGTGGCCAAGTACGGAGCCGCTCTCGCACTCGCGACACTTCTGGCAGTGCTTGCGGCCTCAATCGCCGTTTAGGCTCTGGACCCAATAATTTTGGCTGACATCTGATTTAGATTCTTCGCTGAAGGATCCGATGAGTGGTTTGTTCTTGTGGCTCTAGGGTCAAAACCCAATCAAGCCATTGAACATTCTTCGTTGCCATGATTCAATCACTCAACCAAAGGAGGACCATCTACAACCGGTTTCATCGCTGGTCGGCACGGGGAATATGGCGGCGGCTGGTTGAGGCTTTGGTCAAGTGTGGCGATGCGGATATTCATATGATCGATAGTACGACCGCCAAAGCGCATCGATCGGCAGCCGGAGGAAAAGGGGGGGCAGATGCGCATCCGTCATCTCGCCGATCTGGTTGACATTGACATTCACGTCCTTCGGCATCAGCGAGGCCACGGCCTTGAGAAAATCGTGCGGACTCTTTTCGATCAGCGCGTGGATCGCGGCCGCCCCCGGCTCTGCCAGGCAACAAGCATGTCTTCGAGAAACAGCTCGCCGAGCTTGGTGCGCACCGCCTTGCGGGCGCGTGTCCGGACTGGTGTCGCCGCCCCCGGCACACGCGGCAGGAAGCGCCCGGTCTTCGGGTCCTTGGCTGGCTTACCGATGCTCATGATGATGGCTCCCATGCAGCGCCACGCGTCGATTTAAGGAAACATGCAGTAGCGCCGCAAAGCTCTCTAATGTCGCCCACGCACCCACGCGCCCGGCCATCGGCAATCAGGCAACAGCCACCCGATATCCACGGGGAATTGCATTCACCTACTTGACCTTAGGTTGTATTCTGTCACCAATACTAATTTACACGCAGCGCATTCGCGGCACGCTGGGCGGCCAAAGGCGCCTCGCAGCGGATATGACAGGCAGGTTGAAGACATAACACTTTCAAATCGCAGCATAATTTATCCGTTCGATCGATGCCGACTTTGAGGAATTATGCGATGAATAAGACGGGTGTCTGATGATCCAAAATGCAGTCAGAAGGTTGAAGACCATTTTTAAGCCGCGGCTCTCCGCCGCAAATGTCTCGCCAAGGTTGCTCGAACTCGCCACGTCAGGAAATCTCGACGCCCAGGCGGCGCTCGGCGAAATCTATTTCAACGATGGCCGCAAGGAAAACTACGCTGCGTCCTACCACTGGAACGGCCAAGCCGCCCGCCAGGGCGACGCCGCATCGCAAGCCCGCCTGGCAGCGATCTACCACAAGGGCATCGGTGTCGAGCCCGACCAGCAGGAGGCACTTCGCTGGTTGCGGAGCGCCGCGCGCAAGGGTCATCACGGCGCCCGCCAGGTGATCGACAGGCGCAATCAGGACGACGGTGGCCCCGAACAGAACACGGCATCGGCCAGCCTGTGCGCAGCACTCGATCCCCGCGAAAGGCGCGAAGGACCCGTCGAAAGAAAGCCTGCGGAAAGCCTGTCAAATCAGGCGCTGGAGAGGGTCGAAGACGAACAGAGAGAAACTGGGCGCCGTTGAGTACAACGAGAGGTGTTGAGTACAACGAGAGGTGTCGCCCGGAAGGGCCGCCTGCCCCGCTAAAATGAAAAAGGCCGCTTCGATTACGAAACGACCATCCTGTAATATCCTTAGCCCGGTTCTAGGCGAATGGCAACCCTCTCGGACAAACTTTGTTCTATTTTCGTTCTTTTTTTGAGGCCGCACATTCCGGACCATGCCATCACGTGCGGCCAGGCGGTCTCAACGCGAAACTGACAAAGTCCCATCGACTTCGCCGACGGCTCCAAACGCAGATCGGACAACCAAAGCCCGCGTCCGGCCGATTAAACCGGATATCTTCAAACCGCTCGGAACAACCCACGCCCCGCCCTCGTTGTCCCTTCGGGCTCGACTTTTGCCTGCAGCCAATGCCGGTTCTCGAGGATGTGCAGGAATTTGGTTGTGCGCGTCCGATTGTGTTATCATCGCTGCCGGGAGGAGAATGTCATGGAGAATTTCTTCGCACTACTCGCCGTCGTCATCGGTTCTGCCGTGCTGGGGCTTGCCCTCGCCTACGGGATGCGCCGCCAGAGAGACAGCCACCCGCCACCCAAACACGACGACGCCACGCTGAAATTCTAGGCGCTTGCGCAAAAGTGTGAAGCGGTTTTGCGATAACGACATGCGCAAAAACAACGCTGAAACCGGAGTTGACCGCAACGTCGGTCCACATGACGCAAAAGCCGCGCCCGCCCGGATGAATTAGCCGCGGCCATCAACCAGGCAGCATTGTGCGCGAGCATCAGCACCTGCTTCGGTCGACATCGTGTCGTCGCCCCGGGCGGAAATGCGCGTCAGCGAAAAGTCCGTCGCTCGAAGCTCATCACCCGCTGGGTCGTCGTCTTCCTCTGAGAGAAGGTCGATCATTTCCGCGCGGTGATATTTCGTCCCGGACGCTCCGAACTCGACAAAGCCCTCGGCCAGCAGCACCTCGACGGCCGCTCTTGAGCGACGCAGCTCCGGACGATGAAGCGCCTCCTCGAGTGCCCGGATCTCGTCAATATGAACGGCAAAATCGGCCATGTCTCACGCGCTTCCATCAGGGGTCATCGGGGACACCATGTACTCTACAGCGCCGCGCGTATTATCAGACGCGCAAAGGTCGCTGTAACACTTTGAGTTACTGCATGTTTTTATCCTTAAATCGAATAGGATTTAAGGAAACATGCAGTAGGTCACCGGCAATCCAGCGAGGAGGCGCGTCGATCGTGTCCCGTGAGGTGGTGTAACAGGAAGGCGGCCATCAGTGTTTTTCCGGTAGGGTCGGGTTGTTCAAGCTCAACCTGATGGAAAGATCACCGATGACCGACGAGATGATGAACCTGCGCTCGCTTGTTGAGAAGAGCGCGGATGTGGATTTGCTGCGGGAGATGATCGGCTTTGCTGCCGAGAAGCTGATGGAGCTGGAGGTCGGGGCGAAGACGGGCGCGGCCTATGGCGAGAAGAACGCCTTTCGGCTTGCCCAACGTAACGGCTACCGCGAGCGCGACTGGGAAACACGGGCCGGGACCGTGGAACTGCGCATCCCGAAGCTTCGTACCGGCACCTATTTCCCAAGCTTTCTCGAGCCGCGTCGCATGGCCGAGAAGGCTCTGACGGCCGTAATTCAGGAAGCCTATATCCAGGGCGTTTCGACCCGCTCCGTCGACGACCTGGTCAAGGCGATGGGTATGAGCGGCATCTCCAAGAGCCAGGTCTCGAGGCTGTGCGAGGAGATCGACGACAAGGTGAAGGCGTTCCTCAGCCGCCCCATTGAAGGCGACTGGCCGTATCTGTGGATCGACGGTGCGCCGTGCGGCGCGGGAGGTGCGTATGATTTAGTGTAACCTCTCAAGCTTGCCGATTTTTGACCGACGGCTGCAATGCCGTCCGATCCACGGGAGCAGTGGATCGAAGGGGGCCGAGAAGCCTGACCGGGCGTCGCCGGTTGGGTTGCATAAGCAGATCGGCCTTAACTGTACCGGATGCGGGCCATCAACCGCAGGTCGGGCTACCGCAATGCCCATGGCGAGACAACGAAGTGAGCGTCAGAAGCCTCGAAACACAGAAATCGCTTCCATTAGCGTGATGGCGTGGAGGCACGAAAGAGCAATCAGAGGCGGCAAGGCTCATCGATCCTTGCTGCCGGGTTCTCGAAGAGACCCGAGATGGGATTGGCTCCTATGCCCCATCTCCCGCATTGCACGGGGTAGAGCTCACCGCCTAACGGCACAAGGTTGGAAGTCGGAACACGGGAACTTGGATTGTCTGCCCGGTTGGAAGCTGGGCTCGCTGCGATGGCCGGATATGGACGACACCAAGGGCGGAGCTTTCGTAGTAGTCGGAGTGCGGGAAAGCCGCGCACAGGGCGAAGGGAAGCAGGAAGACGATAGGCTTGTAAAGACGGAGGAGTGATCTGTGGACATGGATCATCAGACCGACAAGGTCTGGGTACTCGGCATTCAAAGCAAACTCTATCAGTGGAGTAAGGCTAATCCCGACGACCAATGGCGTGACATGTGGGGTTGGTTGACCAACCTGCGGGTGCTGCGTCATGCCTGGCTGCGCGTTGCCTCAAATAAAGGTGGACGTACGGCCGGGGTTGACGGGATGACGGTGGGACGCATCCGGAACCGGAGTGAACATTGCTTTTTGATCGACCTTCAAGCGGATCTGCGCAGCGGCGCATATCGGCCAAGTCCGGCCAGACGCAAACTGATTCCAAAGGCCGGGAAACCGGGGCAATTCCGGCCCTTGGGCATCCCCACCATCAGAGACCGCGTCGTACAAGGCGCGGTCAAGATTCTTCTGGAGCCAATCTTCGAGGCACAGTTCTGGCATGTCTCTTACGGGTTCCGACCCGGCAGAAACACCCACGGTGCCCTGGAGTACATTCGTCGGGCAGCCTTGCCGCAGAAGCGGGACAGGGACACCCGGCGAAACCGGTTGCCATACCCTTGGGTTATTGAGGGGGACATCAAAGGATGCTTCGACAATATCAATCATCATCACCTGCTCGAACGGATGCGCAAGCGCATCGGTGATCGACGAGTGGTGCGATTGGTCGGATTATTCCTCAAGGCCGGTGTTTTGACGGAGGATCAGTTCCTGCGGACGGACGCCGGTACCCCTCAAGGCGGGATCATCTCACCATTGCTCGCAAACATCGCCCTTAGCGCGATCGAGGAGCGATATGAAAGGTGGACCTATCACCGCAGAAAGACCCAAGCCCGTCGCAAAAGCGACGGAGTGGCGGCAGCGGCGAGCGCCCGGGACAGTGATCGCATAGCAGGACGCTGTGTGTTTCTGCCGGTGCGCTACGCCGACGACTTCGTGGTTTTGGTGTCTGGATCGCTGGAGGAGGCTATGGCAGAGAAATCCGCTCTGGCCGACTACCTGATCGAGACGACCGGGCTAACGTTGTCGCCGGAAAAGACGAAGGTTACGGCCATGACAGAGGGCTTCGAGTTTCTCGGATTCCGCTTCAGTGTGCATTGGGATAAACGCTACGGCTATGGCCCGCGCGTTGAAATACCCAAGGCAAAGGCCGCGAACCTGCGTCACAAGGTCAAGCAACTGACGCAGCGCGATAGCATATCCGTCAGTCTTGGCGAAAAGCTCCGGAAGGTGAATTCCATCACCAGCGGATGGGCGAATTATTATCGCTACTGTGTCGGCGCCGGCCGCGTATTTGTCGCCCTCGACTGGTACATCGGCCTGCGCCTTTACTGCTGGCTGCATAAGAAACGCCCAAAGGCTACGCCGAGCGAACTGTGGGGCTCGAAACAGCCAAGCAGACGCCGGGCGACGAGACGGGTTTGGAGAGAAGGGGCCGTTGAGCAACATGTGCTCGGCTGGACACCTGTCGAGCGATACCGTCTCGCGTGGATGGATATGCCTGACTTTGCCATGTCTTCTGGAGAGCCGGATGCGTAACGAAAGGCGCACGTCCGGTTCGGCGAGAGGCGATGCGAAACCTGCCGCCGTAATGCGGTAAGGCGCGTATCGCCTACTCATCCCACCTATCTGAAGGTTCGTCGCGGTGGCCGCATCGTCTCGGTTGCCGTCATCATCGCCGTCGGCGTCAACACCGACGGACGGCGCGAGGTCTTGGGCATGGAGATTGGCACGTCCGAGGCCGAGCCGATCTGGACGGATTTTCTGCGCAAACTGACGCGACGGGGTCTCAGAGGCGTCAAGCTCGTCGTCTCCGATGCCCATGAAGGGATCAAGGCCGCCGTCTCCAAGGTTCTATCGGCCACCTGGCAGAGGTGCAGGGTTCACTTCATGAGAAACGCGCTGGCCCATGCCGGAAAGAGCGGCCGACGAGTGGTCTCCGCCTTCATCGCCACGGCCTTCGCCCAGGATACGCCGGAGACCGCAAGCACTCAGTGGCGCAACGTCGCCGACCAGATCAGGCCGAAAGTGCCGAAGCTCGCCCAACTCATGGACACCGCTGAAGAAGACGTGCTCGCCTATATGACCTTTCCCAAGCAGCACTGGACCAAGCTTCACAGCACCAACCCAATCGAGCGCCTCAATGGCGAGATCAAGCGGCGCACCGAGGTCGTCGGCATCTTCCCCAACGATGACGCCATCGTCCGCCTCGTCGGCGCATTGCTGCTCGAACAGAACGACGAGTGGGCTGTCCAGCGCTCCAGATACCTGACCCTTGAGACCATCGCCGCAATGAGCGATGATCCGCTCATCAGCCTGCCCGCTGCGGCAAGCTGACCCATTCCCGGCTCCGTCCGGAAAGCACGGCGATCGCCGAAGCTACACCACTCCTTGGGACATGATCCGCGCGTCCATCGTCTGTGGGGCTCGGTTCGGCCTGGCAGCTCAAGTAAAAGCGCGCGCCGCGACCGAACGAAGCGTCTGGCAGGTCCCGAGGAAACCCGCCGATCGCAGCCGATCGGCGGGTTCTCTTTCAGCTCAATAATACGGCGAGTAGCACTGCTGCCGCGGTCCGCCATAGGGCTGGAACGAGTTGTCCCAGGCGCGGTAGGAGCGGTAGCGGTCATAGCACCAGCTGGCATGACGCTGGTTCACACCGGACTCGACGCGGCGTGGCGGAGCAGCGATCGCACCGCCGATGATGGCGCCGGCGCCGAAGGCTGCCAGCGGATACCACCAGCCGTCATTGTGGCGACGATAGCCGTCGCGATAGCCGCGGTAGCCGCGGTGACCATTGTACCAGCCATAGCGGTATCCGCCGCCATGCCAGCCCGGCCGCGGGCGGTAGCCGCCATCCCAGTGCGGACGCGGACGGTAGCCGCCGTGCCAACCTGGGCGCGGCCGATATCCGCCATGGTTCCAACCCGGCCGCGGACGATGTCTGTCGCCGCCCCATTCGCGATTCTGTACCCTGTCCATGTCACTCTGCTGCGTCAGCTGAACGGCTGCAACCGGCATGGCATTCGCAGGCGTGTAGCTCGTCAGAGCCGTCACCGCCGCAAGGATCACAATGCCTATCTTCTTCATCTCGATACCTATCCGTTTCGAACAGGCGCAAGCTATGTCCCCCTGACGTGAACCCATGGTGAATGCGTCCTTCGTCATATTATCATTTAAAAACATAGAGATATGAACGACAGGTCATCACACTCGGAAACCAGCGCGACAGCGCAGCCGATCTCGTCGCCAGCGCATCTCGCCATCCGCGGCAATCGCCATATCTTTACGAAGATGTCTTCCCTGCGCTGGTCGACGACACCACCTGAGCACTCGGCCAGGCGTTGCGGAAACGCTGCGCTCCCTCTCTGCGTGGGGTTCACGCAGTGCCGCGACGGTGTGCGGAAAAAAGTTTCGGCGAAATGTCGGCCCCGTCGTCGGCCGATCGTCATTCAGGCAGAGAGGTCGTTGTGGCTTCGTCGATCAAAGGAGAAAAGACCATGCGCGTGATAGTTATGGTGAAGGCGACCGAGGATAGCGAAGCGGGCAAGATGCCTTCGACCGAGTTGCTCGATGCCATGGGCAAGTTCAACGAAGAACTGGTCAACGCCGGCATCATGCAGGCGGGCGAAGGCCTGCATCCCTCGTCCAGGGGCAAGCGCGTCGCCTTCGACGGCGCAAGCCGCCTCGTCATCGACGGCCCCTTCACCGAGACCAAGGAGCTGGTCGCCGGCTTCTGGATCTGGCAGGTCAAGGACATGGACGAGGCGATCGCCTGGGTGAAGCGCTGCCCCAACCCGATGCCGGGCCCGAGCGAAATCGAAATCCGCCCAGTCTTCGAGGCCGCCGATTTCGGCGACCTGATCACCCCGGAGATCGCCGAGCGCGACGACCGCCTGCGCGAACGCATCGGCGGCAATTGAGAGCGTCTTAGACCGGCAATGCATTGCGGAGAGCTGGGGTTCTAACGAATCCCGGCTGTCGACACCAGCATTGAGCACGCCATCTTCCCGGGTACGTCTTTGCCGCCTGTGCCTGGCTATCATCTGACGGCAAATCCGCCGCCGCTCGGGCCTGCGCCGTCAGCCTGCTGTACCGTTTCTCACAATCGTGTGCCAGGCAACAAGCCGTTTTAGTTGTTCCTTATTTCACCAACGTGTTCTTGTAGATGATGCCGTCCTTCATGATGATCTTGAAGTTGTTGGCGGGATCGGCCACCAGGTCGATGTTGCCCAACGGGTCGCCGTCGACGAGCAGGAGATCGGCAAGCGCGCCCTCCTCGATCACGCCGAGCTTTCCCGGATAGGGATTGCGCGGGCCGGATAGCGCCAGCAACTCCGCATTAGTCCCAGTCGCCATGGAGAGCGCTTCGGCAGGCGTGTACCAGCGAACGAGGGAGGCGAGGATCGCCCCCTGCTGCTGCGCCAATGCGCGGGAGAACAAGACATCGGTGCCCCACGCCGTCTTGATCTTGTACTTCTTCGCCAGCTCGTAGGTTCTGCCGATGCCGGGCCACACCTCATCTGCCTTGGCCCGCTCGACCGATCCCTCAGGAAAGCCTTGCCGCAACAACTCGGGAAGCGGTTGCAGGCTTAGCCAGATGCCCTTGTCGGCAATCAGCTTGGCGGTTTCCTCATCCATGAGGAAGCCGTGTTCGATGCACTTCACGCCGGCGGCAATCGCTGTCTTGATCGCATGCGACGTGAAGGCGTGTGCCGCAACGTAGGTGCCCCAATTGTCGGCTATTTCGACCGCGGCCCGCAGCTCAGCCTCGGTAAAGGTAGTTACATCCAGCGGGCTGTGGGGTGACGACACGCCGCCACCTGCCGTCATCTTGACCAGCGCCGCGCCCTGCATCAGTTGCTCACGGACCCGCATGCGCACCTCGTCGGGGCTGTCGACGACGATGCTCCCGCCGATCTGCTCCATGCGGGTGAGCGGGCCGCCGATCACCCGCGGCAGGTCGGTCATCTGGCGGAAGTCTCCATGCCCGCTGGTCACGGTGATCATGGCGCCGGAGGGGTAGATGCGCGGGCCCTCGACAATACCGGCGTCTATCGCGCGCTTCAGACCGAACACCGGCCCTCCAACATCGCGGACGGTGGTGAAGCCACGCATCAGTGTGTCCGTCGCCTCGTCGCCGGCCACAAGATTGTTGAAGCCGACGTCGCCGAACGATTCTGCAGGAGTGGACCGGGCCAGCATTGCGTGCCAATGCGCATCGATAAGACCCGGCATCAGCGTTCGGCCGTTCCCGGCAATGCGCTGGGCACCCTCCGCTTCGACAGGGCTTGTCGAGATCCGAGTGATCACATTGCCTTTGACCAGTACATTCGACGGAGCCGAAAGCGAGGTCGCTCCTTTTCCATCGAAAATGCGGACGTTCTCGAAAAGCACATCATCCGCCCACGCAGCCGGGCAGGCTCCGAGCACGAGAACTGCCGCAATCCACCGCCTGCGGGACAGCAGCACCATGAAAGCTGTGCGGACACAAGCGTACACGGCTACGGCGTGGGACAAGGCACGCGTCACAAACGTGGCTTTCATCAACTCCTGCGATTCGAAAGAATTGATACACACGGCGATTCTCCAACCTTGAGGAAGGGATGGGTCGTGGCACACGAGAGAAAGTTGCAGCATCCATTGCGATGGGCCGAGGCGCGAGCCACCGCTCGTCCATGCACTTGCAAGGCCATGTTCGCAGTCAGGCCGATCGCCATTCGGCACCAAACAATATCAACGTCTGCTTTTAGGTACAAGCAGACGTTGATGACGCAAGCCGAAGCGTCGCCATGGATCATGGTTGCACCAAGGCCATCGCGGCGCGATTCCGCCTCACCCTACAGCCCAGCGCGCCTTATCAGACGCGCAAAGGTCGCTGGATCCCGGCCACAGGGACGAGGATAAGGTCAACGGGGTCACTCCCAGGCATTATCAGCAATTGCCCGGAGCCTAGGGGGCCTGCCTGAGACCGCTCCCTCGGCAACAGGCGCGCGCCACTCAAACCGCCTCCCTCTCCCTGGAAAGCCCGAGATGCCAGTGCAGTTCGGTCAGGCCGCGCTTCAGCCAGGCCAGTTGCGGTTCCGGCATGGTGCGCAGCACCTCGTAGTCCATGACGCAGACGTTGAAGACCGTGGTCTTCACCCGCGGCCCTTCCGGCAGCTTCAGAAGCACGCCCTCGAGCTCCATCATCCGGTTGGTCGCAGCCATTGCGGCCCGGGTGCGCTCGGTCGTCTCGCCTTCGAAACCCTTGACGCTGAACAGCGACTGCGCCCGCACGCTTGGGAAGGGAATGCCGGTCAGGCTGTAATAGCGCGCCATCTGCCGGGCATACTCGTCGCCAGCCGGGCGTTCGTGTGCGGTCAGCTTGCCGTCGAGAAACATCCGGCCGAGTGTGTAGCCGGCAAAGGGACTGCCGACATCGACGCCCTTCGCTCCTGAAAAGTGGTGACTTTGCCGTGCGGCGATGGCGACCGAGCGCACCTCTCTTTCGGTTTCGCCATGCTTGATCTGCCCGCCGGGATAGCGCGCCACATCGGCCTTGCGCGGCCGGCCCGCCTTGCCTGCCCGCTTGGCCGCGGCAATGCGGGTGCTCGCCTCGAAAATACGTGTTCGTCAGTGCGTCCATCGCGCACCGGGCCTGGCACCGCCACACCCGCCCGATGGCGACGGCGAGCAGAGACTGCAGCCCGCCACCGGCGATAGCCGGCGACCCACCAGCCGAAGCTGGCGATAGTCCGCCGCCCAAGCCACCCCGTCCCGTCGCCGCCGATCGCGATCGCCCGTGGACCGGGCCACGATCCGTCAGGCCGACCGCTCAGAGAGCGGCTCATCGCTTCGCCCTGCCCTTGTTGACCGCGTGCAGCACCGAGGTGTGGTCGCGCCGGAAGATGCGGCCGAGCGCCGGAAGCGAAAGGTCCTCCCGCTCGTCATAAACCGCCGCCATGCAGCGGTGGCGCGGCTCCACCAGCCGGCGCTCCCGGCGAACCCCGATCACATCGGCCCAGCCGATGCCGGGATAGGCAATGAGCACCTCCTCGACGATCTCGCGCACCGGTCGGCGGCTGAAGAGGCCGCCCTCGCCGTCGGCATTCGTGCCGCAGAGCAGCTGCGCTTGCGACAGGATCCGCGCTTCAGCGTCGGCAAGCGCAAGCTCCAGCTCCAGCACCCGCAGCCGCTGCGCCTTCACATGGGCGCTGAGCGCGCCGAGCAACGCGTCGGGCGTTGGCGCCTGCGGCGGCTCGCTTTCGCCGGCATTTCCGCTGGTCGTGCAGTCCGCCGTCCGCGTTTCCAAAGAATGCGGCTCGGCATCCGGCCCGCCCCTCCTGCCGCGCGCGGTGCCGACGCTGCCGGACCCCTTCTGGGCGAGCTGCTCGCCCGTCGGCATCGTCGAATATCTCGTTTCAGGCTGCATCGCTCGCCACCTCCATGGTCAAATCCATCGCCGCCCCACGCCCTGCGGGATGGGCCATCTCGCGTTCCAGCCTCACTCGATAGGCGCGCTGTTCGGTCGTAATGGTGGCTGCATCGGGAAGCCCGATCATCTCAGCCAGCACCCCGGCCCGCGAGACCGCTGGCGCCTCGCTTGGCATGGCCTTGGCCGCCTTGACCGCCGCCTGCTCGGCACGAAACTGGCGAAGCCGCACCCTCACCCGCTCGCGGATCTCGGGCGAGCGCTCAGGCACTGGCCCTGTCGGGTTCAGCGCCACGGCGAGGTCGCGTCTGCGCGCCAGTTCGGCGCGCGTCGCTGCTGCCTCGCTCTTGGCCAGCGCCGCCAGCACTGGCGGCTTCGGAATCGTGCCCAGAAGCACGTTGGCGTTGGCGGCATAGTCGCCGCGGATCAGCTTCTGCGTCGCTACCGAAAGCCCGCAAGCGGGCACCCCCGCCAGCGCATATTGGTAGACAGGCAGAAGTTTTCGGGGATCGATGCCCTGCGGCATGGTCATGCCGGCCGTCTGCATCACGTTGAGGCTGCGCAGGATCGCATCGTCGCTTGCCGGCGCCAGCCGTTCAGTGAGCGCGGTAATCTCCCGGCTCAAGGTCGAATATCGGTTTGTTGATAAGGTCGTCATTTCCAAGGTTTCCATTGAGTTCTCGCTCTATCGCTTGTCGGCATTCCCGCTGGTGGCGGGCAAAGGCGCTTTCGCGCGGCGGCGCCTGTGGCCTGTGATCCTTGCGCGGCCTTGCGGCATTGCGCATCCGGTTGCGCCAGGTGGCGAGCCAGTCGAGCTTGGCCGCGTCCCGACCGGATTTCGCCGTCCAGTAATCGCGGAATTTTTCAAGCTCCAGCTCCACCTGGGCCGCGCCGAAGCCCAGCCGGGCGGCAAAATCCCGGTCCGGCTCGAATTGCTCGGGAAGGCGCGTGGCGCGCCTGCCACCTGGCACAGGACGCCGCGGCGCAAGGGTTTGGGTGTTGTCGGGAGAGTTAATTTCTTTAGGGGGTGCGGGGGATCTTTCTTTATCAGAGAGGGGGACGCCGTCCGTCGCCGTGACGACCTGTGACGTCACGTGAGCGCGGCGGCGCTGTTGCCGTTCGCGATCGCTGGCCCGGCGTTTGTCGATGTCCGATTGCTGGCCGGCCTCCGCCGCACGCACCGCACACAGGATCATCTCCGGCGTCGCGCCGCACTGGACCAGAGCCTCGACGATCGATGTGATGCGCATCGCCTAGTCCTCGCTCGCAAGGGCTAGAGAATTTCCAGGAAAAGTACGAAGCGGTTTTCCGTCAGGAAATGCGTAAAAACAAAGAGATAGAGCGTTTGTTCGGTTCCGTTTAAATCGGAAACGCTCTAGCGCCACGCGGACGAAAACACCGCGATGCCGCTGCGGCAAAAGCCGCTGCACAAACCTGTTGATCCGGCCGGCGATGGCGCGCGGTCGAACAGGCTGGGCAAGCGTCGCCAAGATCCCGCTCGCAGACGAAAGGACACGACCATCCACCGGCACGACAACGGCAGGCACGCCGCCTCGCCGCAACGACCGGTCCGCCATGGCGCTACGGTCGTGCACGCGCCGGCTCGACCAAACGCTCGCACCCGCCACCCATCTCCGCGGCCATTTCTCCGCCGACAGGACCGACGCACAAAGAAATCTCTGCAAACTCACTTCTCGCATCACGTCGCTCCTCATGATTGTCGGCACAGGTTCGCGTCGCCCAAACCGACGATCGCTCTTCGTGCCCTGCACCTGGTCTGACTTTCCTCCGCGCCCTCGCCGGCAAGCCGTCTGAAACCCCGCCTGCAGCCTGCTGGGCGGGACTGGGTTCGGCCACGTGACCGTGGCGCTGGAGCGCTGCGCGTCCGGTATGCCCCGGCATCCACGATGCCCTGGCACCCCCCATGACGCACAAACCGCTCCAGCCTTTCGAACCCGCGCATGATCACGCACCGAGATCGCATCCGATCGTCGGGGGCATGCGTCAGAAACGGTTTGCCGGCGCCGAAATGGAAGCGAGGGGCCACCGGGGAGGAGGTGGGCAGCAGCCCCTCGCTGTGATCGCCGCTGCGGCTGCGCCCGCGCGCCGGATCGGCACGCAAGGGACGCTGCAGCCGCGCCGCATGGCACCGAAAAGATCGGGGGCAGCAGCAGGACGACGATCAGTCTCTTCCACAGCGCCGCGCGTCTTGTTAGACGCGCAAATGTCGCTGTATCCCTTTGAATTGCTGCATGTTTTCGTCCCTAATCGAATACGATTTAAGGAACATGCAGTAGGGCCTCACCCGTCGTTGCCGACGAACCAATGGCCTACAATTCCCTGGCCTCTTCCCGTTCACCTGAGGGAGGGAGCCATTCCCCACCTCGCCTTCAGCCGGCGACAGAGCCACCGACAAAGGCGATGACGACTGTCGGACCGGACATCACGATTTCCTCCTGTCTCGCCAGACCGGCGCGAACGCCTCGTCGAGCTCGCGTTGCAATGCCTCGAAGTCGAGACCCGGCAGGTCCTCCTTGCCCGGCAGGTCCCTCTTGCCCGGTGCGTCCCCCTTGCCGATCAGCTCGAGCCCCGGCGCCAGCTTCATCCGGCCCGCGAGAAGCGCCATGCCCCACCGCCTAAGCCGGCCGGCCAGCCCGGCCTCACCGACCGCCCTCCTCCTGCCCGTGCGCTGCCTGCCGCAGCCAAGCGCCGGGCTGGCAGCCCAGCTGAAGGCGGCGAGCGTCACCGAGGTGGCGGAAAAGCTGCAAGCCCGGCGAAAACAGGATTGCCGAGAAGCGTGTCCGTCACGTGCTCAAGCATGTGCCACCTCCACCACGACGATTGCCCTTGCCCGGTTTTTCAGCCGGCGGATAACGCCGCGCTCCTCCATCGCCGCCACCATCCGCGAGATGCCGGATTTCGATGACAGACCCAGATGGTCCTTCATCTCGTCGAACGTCGGCGAGACCCCGCCCTTGTCGGCGCTGTAGCAGCGAATGAATCTGAGCAGCTCGTTCTGCCGCAGCGTCAGGCCGAGCGGCTGGCGCGTGGCGCGCCTGGTTGTCCTTGATGCGATTCTGGTGGCAGTCATCGGCTCACTCCAGCAAGCAGGCAGTCATCGTCGATGCGGCCCGCCGCGTTACCTCGTCGGTCACACCCGCCCGCGAAGCACGAGGCGTCGCGCCTGGCATGCCCG
Source organism: Ensifer sp. Root1252 (assembly GCF_001425885.1). Taxonomy (NCBI): domain Bacteria; kingdom Pseudomonadati; phylum Pseudomonadota; class Alphaproteobacteria; order Hyphomicrobiales; family Rhizobiaceae; genus Ensifer; species Ensifer sp. Root1252. The sequence continues at coordinate 424,337 of NZ_LMDT01000012.1, read as the reverse complement.
GCAAAGTGCCAGCCGGCCCGCTCCAGGCTGGAGCCGCGACCGAAAATGTCGGCCTCGTAAAGTTCGATTGACTGTTCGTTTCCGTTCATATCCTATCAATAATAGGATCGTATCGTTTTATCAAGAGGAAACATCCTATTGGACGTAGGAAGCGGAATCTGGGATGCCATTGCCATGGATCAATTGCGGCGCCTTATCCGGGAAGCAGTCGACGCGAAGAGGACGACCTACAAGGATCTGTCCATCGCGATCGGGAAGAACCACGCCTATATCCAGCAGTTCGTCGAGCGCGAGAGCCCGCGCGAACTGCGCGAACGTGACGTGCGCACCATCACCGACCTGATCAGCGCGACGCCGGACGCGGGCGAAACCGGCCAACCCCGCAACGCCACCGGTTTCAATCCGCAGATCGTGCCCGGCGAGCAGCTCGTCGGCCATCGCGACCTGCCGATTTTCGTTGCCGCCCAGGGCGGCGACGGCCATGTGATCGTCACCTTCGATGCGGTCGAATACGTCAAGCGCCCCTCGGTGCTCGAAGGCGTCAAGGGCGCCTATGGCATCTACCTCACCGGCACCTCGATGATTCCGGCCTATGAGCCCGGCGACATGGCGCTGGTGCATCCGCACCTGCCGCCGGCGCGCGACAAGGATGTCGTGCTCTACCACGTGCCACCCGCCAACGACGCCGAGGCGATCATCAAGCGCCTGGTGTCGTTCAACGACCGGGAATGGACGCTGAAGCAGTACAATCCCTATCTGGAATTCACCGAGAGCCGGGTGGAATGGTCCTTCTGCCACCGGGTCGTGGGCAAATACAGCGCCCGCTGACGCTGCGCAGGCATCGCCCGCCAGCCGCCGCCCGGAACACCGCTCCGCAACAGCTTCAAAAGTAATAGCTTTTCGAAAATGGCGCCTGCTTGACGCTACGTCATGCGCGAGAGCAGCCGGCGATAAGGATAAAAACATGCAGCAATTCAAAGCGCTACAGCGACCTTTGCGCGTCTAATAAGACGCGCGGCGCTGGAGTGCACTGTCAGCAGCGGAGCACGCAGCCGAAATGGCACGCCGCCGAGAGGAAGCCGGCACGCAGTAAAAATCCCGGGAACCGGCGCGTGCAACGTGGCCGCCGGCAGACACGGCGCCGGCTCGCATGACAGTTGGGAAGCCTTAAGCGGCCCACCGGCGCCCAAGCGCCCGCCCACACAACGCACCCCGCCGCCTGGGACACCGGAAAAGAACGCGAGACCGACGGACAGGCCCGTCTCACGCAATTGCCGATCCGTCTATGCGGCCATGATCTCCTGCATCTCGGACGGCAGGTCGCCGCCGATAAAAAGGATGGTCGCGTCTTCGAATTCGCCGGTCGACAGATCCCCTGCCCGGCTGAATGCGACAACGCCCACCTTGGTCGATGCCAGCCTTTCGGCCAGCCGGAGCGCGTGATCGGCCCCTGTCGCCTGCACCGGAGTGTCGGCGAGCAAGGCACCCCGATTTCCCCGCGTAAAGCTCTGAACGACGAAGTTTGTGACCATGTCATGCTCCTCTCTGCCACCTGCAATGGCAGCCCTAAGCTGACTCAATCTTCCGAACAAAACAAGAACAAACAGAAGGATATCGACAGGCCAGTCAGAAAAATCCTGCCGAATATATTTTTCCTATTGATGGATAAATAGGATTTTCCCTATTATGTGACCATCAATTGAAAACGAGGAAAGCCGGATCCGGCAGCGCGCCTCAAGGCTCGTGCCGGCCCTTCCTGCTGTTTCGCCAGGGAGAAGGCATGACAGTGACATCAGTACGAGAAGGTAAGCTTGTCAGCCCCTTCACCCAGAGCCGCGAGATCATCCTCGCGGTCACCATGCTCGGGCGCGGCCATTTCATCGAGGAAAGCGATTGCATCGGCACCATCTTTGCGACTGCCGCCGATTGGCTGAGGGCCCATGACGGCGAGCACGCCACCAAGCTCATCCGCTTCGATCTCGAAGCGCTCTCCGGCGAAGACATCTCCGAGACCGTCGCCGACGCCTGGCTCGACGATTTCGATCGCACCCCTGACGATGAACACCTCCTGCCCGCCTTCGTGCGCACGTCTGAGGCGTGGGAACGCTGGTGCGCGGATTTCGAGGCGCCGGGTGGTGGCCTCCGCCAGGCCGCTCCCTTCTGCCAGCCGGGCCACGGCACGCTCAATCACCGCCAGCAGTTCGGACCCCAGCCCTGATGGATATCGCACTCGACAAATCGGCCCTCTTCGCCGCCATGGAAGCCTTCTGGCAAACGGAAGACGGCAACGACAAGGGCGTCGAGGCAGCCGTAACAGCCTATATCGAGCGCATGGGCCTTGCCCCATTCAACGAGATGGCCACCCGCAAGCGCGCCACCCTTGCCGCCGCCACTGCTCGCCAGCCTGATGCGGCGCGGCGCTGATCACTCGTTCGCATCTGTTCCACCACTTGAGGGTCGAGCAACGACCCGCCCTCATCACCCAAAATGCCAGCTCAAATACCGATCTTGGCTGCCCGTGCGATCGCTCTTCATTCCCGTCTCAGACATTCGTCCCGCTGTACGCTTCTGAAAATCCGCCATGGAAAAAGATGCGCTGGCCGCCTAAAGCTAGGCGTCGTGCCCGCATCTCGCTCGGCGGATTCTTTACGCCCTGACTCGACCACATCCGGATTCGTTGATGAAAATCAGAAGCGCCACCATCGCCGACTACGACAGCCTGGTCGCCCTCGATACGATTGCGGCTGGCGACCCCGAGCGCCGTGATCATATCAGGGCGTGGATAGAGACAGGCTGCTGCTACGTGGCCGAGACGGACAAATCCGTCGGAGCCTATGGTGTCCTGGCCTACCATTTCTTCGGCAACGGCTTCATTGAAATGGTCATGGTCGGCGCGCAGTTTCGTCGCCAGGGCCTCGGAATGGCGCTCGTCGAACATTTCAAGAGCATATGCGCAACGCCGAAGATCTTCACATCGACGAACCAGTCCAACAGGCAAATGCAGCAGCTCCTGAGCGGCGCCGGTTTTCACACAAGCGGGTACATCGACAACCTCGATGAAAACGACCCCGAAATCGTGTTCTGTTTCCGCGCCGCATAGAGCATTTCCAGGAAATGTGCGAAGCGGTTTTCCGTCAGGAAATGCGTGAAAACAAAGCGCTGCAGCGGTTCTGAGACTAGAAACACCCTTGGCCGGCCGTAGAGAGGCGTTGAACGTGACAGCCTTTGGGGGACGCTCCACGCCACGCCCTGATATTGCCGAAATCCCCCGCTTCATCGAAACAGACATCGACACGCCCATCGCGCCGGGACCGCAGATGATGCCCATCGAAACGAATCCGCCACTGCTGAACGAAGAAGACCTGCGCAATATTGCGCTCTGGGCTGCCGTTTGCGCCGAACGCGCCCTCCCCATTTTCGAGACGGAGGCCCCTGATGATACCCGCCCGCGCGCAGCTCTCTCGGCCATCCGCGCCTTTGCGCAAGGCGGTGCGCGGACTGCAGCGCTGCGCAAGCTAGCCTGGGCGGCCAATTCCGCTGCACGCGAGGCCGGCGATCCCGCAGCCTCCGCCGCCGCCCGCGCCGCAATGGCTGCCGCCGGATCCGCCTACGCCCATCCGATCGCCACCCCTCACCAGGTCAACCACATCCTTGGCCCGGCAGCCTACGGCGCGCAAGCCGCAGCGCTCGCCGCCGTCGATCCGGCCGGCATCATCGAAGCGGAAGTCCGCTGGGCGATCGCGCAGGCACCACCCGAAGTCCGGCACATCGTGCAGCGAATGCCGGCGCGCGCACCAAGCAAGGGCCAGTTCCACGCGCTGCTCTACCGGCTTGATAGGGGCTTGCGCCAATGACAAAAGTTGCGTCGCGCCCGACGGAGTAAGCGGTATGGAAACAGTAGAACACAAGGTCCCCTATTTCAGCCAATGGGAAAGCCCGGAGATGACATTGGCGGTTCTGTCGGAGGGTGCGGCGGCCCTTCACCGCGATCCGCTCTGGCGCAACTCGGGCGCTGAGACGATTGAGGAATATGCGCGCTGGGCGGTGAATGTCTGCGGCATGGCCTGCCTGAAGATGATCCTGGCCGCACGCGGCGAGTTGCACCCGATCCTGTCGCTTGCGCGCGGCTGCACCGACTATGGCGGCTATGTCGTCAACGAGGCCGATGCCTCGATCAAGGGACTGATCTACGCTCCCTTCGTGTCTTTCGTCGGCGAGCGCTTCGGGCTTGCCGCCGAAACGCTGACCAACATCCCGACGACGGACATTCCGGAGGTGCTTTCCGAAGGCCGCTTCTTCATCGCTTCGGTCAGCAGCGCCATACGGTGGCCGCAGCGCGAGCCGCCTTCAAAAGGCGGACACCTCGTGCTGGTAACGGCCGCCTCGCGCGAGAGCGTCCGGTTTCACAATCCTTCCGGCCATGACCGGGCCAATCAAGCCGATGTCGTCGTGCCGCTTTCCACCTTCGACCGTTTCTTCGCCAATCGCGGTATCGCCGTCAGCTTCTGATCTCGCACCCAGCCCAAAGAACTACCCAATAAAGGCAGGCAGCAATCATCTGCGAAAATGCTAATAATCAGGTGGGGCAGGAACAGAGGGGAATTACTTTATGCCACGCCTAGCACAATTGTATTTCAAGACAGCGATCATCTTTCTGATCATCGGCATATCGATGGGCCTGCACATGGCCATCGGCCAGGATCACAGCGCGATCGGCGCCCACGCCCATGCAAACCTTTTGGGATGGGTGACGATGGCGATCTTCGGTGGTTACCACGCGCTGAACCCGGCCAAGGCGCAGAAGCGTCTGGCGATGATCCAGTACTGCGTCTACACCGCCGGCGTCGCGCTGCTGGTGCCGTCGCTGTACCTGATGCTGACCGGCAGCCCGCAACTGGAGCCGGTGGTCGCCATCGCGTCGGTCATCACCTTCATCGGCGTGCTCCTGTTTGCGGCCATCATCTTTGGCAGCAGCGAGACGGTGACGCGGCCGACCGCGGTGCCGTCGCGCTAAAGCATTTCAAGGAAAAGTGCGAAGCGGTTTTCCGTCAGGAAATGCGTAAAAACAAAGAGCCATAGCGTTCTGCGGCTCAGTCTAAACGGGAAACGCTCCAGCGCATTTCCAGGAAAAGTGCGAAGCGGTTTTCGTAAAAAACAAGGAGCTAGCGCGTTTCCGTCTTTACCGGAACCGCGCTGGCTCGCAAAGACGCGCGGCCGTCTCCCGGTGGCAAGGCCGGGCGCTCTTTACTGAGCGCTCGCCTTCAGCACCCGATACGTCGCATTGTCGAGAGCAAGGCCGGTCTCGGTGCCGTCCTTCTGGAATCCGCGCACCGTGTTCCCGCAGGCCGTCAGCGAAAGCAGCACCGGACACACCAGCGCGATGGTGGCCCTGGACATCCTCATCTCCGTCTTGATTTGCCTCGCCTGACGAGATGACGCGCCCGCTGGTAAAATCAACGTGTCCGACAACAAAAACAAGGACTAAACCAGTTTCGTGCCGGCACCGCCCACTCGACACCTTCCGAAACTTGGAGCACTCTTAAACCTGTCGTTCGAGAGGATTTCATGATCAGGCTTATGCGAAGGAGTGGCACCCCTTTGGAGCTAGAGGCAAGCCAGGTGCTGCGCATCCGCAAGACGGATCCGCGCCTCGATGACGGTCTCGGCAACACGCTGATCAATGCCGGCCAGACCTTTTTCGTCCAGGAGGAGGCAGCGGCCGTCGCCGCTGCCGTCAAGGCCGAGCTGCCATCCCTCTATCGTTTCACCCATCGCATCGGCGCGCCGGTCTGGGTCAATGTGCACGCGGCCAAGGGGCCAATGCCGCTTGCGCCCAACCACCGCGTGCCTGGCCTAGGGTCAGCGCTGGATATCGGCGGCAAGCGCCAATATGTCCGCGAAAGCCCGGAAGAGGTCAGAAGCGCGATCGCGGCGGCGGGCGGTGATGTGCAGCCGATCCCGGACGAAGGCCTCTGGGTTCAGGGAAGAGAGACGCTGAGGGAGATCCTGGGCAGCCTCGAGGCCTGGGACGAGGAATTGACGACGCCGGAATAGGCCCGCCACCTGTCTCGCCCCGGCGGCCCTGAGCCGTACTGCCGGCCCGCGCAACCGCGCCGCTACAGCTCGCCCGTCGTATTTATTTCATCAGGCGTACCGGAATCGCCGAATCGGACCTTCCCCAGCCCAAGGTCGGCATAGTATTTACCGTACCGCGCAGTACGTTCCTTTATGAACTGCGCTTCCCCGCACCCTGAGCCATTTTGGGTGCTTGCTTGCCCCGCCATCGCGCGGGGCTTTTTCTTACCGGGCGCAGAACCTTTCCAGGAAAAGTGCGAAGCGGTTTTCGTCCGTCGATGACGGAAACATTTCAATCGACCTTGAAGACGGCATCGCCGGCGAAGACGATGACATATTGCCCCTCCGTCGTCGGCTCGCTTGCCCAGTCCGAAAGCTGCCGCCAATAGGGCTCGCGTCTCCAGATATCGGGGAAGTCCGGATCGACAAGCACGGTGATCTGCGGCCCCTGCCGATAGATCATCATGTGCGAATTCGCAGGATCCCATTCGGGCCCGAGCCGCTCATCCGTCATCCATAGACAGAGAAAATCGCGGCAAAGCTGCGGCCGCCGCTGATAGATCCGGCAGCCCTTGCCCTCGACGCAATTCTCACACCATTCGTTGGCCGGCTTTGCCAGCGCATCGATATCCGGCAGCCGGCAACAGAGCGTGCAGGTGCCGCAGGCGCGATCGGCAAGGAAGGTCTGGTTCATGCGCGGGTCCGTATCATCTCGCTGACGGCGGCGACAGAAAATTCGATATGTCCGCCAGTGTCGGCGCCGCAGCCCTCGTCACCTCAAACGACAACGCTACCGGCCATGAACGCCAGCACCAGGAAGATCAGGAAGACGATCAAAGCAAGATAGAACAGGATCTTGGCGATGCCCGCCGTTGCCGACGAAACGCCGGAGAAGCCGAGAAAGCCGGCGATCAATGAAACGACGAAGAAGATCAGCGCCCACTTGAGCATCGCAAATACTCCTGTTTGGTTGTCGCTACGGAAAGTCGAATCCCGGCAAAAAGTTCCCGTCCGCGTGGCATTCCCGGTGATGCGCTTTACCTCGCAAAGCGTCGGAGATACGGCCCTTGCCCTTGCGTTACTCCGCAGGCTTAGTCAGCAAACGGGGTCGATACTCAGATAAGGCTAATGTCCCGGTTCCGCCCCGCATTGTAGGATATGCCCACGGTTGCGACCCTGGGGGCGGCAATGTTTCTGCAACGAACCGAAATCCGCGAGCACACGATAGAGGTGCGGGAGTTCGTTGGCGAAGGCAGCGTCGAAATCGACGAGCGCATCCTGTTCGATGACGAGGATTCCCACATCGTTCTGCTTCTGGAGATCCTGGCCGGCGACGTCACCTTCACGCTCAGGGGCCCGGATGTCGCAAACCTGGCCAGGGATTTCGCCGATCGCGTGCGGCTCTATATCATACCCCCCGCGCGGCGGGCCTACGATGCCTTTCTGGAGATCCGCGCCCGACCCGGCAGCCGGTTTCGCGCCATCATCGCTCGCATCGGCAGCGCCTTTGTCAGTGCCGCCAGCGAGTTGTCCTGCCGCGCCTGCAAGCAGGTCTGCAAGCTCTTGGCTTCCACCGTGCTCGCCTATGTCGGCGTCCCCAACCCGGAAGATCTGACGCGGGGTGAGGTGCTGCACATCACCGCCGAGCAGTCGTACGAACTCGACGAGGGGCTCGGTCATGCCGCCATCCACGGCCCGCTGGCGGAAGGCCCGATCGGAACGTTCCTTGCCCTATTTGCCGACAACGTCAGGAGTGTCGTCTGGTCCGCATTGCAGTCCGCGCAGCAAGTCTTCGAGCCGCCCGACAGGACCTATACATTCGCCTGCAGACGCCTCGGTTGCTGCCCATAAACCGCTGAACGCCGGCGCCGTGGGCGCAACGGCGCCTCGCGGTCCGGAAAGCCGCCGCCCGCGATCGCGGCCCGACAATGGAAAGCCGGCGTCGGCGCTCGCCATTGGTCTATCATTCCAGCGATTTTCCGATTTCATTGCTACCGCATGTTTCCTTAAACCCTATCCGGCTTAGGGACAAAAACATGCAGCATTCAAAGCTACAGCGACCTTTGCGCGTCCAACAGGATGCGCGGCGCTGTAGGGCCCAACCAGCATTGCAAGACGCTGCTCCGCCCCAGACCCGGAGCCCAGCCCCGGAGCCATGAGAACTTAACGAACAGTTCCAATGAACGCACGTGTCGTCAGTCCCTTGAGAACCCTTCGATCAAACCTGTCCTTCGTCCATGATGGCCCTTCGGCTTGCGCCTACCGGGGCCATCATGGATTATCAGACGATGCTCTTTCACGCATGCGCATGCGGATCGTGGCGATGCGCCCAAACCGCCCAGGCCGACACGGCGGCCACGAGCAGCCCGAGGACGGCGTGCGTCCACATCACGCTCATATTGACCGCATAGCCGAGCACCCAGGGCGACACGACCAGCCATGCCCCAAGCGCCAGATTGGCCCACTCCTCCCACTCTGCGAAGACCGAGAGAGTAGCGTAGGCCAGCACAGCAAGCGCAAGCCCAACAATCCAGGCATTCCAAGCCGGAACGGTTTCCATGCTATACCCGATCACCCAGGGAGAAAGGAAAAGGCACACTGCCAGCGCAAGATTGCACCAATCCTGCCCTCTTTTGCCTTCCATGAAATGGTACGCCATTTGATAACCTCCACGAATGAAGTTTCACCAAGGCGTCACTGCCAGCGCGCAGTTGCACGCCCTGGATTCGAGATGGTTGTTGCAAGGTGAAACTTCAAGTGGCTGTTCGCAAAGGACGTTCTGCCCGCTGCCGCAGGAAGGCCGCATCGGAAGGCGAACCGGCGAGAGCAATGGCGATCGCATAGGCTTTTGCCGCTTCGTCCGCTTGCCCCATCCGCGACAGGAGCTCCGCTCGCGCCGCATGATAGGGCTGGTAGTCCCGAAGCTCGGCCGAAAGCGCGTCGAGCGAGCGCATCGCCGGTTCCTGCCACCCCGCCTCGCACAGCGCCACCGCCCGGTTGAGCCGCACGACAGGCGTCGGCTCCAGCCGCAGCAGGCTGTCATAGAGCAGTACGATCTGCGCCCAGTCGGATGCCTCGCCCTGAACGTGGCAGGCGGCAATGGCGGCCTTGATCTGGTATGGCCCCGGCGCGCGCCGCCGCATGGCGGTATCGATCAACCCGAGCCCCTCGTCGATCTGCCCCCGGTTCCATTTCGTCCGGTCCTGCTCGCCGAGCGGCACGGTGACGCCATCGCCGTCGACGCGCGCCAGGCAGCGCGCATGCGTGATCAGCACAAGCGCAAGGCACCCCTCGATCTCTGGATCTTCAGGGCGAAGCCGGTTCAGCAGCCGGCACAGAAACAGGGCCTCCTCGGCGAGATCCCGGCCCTGCGCCGGAGGGCGTTACTCACCCTGATCCAGAGAACGAACCAGATTGGGATGAGCAGGAGGGCGTAGAGGGAAGTGGTCGTCAGCATCATGGGGATATCCCCGGTTTGAGTTGCGTACGACCCAAGAACGGAAGCCGCCGTCGGATTTCGACATGCGTCCGAAATATTTTTGGAGGATCGGCGAGAGAGGCTCGAGCGCGGCGGCCTGTTGGCATGCCGGCAAGGCCTGAAGGTGAGGATGCAGTGGATTGCGTCTGTCGAAACGGAAGCGCTGCCGACAAAAAAGACCCCATCAACCGAACACGGCTGATGGAGCCAGACAGATCACTTGATAGTGCACGGTCAACAATAGGGCGAGATGCACCACGCCCTTACCCCTGCCCTCGGCACATAGGCGCAGAGATTCGCGGCGGCCGGGACAGATTGCCTCTCGCTACTTGACGGTCACGCCCATTGCGGGCGAGCCCTCGTTCGACCAGCACGAACACGGCTCGCCGGCCGGACCTGCGCCATAGCCGCACTGCTGTCTCGGGGTCTTGCACTGTCTTGGGCTCTTCGCATCAGCCAGCGCCTTCGCCTCGGCCGCAGTTGCAGTCTTGGCCTTCTTGCCGCTCGCAGGCTTCGCCTTGGCCTTTTCGCTCAGATGGGCATTTTCGACGCCAGCCCGGGAATCCCCGGACGGACCAGTTTCGCTGCAGGACGAAACAAGCAAGAGGGTAGCAACAGCAAACGCAATTCCGGAGAAGATCTTCATGAGATATCCGGTAATCCGACAATTGCGATTTTTCAAGATGGGTGGCGCGCGGATTTACCTCCAGAGCGGCTGGCCTTGGCCAGCGCACGGCTCCGATCGGCGCTGCGAGACGAACCTTCGCCTGACGATCGAACGAGCGGATGGCGAACCATCCGCTCGTTCGACTGTGCCCGGGATTGTCTGCACCCAGTTGTTCTCCATTCCCGCCGGGGCTTTCGGTCCGAAATAGACATCCACCGAACCATCCGCATTGGCCTTGACGCCCTTGTTCTGGCTACTGACGCTTGGGGCTTGCTGGTCGGTCTGCACCATCGACCGGGTCTGGTTGTCGTAGACGATGACCGACCAGAAATCCTTGACCGGGACATTTGGCGGCAGGCGCAGCTTGTAGGTCTTGCCGCCATTAAAGGGATTGCCCTCCGAATCCTGAACCGACCACGGATATTGCGAGCCCTCGCCCACCATCTTCTCTTCCATCGCCGGTGTCACGCCGATGGCGAAGTAATAGTAGAAGACAGCACCATCCAGGTTGCTGACACCGGGCGCCGACTCGAACTTGTAGCCGCCAAAAAACGGCAGGCGCCACGTACTGTCAGGATAGAAATACGCATCCTTCGCGCGAACCTTGAAAGCGATCGTCCGGGCCGTCACGGCGCCGATGTTGGCGGCATCGGTGAGGATCTTCTTCATCCGCTCATCGGGATTGAAGGGCTTGCCCTTGACGATGCCGATCGAGGCGAACAGGCCCAAGGTGGTGGGATCGGAACCGTCCGCCGGCTCTTCCTGGATGACCTGGTTCAACAGGCTCCAGAACGAATAGTCGCCTGGCGAGACGAAATTCGCCGGAATTCCGGAGGCATTGACGAATTTCATCGGCGGCGGGTTGGCGGCCTCGTCCAGGCGATAGATCCGCAGGTGCTTCTTGACCGAGTCAACCCCGGGCTGGGTGGAACCGTCTACAACGAAGGCGCGAAAGACGAGGTAGCTGCCGAAAGTGCTCGGCCGCACCACGTGATACCCCGATGGTATGTCGCCCTTGAATCCAGGCGGCAACAGGAGGTACTTGCCGCCTTTGCCCTTATCGGCCCCGGTGATGCCGATGTCGGCCACCCACTTGTACCAGAAGTCGTCGACCATCCCCAGCACCTTGGGCGGTATCTCGGCCACCAACGGTCCCTTGCTCGTGTCGACCCAAACGTAGTTGTAGATCGTGTTATCGTTGGCCGTCAGCTCCACGGACTTCGGATCGACCAGATTTTCCCAGATCACGTCGGTCTGGTTATCAGGCCCGAACTTGCGTATCGAGTCGCGCATGCCGGCCTGATTTACGATCGGAATCGCCAGCAGATAAGCCTGCAGCGCGCGCGAACGGTCGAGGTTGTCGTAGATTTTGTCGACGGTATCGGCCGACGGGTAGCCGTAATTGAGATTCAGCGTCCCGATCGAGGACTCGATCTTATCCGGAACCGCGACGCCCGACGCAAAGGGCGTCGTCATCTTGTAGGTCTGCGCCGTATCGGCAGCAGAAGCAGTACTCAAGCCTATCAGGACTGCCGCGGCGGCGGCGCAAAGCAGTCTCGTCGTACGTATCATTGCTCTCATGGCCGAACCTTTAAAATTGCGTTGGATCTGTGAAATAGAATTCCCTCAGTGCACCACTTACGCTGCGTCGCTTCCGGGCTTAGAGCAACGTAAATTACTGTTACGAGCGTGTAACTAAACCTCGAACGCGATGCGCCCTTCGGGGCAACGAGGCTTCAGTGGCGGGCGTATCGGACGACGTGCTGCGGTCTGAGTGGCACTTCCGTCGCTGCGACGGCTGTGGCTGCCAGCAGGAGATTCCGTCTGGTCGTCATGGTCTGCCCCTCGCTAATGCAGTAGGACGTGTGTGTTGCACGCCGTCGCAAGACGGCTTTGCTTGCGCGACATTCATATTTCTACGGTACTGAGCAGCAAACAGAGTTCGAAACCACTCATTTTACGCCAGTGCTCTGTTATTTCTGGAGTTTTTTGCACGATGTCTACTTAAGGGAACCGGCGGAGCTGTCCTCAATGGTCAACATGAGACGCGAAACGGTCGACCAAAGCCAGCCGATCGATTCTTACAGAGCAGGACTTTTGGAAATAAATCAGCAGCTTAAGGAAGTTTTGGTGGGTGATCACGGGCTCTAACCGTGGACCCGCTGATTAAGAGTAATTGACTTTAGGCTGAAAACGCCACCGCCCAAGTAAAGCTGTTTCCAATGTGCTTAGGACAAAGCACGAGAAACGCCGGAACATATCGCGAATTGGCAACCGATTCTGATCGCTATTTAGATTATTTTCTGTAATTCCACAAACGACCGACACACATTGCCAATGCCGTTCGGCGTTTGGTGAACTAAGGAATTCGATCGGCTGCAGTGCGATGGCGCAACCGATAGAGAACATAAATCGTGGCATTCGGAAGATTTGGAGACGAAGAAGGTCCTTCAGAAATTGAACCGCACGCCAAGGACATTTGCATTGGAGCCTCCGTGCATGTCGCCGAGCGTCCCCCAGGCTCCGGACCGGTGGTGAACCCGCCAGAAGAAATCAACGTCGGGCATGGTTTCGAAGGAAAGGTTCAACTCGGGGCCGAGATAGAACAGGGTTCTGGCATTCCCGTTGCGTTCCAGCTCGTTCTGGCGCTCCCGTCCCTCCTGGGCATGCGTGACATAGCTGATGCCAAACGTAAGGGCTGGCGAGATACGGACAGCATCGCCAATCTCGAAACCGTCGTAGCGACCGACGACGCCGCCCCAGAATTCCGCATTCGGATGCCCGCCGAATCTTCCGGCGAGCCCCGCTTCCAGTCCAAACCTGAAGGAGCCCATCCTTACCGGGAAGTACTGGTAGCCGAGGCCGACGATCGGGAGGTCGGCGTATTTGACGCCGAAAGGATTGGCTGACTGGAACATGTCCGCGTCGACCATCGTGCCGCCGAAGGCGAATACCGACTGATCGACGTCGCGGTTCTGTGCCTGCGCGTCGGTTGTTCCCAAGAACGGCATCGTGGCAGCGCCGAGCAGCAGAGCAAGCGGGATGGCAGTTGAAGCCTTCATATCGGACTATTCCTGCACTTCATGTTTTCTCCGGCGCGCGCGTGCATCCACTTTGCGGAAGTCCGCCTAAGATTTCTTGAATAGGCAGGTTCAAAAGGTCGACGTCAAGTTTTGCGGTACAGACCTCCGGGAATGACGCCTGACGTTGATCGCGCTAGTGGCAGCCTTGCGTGTGAGCCGTGCGACGCTACCCTCGGCATCACAGCGCCTGGGGCCGGAGGGGAAACCCTCCGGCCAATTCTTCGATCCGTGCTCTTGTCGAGTCGACTACCCCGAAAAATCACTATCACTAGTGAGAGTAGCCAACCGCAACCGATGCGCCTTAGCCTCCGATCAAAGGAGACCATCATGGAAGCAACCCCCTTCATCACCGAGCTTGACGACGACGATTTGCGTGAGTTTTGCCTAGTGGGCATCTTCCACCTTGCTCATGCAAATTGGGTCAACGGGGTCGACGACGACGTGTCGTGCGACGTGCTCGAAGAGGCCTACCAGCGCGGTTGGACCGACATGCACATCGTGTTCGAGAAGGCATCAGTGAATTAGCTAGGCCTTGAGAACGGCAACCCGCGCCCTACCATCTTCTGCGGGAGGACACGCCATGCCGAAAATCGCCGCGCCGAAGCATCCCAAATGCCATCCAGATCGCGACCTCCATTGCCAGGAGGCGATAGAAGCCGAATTTCAGTCGATTGCCGATCGGGCCTTCCAGGCCGGACGGTCACGCGAGGAAGTGGCGACGGCGCTGATGGAACTTGCCGACAACAATTTCCTCGCGATGAATTCGAATGCCGAGATGTTCGAGATTGGCGCCGGTGTCGTGTTGCTCGCACGCAAGCGGCACTCGCCTCTCCTGCAGGAGGACACGCCACGTGGACATTAGCTGGCTGCAAGTGCTCACCCTGCTTATACCAACTTTGCACATGGCGACCATAGCTGCTGCGGTATGGTCACAGAGCGATCCGGCGCAAGACGACCCTGATGCGCGTGTGATAGAGACTATTTGTTTCTGAGACGAGGAACTTCCGATGACCGAGAAGACCTTCTTGACGATTGCGGCCGCAATATTCGGGATCGTTGCAATGGTGCACTTGGTTCGCATTCTCATAGGTTTTTCGGTTGTCATCGACGGCTGGACAGTTCCTATGTGGGTAAGTTGGGTCGGCCTCATCGTCAGCGGTGGCTTGAGCTACTACGGCGCCAAGTTCGCCAAGTTGATCTAATCTGGTGGGCTTTCCGTGGCCGTTTCGATCTCCAGCCACATGTAGTGGGCCGCCCCAGGCCCCCTCCTATAAGTCGGCCGACGGTTTCCGGACCGAATGGCAGAAGCTGATGAAGAAGCACGAGTTCACACGGTTCCGCGACGAGCGGATTGACTTTCACGGATTGCGCAAAAACGCGGTCATCAATCTGCTGGAAGTTGGGTGCACCGAGAACCAGGTCGGGGCGATCTCAACATGTCGGCGCAGATGGTTCAGCACTACGGCCGAGAGGTCGCGCTGCGGTCATTGGCGAAGGACGCAATGAAGCTGATGGAGGCTCGTTGGAGCGAGATTGAACCGGCTGCTTTCCGGAACAAGAACGCAATGTAAATTGGAATCCGTTTCCAAATTCTTGGAAACCGGCAACTTCTTACAGAGCAGGAATTTTGGAAATAAATCAGCGGCTTAAGGAAGTTTTGGTGGGTGATCACGGGCTCGAACCGTGGACCCGCTGATTAAGAGTCAGCTGCTCTACCAACTGAGCTAATCACCCATCCGGACCGCTTCGGTGTTTGTCGCTGCGGTCTGGAGGGGCGTATAAAGGCGTTCTTTCGGCTTGTCTAGCGTCCTTTGTAAAATTCTTGGGAAAAAATTTCAGACGGGCGGAAAACAGGCTTTTTCCACAGGATCTGCCGCCCTTCTCGCCAACTGCGTTGGATGCACCCACCATAAGCCTCTGAAACAACACGCCGTCTTTTCCCCTGCCCGACCTTGAACGCCGCGTCTGTGGCGAATGCATGCCTCCCAAAGCATATCGCGGCCTCGGGACGACGACATGCATCAGGCTAAATACATCGAGGACAAGAACCCAAGCGCATGTCGCGCAAAAGCGTGCAGCCGGTTTGCGGGTAGCGACACGCCTAAAGTCCGACTGGCCAACCCCAGGGATCGCGGCACGCTACAAGCGCCCTGACATCCGCCCCTGCGCCATGCTCCCTTAAAGCAGCAGCTCGCCGGCGGCGATCTTCACTGCATGGCCGCCGATGCGCGCCGTGTTGATCTGGCCGCCCGCCACATCGAGATGCAGGTGGATGAAGGACGGCCGCCCCATCTCCACCCCTTGCTCGATCAGAAAGGGGTGGTGGCCATCGACCAGCTGGTCGAAGTGGTGGATGGCACCGGAAAGTGCTGCCGCCGCCGCACCCGTTGCCGGGTCCTCGGCAAGGCCCATCTCGGGCCTGAACATGCGGGTGTGGAACCGCGCCGTGTGGTTGATGCCGCCGCGACAATAGAGATAGGCAGACGCTAGGCGTCCTTCGGCAAGCGGCGCCAGATGCTCCCAGCGCTGCGGGTCGAATTCGACGGTAGCGGCCGCGGATACATCGTGCAGCGGCACCATGACGAAGGGAACGCCGGCGCTCCAGAAGGACGGCGCATGGTTCTCGAAGCCGATCTGCGAGGTCTTCAGGCTCAGCGCGTCGGCAAGCGCCTGCTTGTCGAAGCGGGCGTCGAGCCGGGTCGATCTGCGCGGCAGGTCGAATTCGGCAAAGCTCGCCTTGCCCGGCTTGATGCGCACGGCGCAGCGCACCGGCCCCACCTTCTCCTCCAGTACCTGCACGAGATCGGCGCTCTCCTCAGCCATGCCGTGGGCTCTTTCGGCGATCGCCACCGCAGCACCTACGGTCGGATGCCCGGCAAAGGGAAGCTCGCGCCCCGGCGTGAAGATGCGCAGCCGCGCCGTATGCGCCGCCCCGCCCGGCCGGCGGATGAACACCGTCTCCGAAAGGTTGAACTCCTGCGCGATCGTCTGCATCGCCTGATCGTCGAGTGCATCCGCCCCGAAGACGACGGCCAGCGGATTGCCCTCCAGCCGGTTCTGCGTGAAGACATCGTAGATCGCGTAGCTGAGCGGCATTTATTCCCCCTTGCGAATATAGTCCGGCCACGAACTTGCAATGTCATCGCCCGGGCGGCAAGCGCAAAAACGCCATCGTGCACCACACCCATCGTTATCCGATCCCCCTCGCCACTGGGCCGAAAACAAGGCCGCCGTTGACCGCATGGGACACCCGTCAGCGGCACGACTGCGCAAGAACGCCCCTGCCGGTGCCGGAAAAGTGATCGCCGCGGCCGCCAATGCGCGACCGTGCCGCGGATTTGGTGCTGATCTCATGCATGGCGCCCGAAAATGTCCCGCGCTTCCGCGTCACGACGTGCATAGGGCGAGAAGCCAAAGCACTTCCAGGAAAAGTGCGAAGCGGATTTCCGTCAGGAAAAGCTAAGAACAAAGAGGTAGAGCGCTTCTGCGACCCCGTCGAAACGGGCAACACTTCAAAACACAACGCAGCAAACCGATCTTGAACGACGTGATCTACAGCGCCGCGCATCTATTAGACGCGCAAAGGTCGCTGTAGCACTTTGAATGGCTGCATGTTTTTATCCTTAAATCGAATAGGATTTAAGGAGCGGGCAGTAGCGCATGCAGCAAACGATGCGACGGGCGGATGACACGACGATCTGGTGGGCCTTGGCGCTTGCGCTGGTGCTGCATGCCTTCGCCTTCGCCGCATTCTCGCGCCTGCCGCCGAAGCTGATGCCCCCGCCGGGCGCCGTAGACAGCATCGAGGTCGAAATCCTGGCCGGCGTGCCGGAAAAGCCGAAACCTGCCGTGCCCGCGTCGGAAGCGAGCCTGCCGGTGCCAGAACCGCAGCGCGAAAATCTGAAGACGCCGGCCAAGACGACCGACGAGCGCCCCCGCGGCAACCAGCCCGCGCCGCAGGCCCCAGGCATGGTGCACGCCCAAAACCTCTATTCCGCCGGCATCCTCGCCTCGCCGCGTAGCCGCCAGGCGCGTAAGGGTCTGGCGCAGCTGGCGCCCGAAGAGCGCGTGGTGCAGCTCTGCAATCTCGAAGCGATGGAACAGGTCCACCGCTGGAAGGCCGACCTCGATCCGGATTACCTCGTCGCCTATGCCCTGTCGGGCGTGAAGTTCTCCGGGGAAACGCTGAAGACCAATGGCGGAGCGTTTCGCAGCAAACGGCAATGGTGGCGCATCGCCTATTCCTGCTCGGTCACGCCGGATCGAACGACAGTGGTCGGCTTCGACTTCAAGGTCGGCGATGCCATCCCGCGCGAGCAATGGCAGGACCTTGGGCTTCCCATCGCCGACACTGCCGCCGACTGATGGTCGCGAACCATCCCCTCGCATTACCCGCCCTTCGCCATCGCTCCGGCGCCAAACCGTTATGGCGCGTTGCGCCAAAACCGGGGCCGCATGGAGATGTTGCGTTGCGTTAAATAGCGCGCGCAATTCCTTGAATAAATTCAGGCATTTGCCCATCATGATCCGGGCCCGTGAGGTACCCCGTGTCGCGTCCCATTCCGGCCTTCGTCAATGCAATGACACGAAAATCACCCTCATAGCCGCTCGGGATCGCTCCTATCGCCCAGTTACCAAAAAATCCCGCCATTGACACATACCGACCGTATGGTATGTTGGTTAAATGCCCAGACCAACAAAGCAATCACCCGAACGCGGCAACGCACGGATCCGGCTTCTCGATGCGGCGCGCGATGTCATTCGCGCAAAAGGCTTTGCGGCCACCAGCGTCGACGACCTCTGCCGTGCGGCTGACGTCACCAAGGGCGCGTTCTTCCACCATTTCGCCAGCAAGGACGCGCTCGGCGTCGCTGCGGCCGATTACTGGGCGGAAACGACGACCGACTTTTTCGCCGCCGCCCCCTATCACGGACCGCCCGATCCGCTGGCGCGCGTTCTCGCCTACGTCGCCTTCCGCAAGGCGATCATCCTCGGTGAAATCACCGAGTTCACCTGTCTGGTCGGCACGCTGGCGCAGGAGGTCTATGCCAGCGCGCCCGACATTCGCGAGGCTTGCGCCCGCAGCATCTTCGGTCATACCGCCACGCTCGAAGCCGACATCGAGGCCGCACGCAGCGACCGCGGCATTGTCGACGCCTGGACGGCCGAAAGCCTGGCCCGGCACACGCAGGCCGTCATCCAGGGCGGCTTCGTGCTCGCCAAGGCCGGCAACGACCCCGAGCTTGCGCGCGAAAGCCTCGACCATCTCGACCGGTACATCCGGCACCTGTTTCACGTCACTTGAGGAGGATGCGACATGAGCGATACCACCCATATCGGATGCGCCTGCGGACAGACACGGCTGAAAGTGCAGGGAGCGCCGATCCTTGTTTCCGAATGCCTTTGCGACAGCTGCAGGGCGGCCGCCGCCCGCCTTGGCGCCCTGCCCGGCGCCCGCAACATCCTGACTTCCTATGAGGCCACCCCCAGCGCCGAATACCGCAAGGACCGGATCACGATTGTCTCCGGCGAGGAGAACCTCAGCGAATTCCGGCTGTCAGAGGGTGCGGGCTCACGCCGCGTCGTCGCCACCTGCTGCAACACGCCGATGTTTTTGGAAATGAAGGGCGCGCACTGGCTCAGCCTCTATCTGCACCTCTGGCCGGCCGAGACGCGGCCGAAGGCCGAGCTGCGCACCATGGTCGGCGACCTGCCCGACGCTTCCTGGCTGCCCAAGGACATCCCCAACCTGAAGACCCACACCGTATCCTTCTACGCCAAGCTTCTCTGGGCCTGGATCGCCATGGGCTTCCGCAACCCGAAGATCGCAATAGCGCGCAAGATCGAGGCCTGACGCCGGCGTGCGGATGGGTCGGCACATGTCGGCCTTCCGTCTCGCGCCCCTGCCAGCGGCGCTGCACCAGCAACGCGACATCATGCCCACCAGCCCGGACCCCGCATCTGGCGAGCGCTGCTGACTGCATATCTGCGCACCCAACCACAGCAATCAACCGCGCGATGCGAGCATCGTCATGAAAATGGGCGTCCCGACCACGACGCCGGCGAAGACAAACAACGGTCCGTAAATCAGCGCGCTCAGCGGGATGATGGAGACACACGCCCGCAAACCGTCATTCAGGCAGTTGTGCGTCCCGCCCTCGAAAATGCCGTAGACGGGTAGAAACAACCCCGCGATGATCAGGCTGGAAGCAAACGCCAATGCGGCGGATAGGATGAGGCAAGCGAGTGTCTTCATGCTTTACGGCTATAGGATTTTGGTGATCCGAGCCAACGCCCGACCATTGGGCACCATCGGGGTCGGATACGCATTGAATGCGGCTACGCGGAAGAGTTGCCTTTACCTTGCCGAAACTGCTCTTGCGATAATCTCGGATGAAATCCTGTCACGACGCCCATCAACATCGACAAATGCCCAGCACAACAAAGCGGCTACTCAACAAGCTCAGGGAGATGGAGGCGCGGCGCGGCGTCGAACGCCCACCGTCTCGGGGGCTTTTGTCGCCGTTCGCCAGGGGATTGGCGGAATTCCTGCAGGACTATCGCCGCATCACCTCGTTTTATGCCGGGTCGTTTTCCATCGTCATCTATTGTGCATTCGCCAGCTACGTGGGTGCCATCGTCGCACTGCTGTTCCAGTGGCCCGCGATCTATCCGGCCGCAGCCGCCTGCCTAGCCACGATCATTCTTCGGCATTGGGTCCGAAACGCCAAAAAGAGGCACGATCGACATTATCGACCGTGACGCCGTGTCCTCCCTGACGACCGATGTGCAGGCGCCGCCGCACCGCCACAATGCGGATTGTACCGATAGCTTTGCCATGTAATGTGCCGGCCATGGATAAGACCACGACATTCCCGATCTCGCTCTCCGGTTTTGAGATCGAAGGGCTGATTGAAGCGGATGCACCGCGACTGATGCCGCTTTACCAGAACTGTCAGGACTATGTGGTTTTGGAGCGCGGCCATCCACCGGATGCAACCGTGGCGATCGAAGAATTTCAAAGCTTTCCGCCGGGCAGAACCGAGGCCGACAAGTTCGTCTTCGGATTGAAATCGGGCGCCGGGAACCTCATCGGCATGCTCGCCTGCGACCGCAATTATCCGCAGGAGAAGTCCTGGTGGATCGCCTTGCTGATGATCGATCCGGCCTTTCGCCGGCACGGCGCGGCGAAAACACTCTGCGACGACTTCTTCAGCTGGCTGAAGACACAAGGCGCGGACCGCGTGGAGCTCGCCGTCTTCGCAGAGAATGAACAGGGCCTTCGCTTCTGGGAAGGCCAGGGCTTCGAGATGGTGCGCACCGCAGGGCCGGTCCCCATCGGGACAAAGCAGCACAGAATGGAAGTCTTGGGTCGATCGCTGTGAGCGTCTCAATTCCGCACGGTTGACGGTTGCGCCGATCGTTCGCCGAAAAGCCAACGCCGACCGTTTGAATCAGCCCCTGCCATTTTCCGGCATACGCCAAGCAGCCGCGCGCCGCCCATGGATAGCGCCGCCGTTCGCCGCCTGCCGACGAACAGGGCCGCTCCGCGCACCGGTTGACCACATCTCAAAGACGACGCGCTCCGCCGCCGCACAGCGCAATGGCCATGCCCCCGAGACATCGTCACCGCTTTCCGTCAAACAGCCAGGTGAGGATCGGCAAAATGAACGGCGGATAGTTGTGCGCACCCGGATCCGGCCCCCAGATGGCGATCGCCTCGTCGATCTCCGGCTCGGGATCGCCGGCGATATGGGCGGCCACCCTTGCAACCAGCGCTTCCGCCGTTTCCGCCACCCGGTAGAGCCGGAACACCGTCACCGCCCGCCCCATGTGCAGCACGTGATAGCCGGGTTCGGCAGTCGCGGCATCGAGGTCGATGCCGGTTTCCTCCAGCGCCTCGCGGCGGATATTGCCTGGAATGTCGCAGCGGCCGTCGACCACGTCATCAGGCTCCAGCGAGCCCGAGGGGCTGTAGACCCGGGCCGGATTGGCCGTGTGCGATCCCATGCGCACCAGGATCAGGGCACCATCGGACGACACGATCACCGGCATGGCGAACAGGTGGAAGGCGGCGTCCGCGCGGGTCTTGCGCCACCACAGAAAGGTCGAATAGGGCACCACATGCCCCTCGCCGACCACGCGGCCGTCCTCGATCCGGAGCGCCCGCTGCAGCACCATCTGCCCGTCGAAGAGATGCGGGTTAGCGGCGATCTCCGCCCGCCAGTTTTCCTGCGCGGTATCCACCTGATCGAGATGGAAGGGATGCGGGCCCTCCTTCACCCGGATATCGACGCCTGAGATCGGCAGGATCTCGCCTTCTTCGGGCCAGTGGGCAAGGTTGCTTTCGAGAGTATCCATCGTCACACGTCCAGTGTCATGGCCACGGGGCAATGGTCCGATGCCTTCGGCCGGTCCCAGCCGGTGCGCGGATAGCGCTCCACCTCCTGCCCCGGCGGAAAGATCGTGCGGAAGGGCTGGCCGCCGCGGATGATTTCCGGCACTTGGGCTGCATTGCGCTGCGCGAGCGCCGGCGACAGCCAGATATAGTCGAGCTGGCAGAGGTGCCGCTCCTGCGGCCCGCGGCTGTGAAACAGCGTCCAGCGGTCGAGCACCGGCCGGCGCAGCATCGGGTTTTCGACAAAACCGTCTGCAGTCAGCACATCGAGCGCGCTTTCCTCCTCCTCGCGCGGCACGAACTCGTAGCCGTTGCGCCGGTCGCCAAGGATGTCGACCTTCTCCTGATAATCATTCATGTCGCCGCAGATCGCGAACATCTTGTCAGCCGTATGCCCGCGACCAAAGCGGCTTTCGATGATATGGCGCACGGCCTTGGCCTCGGCCACCCGCACCGGCATCGTCGCCTGGCGCCCGTCGAGCCCGTCGCGTGCCGGCCCCATGGATTTGAAATGCACGACATAAAGCGTCAGCGGCCGCCCGCCGATCCGCAGGTCCAGTTCCAGGCAATCACGCTTGAAGATCCGGTCGTTCGGCCGGCTGGAGGCAGCGAGCGCATCGTTGAAGATATCGAGATCCGCATAGGTCAGCCCCGCATGGCTCTTCACCTCGAGGCACTCGATCGGCTGGCCATCGCGCGTTTCCTCGCGCATCAGCACCGCCACGTCGATCCCGCGCGAATCATTGCCCTCGATCAGGTATTTCTGGCGATAGCCGTTGCCGACCATGCGGAAGAGATAGTTGTACTCAAACGCCTGCAGCGACGCCATGTTGTCGGCCTCCTGCAAACACAGAATATCCGCATCGCAATCGGCAATCGCCAGCGCCGACATCTGCCGCGTATCATCCGTATGCGCGATCGTCCGCGCCTCCTCCAGCCGCTGATACTCCGCCTCGCTCTTCACCTCGAAGAGTCTGAGCACCCGGTCCTGCTTGAGCTGATTGCGGAAGCCGGAAAAATCGAAGCGGCTCATGAGATTTTCAATATTGAAGGTGGCAAGTCGAAGGGACATCAAGCAATTCCATAACTGAATTGCCGCGGAGATTAGGCATTGAAGCGCAAATGTCGAGGGCGATTTCCCGGCAGGTGCGGGAGCCTCTCCTGAGTGGCCCCCAACGCTTGTTGTCCAGCGAACGGTCAGTGATGTGGAAAGCACACGCCTGCGTGTCTTCGAAACAACCGAAGACCACCGTGAAGGCGAAAACCAAGAGTTTTTTCGTGCCGACAAAGGCGACCCCATGAGAAACCGCCGGAATACAGCAAATGAAGCGGATGGATTTCTGCCCGCTGCTTGATGCAGCAGCCATGGCCCAGCGTTGTTTCCGCGCCGGTGTCGAGCTGGTCTATTCGCGGTCCCAAGCCTGACGGCGGTGGGCGCATGGCCAACGTGCCGAGCGCCGGCACGTTGGCGTTCCTAGGCACCGCGCGAATTCCTCGCTGCATGAAAGCTTTTGCCGCGTTAGCCCGATTTTCGTTCTGGCTGGATATTCTGGTTGAGCCGGAAGAGATTGCCAGGATCGTACTTGGCTTTAAGCGCCGCCAGCCGTGCATGGTTGCCACCATAGGCCTGGGCGACCCTTTCGGTTTCATCCTCCGGCATGAAGTTGACGTAGACGCCACCTGTCGCATGTGGCGCAGCCGCGGCAAAGATTGCCCGCGCCCAATCGATGGAGGGTTGTTCGTCGGCCTGGTCACGCCACCTGGTGTGAACGTTCATGACAAACTTGGCCTCGCGATGCGGATAGGCGGTCGCGTCGGGTGCCACGCGGCTGCTGGCACCACCGAGCTGCCCGATGAAGATTTCACATTCATCAGTCGGCAACGTCCCTATATGTTCGCTCAGGATCTCAAACAACCCGTCGCTCAGGGCCGTGAAATTGTGCGACTTCCAATAGTTGAATGCCCCTGGCGTGAGAAGCGGATCGAATGCCGTCTGCCATGCGGAATATGGCTGCACGCCGACGACGTCGGCGATCGGTTCGCCAAGCGAACGCAGTGGTTCAAGTGCCTCCTCGGCTCTGCTCGGCTCACCGGCATAGCAGACGGCGAAGACGAGGATTTCCTTGCCGTGCACCTCTTCGGGCAGGAACGGCAATGGCGGCGCCTTACGCAGGACCACCCAAATGGTAAGATCGTCGGACGCAGCGGCCGCCACGCGGCGATACCCCGCAAGAAGTTCACGGGCGTGGGCAAACGGATGAACGATCAGCCCGGATACCAGATCGGGACCGACCGGATGCAGCTTGAACTCGAACGACGTGACCACGCCAAAATTTCCACCGCCGCCGCGAAGAGCCCAGAATAGGTCCGGATTTTCCGTTGTGTTTGCATGGACAAGCTCGCCGTCGGCGGTCACCACATCGGCCGAAATCAGATTGTCTACCGTGAATCCGTATTTGCGACTGAGCCACCCGAAACCACCCCCAAGCGTGAGACCGGCCACCCCTGTGGTTGAGTTGATACCGAGCGGGGTGGCAAGACCGAACGCCTGCGCCTCTTTGTCGAACTCTCCGAGCGTCGCGCCAGGCTCGACCCTCGCGGTGCGTGCCTTGTCATCGACCCGGACAGAACGCATCGGCGAAAGATCGATCAAAAGTCCGCCTTCGCAGACGGCATTGCCGGATATGTTGTGACCGCCACCGCGTACAGAGAGGAGCAATCCGTTGTCGCGGGCAAACTGCACCGCCTTTACGACATCTCCTGCGCCATGGCAGCGCACCACAGCCCCAGGCCGCCGATCGATCATGGCGTTCCAGATTGTCCTGGCCTCGTCGTAACCAGCCTGGCCGGCCAAACACACGTTCCCGCGACACCGAGTTCCCAACATCTCCAAAAGGTCGGTTGAAAGGGTGACCGTTTCGCCCTGAAGCCCACTAAATTGAACATCTGTCATTTCATCCTCCCTGCCGGCACGGATGTACGAGACGCCTCTTGGGGCGCAGACGGACGAACCGGCCCTTGCTTAGTTCAGTTGCACCGACAGCTTGTCGATGGTTCCCGTGAACTGAAATGGCACCTGGTAATCCCCGTCCTCGACGCCAGTGCGGGTATCGACGCCGACATCGAAGGTCTCGTCAATCGTCATGAGGAAGGGCACGGTGTTTGCGACCTTTTGACTGGCGACTTCTTTGCCGTCGACGTTCAGGACTCCGCTGCCGCCCTTGCCGGGGCCGCCACCATCGTATTTGAAGGTAAAGACGATGGTATGCTTGCCCGGAGTGAGCGCGTCCTGGCCTTCCCAACGGAATTTTTCCAGTGCCAGAAGGTTGTAAAGGAAGACCGGCTTGCCCTTCAGCAGGTAGAGCCCGTACCCGCCGAAGCGACCGCCTTGGGTGACCAGCATGCCATCGCCGCCGCCTTGCGGCACGTCTACCTCAGCCGTGACAGTGTAGCTTTTATTGACGATGTCGGGCGCGTTTCCGGATGGAAGACCGGATATTTCGCCTGAGTACGTAAACAAGGTTTTTCCGGCCGTGGCACTCGGGCGGGGTGCGAGAACGCGCTGGAGAAAGTCGTTGTCGAGCGGAAACACACCATACTTCGCCGCCTCGACGAGGAACAGTTCCTTCAACTCCTGAAGCTTGTCAGGCATCTTGGCCGCGAGGTCGTTGTTCTGCGAATAGTCCTCGTTGAGATTGTAGAGTTCCCAGGTGTAGCCATTGACCACTTCGGGCATCTTACCCAAACCGAGCAACCACGGCGCAAGCGGCGGCGTTGTGGATGCCATCCAGCCGTCGTGGTAGATGGCGCGGTTGGCCAGCATTTCGAAATACTGCGTCGTACGCCGAGACGCAGTATTGGCGTTCTCCTTGTCCCAGCTATAGGCCATGGAAACGCCTTCAATCGGCTTCTGCGCCACGCCGTTGACCATCACGGGAGCCTGAATGCCGGTCGCCTCGAGGATCGTCGGGACGATGTCGATCAAATGGTGGAATTGTGTGCGGATTCCACCGGCATCCTTGATACGGGCCGGCCAGGCCATGGCCATGCCTTGCCGGGTGCCGCCAAAGTGCGATGCCACCTGCTTCGTCCACTTGAATGGGGTGTCGAAGGCCCAGGACCACGCCACCGACATGTGCGGCTGGGTCTTGTCCGAACCCCAGACATCGTAATATTTCAACTGTTCCTTGACCGGAACATTGATGCCTTCGATCGCGGCCAGGTCGAACGGCGTGCCAACGGTGGAACCTTCGGCACTGGTACCATTGTCGCCTTCGATGTAGATGACGAGCGTATTGTCGAGCTTGCCCAAATCGTCCACCGCCTGGATCACCCGTCCGATCTCATTGTCGGTGTAGGCCACATAGGCGGCATAGACTTCCGCCTGGCGCGCGAAGAGCTTCTTGCTGTCGGCGTCGAGCGTATCCCACTTGGGCAGATCGTTGGGCCACGGCGTCAGTTGGGCGTTCGCCGGAATGACGCCCAGCTTCTTCTGATTGGCGAATATCTGGTCGCGCATGGCATTCCAGCCCATGTCGAACTTGCCCTTGAACTTATCGACCCATTCCTGGGTTGGATGATGGGGGGCGTGGGTGCCGCCCGGCACGTAATAGAGGAAGAACGGCTTATCAGGCGCAACGACGCTGAGTTGTCGCATGTAGCCGATCGCCTCATCCGCCATGTCAGTCGTGAGGTTGTAGCCGGGCTTTCCGATCCATGGAAAAATCTGTGTGTGATCGCGGAACAGGTAGGGTGTCCACTGGTCGGTCTCGCCGCCCATGAAGCCATAGAAGTATTCGAAACCCATCCCAGAGGGCCATTGGTCGTAGGGGCCCGCCAAGCTGTACTGATAGCTCGGCGTGTTGTGGTTCTTGCCGAACCAGGACGTCGCATAGCCGTTGTCTTTCAGGATTTCACCGACGCTGGCGTTATCGAGACCGAGGATGGAATCATAACCTGGATAACCGGTGGCCTGCTCGGAGATCACACCGAAACCCACGGAGTGATGATTGCGGCCGGTAATCAGAGCCGCGCGCGAGGGCGAGCAGAGCGCCGTCGAGTTGAACTGGGTGTAGCGGAGCCCCGCCTGCGCGATCCGGTCCAATGCAGGCGTGGGGACAACACCGCCGAAGGTACCAGGGACACCGTAGCCCGCGTCGTCGGTCTTGATCAAAAGGATGTTCGGCGCGCCTTTTGGGGGCACGATCTGCGGCGGCCAATAGGGCTTCGAGTCTTTCGCGCTGAGCCCGATCGCACCACCGAATGTCGGCGGGGGGTTGGGGAGATATCGCCCGTCGACCGTCGTCGTGGCATCCGGGTTGCCCGGTGTGCCGGTGATCTGTTGTGCGCTCGCCGCACCAAACCCCATCAGGATTGTGATGATGGCGGTCGATGCAATCGCGGTCGATTTCATGCTACGCATGTCAACACCCTCCCCTCGTGGCAGCTCCGTCCGAGGGCGGACGCGCACTGCACCATTTCGATCTCGCTCGGCGGCCATTCCATACTGAAGAAAGGTTCGATCGGACTGTAGAGACGTAGGACTGTGCCCTTGGTCGCCTTGGGCACGGCCGGCAACATCGGCGGAGCTTTCAGAATCGGCACCTTGATTATTTCAGCGATGACGCTTCTGAGCAGGACGACGTGACGGCAGTGATTGCAGCGAATGCGAGCAACCGGACGGCGTCATTGATGCGCCGCTTGGATCAGTCTTCCGGATGTGGCGGAATACTACCACACAGATTGCGCTCTTGATACTGACTCAACCGCTCACGACCCGGCGTGGCTCGCCCCCGACCGTCGAGTAGCCGGGTGAAAGGCAGCGGCAGCTTTTGGCCGATACCGTTGAAAAACACCCCCGATGTGAAGTGGCTCAACGTCGGCGAGATATTAAGTTATCAGTTGCAAAAGCAGCGAAGGCGAACTTAGGAAGCCGCCAACAAAGAGGCCAACGAATCCAAGAGCTAGCGCTCCGACAAGTCCATGGTTCTCCCAGCCAGTCGAAGCTCCCACCGCTGTCGCTGCGACGATGATCGACACTGACCATACGATCTTGATGAGCACGACCGTGCGCCGCATGACTGTAGGTTTTTCTTGCGCCATGGCAAAACCAGTTTGTTTCGAAGCCTTTGTTGATTGAATATAATATCGAATTCTCTTTCCACGATAGCCGTGATTGATAGCCATCGTCCCATCCCGGGCCAGTAGCAGCCAAGCCAGCGCCTCTAGCTGTGAACTTTCAGGAGGTTGTCCATTTGGAGCAGATTTAGGAGACTGGAGTTACCACACCTCAGTTTTCCAGGATCGCACCGAATGAACATTCACAAGAATGCCCGACTGACGCCGTTGCATCGAGAGGAAATGGCCGTCGGACAAAACGCCCGCCCTATGAAATCCCCGTAATATCCAGCTCGTGTCCGCCCATGGCAGCCACATCGCCGACCCCCTTGCCCATGAGGATCCGGGCCACCGGGGAAACGTAGGAAATCGATCCGGCCTTCGGGTCCGCCTCGTCCTCGCCGACGATGCGATAGGTCTGCACCCGGCCGTCGTCGCGGCTGAAGGTGACGGTGCTGCCGAAGGCGACGATGTCAGTCGAGGTCGGGGCGGCGACGAGCTGGGCGGTGCGCAGCCGTTCGGCAAGATAGCGCAGGTCGCGCAAGGGGCCGGCCGCCTGCCGCCGGCGCTCGTTGACGTCTTCGATCCCGCTGGTCGCATCATAGGCCGCGCGCGCTTCGCGCTGCTGCTGCTCCAGCACCTTGAGGCCCGCTTCGGTGACAAGGTTGGGATGCGGCGAAACCGGGCGGTCGGGCAAAAGGGTTTCCGCCGCGGTTTCGGCACTTTCTTCCTTGGTGAAGGCAACGCTCACGATCGAACTCCGTTTGGACGCGGCAGGCTCTTACAATGCCTCCGCGCGAAAGCCCACTGTCGGTGAGGCACCGCGCTGGGGATGACAAGAGTAATCGCTGATATTGCCCCATCCGCGGGCGGCGGTCACCCCGCATTATCTGACGTCATCCGCTGGCATGAGGCACTTGGAAACCGGCACCAGGCAGAGGCGCGGATCGGCCATCCATGACAGTCCGAAGCCCGAATGAGTAAGGGCCATCGCCGCACCGGACGCCTCCTCTTGTCCGCAAAACCCGCGACGCGCCTCGCCACCCTTGCAATCAGCGGCTGCCCGCCTTCGCCGCCACGCACCCCATCAGGTGGCGAGCAACGGCCGCATCAATCCCTCCAGCCACTCGGCAAACACCTGGAAGCGACGGGAAAGATGCTGGCGGTGCGGGTAGAGCAGCGCCAGCGGCATCGGCTCGGCGCAATGGCCGGGCATGACCTCGACGAGGTCTCCGGCCTGCAGATGCGCCTTGACGTCATAGGCCGGGATCTGGATGAGGCCGAGATCCGCCAGGCAGCAGGCGATGCTGCCCTCGGCGCTGTTGACGGTAACGCGGCCGGCCATCGCCACGGTCCGTGTCTCGCCACCTTCGATCCACTCCCACTCCTCCACCCGGCCGGTTGAGGGCGACGCGTAGTTGACGGCGAAATGCCGGGCCAGGTCTTCCGGTTTTTCGGGCGTGCCATAGCGCGTGAGATAGCCGGGCTTGCGACATTGACGAGCTTGAGGTTACCGATCGGCCGGGCGATCAGGGCGGAATCACTGCGCGGCCCGACCCGCAGCGCGCAA
Organism: Ensifer sp. Root1252; assembly: GCF_001425885.1. Lineage (NCBI taxonomy): Bacteria > Pseudomonadati > Pseudomonadota > Alphaproteobacteria > Hyphomicrobiales > Rhizobiaceae > Ensifer > Ensifer sp. Root1252. The sequence goes on along the minus strand of NZ_LMDT01000012.1, from coordinate 394,949 downwards.
TCGACGCTTTCCTCGATCAGGTTCACCGCCCGGTCGGTCATGCCAAGGTCGACGTCGATACCGGGATATCGCTCGAGGAAGCTGGCGAGTTCAGGGCGACGATCAGCCGGCCGATCCGGCTCGGCAGCTCGACGCGCAGCCGGCCGGTCGGCCAGTCCTCTCCCTGGCGAAACAGGTTTTCCGTCTCGTCGACATCGGCGATCAGCCGCATGCAGCGCTCGTAGAAGGCCGCCCCATCCTGGGTCGGCGAAACCTTGCGGGTGGTGCGATGCAGGAGCCGCGTGCCCACCCGGGTTTCCAGCGCCTGCACCGCCGCCGACACCGACGAGCGCGGCATATCCAGCGTGTCGGCGGCGCGAGTGAAGCTGGCGCAGTCGACGACGCGTGTGAAAATGCGAAAAAGCTCGATCCGGTCCATGGTCAGCCGCTTATTGTTCGAGATTCCTGACAGGTTATGTCACGGACGGCGGCTTTATAACAGAGATGCCGACGATATGCTTCGGGTGGAAAGACGGCCGCAGCGGGCGGCCTTCAAGCACCGAAAAGGTTCTGGCCATGACCGATCACAGCATCAGAGGTAAATCCGTTCTCATCGCCGGCGGCGCGAAAAACCTCGGCGGTTTGTTGGCGCGCGATTTTGCCGAACAGGGCGCCCGCGCCGTCGCCATCCATTACAACAGCGCCGCAACTAAGGCCCCCTCCGAGGAGACCGTGGCTGCGATCAAGGCGGCTGGTGCCAATGCCTTCGCCTTCCAGGCCGACCTGACCGGCGCCAGCGCGGTGGAAAAGCTGTTTGCCGATGCCAAGGCCGCGCTCGGTGGCATCGATATCGCCGTCAACACGGTCGGCAAGGTGGTGAAGAAGCCGCTCGTCGACATCACCGAGGCCGAGTATGACGAGATGACCGCGGTCAATTCCAAGTCCGCCTTCTTCTTCCTGAAGGAAGCCGGCAAAAATGTCAGCGACAACGGCAAGGTCTGCACGCTGGTCACCTCGCTGCTCGGCGCCTTCACGCCGTTTTACGCCGCCTATGCCGGCACCAAGGCGCCGGTTGAACACTTCACCCGCGCCGCCGCCAAGGAATTCGGCGATCGCGGCATCTCGGTGACGGCGATCGGCCCGGGGCCGATGGATACGCCCTTCTTCTATCCTGCCGAAGGCGCCGATGCCGTTGCCTATCACAAGACTGCTTCCGCGCTGTCGAAGTTCTCGACCACAGGCCTTACCGATATCGAGGACATCGTGCCTTTCATCCGCTTCCTCGTCTCCGACGGCTGGTGGATGACCGGCCAGACCATCCTCGTCAATGGCGGCTACACCACGAAGTGACCGGCAAAGGGCGGTGCTGGCGCCGCCCGTCGACAGGACAGAAATTTCACAATAGCCTCATAAACGAGCCGCCCTGCTCCGCCGACGGAAGATCGACCGGAGCGGGCGGCCGTTCGACCTGCTGCGGCATCCAACGCCCCGGCGCTTCACGGATGGATTTCATGGCGTCTTTCCTGCCCACGTCGCCTCGCCTGCCTGCGCTGCTCGCCCTTCTCGTCATGCTCCTTCCGCCGCTGCTGCACCGCGTGCGCGCTTCGCTGGTGCGGCTGGGTCTCGACATCATCCATCTCGTCATCTTCGCAGGCGTCGCGCATGCGATGCTAAGGTTCTTCCTCACCGCCGGCACTGCCTCGCAAGAGCTGGCCCGCGCGCTGGTAACCGTCGCCGTCACCACGGCCGCCTATGCGGTCTGCGGCCGCTTTCTCTTCGCCCCGTCGCGGCCGCAGACGCGGTTGCTGCCCATCGCCCGGCCACGCTTCCATTTCGCCATGCTGGTTGCCTATGGCGCCATCGGTGCCGTCGTCGGCGCCAGCGTGCGCTTCGCCAACGAGCGTGCCCTGGAGCCCGCCGCCATCGAGGGCTGGTTTCTGATCGGCGTCACCGCAGTGACGTTCCTGAAGCTCTACTGGTTCATCGCCGGCCGCACCGATATCCGCAATCTCTTTGCCGGCGAAGCGCCCGGCGCCGTCCGCCGCGCCATCGCATTCGTCGTTCCCGAGTTCTATGCGCTGAGTGCGCTGACGCTCTGGCTCATGGGCTGCATCGTCGCCGGCAGCCCCAACAGCGCTCAGTGGAGCTTTGCCGGCGGCACGACGCAGGTCATCCTGCTCGGCCTTCCCATCCTCGCCTTCGGCATCCATTCGCTGGCGGGTGCGGCCGCCGATCGCCGGCGCACGCCCGCCTCCTCGCCGCTGCACCTGGCCATCGCCGGCAGCGTGCAGACCGCCCTTGCCGGCGCCGTGTGGCTGATCGGGCTGCATATCATCATCGTGCTGTGGAGGCCGATCATGATCCAGGGCGATACCACCGCCGCCGTCGACTGGATCGTCATTCTAGAGCGCGTCAGCCTTGCCGTCGTCGCCAGCTGGGTGATCTGCAGCTTCCTCTGGCGCAGTTTTGAGGCCTTTGCGCCCACCGCCCGCGTCTCCATGCCCGGCGAGACCGAGGAGGAGGCGCAGATCCATCAGACAAGCCGGCTTTCGACCATCCTGCCGCTGATCCGCAATCTCGTCTTCGGCGGTATCTTCGCCGTCACCAGCCTCGTCGTGCTTTCGGCGCTCGGCATTAACATCGCGCCGCTGCTTGCCGGCTTCGGCGTGCTTGGCCTGGCGCTTTCCTTCGGCTCGCAGACGCTGGTCAAGGATGTGGTATCCGGCATCTTCTTCATCGCCGACGACGCATTTCGCGTCGGCGAATATGTCGACACCGGCAAGCTCAAGGGAACGGTCGAGCGCATTTCGCTCCGCTCGCTGCGCCTGCGCCACCAGAACGGCCAGATCCACACCATTCCCTATGGCCAGCTTCAGGCCGTCACCAACTACAGCCGCGACTGGAGCACGGTGAAGTTCGAGCTGAAATTCGAGCGCGAGGACGATCCGGAAATAATCCGCAAGACCATCAAGAAGGTTGGCCTTGCCATGCTGGAGGACGAGGAGTTCGGGCCGGAGTTCCTGGTACCCTTGAAGATGCAGGGCATCCAGGACGTCACCGAAAACTCGCTGGTCGTGCGGCTGAAATTCACCGCCCGGCCGGGCAACCCCAGCATCCTGCAGCGCGAGGCGATGAAACGGCTGCTGCCCGCGCTGCGCGAGGCCGGCCTCAGCCTCGCCTCCAATGCCGTCACCGTGCGCTCCGGCCCCGGTGGCCTGAGCGACGCCGATGTGGCTGCGGCGAATGCGAGGCTGGCGAAAAAGCCGATCGATCCCGAAGCGGCCGCCGCCGAGACATAACGCTTGTCGCGCAAACGTGCGCAGCGACATGCTGCTAATACACGAGCTTGAAGCGCACCCTGGAAATCGCGGCGCGCCGTGCCACGGCATTTCCTGGCGGAAAACCGCTTCGCACTTTTCCTGGAGATGCTCTAGCCCGAAAGCCCACCCTGCCGCCGTGCAGTCTGCGGCGCATCGCGGCGATCACCGTCAAACAGCGGCCCACCCTGGCGCTCGAGCTCGTCCTGCGCCAGAGTCACCAGCACATCTGGCTGCGCCTCGCCAGCCAACCGGAAAGCGTCGTCGAAGCGCTGCGCCAGCGCGGGGTCAAGACGCTGGAGGAGCCGCGGCAGCCATTTGCCCTTGCCCGACCAGTGGCCGCGCCCGAGCAGCGCCAGGTCGCATAGCGGCTGGTGGAGGGCCGCGGCGATCGCCCGCATTTCCGCCGTCGGCCGCCTATCCCTGAGGTCGTCAAGCAGGTCGGTGATCTGGTAGCGAAGCATGTCCCGCCGCTCCGCCTTGAGCGGACCCGGCCCGCATGAAAGCCTGGCCTTTGCCTCGTTCTGGAGGGCCAGGCCGCGATCGATGTCCCGGCCGACAACTGTTCCGCCTGCGACCATGTCGAGCAGCACGGGATAGCCGCTGGCAAGATCCTGATCGACAAACCAGTTCAGCGTCTCGAAATCGTGGACGAAAGCCTCGACCGGAAATCCGCCGGCGATGAAGCTCTCGCGCCAGGCATTGCTCAAGTGTTCGTGCAGCACCACCAGATCGATATCGGAGGATGGCGTGCCCTCGCCGCGCAGGATCGAGCCGGCAACGATGGCAAACAGCGCGCCTGGATAGCGCTCGTTCAGGATCGTTTCGGCCGTGCGAACCGCCCGCACGCGCTGGGCGGCCGTGGCGTCGTTGTCGGGCAAACCCGCCTGACCGTCTCGTTCCGCGTCCATCATGCCCCTCTCGTCCATACGAAAAATCCCCCCGGGCGGCTGTCATCGCACGGGAGGATTTTCAAAGAAAGGCAGAAGGCTTCGATGCCGCCAGGAACCTGGCAGCGCGTGAGGCCGAGCCGTTACTGCAGCGTGCGGGTCGGCGCCTGGCCGGGCTGGCCGGGCTGGCCGGCGTTCGCCGCAGCACTTGCCGGGTCTGCCGCGTTGCGCTGGCTGTCGAGGCCGGTTGCCACCACCGACACGCGGAAGGTGCCGTCGAGCGTGCGGTCGAAGATCGAGCCGACGACGATGTCGGCCTCGTCATAGACTTCCTCGCGAATGCGGGTGGCCGCTTCGTCGACTTCGAACAACGTCATGTCCATGCCGCCGGAGATCGAGATCAGCACGCCCTTGGCGCCGCGCATCGACACTTCGTCGAGCAGCGGGTTGGCGATCGCCGCTTCCGCCGCCATCAGCGCGCGGCCCTCGCCGGTCGCCTCGCCGGTACCCATCATCGCCCGGCCCATGCCCTTCATGACGGATTTCACGTCGGCGAAGTCGAGGTTGATCAGGCCTTCCTTGACGATCAGGTCGGTGATGCAGCCGACGCCGGAATAGAGCACGCGGTCGGCGATCACGAAGGCATCGGCAAAGGTGGTCTTGGCGTCGGCGATGCGGAAGAGGTTCTGGTTGGGGATGACGATAACGGTGTCGGCCGCTTCGCGCAGGCGCTCGACACCCTCTTCAGCCATCTGCATGCGGCGCTTGCCTTCGAAGCTGAACGGCTTGGTGACGACGCCGACCGTCAGGATGCCGGCCTTGCGGGCTGCCGCCGCGATCACCGGCGCAGCACCGGTGCCGGTGCCGCCGCCCATGCCGGCGGTGACGAAACACATATGCGTGCCGCCGAGGTGATCCATGATCTCGTCGATCGATTCTTCCGCCGCCGCGCGCCCGACTTCCGGCAGCGAACCTGCACCAAGGCCCTCGGTCACATGCGCACCGAGCTGGATCAACCGCGACGCCTTCGACATCGCCAGTGCCTGGGCGTCCGTATTCGCCACGATGAAATCGACCCCCTGGAGCCCTTCGGTGATCATGTTGTTGATGGCATTGCCGCCGCCGCCGCCGACACCGATGACGGTGATCTTCGGGCGCATTTCGGTGATCGTGGGCTTCTTGAAATCGTTCATGGCTTTGTCTCCTAGGGCGAACGCCGCCAAAACAACGGATCGGGGCGAATCGGGCAGCTGTTATTTTAGGAATTGAAAAAAGCCACGGAGAAGGCAAGAGAAAAGGCTGATGCCACTTTCCACACATGATTTGTCATTTGCCGTTCGAGTGGGATTTCAGTCCTTCGCCCAGTTCGTCGTGGCGACCAAATTAATTCTTTTTATCAATGACTTGCTACATTTCCACATAGGCAACCGCCATTTGCCTCGGATCGAGCCGGCGCCACCCTCTTCTTGCTTCAATGGACCGAAACGGCGCGGCGCATCTCTTCCCACTCTATGTCGACAGGGCGGATCGGCCAATACAAGTGCCAATCGGGGGCAAACGTGAACTGCAAATGGCGGCCAGATTTGCCCCTCACCCCAGCCCTCTCCCCGCGTGCGGGGAGAGGGAGAACCGAGCGTGCGGCCCCCTCCAATTCTCCGCACGTCCAATTCCATCCCTCTTGCGGAATGCGTCTCGGCGGGTGCCGCAAAGTCCCTTCTCCCCGCCAGCGGGGAGAAGGTCCCGGCAGGGGGATGAGGGGCGGATCACCGCGATAACCCCGTCCCTCGACGGGCGGTCTAAGCCTCAAAGCTCGGCCGCGCCCGCACCCTTTCCAGCCAGCGCTGGACATTCCTGAGATCTCCCGGCACCTCCATGCCGAAGACGTCGCCAAGCCAGGCGCAGACGCCGGCGGTGATGTCCGCGATCGAGAACTTGTCGCCGGCAAGGAACGGCCGGCCATCGGCAAGCTCCCGGTCGAGCCAACCCCATTTCCTCGGCACCGCCTGCCGCTCGGTCTCGGCGAAGGCGGGAAACTGCCTCAGGCGGTCCTTGAAGAAAGCATCGGAATGCAGCGCGACATTGCCGATGGTGCCAAAAATCACCAGCTCGGCCCGCCGGTTCCACATTTCCACTTTGGCACCGCTGACGGCGTCGCTGCCGAAAAGCTGCGGTTCGCGGTGCGTCTCCTCGAGATAGCGGCAGATGGCGACGCTCTCGGTGATGACGGTGCCGTCATCCAGTTCCAGCACCGGGATCTGGCCAAGCGAATTGAGCGCGAGGAACTCGGGCCCCCTGTGCTCCGCCTTGGCGAAATCGACGTCCACCATCGGCAATTCGATGCCCTTCTCCGCCATGAAGATACGCACCCGGTACGAATTCGGTCCCATGCCCTGATAAAGTTTCATCGCTTCCTCCCATCGGCTCGCACGGCATGATTGCCGCCCCGTCGTGATGCAGCCACTATGCCATACCAGTTGTTTTGAGCAACCAGTTTTATTTAACTATATAGTTTATTTCGAGCCGCGGTTGCGCAAGCCGACTGCGTCAAAGTCGCCAGGCGCAAAGGTAACCCGACTTGAACACCGCCGGGCTCCGTGGACTGCTGCTGCAAACAGGAGCCGCGCATGCAGATCAGAGCCCTGGCCCTTTCGGCTGTCGCGCTTCTCGGCGCCGGCGCTTCCCATGCCGCCCTTGCGCCGAACTATCAGCGCGCCAACGAACTGACCGCGATCATCAGCGCCGTTGCCGCAGCAGTGCCGAAATATCCGATCGACAAGATCATCAGCCAGGGGCGCGACCGCTATACGGTGGTCGCCGGCAAATGCACCGTCATCGCCCACATCGTCGGCCTGCCGGCAGAGCCGGGGCTGGTCGGACCAAGACAGTTCAAGGTGGAGCTCGACAGACCGCGTTGCGATTGATGTTTCTGCCTGCCTGTCGACCCGGCGCAGATGCTGCCGACCGTCGGTCGCGATCGGCGCTTATCCTATGCCCTCAAAGCCGCCAGCTGCTGGCAATCGCGAAGGTCGCTTTCTGTCCAACAGGAATGGCCGTGCCGCCATAGGCCTTCAGTGCCTGCCCGTCCGGCAGCGCCAGCGTCAGCGCAAAGCGTTCGCCCTCGTAGACGCAAGCCTTGACCTCGAGCGCGATGCCGTCGGCGGTGAGCCGCACATGCTCGGGCCGCACCAGCACGTCGCGACGAAGGCCGCTGTCGGTGGAGCCGATCGCCTGGCGGAGCATCGGCCACTCCAGCGCCCTCGGCGCGCCCTCTGGTAGTGGTAGCCTGAGGATCGAGCCGCGGCCGATCAGCCCGCCGACAACACTGCCTTCCGGGCGGGTATAGATTTCCGCCGGCGGCGCCAGTTGCACCAGCCGCCCCTCCGACATCACGGCAACATCGGTCGCCAGCGCCATCGCTTCCGACTGGTCGTGCGTCACATAGACCATCGTTGCGCCGGAGCGCTCATGGAAGATGCGGAAGGTCTCCTCCATCGATTTACGCAGGTGCTGGTCGAGATTGGCGAGCGGCTCGTCGAGCAGCACCACATCGGGCGACGTCACCAGGCAGCGCGCCAGCGCCACCCGCTGCCGCTGTCCGCCGGAAAGGGCCGCAGGTCGGCGCTCGGCATAATCGGTGAGTTTTACCAGCGCCAGCGCCTCGCCGACGCGGCTGCGCCAGGTCTCGCCGGAAATGCCGCGCACCTTCAGGGGATAGCCGACATTTTCAGCCACGGTCATATGCGGCCAGAGCGCATAGGACTGGAACACCATCGCCATGTTGCGCTTTTCCGGCGGCAGCGCCCGCGAGGCATCCGATAGCCGGCGCTCGCCATAGTCGATCGAGCCGTCGGTCGGCTGCTCGAAGCCGGCGATCATGCGCAGCACCGTGGTCTTGCCGCAGCCAGATGGCCCAAGCAGCGCCAGAAACCCGCCTTCGCGCACCGTCAGCGACACGTCGGAGACGGCAGGACGACCGCCGCCGAAATCCTTGGTCAGGTGATTGAGGATCAGTTGCGCCACGGCAGCACGCCTTCCGGTAGATAGTTTGCAAGGGCCTCGAGCGCCGCCATCAGTACCATCACCATGATGACGACCAGCACCGAGAGCGCCGACGCCAGATCGGATGAGCCGCTGTCGTCGAGGTTGAAGATCGCCACCCCCAGCGTCTGCGTACCCGCCGACCACAGCAGGGCTGAAACCGTCAGCTCATTGGCGGCTATCAGAAAGACGAGGATGATCGAAGCGCCCGCCGCCGGCGCCACCAGCGGCAGGATGACGTCGCGCATGCGTCGGAAGAAACCGGCGCCCGACAGCCGCGCCGCCTCCTCCAGCGATGGGTCCATCTGCAGGAAGGCGCTCATAACCGGCTTCAGGCTGACGGCAAGGAACGAGGAGAAATACGCAATCAGGATGATCCAGATGGTGCCGTAGAGCGATACCTTGAGGATCGGCAGCGGCGCTGCAAAGGTGAGGATGAAAGCAACCGCCAAAACAATGCCGGGCAGCGCATAGGGAATCTCGATCAGGATGCCGATCGTGCTTGAAAGCGCACCCTTGCGCCGGTTCATGAGATAGGCGGCCGGCACCGCGACGACGAGCAGCCCGAGCGCCGCCGTGCTCGCCAGGAACAGCGAATTGCCAAAGGCGCTCAGCGTCATCGTCTGGCGAAAGAGAATTTCTTCATAGGCGCGCAGCGAGACGGTCTGAAGGTTGAGCGGCACGCCATAGGCCGGAACCAGCGAGCTGGCGATCAGCGCCGCCAGCGGCGCTACCAACACCAGAAACAGGATCGCCGAAAGCGCCAGTTCGACAGCCACACGAAAGCGCCCGAGCGAAAAGGCGGCGCTGGCGCCGGAAAGGCCGATGATGCGGTAGTCCCTGCCCGCCAGCGCGCGCTGTTGAAGGATCAGCCCGGCGGCCGCGATCACAGCGATCAGGCTGGAGAGCAGCGCGATCTCGCCGAAGGTGCCGGTGCCGAAGCTCGCGAGCCGCGTGTAGATCAGCGTCGGCAGCACCGAAATCCCGGCGGGAATGCCGAGGATCGCCGGAATGCCGAAATTGCCGACGCCGGAGACGAAGGCGATTGCGGCACCGGCGATCAGCCCGGGGGCGGCCAGTGGCGCAACGATATCGAGAAAGACGCGAAACGGCGACGCGCCGGAAAGTCTTGCCGCCTCCACCCCGTCGCGCGGCGACGCAGCCAGCCCCGCCTTCAGCGCCAGGAACACCAGCGGCGCGTGCTGCACCCCGAGAAGCAGAGAGATGCCAAACAGCGAATAGAGCGGCTGCGGGCTGCCGAGCGGCGGTGCGATCCCCAGCGTTTTCAGGAGCGGGCTTGCCGGCCCGGTCATCTCCACCCAGGCAAGGGCCGTCACCTGCGGCGGGATCATCATCGGCAACATGAAGGCAAAACTCAAAAACAGTTTGCCCCTGACATCGGTGAGCGCCACGGCAAAGGCAAAGAGCGCGCCGATCACAAGCGAGATCAGCATGCCGCCTGTCGCCGTCACCAGAGTGTTGCGGATGGCCGCATAGGTCGCAGGCTCGGTCAAGACAGCGATGGAATTGCCATTGATCACTCCCGCAAAGCCGGCTTTGGCGAGGCTGATGAGCGGCAGCGCGCAGAGGAAGAAAAGGCAGGCGAGCACGAAGGGCACCAGCCAGCGCGGCTCGCCGGCGGGCGAAGCACCCGGTCTCGCGCGACCCGACCCTGGCTCGCTTGACCTCACCCGCCCCGGACGCTGCAGCCCCGCAATGGGAAAGCGCAGCCAGCGGTGCCGGCTGCGCATGGTTTCACCCTGTTCGGACATTCAGGCGATCAGTTCGTACCGAAGATGCCGGAGAAGGTCTTGAGGTCGGCGTCGGAATTCTTCACGGCCGAAGCAGCATTGATCGGCAGAACCTTGATCGTCTCGCGCGCCGGATAACCTTCGGGCAGCGCCACGCCGTTGCGTGCCGGGATATAGCCCATCTTCACCGCCGTCTTCTGGCCCTCCACCGAGATCAGGAAGTCGACGAATTTTTTGGCGGCGTCAGGGTTCTTGGCGGTCTTCAGGATGCCGACCGGCTCGGTGACGGCGGAAACGCCCTCGGCCGGGAAGACGAACTCGACCGGCGCGCCCTTGGCCTTCTCGCGGATCGCCATGAAGTCGACGATCATGCCGTAGGCCTTCTCGCCGGTGGCGACCGCCTTCAGCACGCCGCCATTGCCGCCGGCAGCCGTGGCACCGTTTTCGGCCAGCGCCTTGTAATAATCCCAGCCGAGGCCGTCGATGCCGGCAAGCGTCTGGGCGTGGATGAGGGCCGCACCCGAGGTCAGCGGGCTCGGCATCGTCACCAGGCCTTTGGCGTCGGCCTTCGCCAGATCCTGCCAACCCTGAGGCTTCGTCGAGGCCGAGGTGTTGTAGATGATGCCGGTGGTGATCATCTTGGTGGAGTAATAGGCGCCGTCGGCGTCATAGAGCGCCGCGTCGTAGTTGGCCGCTTCCGGCGACTTGTAGGCGAGCAGCTGGCCGGCTTCCTTCAGGCGCTGCATCGTCACGGTGTCGGCGATCAGAAGCACGTCGGCAACCGGGTTGCCGGCCTCGATCTCGGCCATCAGCTTGGCCATCAGCTTCGTCGTGCCTTCGCGCACCCACTCCACCTCGACACTGGGATTGGCCGCCTTGAAGGCGTCGACCGTCGCCTGCGCATCCTCGTTCGGCTGGCTGGTGTAAAGCACCAGGCTCTCGGCAAAGGCGGCGGTGGAAAGCAGCGAAGCGACAAGCGCGCCGGCAACGACGGAAACAAACGATTTCATCGGCATATCCTCGGTTCAAGATGGCGCCGAGCCTTAGAGCCGGTGTTTTACAGGGGTGTGACAGGGCCGCCGGCTGACACACCCTTGACAGCACCGGCAAGCCGCGAAATCGTGCGCCCCAAACGGATGGAGAATTGTGATGGATACTTTGCTGAAAGTGGCCGGCGCTCTGGTCATCCTGGTATCGGCTGGCGCGGCCGTTGCCGTAACCCTGCCGTCCTTCGGCGCACCGGCGGTGATGTGGGCGATGCAATGGGCGCTTCCGGGCATCGGCATCGGCATCGCCCTTGCCGCCTTCGGCTCGATGCTCGGCCAATTGAAGCGCATTCGCCTTGCCGCCGAGCGCCAGGCCGATCTGTTCCAATCCATTCTGGAACGCCGTCAGCCCGCGAAATAACGGTACCGCTTGCGATCGGCGACGACCCTATCCCGCAGCCATCGGGTGAGACCGTGGGCTCTCGCCGCAGGTCTCTTCGACGTGCGGGAAACACGTCACGCCCATAGACAGGCAAACACGTTTCCAGCTTGGCCGCGGCGAAGATGGCGGCAAGGCTCAAGCGCAACCATCTGCTCACCACCCTTCAAAGGTGCAGCACGCACCCCGCCTGCGGGCCTGCCAGAAAAAATTCGCGAAAAAATCTGCGTCGATGTCACAGGGGCCAATCCTGGCTCGTCATGTAGTCGGAACCAACGAAAGGAAACGGAACCATGACTGCCAAGATCGACCTTTTCGCCGCCGCTCCGCAACTGATGAAGAGCTGGACCAGCGTCTCTATGTCCGTCGCCGCCAGCCTCGAGTCTGATCTCATCGAACTCGTCAAGATCCGCGCATCCCAGATCAACGGCTGCGCCAACTGCATCAACATGCACACCCAGGAAGCGCGCGCCAAGGGCGAGACCGAGCAGCGTATCTACCTGCTGTCGGCCTGGCGCGAAGCCCCCTGCTATTCCGAACGCGAGCGCGCCGCGCTAGGCTGGACCGAGGCGCTCACTCGCCTGTCGGAGGGCCATACCCACGAAAGCGCTCGTCAGGCTCTGCAGAACCATTTCACCGAGGAGGAGCAGGTGAAGCTCACGCTCATGATCAACGTCATCAACGGCTGGAACCGCCTGGCCGTCGGCTTCGGCCTCTGGATCGAGCCGGCAGCGGCAAAGGCAGTCGCCGAGGTCGCCGCCTGATGACGGGCAACGCCCAGCTCGACGCAGCGGCCGGTTTCGACCCGCTGCGTCCGAAACTCATGCGCGTTGCCTATCGCATGCTCGGCTCGGTCGCCGACGCCGAGGACATAGTGCAGGAGGCCTTCATCCGCTGGATGGGGGCCGACCGCTCCGCGGTGCGCGAGCCCGAAGCGTTCCTGCGAAGCACCGTCACCCGGCTCTGTCTCGACCAGCTGAAGTCGGCGCGGCGCCAGCGCGAGACTTATGTCGGCCCCTGGCTTCCCGACCCCGTCGTCGAGGAGGAACCGGAAGAGGACGTCACCCTGCCCCTGATGCTCGCTCTGGAGCGCCTGTCGCCGCTCGAGCGCGCCGCCTTCCTGCTGCACGACGTCTTCGGCCTCAGCTTCGAGGAAGTCGCCGCGACGATCGAGCGCGACCCGGCCGCCTGCCGCCAGCTCGCCGCCCGCGCCCGCACCCATGTCCGCGAGGCGCGGCCCCGCTTCCATGTCGAGCAGGCGCGCGGCGTCGAACTTGCCGAAGCCTTCTTCACCGCCTCGCGCAGCGGCGACCTGAAGACGCTCGGCGCCATGCTCGCCTCCGATGTCAGCATCCACGCCGACGGCGGCGGCAAGCGCCCCGCAGCGATGCGCCCCATCCTCGGCTTCGAGGCGGTTCTCGGCGTGCACGAAAAACTGGCGGTCGCCTTCCGCACGCAGATCTCGACGCTCGTGCGCTCCGGCTTCATCAACGGCCTGCCCGGCTTCGTCACTCGCGAAGCCGACGGCGAACTGCAGTCGACAGCACTAGAGATCGAGGACGGTAAGGTCGTGGCGATCTACATCGTGCGCAATCCCGACAAGCTGGGGCATCTGCACTAAGAGCATTTCCAGGAAAAGCGCGAAGCGGCTTTCCGTCAGGAAATGCTAAAAAACAGAGAGATAGAGCGTTTTCGTCTAAATCGGAAACGTTCTACAGCGCCGCGCGTCTTAGGTCGCTGTAGCACTTTGAATTGCTGCATGTTTTTGTCCTTAAATCGAATAGGATCTAAGGATAAAAACATGCAGTAGGAGTTGTGGATCGCATGCTCGGACGTGGTCACGCCGGCCGATAAATCTGCGCCACCGAGCCCCCCGGAAACGCTGTTGAGCTGATCAGCTTGAGGCGCTTTGGCGGGGCGACGTCAGAGAAGATCGGCAAACCCCTGCCGAGCACCACCGGATGCACCAGCAGGGCGTATTGATCGACCAGACCTTTCGCGATGAGACTGCGCGCGAAGGCGGCGCCGCCGTGGGCGAGGATCGGCTTGCCGTCCCGGGACTTCAACCTGGCGATCTCGTCGGCCAGATCGCCGCTCGCCACATAGGCCTCACTCCAACTGTCCGCGCCGGGCTGCAGCTTCCCCGAATGCGTGCTTCCCGCGTCGGTCCGGGCATCTTCGAGCGCCCTGGTCGCTTCAGCCGCTTTCAGGACCGCCGGCCCTTGTTTTGAGAAGACGGCCTTCGGAATCCGGTTCATCGGCGGCGCGAATACCTGTGTGGAGGTCGGCCAAAATGCCGCCATGTCCTTAAAGGTGCGGCTGCCCATGATGTGTAGGCTGGCGTTCCCCACCGTCTCCACCGACCAGGCAATGGCCTCTTGATCGCCGCTGAACACCCATTCGATTTCGCCCTCGGGCCCGCCGACAAAGCCATCGAGCGACACGGACATCTTCAGGATCAACTCTCTCATTGCTTCTTCCTCACGCTGGTCCGACCCAAGGACGGGCGAGATCAATCGGTTCCGACAATTCGCATTCGCCAAGCCGAAAAAATCTCGACCAACTCCGTGTCGCTTCTTCGGCCTGCGCAGGACGATCGGAATTACCGGTTGAGCGCAACCGGTATGGTTCCTGTTGCCGCGCCTCGGTCACCCACGCCGCCATTGTCCCGTGGCCCGTTAGCGGCTCCCAGGAAGGGCGAAACGATTTCCCGTCAGGAAATGCGTAAAAACAAGGGCTTAAAGCGCAGAAGGCGAATCTGAAAGATCGCGACGTGTATCAATGCATGTCGCGCAAAAGCGTGCAGCGGTGTTGCGGGAAACCGTGTCGTCGCGCGCTCATCGTCTCGGGCCGAGGCCATCGAGCAGGAAGTCGAGGCCTTTCCTGAAAGCACCGTCCCAGTCGTTATCCAATAGCAGACGAGAGCGTTCAATCGTCGGGTAGTGTTCGCTGAGACCTGCAAGGCGCTGCTGCCCGGCGGCCCTGTCCTCGTCCGAGAGGTCGAAGCTCGCCCGAGTGATGGTAGCGCCCATCACATAGTTCCAGAGCGACCATATCGCGACGTTCAAGTCCGCGTCCGAAACACCGGCTCCCGACAGGGTCCTGCTCAGGAGTTCCAGGCGATTGAGCATGTTCGGGCCGAGCGCCCGGCGCGGCAATAGCGATGCCGACCAGGGATGGCGCAGCATGACGGCGCGCCAGTCTTCGAGCATATGAACGACGTCCCCGCGCCAGTCTTGAGCCTCGACCCTATGCGACGGCCCGCGATATTCGAGCACCGCGTCGAGCGCCAGATCAAAGACCTCGTCCTTGTTGCCGACATGCCAATAGAGGCTCATCGCGCCGGCGCCGAGGCGATCGGCCAGCCGACGCATCTTCAATCCGTCGACCCCTTCGGCATCAAGCAGGTCTACCGCGGTCGCCACGATCCGTTCCAGGGAGAGCGGCGCTTCACTGCGTGGCTCCTGCACAGGCTGGAGTGACGCAGCCTTCCGCTGAGGCCGTTTGCTCTGAGTGCCGCTGCGTTTGGCTGCCATCGTTTTTCCTTGCTGATCAGAGCGTCGTTTTAAGCCGACAATCCGCCGAATGTCGATCCTGACCAATTGACGCGTACGTTGTACGATGCAATTTAATCGTACAACGTACGAGTCAATCGCATCGGCAATGCGTTCAAGTTCAATCCTGCAGGCCGTGAGCGTCGGTTGCTCACGGTCCTCTCGGAGCCAAGAGAAAATCATGTCACGCGACAGCAAGCATCTGCTTATCGGAGGGCTAATCATCATGAGCATGGCAGTTCCCACTGCGACGACAGCGAATGAGAATGATCTCAAGCTGACCATCGTCAATCCGCAAAACCTCTACGACCCGACGCCGAACGGCTACAGCACGGCGGTGATCGTGCCCCGTGAAGGCCGGGTTGCCTACATCTCCGGACAGGGCGGCCAGGACAGCACCGGCGCCCTGTCGCCCGACTTTGCCGTCCAGGTCAGGCAGGCCTACGCAAATCTGCGCACCGCCCTCGATGCGCTCGGCGCCAAACCGGATCAGGTCGCCAAACTCACGGTCTTCGTGGTCGATCACGACATGTCCAAGCTCGAGGTCCTGACCAAAAACGTCAAGGAAATGTTCGGCGCGTCCCTGCCGGCGCAGACGCTGATCCCCGTCCCCAAGCTTGCCATCGACCCCATGCTCTTCGAGGTCGAAGCCGTCGTCATGCTGAAATAGCGGCGGCGACGCATGAGGCGCGATTGGCAACTGTGTGAGCGGATACCAATGGGTACTTACGGGGACCGTCGTCGCGCCAACAGGCACGCAACTGCTCTAAGAGGCGCGTCTGCGGAGATTCTTCCATGCTTCAGCGCGCGCTCACGTCGTCGCGCCGTTTACGGCCCAGCAATGCCGGGACGTCAGGCTGCACGCCGGTCGCAAAGCGATCGGCGTCAAACTTGCGAGTCGATCGGCAGGAGTTTCACGAGGTCGGCGATGAGCCGCCGGCGGAATCCCGTTTCGGGCTCGTCGCCGTAGCTGACGATCTCGCCGTCCCGCACCGTCTTCCAGACGATCGCGCCATTAGGATCAAGGAAGACGTGGTAGCTGTTGGCGGGCGCGACGCCGGTCGCCATATAGGCCGTCAGCCTCGAGGCAAGCTCCGAACTCTCGATATACAGGCCGGCTTCCGTGTTGATTACCGCGGATCGCGGGTCGAGGTTGAAACTGCCGATGAACACGGCCTTGTTGTCGAAGACCATGGCCTTGGTGTGCAAGGCCGCCCGCGACCGCCCGGAATGGTGCGACCAGCCTGACCGGAATGCGTCGGTGTCCGCGCGCAGTTCGTAGAGCTCCAGGCCGTTCTCGAGAAGGCGCCTGCGGGTCTTGGCATAGACCGAATGCGCGGCGATCTGGTTGTTCGAAGCGAGCGAGTTGGTCAGCACGCGCACCCGAACATGGCGCTCGTGCAGCGCCTTGACGATCGCCTGCGCCCCGGCGGGCAAGGCGAAATAGGGCGCCTCGACGAGCAGTTCCTCCTTCAACTCGGTGACCCGCCCGCGAATGAAGGCGGTAACGTCGTCGGCCGCCTTGCCGCTGGCGATTGCTTCCGGGTCGTCGGCGATGATCCGCCCTGGCGCCCACACGAGACCGTCGCGCAGCTCGGCGCTCCGGGTCGCCAGCTCGCCGAGATCCTGGTCGATCGGATAGGGGTATTCGGCGGCGGCAATCTCCTGGCGCAAGCGGGTCAGAATGGCGTCGAGATCGGCGGCGCCATAGGTGCGCTTGACGATGGTCGCGATCGGCCTCGTCGAGGCGCTGTTCCAGTATCGGTCGAACACCCCCGACAGATCGTCCACAACGGGCCCGACCGCCAGCACATCCAGATCGCGAAAATTGGCGACGGTGTTCACGCCATAGTAGTCGTCGCCGATATTGCGGCCGCCAACGATCGCCGCCGAATTGTCGGCCACCATCAGCTTGTTGTGCATGCGGCGGTTGACCCGGCGGAAGTCGACAAGGAAGTCTAGCCTGGACCACCTCCGGTTCTTGGTCGGGTTGAACAGACGGATTTCGACGTTGGGGTGGGCGTCGAGGGCAGCTTTGACCTGATCACTGGCCTTGTAATAGGGATCGTCGACCAGGAGCCGCACCCTGACCCCGCGATCGGCCGCCCGCATCACCCGGTCGACGATGATCCGGCCGGTTGTATCGCCGTCCCACACATAATACTGCATGTCGAGATGTTTCTCGGCCAGGTCGGCCAGCGCCAGACGCGTGATGAAGGCATGTCGCGCCTCGCTCAAGAGGCTAAAGCCGGAGAGGCCAGGATGCGCGGCAGCGGCCGGGCTGAAGAACTGGCTCAACCGGGTTAACGCGGTATGCTCGAACCCCGTCATGGCCTTCATCTCTGGTTAGCGGCGGCGGCGCCTAACGCATGTCGCGCAAAAGTGCGCCGCGGTTTTGCGATAACGACATGCGTAAAAACAAGAACTTAGAGCGCGGCAAGCGAATCCTAGAGATTGCTACGCGCTTTAGCCCTCTTCAAGAAGCTTCATGATCTCCGCCTTCATCGTCGCGTCGTCTTGGGAGGCGAGAATCGATTGATGTAGCCGGTTTTGCGCAGATCGAATTCGACCAATCCACGTCGCCAGAGTTGACCAATCTCGGTATCGACACGTCGGCAGTCGACCCAGTCATCGCTCTGGACGCACCCAATTTGGCGTGAGGGAAAATGCGCCAATGGACAGTGGGCGCGGCATGTTTTCCCCGTCTATATTGGGCTGAAACGATAACACGGTTCAGATGCAATGTCGTCACCGTTCACTGTGGGCGGTGCGAGCGAGGGTGCCGACTGGGGGATGATGGCGATTCGCGGCTGGCGATCGTCGTGCAGCGAAGGTGACGGGATCACGCGGCGAGATCAATGCGCTTGCTGAGCGAGGCCTCGGCGCTGCCCTCCCTTCCAGCCGAACTCAATGACTTTTCCGCTCGATGCAGGAAGGAGGCGAGGCTGAAATTGTCGCAAGCCACCGCTCGCTGTCCGCCCCCTTTTATCAAAATACTAACGCCCTGGTTGCTAAATGGACGAACGCACTCCCTCTCGTTACCGGTGGGATCTTCTGCCGCAGGAGTGGCCGGTTGCCGAGGTGCCGATAGCCATGTGGCCATTCGAAGATGACGTGTATCCGGAAGGGTATTTGCTGCCTGTGGATGTGACCGGGACACCACTGCGATGGAGGGACTTCGGGCGGCGGCACGGGGTTGCCGTTCTGCATTATGGGCACTACGGGCTGTTCGCCGCCGACAATGTCCGGCTGCCGGTTGGTACGCGCGGTCGGGTGCGCCTTGCGCCCCAAGGCCCTCATTGGCGGCGACCGCTCAACGATCATAATCGCGCCTGGTCCAGCGCCGCCGTGGCAATCCCGGTCCACTGGCGTTGGGGCACGCTGACGATAGGCCCCGACGATGTCGTGTTTGAGGACGATCAATCGTTGCCGGAGTACATGTTGCAAGGCCGCAACGAACGCCTCGATTACGATCTCTGCCAAAGTTCCGAGATCCGAAACCTCGCCCTGACAATGGAAGGGTGCAACGCGCTTTACGGCTTGCTCGTTGAACGACATTGGGCGCGTTCTCCCGACGATGAGAGCTGCTCATATACGCGGAAAGGCGCGGCCAGGCTGCTTGCAAAAATTCGCGGCCTCGGCGAGACATTCTATGATTTCACTAGTCCGGGCTGGCTGTGTTACCGGGGCTATGCGGCCGAGCACGAGAGGATAAGCCGTCAGCTCGAACGGCTCGGTTGGCACGATGTTACCGAGAAACCCGCCTCCCTGTCGGCAGACGGAGCTGGTGCGTCTGACGGGATGCCGGAGCTTCTGCGAACAATGGCGCTTTTCGTGGTCGGCACCATGGTCGCCTTTTTCATCCTGCTCGCCATCACAATACTCGCCCCGGTCTAGCGCGCCGCCACAATCTCTGCCTCCCTATCCAGCGGATAGATCGGCCGGCGCACGCGTTTGAATGCCCGTGCCCCGATATTGGCGGTGCTCAGACCATCGGCGTCGACCTCGATGATATCAGACGCGATCGGGCCGAAGGCGGCGCGGAAATGTTGCTGCGACTTGACGACGACGATGTCGTAGCGGGCGGGCTCGATGCCGACGGCGCGAAACAGGTTCTGGTCGAGCAGCTGCTGCCGCTCGCTCGAAATCAGGATGTCGATGCCTGAGACATGGAAGCGCACGCTTGGGCCGAGCGACGCCGGCAGGCCCTGGAACATCGGCCCTTCGAAGATGATCCGGCCATCGGAGATCGCCTGCACCGTGCCCCTCACCCGGATCGGCCCGCCGCCGACCGCAGGGTCGATCTTGCAGCCGAGCGTCACCTCCCGCTCGGCGCCGAGGCCGGCTTCGATCAGTTCGGCCACCACAGCTGGGTCGCACATCGCCCCGAAGGCTGCGTTTTCGACACCCGCCTGCAGCAGGCCTGTGAGCAGGCAGGTGGAATCGCTGTAGGCGCCGCAGCCGGGATTGTCGGAGAAATCGGCGATCACCAGCGGCCCGGGCTCGCGCTTGGCCGCGAAATGTTTCGCGATGGCGCCCGGCAGCGCGGCAAGCGGCAATTGCTGGTCCTGATGCTCGCGCCGCCGCCAGATCTCGTCGCAGAGCCGCTCGGCGTGCGCAATGGCATCGGCGTCGGCAACCCGCGCCTTGTCGTAGCAGATCACGGCAGAAGGTCCGGTGTTGTGGATGTCGGCGTCGTAGAAGCCGGCATTGATGGAGGTCGCAAGGATCCCATTCTCCTCAGCGATGGCATCGGCGATCTCCAGGAGTTCGGTCATGGCGCAGGCATGGGTCGTGCGGCCGTCGTTGCAGCCATTGATCATCGGCGGCTGGCGGATGGCGATGGCGGGCGTGATCTCCCTGCGCATCGCCGCCTCCAGCAGCGCGCCGGCCTTGTGGCCGCACTCGGCCATGTCGACATGCGGATAGGTGCGGAACGACACGGCAATGTCCAGCAGCGCGGCCATGTCAGGCGCGGAATTGGCATGAAGGTCGAAGGTGGCAGCGATGGGCAGATCGGACCCGACGATGCCTCTGACCGTCTCTAACAACTGGATCTGCGCATCGTCGGCCGTTTCGGTGCACATGGCGCCGTGAAAGACGATGAAGACGCCGTCGAGTTTTTCGCCGTTGAGCGCCGCCGTCACATCTTCGACGAAGCGCAGCCGCGTTTCCTCGTCGACCCTTCCGCCGGGCTCCGCCCGCGCCGCCACCGTATAGACCGACTCCCAGCCATAACGATCGCAACAGTCGATGAAGCCGCCGATTTCCGAATTGGTGCCGCGGCAATTGTCCTCGATCGCCGCGCCCTTGAAGTAGTGGCACATCTGAAAATCTTTAAAGCCGGTCTTCAGCTTCGAGAACGTGTTGGTTTCCTGGTTGAACTCGAGAACGGCGACCTTGAAGCTCATCGCATGCACTTTCATGTTGGGACTGGGAGAAAATCGAGGAAACGGGCGCCGGGGAAGCGCGAACACCCCGGCGCCGCGCCCACCGCTTGCCGCGCCCTGCGCTGAGCGCAACGCACAACACGCGAATTCCTTGTGAGAGGCGTGCAACACACCCTGACCCTCTCCCCGCAGGCGGGGAGAGGGAACGAGGCCGCCACGCGCGCATCACCTTGCGCACTCATTCACTGTTGCGAACGTTGCGGGCGCGGCAGCGACGCCGTCACCTTGTCGTGACAGAAGAGAAAGCTGAGAGGGCTGGCGGCTGTTGGGGTTGCGAGCGGGTGCCGCAATGTCCCTTCCTCCCGCATGCGGGGAGAAGGTGGCCGGCAGGCCGGATGAGGGGCTTCGATGAGCCAATAACGATCCTGCTCTAGCCCCTCGCCTCACCGGAAATATTCGGTCGTGCTCTTCGGCCGCGCCATGATGTCGAAGTCGAAATACTGTTTGCGGATCTTCTCGTAGGTGCCGTTCGCCATGATCGCCTCCAGCCCGGAATTGAGCTTGGAAAGCAGCGCCTCGTTGCCCTTGCGCACCGCCATGGCGTTGCCCTGGGCGGTGTCGAGAATGAAGCTGTCGCCGACGAAATCGCAGCAGCCGCTGTCGTCCTTGGCCAGCCAGTCGGTCAGCGCCATCTGCCCTTCGAGGATCAGGTCGAGGCGGCCGTTGGCCATGTCGAGAAACACTTCGCTGAGCGTTGGATAGAGTTTTATCTCGCTGTCGGGAAAGAACTCCTGCAGCGCCTCGACCGCCACCGAGCCGGACTGCGTGCCGATCACCTTGCCCTTCAGCGCCTCCGGTGAAACTTGCGCCAAGCCCAGGTCCTTGCGGGTGATGAAGCGCATGGCGTTGAAGTAGTAGGGCTTGGTGAAGTCGACTTCCTTCTTGCGGTCCTCGTTGATCGCCATCGAGGCGATCATCACGTCGAACTTCTTTGCCTGAAGGGCGGGAATGATGCCGGACCACTCGTTGGTGCTCCACACGCATTCCATCTTGATCTCGGCGCAGACCGCCTGGCCGATATCGTAGTCGAACCCTTTGACCTCGCCGCTCGCCGTCACATAGTTGAAGGGCGCATAATCGCCTTCCGTGCCGATCGCCAGCTTGTCCGCCGCAAGGCTGGTGCCAGCCATCGCACAGGCGAAGAACATCGCTGCCGCACTCATGAACTTCTTTTGCATCTCGTTCCCTTTATTGTTCTTCTCGGCGCCTCCCGGAATATCGCTCGCAAAGCCGCACACCGGGTTACACCCAATGCGGATTTCGCTTGTTATTCCGTAAACTTGCTGCCGATCGTTGTTGCATTTTCGCTTTATTATTCATCGACAATGGGGGATGCGGCAGCGCTTCGCAATGTCAAAGAAATAATCCCAGCCATCCAAAAAATTCATATATACTTGAGCGATTGAACCGCCTTCCGGAGAAACCCATGCGCGATCTGCCGAGCCTGAAATCCCTGCGCGCCTTCGAAGCGGCGGCGCGCAATGGCAGCCTCACGGCGGCGGCAAACGAGCTCTGCATCGGCCAGGGCGCCATCAGCCACCAGATCCGAATTCTCGAAGACAATCTCGGCCTCAGCGTGTTCGTCCGGAAGCAGCACGGCGTCGAACTGACGCCCGAGGGTGCCCTGCTCTTTGCCTCCTGCAACCGCGCCTTCGACGATCTCGAAGGCGTCGTCCAGCATATCCGCCCGCGCAACACCCAGAAGATCCTGCGGGTCAAGGTCGGGCCGTTCTTTTCGATGAAGCTGATTGCGCCACGCATCTCTGAGTTTCTGGCCGAAAATCCCGGCCTGCAGATCCACCTCTCCCACCTCGAAACCAACACGCCCGCCTCCGGCACCGCCGACGTCATCATCGACTATTGCCTGCACCCGCCACCCGCCCGGTTTTCGCAGCGGCTCTTGCGCGAGCGCCTGGTGCCGGTCTGCGGCAAAGCCACTTGGGAGGGGCAGGCCGACAAGCACGATCTTCTCTCGGGCAACCGCCTGCACTATCGCGGCCTTCAGGAATGGCAGAGCTGGATCGCCTCCTCCGGCCTCCGGCTTTCGCCCAGCCGCCAGGACCTGATCTTCGACGACCAGCACATCATCCTCGAGGCGGTCAAGGAAGGACAGGGCGTCGCCCTCGTCGACCGCACTATGGTCGAATATGAGCTCAGAACCGGACAGATCTGCCTGGTGCACGACCACTATTACGAACCGGCAGAGACCTACCAGTTCGTCTGCCAGGAAGAGCTGTTCCGTACCAAACCGGTGACCAAGAGCTTTCTCGGCTGGCTGCTGCAGGAAATCGACGAGCGCCAACGCCGCTATGCCGAGATTGCCCCGGCCGGCTCCGCTGGCTAAGGCGCGGAGTGGCCGTGACGGGGCAACCGTACCGCTCCGCGACCACTATGCAGCCGACGCGATCTCACCCTCGGGATGACGACGTCGCTGGGCCGGCGTCAGGCAGCGAATGCCCATACCGCAGACCGAGAACCAGGGGCACGGCGATCGCATAGATGACGACGACCGTAAGCCAGATTGCACCGGGCCATTGCTCCCGGACGACGAAATAGAAGCTTGAGAACGCCAGCGGCGCCACGATCGAGGCGAGGCTGACGGCCGACGTCAGCACGCCCTGGAACTGGCCCTGCTGGTCCTCGTCGACCTGCCGGGTCGCCAGGGATTGCAGCGCCGGCGTGCCAATGCCGCCAAGCGCGAAAACCGCCATGATCGCGAAGATCATCCAACCCTCTGTCGCAAACGCCATGACAACAAGCGCAAGACAAACGCCAGCGATGCCCGTCAGGATGGTGGCGCGCTCGCCGAGCAGTTTCACGACCGGACCGGGAAGGAAGGCCTGGGCAAGGGCCTGGCAGACGCCAAAGGCGCCGAGTGAAAGGCCGATCCAGAGCCCGTTCCATTGAAAGGTGTCGCTGCCCCAGAGCGCCCAGCAGGTGCCATAAGCGTCGCCGGTGGCGCTGAAGATGAAGAAGGTGAGGATGACGGGAAAGCAGGCTCTTCACAGAAAACACCCAGCGCAGCGGCCGAAGCGGGTTCAGCGCTGCAAGATCGATCTTCTCCCGGCTCGGCGCGCGCGACTCCGGCAGGATGAAGAACGCCAGCAGCAGATTGAAGCCGTTCAGCACGGCCGCCGCGATGAATGGCAGCCGCAGCCAAGTGTCGCCCAAAACGCCGCCAAGCACTGGGCCGATGATGAAGCCGATACCGAACATGGCGTTGAACAGGCCGAAGCGCCGGGCGCGCTTATCCTCCGGCGAGATGTCGGTGATGTAGGCTGATGCCACCGACATGTTGGCGCTCGTCAGGCCGGCGATCGCGCGGCCGATGAAGAGCATCCAGAGATTGGGTGCAAAAGCCAGGAACAGGTAGTTGATGGCGGCACCGCCAAGCGAAATCAAGAGCACCGGCCGACGGCCCAGCCGATCGCTGAGCGCGCCGAGCACCGGCGCAAAGATGAACTGCATCACCGCGTAAAGTGCGGTCATGATGCCGATATAGGGGGCGACGTTGTCGGCGTGGGTCACCTCCTTGAGCAGCGAGGGCAGGATTGGAAAGATGAGGCCGATGCCGATGGCATCGAGGACAATGGCAGTAAAGATGACGATGAGGGGTCTGGTCATGACAGGTTCCGATGGACGCAAGCATGCGGACGCCGCCAGGCGCCATGAGCTCACGATAAGGCCCGACAGAGGTCAGGCGTTTGATGTTCTGGGAACCGCTGGCCGATCCATACGTCAGGCGTACGGATGGCGTGTGCTTGACCGCCTGGACGTGAATTCGTCCACCTGTTTACTCCGCCACTGAGCGGATCAAGGGAAGCAGTCGCTTTTCGCGATGGGCGATATTTACGCCAGACGATTGCGCGCGGCAAGCCCCCTGCTGCTGGCGCGTGGTGGCTGGCAGCTTCTTGCCAGGCGTCGGTTTGGACCTGGCCCTGCCAAAACGGCGGCACCAATGCGTCCGTCCTAGTCCTGCCTTCTTTTGGAAAGAACGCGCCTCCGGCCCGACAGCGGAGGACTTGCGCGCCATGGCCACGACCCGGCATCCTCGGCTGCCGTGGCTGAAAGCCAGATTGTAGGCCGTTGTGTTGAGGTAGCCGGCTGCGTCTACGCAGAGCCGCCATTTGCCGCGGCTGGTGAGGCCGCAGGCGCCTGTTGCGCTCGCGCGGTCCTCTGAAGGTGGATGGAAGGACAGAGCAACCATCTGACCAGCTCGCGCCGCCCGGCGCGCTTCACGCCAGGCGCGTCGCCCGCGAAAGGGATGGTCTCAGCCGCGGCGCGCCGCTTCGATCGCCGCCACGTCAATCTTCCTCATGGTCATCATCGCGTCGAATGCACGCTTGGCCTCAGCACCGCCTATGGCGAGCGCATCGGTCAGCACGCGCGGCGTGATCTGCCAGGACAGGCCCCATTTGTCCTTGCACCAGCCGCATTCGCTTTCCTTGCCACCGTTGCCGACGATGGCGTTCCAGTAGCGGTCGGTTTCTTCCTGACTGTCGGTTGCGATCTGAAAGGAGAAGGCTTCGCTGTGTTTGAACGTGGAGCCACCGTTCAGGCCGATACAGGCAACACCCGCAACCGTGAATTCAACGACCAGCACATCTCCCTGTTTTCCATCCGGATAATCTCCAGGCGCACGGATCACAGCGCCTACTGCGCTGTCGGGAAAGGTCGCGGCATAAAAGCGGGCCGCCTCCTCCGCGTCCTTGTCGTACCATAGGCAGATCGTATTCTTGGCCATTGTGTCGTCCTCTCACTGTTCGTTGCCCAATCCGGCCTGAACGACTTGAAGTAGGAGGAAAACCGCCTGTCTCCAGCCCGGACACCCAATTTGATGGGAAAAATGAGACAAGCCGGCCAGTTTGCCGAACCGTTTGCCTGGCGCGGCCCGGAGCCTCGCCGCATGGGCCGCCGAGGACTATGCCGGAGCGAAAGCCTGGTCCGTGCGCGACCTACCCAGCCTGCGCCGTCCCATGAGAATGGATCACCGCCTCGGCCTCCTTGCCGTAGAGCTCCTCGAAATGGTCGAAGTTCTTGGAGAAGTAGCCGATCCCTTGCGTTGCCGAACGCAACGCCCGCGCCAGCTCGTCGAGCGCCGAGCCCGGCACCAGGGCGCGAAAAACGTCCCAGCCCTTGGCCGCCTCGTCGCGGTCGAAGCCGAGCACCTGGCCCTTGAAGGTCGAGACAACCGGCACCAGGCTGCCGGAATAGATCGACGGGATGTGGATCTCGACGCGCACCACCGGCTGCATCAGCACGGCGGAGGCCTGCGACAGCGCCTGGCGCACGCCCATCTTGGCAGCAGCCCGGAAGGCGAATTCGGAGCTGTCGACCTGATGGTGCTGGCCATCCGTCAGCGTCACGCCGACATCGATCACCTGAAAGCCGAGCGGCCCCTTCTCCATCGCCTCGCGTGCGCCCGCCTCGATCGCCGGGATGAAGTTGCGTGGCACCGCGCCGCCCTTCACCGTCTCGTTGAAGCTGAAGCCGCCGCCGCGCTGGTTGGGGTGAACACTGAGCTTGACGTCGGCAAACTGCCCCGCCCCGCCCGTCTGCTTGCGGTGGCGGTAGTGCACGTCTGAGGGTTTGAGCACCGTCTCGCGATAGGTCGGGCTCGGCGGCCTATCGGTGACGCCGACATGGAAGACATCGGCCAGCGTCTTGCAGAGATCGCGCAGATGCACCGGCCCCTGCACGCAGATCAGCTGCGCGCCTGTGCCCTCCTCCTGCATCACCTTGAGGCTGCGATCGGTCTCCGCCAGCTTCGCAAGCGTACCGGAAAGCTTGGTCTCGTCGCGCTCGCTGTCGGGCACCAGGATGCGCTCCAGCATCGGCGTCGGCGGCACCGTCCAGTCAGGCGCCTCGGATGCGGCAGTGCCGGTCAGAAGCGCCGGCACCGGCAGGTGGTCGGATTTGACGGCGGCAAAGATCGTGCCAGGCTCCGGTGTCCCTGTGGCAAGCGGTTTTCCGGTCGCCGGGTCCTGCACCGAGCCGACACCGCCGCCGCCGAGTGCCGCACCCTGTTTGATGCCGTTTGAAAGCGCGCGGACAAGCACGGTCTTGCCGACATTCTGGCGGTGATAGGCATGAAAGCTGACGGCAGCGAGGTTCGCTTCGGGAACCTTGCTCGCCTCGCCGAGCCTTTTTCGCAGCGTGTCGACCGGCGGCGCCTCGTGCCTCAGCGCCTTCATCAGCCGCAGGATGCCGTTGCTGTGGCTCGCCGCGCCGACGAGAACAGGGATGATCCGGTTTTCCCTGAGCAGCCGCGAGGAGATGGCATAGATCGTGTCGCTGCCGGGCTCGCGATCCTCGATCAGCTCTTCGAGCAGCCAGTCGTCGAATTCCGAGAGATGTTCGAGCAATTCGGTGCGCGCTTCCTTCTCGCGCTCCAGCGTCGTATCCGGGATCTCGATCAGCGCCGAGGTCTGGCCCTCGCGATAGCGCCAGGCCCGCTCGGAGATCAGGTCGCAGCTGCCGACGATCCTGTCGCCTTCGCGGATCGGCACCTGCCGCAGGATCAGCATGTGGCTGGAATAGTCCTGCAGCGCGGCGATGACATCCCGCAACCGGCCGCGCGGCTCGTCCATGCGGTTGACGAAGATGATGCAGGGCGTGCCCGATGCTTCGATCACCTTGAGATAGGGCGCTGCCAGCACCGCCTCCTCCGGCGCCGGCGAGACGCAGAGCACGCAGGCGTCGCTCGCCAGAAGCGCGTGCTGCGCGTGCGCGAGCGCCTCGGTGCCGCCGGGCGCATCGAGCGCGCACCAGGCTTCCTTGCCGATCTCGAATTCGGTGATGTTCAATCCATAAGGTGACGTGGCCTTTCTGGAGCTTTCCCCCAGCGCAGCCAGTTTTTCCACCAGCGTGGATTTTCCGGTCTGCGAAGGCCCAACTACCGTGAAGCAGCGCATCGGCGATCCTCCCCTGTTGCGGAGCGCCGTGCGTTTCGACGCCCTGCCTTCTATTAAGTCTAGCGCATCTTTTGGGCTTTCAATGGCCTTGGGCAAAAACGGAACACGAACCGTGCTTCAAAGCACGCCACTTGGCGTTCGCAACACTCCAAAAACTGATTGCATAAGTGCATCAGTTTTGCCATAAGTTCCCCAGTAAAATCCGACCCATCAGCGTTGCGCCGGGTTACCGGACGCAACGCCCGCCTGAACCGTCAGCATCGGAGATTGTCCGCATGTCGCTCACGCTTTATCTGCATCCGCTCGCCTCATTCTGCCACAAGGTGCTGATCGCGCTCTATGAGAACGATACACCCTTCGAGCCGAGCCTGGTCGATCTTCTGGATCCCGTGGAGGCGGCCCGTTTCGCTGAGCTCTGGCCGGTCGGCAAGATGCCGGTGCTGCGCGACAGCGCCCGCGATGTCACCATCCCGGAGACGTCCATCATCATCGAATATGTCGATCGCCATTACCCCGGCAGCCAGCCGCTGATCCCCAGGGATAGCGACGCGGCGCTACAGGCGCGGCTCTGGGATCGCTTCTTCGATCTCTACATCCATGTGCCGATGCAGAAGATCGTCACCGACACGCTGCGCGCCCAGGGCGAGAACGACCATCGCGGTGTCGCAGATGCCCGCGCTACGCTCGGCGTCGCCTATCGCATGGCCGACCGGCATTTCGCAATCAACGCCTTTGCCGGCGGTGCCGCCTTCAGCCTTGCAGATTGCGCCGCGGCCCCCGCACTCTTTTATGCCGGAATTGTCGAGCCCTTTGCCGACGCCTATCCGCATCTCTCCGCCTATTTCGAACGGCTGCTCGAACGCCCTTCGATGACCCGCGTGCTGGCCGAGGCGCGCCCCTATTTCCACATGTTTCCCTATAAGGATCTCATGCCCGCGCGCTTTCTTGCCGGGGCCTGAAACGGCCTCGAAACCGCCGCCCGCCGTCGGACGCCGCACCCTAGAATTGTGGTTGCGGCTCGGCCTGCCCGCTGCCTTCCGGGCCGCTGTCCCTCGCCTTCGCCGGCTGCAGAACCTCGAGCGTGCGCACCAGCTCCCAGGCCGCCTGAAGTTCGGTTTCAAACAGCGCGATGCTGACATCGATCGGCTCAAGCCTCGCGCGCGAAGACGGTATTTCCCGGCGGCCGATCTCGTCCTGTACCCGGTAGAGATCGGCGCGAAGCGCATCGACATTCAGTCCGAGCGAGTGCAGCACGATGTTGATCTTGCGTTGCAGGTAGCCCCGCGAACCGGCGCTGAGCTCCGAGCGCAAACCCAGGATCGACAGAAAATTGACGAGGAAGAGATAACCGTCGGCCCCGAGATCGGCCTCAGGATAGCGCGGCAAGGCGCGCAACGTCTCGGAAAAGCGTGGCCGCGAGCACAGGAAGATATCGATCCGGAACGCCGTGTCGATCAGCTCGGTCCATTCCGCTTCATCGAGCGGGCCAAGCTCACTCAGTTCATGGTCAAGGTTGAAATAGGGCATCGAGCGCCTGGCGAGGATGAGCGCCAGCCGGACGGTAGAAGGCGACATCGGCGAGCCGCGCGCGGCTTCCGCCTCCGCCAGGCGCACGATGCCGGCGTCCGGCACGCCCCGTTCGATCTCGCCCCGGCTTGCCAGATATTCGTAGCGCAGCATCGACGTCTGGAGATAGGCGAGCCAGGCAAGCCGCACCTGTCTGGATGCGGCCCAGCGCGCCAGAAGATAGCCGCTGCCGACAACGGGCAAGTTGTAGAGGCGCAGATCGTGCCGCTCGAAGCAATTGTGCTCGAAACCGGCAAAGCTCTCCAGCGACAGTTGGGGGCTTGCCACGTCGCTCACCGCAGGCACTCCTCGATGTCGTCGAGTACCCGGCGATAGCCGGCATCGCTCTTGCAGACATCCGTGTGGTTGCGACGATCAACGGTATTGAACGGCGGATCCTGCGCAAAATCGCCGGGTTCGACGATATTTTCATACTGGCCGATCGTGATCTTGGTCGCGACCAGACATCGCAGTCGGCCCCGCGCCAGCCGCGTCAACGTCCCGGCTTCGATATCCCTTATGAAGTCCGATTTAGGCCGAAGGTCTTCCAGGATCGGTGCCTTGTAGAGCAGGCCGCATCGCAGCGCCGCCAGTATCCCGTGCCCCACCATCATCCCGCCCGCGTTGTGCAGCGCGTTCGATCCCTTGTGAGCAGGCGCAAAGAGCAGAAGCTGGATGTGATCCGCATAGGCGTCGTTGGCGCGGGCGAGATCCAGCGCCACCTGCCGCATGATCGCGCCACCCAGCGAATGCGCCACCACGACGACCCGGTCGTAGATGAAGGGCTGCCGCTGCGCTCCGTAATAGATGTAGCGATTGGAAAATTCGGCCGGCTCGGCCAGCAGCTTGCGAAACAGATCGAGCACCCAGCGACTGATCACACGCGCCCGGCTGCGCACGCTGTCATAACCGAGGAAGAGAACGTCCGCAGAGGAAAAAAGCGCATCCCGCCGGATATAGGCACTGGCATTGTGCCACGTCGCCTCCGCGGCGCCGGTAAAACCGTGCAGGAAAACGACCAGCGTTCCGGGCGTATCGAGGCACCAGAAGGCCGAACTGCCCACGCCGAAATCGATCCGGCCGAGACAATAGTGATTGCTCATTGCCCGCCCTTCCAACGCCTCTCCGCCCGCCATGATACAAGGCATTGCCCGATCAAGCGATGCATCTATTATAAGTAGCATTGCGGCGCCGCACGCGCGGACGTTCTCCCGTTCGACGCGGAGCCGACGCCTCATCCGCACCGTCACCTTGTTCCGCCTCGCTCCGCCCCTAATTTGTCACCCAACAGCAAAGGCCGACACCACAGGGAAGAGGAAAGCCAGATGGAATACCGACTGCTTGGCCGCTCCGGCCTGAAAATCTCGACGATCACCATGGGAACGATGACGATCGGTGGCGGCGGCAAGTTCGCGCAGGTCGGCAATGTCGGTCTCGACGAGGCGCGCCGCTATGTCGACATGTGCCTCGATGCCGGCGTCAACCTGATCGACACCGCCGATATCTATTCCACCGGCGGCTCGGAGGAAATTATCGGCGACATCCTCGCCGGCAAGCGCAAGAACGGCGTGCTGGTTGCCACCAAGGCGCGTTTCAACATGGGGCCGGGCCCGAACGACGGCGGCCTCTCCCGCCACCACCTGATTGCCGCCTGCGAAGCGAGCCTCAGGCGGTTGAAGACCGATGTCATCGATCTCTACCAAGTGCACGAATGGGACGGCCAGACGCCGCTCGAAGAAACGATGGAGGCGCTCGACACGCTCGTTCGCCACGGCAAGGTGCGCTACATCGGCTGCTCCAACTATTCCGGCTGGCACATCATGAAGGCGCTCGGCATCAGCGCGCTCGACCGCCGCCACCGCTTCGTCAGCCAGCAGATCCACTACACGCTCGAAGCCCGCGAGGCCGAATACGAACTGCTGCCGATCAGCATCGACCAGGGCCTCGGCGTGCTCGTCTGGAGCCCGCTTGCCGGCGGCCTGCTGTCGGGCAAGCACCGGCGCAACCAGACGCCGGAGGGTACCCGCCAGCTCGCCGGCTGGAACGAGCCGCCGATCCGCGACGAAGAACGGCTGTGGAAGATCGTCGACATGCTGGTAGCGATATCAGGCGAGCGCGGCGTCTCGCCAGCCCAGATCGCCCTTGCCTGGCTGATCGACCGCAAGGGCGTCACCTCCGTCATCATCGGCGGTCGCCGGGAGGAGCAGTTCCGCGACAACCTTGCCGCCGCAAGCCTCAAGCTTACCGATGAGGAGCGCGAACTGCTCGACGCCGTCAGTCTGCCGCCGGTCATCTATCCCTACTGGCACCAGCTGCGCAGCGCCAAGGACCGACTTGGCGAAGCCGATCTTTCGCTGCTGGGCCCGCATGTGTGAGAGCACGCTATTGCCAACGCGGCGAAGCGCGTTGCCCCTCATCCGGCCTGCCGGCCACCTTCTCCCCGCATGCGGGGAGAAGGAAACCCGCGGCGCCCTACCCATTCACATCGCGCCATACCAAAGCCTCCCGATCACCATGAGAGGGATCGCCGAGTTGCAACCCACTCTGTACCGCGTCCCCTCTCCCCGCCTGCGGGGAGAGGGTTAGGGTGAGGGGCCAATCTGCGACAGCAGTGAGTGGCAAAACTGCGAGAGCCCGGCGAGAACCCACCCGGCCACGCGTCGCTGTCGGACACCACACCTCCCCTTGACTTCCAGCTCAAAACCCCCATTTTATATCATATGATACGGCACGGGATTTCATAGGAGACGTTCATGCCCAGCGCACAGCCGGTTCTTGCCCCCGACCGCGACGCGGCAAGACATGAGGAAGCCGTCATCGTCAGGGCGGTGGTGAAGGCCTGCGACCTGTGGAAGCTGACCAACCGGGAAGCGTCGCAGCTCTTCGACGTGCCGATCGCCACCTGGAACCGGATGAAGGCCGGCGACTTCAAGGGCAAGCTCGACCAGGACAAGCGCATGCGTGCCAGCCTGATCGTCGGCATCTTCAAGGGCCTGCGGCTCTATTTCAACGGACCGCTGACCTATCAATGGCCAAAGGCGGTCAACACCGGGCCGGTCTTCGACGGCCAGTCGCCGGTCGACCTGATGATCGAGGGCGGCATACCCGCGATGATGAAGGTGCGCCGCTATCTCGATGGCCTGCGCGGCGGCCTATGATCGCCGAGATCGATTTTACCGATCCGGCCACCATCCGGCTGATCTCGACCGCCTATATCGACGAGCCGGCCGTCAAGCCGCTCTGCGACGACGAGGACGACATCGAGATCCTCAACCGGCTGGAGGCGCTGACATCCGCGCGGCTGAGCCCGCTGGCGCTACCCGCCGGTGTCAA
Source organism: Ensifer sp. Root1252 (assembly GCF_001425885.1). Lineage (NCBI taxonomy): Bacteria > Pseudomonadati > Pseudomonadota > Alphaproteobacteria > Hyphomicrobiales > Rhizobiaceae > Ensifer > Ensifer sp. Root1252. Next base: position 362,732 of record NZ_LMDT01000012.1, on the reverse strand, counting down.
CCCGGCGGAGCTTCTGAACGAATCCTTCGGCTACGGCTGGTCGCTGATCAACGCCGCCTTCTGCCACGCCCGCCCGCCGGGCAACCGCTTCAACAACGAGGACCGCGGCGCCTGGTACTGCGCCTTCGGCGACACCGCGCTCGAAACCTGCCAGGCCGAGATCGTCTATCACCGCACCCGCGCGCTTGCCGACGCCGGTATGTTCCAAGACATCGGCGCCTACCGCGAGCTGATCGCCGGCTTCACCTGCCGTTTCCACGATGTCCGCGGCGAAACCGATGCTACCTATCTCGACTCCGACCCGACCCTTGCCTATCCGGCCGGTCAGGCACTCGCCGCCACTGTCTACGCGGAAGGCGGCAACGGCCTGATCTACCCCTCCGCCCGTCACCTCTCAGGCGAATGCATCGCCGTCTTCCGCCCCGCCGTCATCCAGAACATCCGCCAGGGCCAAACGATCACCTTCGAGTGGAAGGGTTCGCCCGAACCGACGATCCGGCGGGAAGGCTGAGGGTGCCGCAGCGGAGCTGCGGACGCAAAGTCATCTGTGATGCGGAAAGATCTAAATCCACTGACTGCCTAAAAACTCCCTCATTCCGGCCTTGTGCCGGAATCCAGCCAGCCCAAGTCCTTGGGCTGAAAGGTCTTTTGACCTGACAGCCGCCAAGTCGCTGGATGCCGGTACACGGCCGGAATGAGGGAGAGCAAGTCGCGCGCTCCGCCCTGAGCGGAACGGTTCGTCGGAACCAACCACTCAGCACCGGGGCTCGGGAATAGGTCGAAACGCCATCAGGCGGTAAGTTTGGAATGCCGGGAATGCGCTACTGCATGTTTCCTTAGATCCTATTCGATTTAAGGATAAAAACATGCAGCAATTCAAAGTGCTACAGCGACCTTTGCGCGTCTAATAAGACGCGCGGCGCTGTAGCAACGCACGCGACATCATCAATGCGCAGATGCACCACGCTCCCGCTCGCGGTCCATTCGAGCTTGTCAGGGCGTGATTACTGAGCGGCCTGGCAAGCCCTCAGGGCCTTGAAGGCTGCGTCGGTTCCGGCCAATTTTACGACAATGGGATTGCCGCCCTGGGGCGTAATCGTCACAGCCTTCTTCTTGGCCAGGTCATAGATGAAGTCAGCATTGTTGACCCATACGAACGCGCCGCGATAGCCGTCTATGGCTTGGCCCTTCGCCTCGCCGCTGAACTGCTGGCCATCGACATCGAACAGGACCGCAAGCTTTTCGTTTGCAGCAACATTAGCATCAGCTTTGGTGTAGAGCGCCATGTAGCCACGCAGCGCGGCCGTTGCATCGATGCCCATCTGAACTTGTGTACCGTCTGCGTTTGATTTTGTGATCAAGCATCCTGGCCCCATGTTGTCCTTCACGAGAATGTCCCAGCCGGCTTCTGAACCGTATTTGGTCTGGGCCATCACACCGGTTGCAAGGAGGGTCGAGAACGCCAGCGTCAGTCCAATTGCAATCTCCGTTTTCATAGCAATCTCCTTATGTTTAACAGGAATTACCAAGCCAAGCGCGGAAGGACGCCGTTTATAGCAGCGCCCAACAGGCTGCGCTGCAACGGCTTCAACACGAGTTTGCGCGCAGGAGAAAAGCGAGCAACTGCGGCTTTCTAATGGAAACGGGCGAAATACTATCGGCGCTGTCGCCTGGATTGCACCGGCAATCAAATAATTCGGTGGATTAACCCTTCATTAATCTTGGAATCGCCGAAAAATTGATAACGTGAACGTGGCTGCTTGCTTTTGGGCACCGCTGCCAATCGTAAGGCATTGAGGCAACCTTAGGGCGTCCGGCAACGGGCGCTCTTTGCGTGTAGCTCTTGAAAAGTTTCAACGATCACGCCTGCTGGAATGACTTGTGACGCGGACCCCGATACCGCAGCGCGTCGGCAATCAATGCAAATGCGGGCGACGTTTGCCGGCGGCTCGGGTAATAGAGGTGGTAGCCGGCAAAGGGCGGGCACCAATCTTCCAGAACCTGCACCAGCTGGCCCGAGGCGAGATAGGGCGCGACGGCATCTTCAGGCAGGTAGGTCAGGCCCAGCCCGCCAAGGGCCGCGTTCAGCCTGAGCGCGATGTTGTTGAAGACGAGTTGGCCCTCGACCCGCACCTTCACCTCGCGGCCTTGCCTCTCGAATTCCCAGGCATAGATGCCGCCATGGGTCGGCAGGCGCAAGTTGATGCAATTGTGCTCCGTCAGGTCCTGCGGCATTAGCGGCATTTTCCGTGTGGCGAAATAGGCGGGTGCGCCGACCACCGCCATGCGCATGTCGGGCCCGATGCGCACGGCGATCATGTCCTTGGCCACCTGCTCGCCGAGGCGCACGCCGGCGTCGTAGCGCTCCGAGACGATATCGGTCAGGCCGTAGTCGACGATCACCTCGACATGAACATCCGGATAATCAGGCAAGAGCCGCTCCAGCGCCGGCCAGAGGATGCGATCGGCCGCATGCTCGCCGGCGGTGATGCGGATCGTACCCGCCGGCTTGTCGCGAAACGCGCTGAGCGCTGCCAGTTCCTGGTCGATCTCATCCAGGCGCGGCCCAATCGACACCAGCAGCCGCTCGCCAGCTTCGGTCGGCGAGACGCTGCGGGTCGTGCGCGTCAGGAGCCTCAAGCCCAGCCGCGCCTCGAGCCCGCGGATGGTGTGGCTCAGCGCCGACTGTGAGACCCCGAGCTGCGCTGCCGCCTTCGTAAAGCTCCGTTCCCTTGCTACAGCAAGGAAGGCGATGAGGTCATTGATCGGCTGGCGCGGCATTCATGAATTCCCCTCATAAGCTCGTGCGATATTTACCATCTAATCCTGATCAATCCCACGCCCTAAATTGCTGCTGCATGTTTCCTGAGATCCTATTCAATCTAGGGATAAAAACACGCAGCAATTCAAAGTGTTACAGCGACCTTTGCGCGTCCAATAAGGCGCGCGGCGCTGTAGTGACGACAGCGACGACGTCAGGCCCGACCACGGCCGCGTCGCCATTTGCAAAGGATCGACGCCATGAACATCAAACGAAGCGGCTCGCAGCCCTCGGCCAAGGGACCGGCGGATTATTTCACCGGCACGGTGCGCATCGATGCCCCCTTCAACGGCTCGTCCCCTGCCCGCGTCGGTGGCGCCACCGTCACGTTCGAGCCCGCCGCCCGCACCGCCTGGCACACCCATCCGCTCGGCCAGACACTGATCGTCCTATCCGGCCTTGGCCGCGTCCAGCGCGAAGGCGGTCCGGTCGAGGAAATCCGCCCCGGTGATATCGTCTGGTTCGAACCGGGCGAGAAGCATTGGCACGGCGCCTCGCCTTCCGCCGCCATGACCCATGTCGCGATCGCCGAAGCCCTCGACGGCAAGGTCGTCGACTGGATGGAGAAGGTCAGCGATGCGGACTATGGCGCCGAAATCAGGGCCGACTGATCGCCATCTCCCGGAGCGCCCTCGCCAGCCCGGCCGTGTGCGCCATTTCTAGCCCAAAGACATCATCATTCGAGACAAGGAAAAGCCCCATGGAAAAGCGCACACTCGGCAAAAGCGGCCTTGAAGTCTCCGCCCTCGGCCTCGGCTGCATGGGCCTCAGCTACGGCTATGGCCCGGCAACGGAGAAGCAAGCGGCAATCGCCCTCATCCGCACCGCGTTCGAGCGCGGCGTCACCTTCTTCGACACCGCCGAGGCCTATGGCCCCTACCAAAACGAAGAACTGCTCGGCGAGGCGCTCGCGCCGATGCGCAACAAGGTGGTGATCGCCACCAAGTTCGGTTTCGACTTTGACAACCAAGGTGGCCAGAGCGGCATGAACAGCCGGCCGGATCAGATCCGCAAGGTCGCCGATGCGGCACTGAAGCGCCTGAAGACGGACGTCATCGACCTCTTCTACCAGCATCGTGTCGATCCCAATGTGCCGATCGAGGACGTGGCCGGCACGGTGCAGCGGCTGATCAGCGAAGGCAAGGTCAGGCATTTCGGCCTTTCCGAAGCCGGCGCCGAGACCATCCGCAAGGCCCATGCGGAACAGAAGGTCGCTGCACTCCAGAGCGAGTATTCGCTGTGGTGGCGCGAACCGGAGGCCGAAATCCTGCCGCTGCTCGAAGAGCTCGGCATCGGCTTCGTACCCTTCAGCCCGCTCGGCAAGGGGTTCCTGACCGGCGCCATCAACGCCGACACCACCTTCGACGCCAAGGATTTCCGCAATGTCGTGCCGCGCTTCACGCCGGAGGCGCGCAAGGCCAATCAGGCGCTGGTCGATCTCCTGGGCCAGATCGCTGCCCGCAAGGGAAAAACGCCGGCGCAGGTAGCACTCGCCTGGCTGCTGGCGCAACAGCCTTGGATCGTGCCGATCCCCGGCACCACCAAGCTGCCCCGGCTCGAGGAAAACATCGGCGCCGCGGCCGTACGGCTGACCTCGGACGATCGCGGCGAAATCGACGATGCGCTCGCCAAGGTCACCATCGAGGGCGATCGTTATCCGGCCCACCTGCAGGCGCGCGTCGGCCGCTGAAGAAGAGGCAACAATGACAGAGAATATCAAGGACAAGGTGGTCGTCATCACCGGCGCCAGCAGCGGCCTTGGCGAAGCGACGGTGCGGCGGCTTGCCGGTGACGGCGCCAGGCTGGTGCTGGGCGCGCGCCGCATCGACCGGCTGCGGGCGCTTGCCGACGAGCTATCGCTCGGCAAGCAAGCTGCCGTTCAGACCGACGTAACGTCGTTCGAGGAGGTCAAGCGCCTGGTCGATCACGCCGTCCGGCTCCATGGCCGCATCGACGTCATGCTCAACAATGCCGGGCTGATGCCGCACTCGCCATTGGAGCGCTGCAAGGTCGAGGATTGGGACCGCACCATCGACGTCAACCTCAAGGGCGTGCTCTACGGCATCGGTGCTGCACTTCCTCACATGAAGCAGCAGAAGAGCGGCCACATCATCAACGTCTCCTCGGTCGCCGGCCACAAGGTCGGCCCCGGCGGTGCCGTCTATGCCGCCACCAAACACGCCGTACGCGTGATTTCCGAGGGGCTGCGGCAGGAGGTGAAACCCTACAATATCCGCACCACCATCATCTCGCCGGGGGCGGTCGCGACCGAACTGCCCGACAGCGTCACCGAGACTGATGTCGCCGAGAATGTCCGCGCGCTCTACGAGCGTATCGCCATCCCCGCCGACAGCTTTGCCCGCGCCGTGGTCTACGCCATGAGCCAGCCGGAGGATGTCGACATCAACGAGATCCTGTTCCGGCCGACCAGCCAGGAATATTGAAGCCGCGGGAGGGTGGCGCCTTGCCGCCCTCCTCTCGTGATCCCTTCGATCGCGCAAGCTGCTTCCTGCGCAAATACCGCTACAACGACCTCGGCAGCAAGACGCCGCGCCTCTCGACGAGACGCGGCGTTTTTCTTTTGCGGGTGGCGCAACGAGGAGAACCGGGCGAAAGCACCTGTCGAGGCAGCAGCGTCAGCCGGCTGCTACGGAGGCAATTGCCGCCGGTTTCGCTCCCTGGCCAACCTCGCCCAGCATCCAGTCGCAAAACGCCAGAACCCGCGGATCCTGGCCAGAGCTTTCGGGATAGACGAGGTGATAGGCATAGTCCTCGGCGACGCTGACGCCGATGTCGAACAGCTGCACCAGCCGTCCCTCGGCAAGTTCGTTGCGGATCATCGCGAGATCGACAAGGCCGACAGCGCCACCATCGATAACGGCCTCGACCACATGGCTGGTGTCGGTAAAGGCCACGCATCGGCTGTCGTCGAAATCATCGATGCCGGCAGCCGCCATCCACATGCGCCAGTTCGGCCACAGCATGCCTTCGGTATAGCATTCGACATGGCAAAGCGTCTGAGCGAAGAGATCGCGTGGCGTCTTCGGCCGTCCGCTGGCAGCGATCAGCTTCGGGCTGCAGACCGGGGCGATCACCGCCTCGAACAGGCGCTCAGACCGCGTCTGCGCATAACGGCCGGAGCCGAAGCGGATGGCGATATCGACATCGTCGGCGTCGAAATCCCTGACCTCGTCGCTGATGTCGAATGTCAGCTCGATCGTCGGGTTGGCGGCACGAAATTGCGACAGCCGCGGCAACAGCCAGTTGGTGGCAAAACGCGGGCTGAGCGACACGCGCAACTGCTGGGCGCCGCGCGCCATCCGGCGCGCACGGCCGACCGCCCGCTGCAGCGTCTCGAGCGCCTGGACCGCTGCCTCGAACACCACGGCGCCGGCCGGCGTCAGCTGGATGCTGCGGCTGGTGCGGGTGAACAGCACGAGGCCGAGTTGATCCTCGATTTCCTTGATCTGGTAGCTGGCCGCCGCCGGCGTCAGCCCGACTTCGTCGGCCGCACGGGTGAAATTGAGATGGCGACCGGCAGCCTCGAAGGTTCTGAGCGCGCGGGTTCCTGGCAGCATTCGGCTCATGGATCTTCAAGCTCCATTTAACAATGCATCGAGAACTACTTGTTTTTCAATGAGCGATCAATCGGTGATGATCGAAAGCATTGATGATCGAAGCCATCGGGACCGCAGATTTCCGTCTCGCGGCGCCCAAATTTCCATGGAGTGAACATATGTCAGTTGGCTTGACCCCGAGCGATGGGCGGGCAGATAGCGCTGCCCTTGCGCCCGGTCAGAACGACGCGCTGCATTGGCCGGCGCGCCTTTGGGTAGCGCTCTTCATCTTCAGCGGGGTGATCCTGCTCGACGGGCTCGATATCTCGATGATTGCCGTAGCGATCCCCGAAATCCAGCATGAGTTCGGTATCAGTGCAGCCACCGCACAATGGCTGGTCAGCGCCTATATCCTCGCCTTCGGCGGCTTCGCCATGGAACAGCTCGTCGAAATCGGAAATACGCGTGTTCTCAGATGCGCAGACGAAGGCGGCCTGCTGCGGGTCGCAGGCGACGCCAATGATTTTCTTGGCGATGCCTGGGCCCATAGTGCCGATATGCTCGCGATCCCGGTCACGCGCCTCGGCCCGGATTTCCTCAACCTCAGCACGCGCGTCGCCGGCGAGGTCTTCCAGAAGTTCGTGAACTACCGCATGAAATGCGCCATCGTCGGCGATATCTCTGGGGCGCTTGAAAGCAGCAAGGCGCTTGGCGACTTCGTTCGCGAAACCAACAAGGGCAATGCGCTCTGGTTTGTGCACGATTTCGATGCGCTTCGCCTCAAGCTCGCCAGCGCCGCCTGACCCAGCTTTCCCGAATGCATGTCGCGCAAAAATGCGCTGCGGTTTTGCAATGACGACATGTGAAAAACCCGGAACTTAAAGCGCGGCAAGCACACCCCGGAGCTCGCGGCGCGCTTCAAGCGAACGGCCCGCCCCGTGGCGGTTACTCAAACTTCTCCGTGCTATCCGCCTTGCCCTTGACCCAATATCCCGATGCCTTGATCCAGGAGAGCGGATAGCCACGTTCCTCGGTGAGATGCGCGCGGATCGCCCGCGTCACCGAGGCTTCGGCCGCGACCCAGACGAAAGTGTTGGGCTCGATGACGACAGAGCTAAGGATGGCGAGAAGCGCCGAGGCGTCGGTCGCCTGATGCAAGGGGCGATAGACCCAGTGGCACGTCAGGTCGGCCTTCGTCTCGAACGCCTGTTGCTCGGCAGCGTCAGCGACGGCGGCAATGCTGGTGATACGGGCGCCGGCAGTGGCCTCCTCGATCCGCCGACCGATCGCCGGCAGCGCTGTCTCGTCGCCGATCAGCAGCCAGCGCTCGACGTTGGAAATAACCGCCGAGCCGCGTGGGCCGCCGACGCTCAAGCCATCGCCCGGGCGCGCGTTCATTGCCCACTCCGTGATCGGCCCGGCCTCGTGCAGCGCGAAATCAAGCACCAGCGTGCGGGCGGCGGCATCGTAGCGGCGCGGCGTATAGTCCCGCCGCTCCTCCGTGCCCTCGGCTGAAGGCACCAGGATCTTGACGTGATCATCGGCGCCAAGGCTGACGAAATCGGCAAGGTCATCGCCAGAGAGCGTGATGCGCAGCATGCCGGGCGTGATCCGCTCGACATCGGTAACAGTGAGCGTGCGTCGCTTGAGATCGTGACGCACACGCTCGATCCTTGGGGTGGAAGCACTGTGGAAAGAGGGTTGGCTGTTGTCCATCTGTATCCTCTGGGGGCTCGCAAATCTCGATCCGCAGGACACAGTCGCGCAGATCGAAACATGAGAGCCGTTCGATCATACGCGTTGAGTGACGTTAACGCTTACGTGGCCGGACAGCGCCCGACCATTTCGCCCGTTGTAGCCGACATGCCGCCCTTCTGCAACGCGTTCTGAACGCGCTACCAAGAGCGACAGCGCCTCTAGAGCGTTCGGACCAAACGGCGTCGCCGAAACGCTCTATCTGTTTGTTTTTGCGCATTTCCCGACGGAAAACCGCTTCGCACTTTTCCTGGAAAGGCTCTATCCCGCCTTGTCGACCGCCGGCGGCGTCCATGTGCCGTCGACAACCGTCGGCTTTGGCCAGTAGGCGCGGATGTAGAGCGAGAAATCCCCGTCCTCCGGCGCCGGCAGCCAGTTGTCGCGAAGGTCCTCCTTCGGCGGCTCGGACTGGACGTAGATCGTCAATGATCCATCGGCATTGTATTTCAGTGACTTGTTCTTGGTGCCGAGAGAATAGCGCTTGATATCGTTCGGCTCGAAGAAGTGGTGCTCGTTGTAGAGCGTCAACGACCAGAATCCATTGACCGCAGGTGCTTCGCCCTTGGCAAAGGTCACGGTGTAGCTGTTCTTGCCGTTCAGGCGTGCGCTCGCCTGATCGAGATCCTGGTAGAAATACTTGGTCTCGGATGGCGCGTTGACGAAGATGTTCGACTTGGCGACGGCCGTACGGGTGTAATAGTCCGTGCCGAACGCCGCGTTGTTCGACGTCGTCGTCCAATTGTGCGTCAAGGGCAGGCCGTAGTTGCGGAACTGGAACAGCGGCTTGACCAGCCGCTCCTCTGCCTCCACAGCCGCCTCGTCCACCGCTTTGCGAATAGCCGGGTCGGCCTTGGCCGCTTCAGCGACCGCAAGCACCTGGGCGTAGCGCGCCTCTTCGCCCGGCAAGGGCGGCGCATCGGCGAGAACCAGCGGCAACTCGTCGATGAATTTCTCCGGCACCACCCATTGCGTTTCCGCCGATCCGTCACCGGAGGCCGGCACCTTCTTGACCGTGCTCCAGTCGACCGACTTCATCGTGCCGTCGAATTCCGACAACGGATAGAGCGTGATGCCCTTCAGCACCTCCTGGATGGCTGCCTTGTCCTCAGGCGTATCGTCCTGGAAGACGCGCGGAATGACGTTGGCGGTGTTGGTCGAGGCGCGGAAAACCTTGGTGATGCCCTTGGGAACCTCCCCCTGCCAGTTCGGCCCGACGAGCAGGTAGAATCCCGGCTGCGTGCCATACATCTTGCCGAGCTGGGCAAAGCTGTCGGTCCTGAGGTCGACGACCTGATAGACCCAGAAGCGATCCTTGAAGTCTGGGACCTGAATGACAACCGGCGATTGGTCGAGCCCCAGCAGCCCTGCGCCATAGACCACGTCCTGGTTCGGGCAGGCCACCAGCCGCTCATCCGGCTCGATATAGTCCGTCAGCATCGTCAGGCTGTTGATCGGCGCCATCGGGGCGGCACCGGAATAGATCCGCTGCGGAATCTTGGAAAAGGCCAGCCGCCGATTGAACATGTTGACCATCGGCCATGCCCAGAAATAGGCATCGCTGACGACGAGCTTTGCATAGTCGGCGGTGATCCGCGTGCCTGAAACCGGGCCGGCGGGCATGGAGGTGGCCCAGGCGGGCGAGATCCGTACCGGTTCTGCCGCTGCTTGGCGAACAGCAAGGATCGCGGCAATCGCGGTCACGGCCAGGATCGGGCGATGGGTTGTGGTGGTGACCATAAGAAATTCCCAGGGAAATGAAGCGACGGGCGCCGATTGGCAGACCGTGGATTACTTGACCTTCTCCAGATCGCCGGGCTTCCAGCTCTTGTCGAAGAAGGCCTTGGTCGGGCCGTAGAGGCGCAGGATCGTGAAGAAGCCCTGGTCGGGAATCGTGGCGATCCAGTTCTTCCCCTCACCCGGCGACTTCGGCCCGAAATAGATATCGGTCGAGCCGTCGGCATTCTGGACCGGCTTGTCCATGGTGTTGAGCGAGGGGAACGGCTGGCCGTTGTCAAGGCCCGATCCGGTGACCGGATCGTAGACCGTCACCGACCAGAAGATCTTGGCCGGGATATCCTTGGGCAGGGTCAGCTTGTAGTTCACGTCGCCCGAGAGATAGTCGCCGTCGGCGTCCCTGAAGGCATTGGGATATTTGGCGCCGACATTCTCCATGTTGATCGCCATGCCCGGGCTGGTCGAATAGGCATAGGTGAAGAAGCTGGAGCGGGCATCAAGCTGGTTGTAGCTGTCGGCGGTGAAATCGGCATTGGTCGAAAACGGGTTCAGCCACTGTCGGTCCTCGTAATATCTCAACGAGGTCGGCCCATAGCCTAGGCCATGCGCCATGCGCGAGGCGGTCTTGGCCGCATCGTCGAGCAGCTTGCGCATCTCTTCGTCGGGCGCAAACGCCTGCCCCTTGATGATGCCGAGATCGGCGGCCATGCCGCGCATCTCGAAATCCTTGGGGTCGACATATTCGTGCTCGACGAAGCGCGCCAGCATGTCGAAGGCCGCGCCATCCTGCGGATAGAGCATGTTGACCGCCACGCCTGAGGCATCGGGGAACTCCATCTTCTTCGCCGTCGCCTCCTTGCCGAGCGGATAGATGCGGGTCTGTTCCATCACCTTCACCGGCTCTTCCAGTTGCTTCGGGTCCTTGAAGAAGCCGCGCCAGAAGACGAAGACGCCATAGGTTCCGGAGCGATAGGTGAAGTAGCCGTCGGGAATTCCGCCCTCATAGTCCGGCGGCAGGATCAGATACTTTCCGCCCTTGCCCTGGTCCGGTCCGGGCAGCCCGACATCACCCGCCCATTTGCGTCCGCCGATCTCGCCTTCAGACGGGATCGGCCGCTGGAAGAAATCGTCGAGGATCCCCTGAAGTCCGGGCGGAACCTCGATCACCATCGGCCCGTCTTGCTTGAGGTCGAGATAGCCGAGCCCATAGATCACATCGGAATTGGGCGTGGTGATCAGCGTCTTGGCATCAAGCCGCTTCTTGAAGATCGGCAGGACATTGTAGCCTTTGCCGAATTTGGCCTCCGAGCCTTCCTTCATGCCGTACATGTTGAGCGCCGGCAGCGCCCAGAGATAGGTCTGCACCGCCCGCTGGAAGATCAACTCTTTCTGCAGCGCGGTGACGCTGTCCGGCGACAGATATCCCTTGGTGTAGGGCGCGCGCGCCAGATCGCGCGCGTCGGCAGCGACAGTGGTTGAGGTCATCGTCGAAAGGGCGAGAAGGCCCGCAGTCAGGCCAGTAGCTAGAATAGTGTATCGTGGCATCGTCCGCTCCTGGAATGCTCGATCACAAGATCACATCGATGGAGATGACAGAAGAACGTAACAGTTACGATGGCGGCGTAACGACAGATTCAGGGCGGGCGGGGCCAATCGCGGCCAGCCAAAGCGTGTCCCGCTAAACAGCATTCCTGTGCCGTCACCAGCCCGGCCGTTTCCGCTCCGCTCAAAGCGGAAGAGACACCACAAAGCTCAGCAAATTCAGGCGGGATTGCTGACAAGCCATGCATTGTCCTCGACAGATCGCTGGGACGGCCTAGCGAGGAACCCTCACTCCTGTGCTTGTCACAGGAGTCCAGTCAGTCCAAGTCCTTGGACGGAAAGGTCTTTCGATCCGACAGACGTCGGATCGCTGGATCCCCGTCACAAGGGCGAGGATGAGGAAGAGTGAGGGGCTCTTCCCATCAAATCAAAAAAGGCGCGCCCGTTTCCGCGGACGCGCCTCTCTAGGAGAAACCGGGTGGCTACCGTCAGGCCGCCAGTGCCGCGGCTTCGCCGCGCACGAGATCGCTGAGACGGCGGATGCCCTCTTCGATCATCTTGTCGTTGGCGCAGGAGAAGGAAACGCGCAGCGTGTTCTCGCCCGAACCGTCGGCAAAGAAGGCGCGGCCGGGCACGAAGGCGACCTTGGCCGTCTCCAGCGATTTCGCCAGAAGCGCCGTTCCGTCCATGCCCTTGGGCAGCGTCACCCAGACGAACATGCCGCCTTCCGGCTTGGTCCAGGTCACGCCATCGGGCATGTACTTTTCAAGGGCTGCCAGCATGGCGCTGCGGCGGTGCTTGTAGACCCTGTGGATCTTGGCGACCTGCGCGTCGAAACCACGCTCGGCAACCGTGCAGATCGCCATCTGGTTGATGGTCGAGGAATGCAGGTCGGCCGCCTGCTTCAAGAGAACGAGCTTGCGGATCACCGTTTCCGAGGCGCAGACCCAGCCGACGCGCAGACCCGGCGCCAGCGTCTTGGAGAACGAACCGCAATAGACGGTGCGGGTGTGGTTGATGTCGCCCTTGCGGGCGATTTCCAACGCCAGGATCGGCGGGATCGCCTCGCCGTCGTAGCGCAGCGACTGGTAGGCGGCGTCTTCGATAACGGCAATGTCGAGCTCTTCGGCAAGGTCGAGCACCCGTTCGCGCCCTGCCCGGTCCACCGTCTCGCCCGTCGGGTTGGAGAAGTCGGCCGAGAGATAGGCGAACTTGACGCGGCCGCCGGCGGCTTTCGCGGCCTCGGCATAGGCCGCAGGCGTGCGGTTGCCGCCCGGGTTCAGCTGGTCATAATGCGGCTCATAGGCGTTGAACGCCTGCAGCGCGCCGAGATACGTCGGCCAGGTCACGAGCGCCGTGTCGTTGGGCGACAGGAACAGCTTGCCGATATAGTCGAGGCCCTGCTGCGAACCCGAGGTGATGAAAATGTTGTCGACACCGGCTGGAATGCCGATCTTTTCCATCTGCTTGGCGAGCCATTCACGCAGCGGCTTGTAGCCTTCGCTGACGGAATACTGCAGCGCAGCGCTGACGGCGGGGCCGGAGAAGATCTCCGCATATGCGTCCTTGAACTCCACATCCGGAAACAGCTCGGGATCGGGAATGCCACCGGCAAACGAGATGATGTCGGGGCGGTCGAGCAGTTTCAACAGTTCGCGGATTTCCGAGGCGCGCATCCTGCTGGCGCGCGTCGCGAATATATGGTCCCAGTCGAGCATTGGGTCGTTTCCTCAAGGATTATTGGAGCGGGGCAGCGCCTCCAGGCTTCGTCCCGCAATCATTCTCATTGTGCTTCGACAGGATCACGGCGGCTAATTTATGTCAATGTTATTGACCTAAATCGGCTTCAATTTCTGCCTCACGCCATCTCACTTGACGTCAATTGAGTGACGGAGCGTAACCCACCGTTCCACCGAACGAGACTGGCCTTCGTAGCCCTGATGTTGATGTTACATCCTTGTCCGCCTCACGCACGGGGCGCAGACTTCCGTTCGTCCACCGATTGCAGACCCAGGCAGCATTTCCGACCCTTCAACGACGTGGAGTAAAGACGCCATGAGCACGCATCCCGACGACGATCAGCAGCAGAACGGACATCCCCTTGGCGTCAGCCGGCGCAATCTTCTGCTTGCCGGCAGTGCGCTTGCGGCAGCGGCGCTGACCACGTCAGGTGGGGCGACGCCGGCCGTCGCGCAGCAATCCGCCCAACCCGCCGCCGCAGGCGCCAAACCGAACATCCTCATGATCATGGGCGACGATATCGGCTGGTTCAACCCGAGCATCTACAACCGCGGCATGATGGGTTACCGCACGCCCAATATCGACCGCATCGGCAATGAAGGCGCTGTCTTCACCGACTGGTATGGCGAGCAGAGCTGCACCGCCGGCCGCGCCGCCTTCATCACCGGCCAGTCGCCGATCCGCACCGGCCTCACCAAGGTCGGCCTGCCCGGCGCCGATGTCGGCCTGCAGCCGGAGGACCCGACGGTCGCCGAATTCCTTAAGGCGCAAGGATATTCGACCGGCCAGTTCGGCAAGAACCACCTGGGCGACAAGGACGAATTCCTGCCGACCAATCATGGCTTTGACGAATTCTTCGGCAACCTCTACCATCTCAACGCCGAGGAAGAGCCTGAGAACCCCGACTATCCGAAGAGCCCCGAGTTCCGCAAACGCTTCGGCCCGCGCGGCGTCATCCACTCCTATGCCGATGGCCGGATCGAAGACACCGGTCCCCTGACGAAGAAACGCATGGAAACGGTCGACGGCGAGTTTCTGGTCGCAGCGCTCGATTTCATCGATCGGCAGAACAATGCCCAGAAACCGTGGTTCTGCTACTTCAACTCCACGCGCATGCACGTTAACACCCACCTGAAACCCGAGTCCGCAGGCAAGACCGGCAAGGGCGTCTATGCCGATGGCATGGTCGAACATGATGGCATGGTCGGCGAACTCCTGAAGAAGCTCGACGATCTCGGCCTCGTCGAAAACACCATCGTCATCTACACCACCGACAACGGCGCCGAAGTGATGACCTGGCCGGATGGCGGCAACACCCCGTTCCGCGGCGAAAAGGCGACCAATTGGGAAGGCGGCTACCGCGTACCGACCTGCATCCGCTGGCCTGGTGTGATCAAGCCGAACACCGTCTACAACGACATGTTCTCGCACTACGATTTCATCCCGACCTTCTGCGCGGCCGCGGGAGAGCCGGATATCGTCGCCAAATGCAAGGCCGGCTACGAGGCGGGTACCAAGACCTTCAAGGTGCATCTCGACGGCAACAACCTCATGCCCTTCTTCCGCGGCGAGGTGAAGGACGGGCCGCGGCGCGAATTCCTCTATTGGAACGACGACGGCGAACTGGTCGCCGTGCGCTTCCAGGACTGGAAGGTCGTGTTCAAGGCACAGGAAAGCACCGGCATCGGCGTCTGGCGCGACGAGTTCACCACGCTCCGCGTGCCCAAGCTGTTCAACCTGAGGGCCGATCCATTCGAGCGCGGCGACGAGTCGATCGAATACGAATCCTGGTACTTCGCCCGAGCCTTCGTGGTGGTGCCGTCGCAGGCGATCGTGGCGAATTGGCTGTCGAGCTTCCAGGAGTTCCCGATCCGCCAGAAGCCGGCAAGCTTCAACCTCGACGACGTGATGA
This sequence comes from Ensifer sp. Root1252, assembly GCF_001425885.1. Taxonomy (NCBI): domain Bacteria; kingdom Pseudomonadati; phylum Pseudomonadota; class Alphaproteobacteria; order Hyphomicrobiales; family Rhizobiaceae; genus Ensifer; species Ensifer sp. Root1252. Next base: position 347,671 of record NZ_LMDT01000012.1, on the reverse strand, counting down.
ACAAGCTGTCCGCTTCCGGCAGCAAATAGCGCCGGGTCATGAGGTCCGGGCCTTCGGGTCCGGGCCTCCTGCCCTGCGAACACCGCTACAGCGCCGCCCGTCAAATATGACGCGCAAAGAACGCTGTAACGCTTTAAACTTGCTGCATAATTTCATCCTTAAATCGAATCCGATTTAAGGGATTATGCAGCAATCAGCCCGCAGCCTCGAGGCTTGCAAGAGCGTCGGCGATCCGCGGCGGCGCCTTGGCGCGCGCATACATTCGCTCGAGATAGGCCTTGAGATTGGGGAACCCGTCGATCAGCCCGACCTCATTGCCCCAGTCGATGACATAGACGGTGACGCAATCGGCGATGCTGATGCGGTCGCCGATGACGAACGTACGCCCGTCCATGTGACGCTCGAGCACCTCAGCCATCGCCACAAACTCCTCCTTGGCAAGCGCAATGTCCTCGGGCAGACGCTTGTCTTCGGGGTATAGGAATGTGTGCTTGGCGATCCGCCATAGCGGCTGCTCCAGCTCGGTGACGGCAAACAGCGTCCAGCGATAGGCCTGCGCCCGCTCGTTCAAGTCGGTGGGCATCAGCCCCTTGTCGGCGTATTTCTCGGCCAGATAGAACACGATCGCGGCGGATTCCGTCAGCACCAGGTCTCCGTCGACCAGTACCGGAACCTTTCCGGCGGGGTTGAGGCGCAGAAAATCGGGGTGACGGTTTTCGCCGCCCAGCAGGTTGACCGGCACGAACTCGAAGTCCGCATCAAGCTCCTGAAGCGCCCAAAGGGCACGAAGCGAACGTGTCGGACCCAATCCATAGAGTTTCATCATCTTGGCTTTCCTCGATTTCAATCAGCCTGCAGCGTCGCTGCACTGTCAAAACGGCGGCCCCGAATGGCTGATCTCATGTTTGCGCACATTCCCTGCATCGAATTTCACATCGGTTTTGGGCGGCTTCGCTATTTTTCTCCAAGCCCTGAGGGCGGCTTCGGATTCCCACAGTTCCATCATGTTAACACGGGAAGGATCGACGGAGTCTTCGCTGATCGACAGGTCGAGGCAGCCTACAGCGCCGCGCGTCTTATTAGATGCGCAAAGGTCGCTGTAGCACTTTGAATTGCCACATGTTTTTATCCTTAAATCGAATAGGTTTTAAGGAAACATGCAGTAAGAGGAATACCAAGTGACGAGCACACGCGACGATACCATGGCCTTCTACCGCGACAACGCCGAGACTTATGCGGCACGCGACCGTCAACCGCCGACGGATCGTCTCGCCGCCTTCATCGCCCGGCTTTCGCCCGGTGCCGCTGTGCTCGATCTCGGCTGCGGTGGCGGCCACGACAGCCTGCATCTGATCGAGGCAGGGCTCGAAGTCACGCCCTGCGACGGATCTGCGGAACTGGCGCGCGCGGCAGAGCGGCGGATCGGCCGCAAGGTCGAGATCGTCACCTTTCAGGACATCGAGTGGAGCCAGAGGTTCGACGCCATCTGGGCGGAAGCCTCGCTGTTGCACGTGCCGCGCACCGAATTGCCTGACGTGCTGGTGCGGGTGCACAGGGCCTTGCGGCCGGGCGGCCTGCTGCAGGCGAGTTTCAAGGCGGGCGAACGGGAAGGCCACGACCGCTTCGGCCGTTACTTCAACTATCCCTCGGCAGCCTGGCTCCGGACCTGTTTCGAATGGGCCGGATGGTCGAACATCCACATCGAAGAAGCGGACGGCGGCGGCTACGACAACCAGCCGACCCGCTGGCTGCATGTGACGGCCACGGCTGACCACGCAACGCCTCGAAGCGGGCTGCTTCCCTCCTGCGCACGCAGACGGACACTCCGCGCGTCGGTCAGCACCATCGATCGAAAAATGAAAGGACCACGCGTTCAGGAGGACTGTACCGCCCGCAGCAACTGCCGCTTTGCGCGGCTACTGCCTGTTTCCTTAAATCCTATTCGATTTAAGGATAAAAACTTGCGGCCATTCAAAGTGCGACAGCGACGTTTGCGCGTCTAAATAAAACGCGCGGCGCTGTAGGGGCACGGGCGGATCAGCACCAGAAAGCAAAGGCCGGCGACCCGCTCTAACGACGCGAACAGTTCAAGCCAAAACCTTATCTCAGGCTTCGCGACTAAAGTAACTCAGGATCAGAAGCGTGCAGATCGCGCCGATGATCAGCGCATCGAAAAGTGCAAAGTGCTCCAGAATGTTTGGCATGGTACATCCTCCTTCCCACTAAACCTATGAGAGCATAATTTTGTTCCAATGGAAAGCTTTTCAGGAAAATATACTTTATTGATCAACGTCAATTCAGAAACACAATCTTGCAACGCAACAGAAAAATACTGCAACGCACAAACGGATTACCAGTCAAATTCCACGGAAACCTCAACCAGAAAGAGTATCGCGGAGGTAACAGTCATGGCTCGCAACCGTCCCCAGGCTGGCTGGTTGCGTTACATGGCCGCGCCGACCAGTCCGGCCACGAACGTCTCCCGATAGGCTAAAGCTCAGGTGGGCCCGATGGCCGCCGCACCCTACAGGCAATGATCGCCGCAGGCCGACCCTCAGTCTTGCTGAAAGCTCACCGGGTTAGCGTCCGCGCTCGAATTTCGGTTTTGCCTGACGTGCCGTCCGCCGTGGCTTGAAAAGCATATCCTTGGCGGCAAGCATCGCCCCGACCGTGATCATGACGCAGGCGACCGCGATCGACCAATGGAACATGCCAAACCCTGCCAGCAGCAGGACGATGACCGAGAGCAGCGGCGCGGCATAAGAAAGAGCGCCGAGGATCATGATGTCGCCGTGCTTGCAGCCATAATCCCAGGCGTAGAAACCCGCTCCGAGCGGTATAGCGCCCAGAATGGCGATCGCGGCCCATTGCACCGACGTTTCCGGCCAGACGGTGGTTTCCAGTGTCAGATGCAGCGCAAGCGCAACGACTGCGGTGATCAGGCAATAACCCGCCACCACATCGGTTGGCACCTGGCCGAACCGGCGCGACAGTACGGAATAGCCGGACCAGACGAAGGCGCAGAACAGGGCGATCAGATGGCCAGGCTTCACGCCCTCGGCCAGCCCGACGCTGCCGCCCTTGGTAATCACCAGAATGGCGCCGGCGAGACCGAGGATCACGCCGAGAATGTGGTGCAACTGCAGCCTCTCGCCCGGCAGGAATGCCGCAAACACCACGATCAGCAACGGCCACAGATAGGCGATCAGGCTCACCTCGACCGGCGGCGCCGACTGGATCGCGAAGAAATAGGCGCAGTGGTAGATGCAGAGCCCGGCAGTGCCGAGCGCCCAGACCTGCCATGGCTGGCGCAGCGACTTGATTGCGGCCGGACGAAAGACCCAGCTCGAGGCTCCGACAAGCCCGCCAAGCAGAAACGTCATCGCGGCCAGCTGAAACGGCGGGATCGGCCCGGCAGCGGTGGAAAGAAGCGCAAGGAACGACCAGGTCACGATCGCCAGAAAGCCGATCAGCGTCGGTATCGTCGTCATGTCGCATGGCCTCCATCCGCAAGCGCATGTTTTCGCATGGAAAGGGCGTTCTCCACTGCCGCATACGGTCACTCGCTAACGGAAATGCGACGTGGCGGCGCGTTGGGGCATCGCCCCCTTTGTCACATCAAGCGGATTGATGGTTGCGCGCGCTGCACCGCCTTGAGCTGGCGCCACCTCCAGGAGAAGTCATGCGGAAATTCGAGGCGCGACCAAGAACCATTGCGCCCTATATTGCGGGCCGCCGGCGCGTTGCGCCGAACGATCGCGACCCGAAACCGCGCGGGCGGTTTCGGGTCGTCGATAGGAGGCAACATAAGGCCGGAAGCATTGATCCGTCCTCACGCGCCGTGCGTCAGGCGGCCGGCTGGACCGACTTCACGCTGCCGCTGGTGTCGACGATGCAGTTGAACTTTCGTCCGCCGGCGTCGAGATCGACGCTGTAGGATGTCGCGTCCAGCTGGCGCGAGCTTGTGGGCAGAACCTTGCTGCTATCGACCTTGGCGGTGCCGGCCGCCGCATTGGCGCAGATCAGCTGCAGATCGGCCGGCGCCGTCTGCAAGCTCGTGCGCGCCATTTCCTCCGGCTTCGGGGGCGCCGACTGGCAGCCGCCGAGAATGGCAAGGCCAACGCCTGCCGCGACAAACAAGTTCCTTGAACGCATCGTCCCCTCGATCACAAAAAGTCCTCCCCTTCCAGATCCTGTGGCTTGCTGCCCGGCCTACCCTTGTCTCAAAGGCAGGCTGAGATCAGACACCTGTCGCAACGCAATTTCCTAAACAGTCCGGTTTCATCACGCCTGCGAGACGCACCTGCCCGACACGCCGTCAGGTTCGCTGCCGCCGGTTTGTCTCGTCAAACACCCTTGTAGAGTGCCGCGCCCTGCATCAGCACGATCACCTTCGCCCCGACCTCCACGCGTGAGTGCAGGTCGGTGACGTCATCATTGTTCATGCGGATGCAGCCGGACGACACGTCGAGCCCGATGGTCCAGGGCTCCACCGTCCCGTGGATGCGGTAGATCGTGTCCTGGTCGCCCTCATAGAGATAGAGCGCGCGGGCGCCGAGCGGGTTGTCCGGGCCGCCGGGCATGCCTGCCGCCCATTTCGCAGCGTTCGGATCGCGCGCCACCATTTCGGCCGGCGGCGTCCAGGTCGGCCACTCCGCCGTGCGCCCGACGCGCACGATGCCGGCCCAGCCGAAGCCCTCGCGGCCGACACCGATGCCGTAGCGGATCGCCTGCCCGCCGGGCTGGACCAGATAGAGAAAATGCTGGTTGCCGTCGATGATGATCGTGCCCGGCTTTTCCGCCGTGCGGAACGGCACCACCTGCCGGCGAAAGGCCTCGGGCAGCTGATTGTTGCGGGCAAAATATTGCCGCGCTTTCTTCTTGTCGTAGTTGACCCATTTCTTGGTCCTGGCGTCATAGATCTGGGTCTGCGCCAGCGCCACCAGGGGGCCGAGACAAACGCCTGCGGCCAGCATCACCAGCCCGAGCTTGCGCGCCCGGGTCATGAACCTGGCGCGTCCTGCATCGGCTGCGTTTCGATCCGGTGTTGTCGTCATGGTTTCGCCCACCCGTCGATGCGTGCCGTGTTGTCGTCCACCCATTTCTTCGCGTAGTCGGCCGGCGCCTGCCGCTCGACCTCCAGCGCGTAGCTCATCTTCGTCACTTCTTCCGGCGAGAAATCGACCTGATCCAGGAACTTGGCGATGTCAGGATGTTTCTTGCCGAAGCCGGTGGCGTAGGCGATCTGGAAATGCGCCGCGTCCCAGGAGGTCGCAGCCGTCGACTTGCTGATCCACAAGGGGTCATCCGCACCGACGATCTTCCACTTGGCCGGATCGTGCGGCGGCTCCTCGATGCGCGCAATCTTGTGCAGCTCGAAGACGTGGTGCGGAGCATAGCAGTAAAACACCATCGGCCGCGCCGTCGCGATCGCCGCGTCAACCCCTGCCATTGCCACCTCTTCTTCCGCCTCGAACAGCGTCAGGTTGGCGCCATAGCCATAGCTGTTGGCCCGGGTGCGCTCGATACCGGTCGAAAGCCAGGTCGGCGCGCCGATCCAGAGCTCGCCCTTGCCGTCGCCGTCGGTGTCGAGGATCTTGGTCTTCTCGGGGTCGCTAAGGTCGGCGATCGTCTTGATCGTCGCTGCCGCCTCCGGCGTGGCACAGAGCCCCTGCCAGGCGGGCACGCTGCGTGCGCTGAGCGTTGCCACACCCTTGTCTGTCACATATTTCTTGACGATGTCCCCGAAATTGGGCTGCCAGACTTCCGGCTGGATATCGACATCGCCGGTCTCGAAGCCGACGAAGGCGTTGAGCGTGCCGAGCTCCTTGACCTCGGCATCAAGGCCGAATTTCTTGGCAATGCTGACCTTGAGGATATTGGCCGTCGCCTGGCCGGACGGCCAGTTGGGCATGGCGATCACCAGATCCGCCGCCATCACGGGGGCAGCGGAGCCGAGCAGAAGCACCAGGCAAGCAGACATGCAGAACTCTAGACGTCTCTTCACAGTCCCCTCCGAACAGCATTGACCGATCGACTTGAATGACTTGCGAATGCGTATTGAAAGCGGCACAGGCAGCGGGCGTACCCGCACCCCGGGAGCGGGCGTACCCGCACCCCATCGAATGCAACTGTTCCTGTATCCGGGCCGCTTACCGGCCCCGGCGCCGTTTTCCGCCGCCCTGTCTTCTTTGGCCGGCAGGATGCCTACAGGATCGACATCCGTCAACGCCCGGTTACACCGGACGTTGAAATGGCTGTGATTTTCTCTATCAGCCGGCAGTTGTCCCCAGAGCTGGCGAGCTATGGTCCAACCGTTATTTGACCGCAGGCAGTGCAGCCACCCGGCCGCGCCATCGCCGCCAGTCGAGCGTGGCGGCGACGGCGGCCGAAACCACGATCAGCAGCTCGGCCATGAAGGTCCAGTGGAAGAGGAAGTTGAGATACCAGGGTTTGTAGAGCGCCTGGACGTGCACGAGGTTCACGCGAAGATCCGATAACGGATGGAACCAGCGAATATCGGCGGCGACCGAGTCCAGGAGCAGATGCAACAGCACGTTCGCGAGCCCGACGCTGACGAGAATGAGCTGATTGCGCCTGCCACTCAGCGTCAACGCCAGCGCCAGAGCTGCTGCGGCAGCCAGCCAGAACAGCGGCGTGTGCGTCCAATAGTCATGGTGCGCCGTTCGCCGGCCGTCGACCAGATAGAAATAGGCGAGATCAAAATCCGGCAGCACCGAACAGACAATCCCTGTGGCAATGATCGCGCCGGATTGAGTCGGTCTACCACGCGCGATGAAACGGCTGAGCAGGTAGCCCGCCGGCAGATGAGCAACGAACAAGAACGATCCCCCGGACAATTGACGCATGACGCGAACAGGAACGCGATTGCAACTCATCTGGTCGAATTCGTGGCGACCTTGCGTTAGACGCAATTAAAGCTCACAGTATCTTATCGACATTGGCCATTATGGCTTTTCGCGGCGTCAGAGGCTCTCGACCCGCCATCTTTCCCCATATCGAGCGTTGAAGTGTGCGCGCCGCGCACGCTCGACATCCCTCGAACGCCCATGTGCTGACATGATCACAGGAACGATCATGCGTTTCGACTTCAATCGCGGCTACGGCTTCGTTCAGCCGGAAGACGGTGGTCGCGCAGTCTACGTCGATGCGCGGGCGCTCTATAGGTCAGGCATCAAATCGATCTTTCCCGGGCAGACTTTCCGCTTCGAGATCTGGAAAGACGAAAAGGGGCGCATCGCCGCCCGCAACCTGCGGCTCTGACGCAGTCGAAACAGATCGTCCTACTGCCTGTTTCCTTAAATCCTATTCGATTTAAGGATGAAAACATGCAGCCACTCAAAGGGCTACAGCGACCTTTGCACGTCTAATAAGACGCGCGGCGCTGTAGTCGCAACGCCGCGCAAATGCCGGCGATAGAGCACATTGCGCAAAAGTGCGTAGCGGTTTTGCGATCACGGCATGCGCAAAAACAAGAGCTTGAAACGCAATAAGCGCCCCTCGGAGATCGCGGCCCGCTTTAGAAGGAGACGTCATGTTCAGCCGAACCAAGCACCGCACCGTCCACTTCAGTGAACCCTTCCAATTGCCGGATGTCGAAGGAGTGCTCGCGGCTGGAGACTATGAGGTGGATGATGACGAGGAACTGATCGAAGGCATTTCGTGGCTCGCCTATCATCGCGTCGCCACCTTCATCAAGGTGCCGGCAACCGCGGACAATGACCATCGCATGCGCATGGTCGCAATCGCGCCGGATGAGCTCGATCGCATCATCGCTATCGACCGCGCCAAGCATGCCTTCGTCCCGGCACCCCAACCCTGAAGAGGTCAAGAACCAATGCCCGCACATCGCTTCGCCGTTGGATTATCGGTCCGTCTCAGGGATCGCAGCCATATCTCGCCGATTGCCGCGGAAACCTACCGCATCACCGCCATCATGCCCGTTCGCGACAGCCAGCCCCAGTACAGAATTCGCAACGACGAACTTGGCCAGGACCGCGTCAGCAAAGAGGAAAACCTGGAGCCGATCGAGTGGGGCATGCCCCGCCACTAGATCGCTTCGGAAACGCTCTATCTGTTTGTTTTTACGCATTTCCGGACGGAAAACCGCTTCGCACTTTTCCTGGAAATGCTCCAACCGAGGAACCGCCATGACCTATTACGGAAAACTGAGACAGCTGCTCCAGTGGAAAGGCGCGCCGGCCATGGTGCCCATCACCAAGCCGCCGACGCGAAAACCGTCTCTCCGCAAGCCAAAAACCCTGTCGGACGACGAGCAGAAGGGTGCGAACGAGAGCGCCGTCAAATCGCGGCGCGGCCGCGAAACGCTGGAGCGGCATCGCCTCTTGTGAACGGTGGCAACGGGATTTGTTTGAACACGCGCCACGACGGCAAGGGCGCAGGCAGACGGGCGAGCCCGAGGGCGCGGTCGTCTGTGACGACGGCAATCGCCACGCGTCGCAGTCTTGCGGGCTGAAAAGCGCCCAAAGAAAAAGGCCGGGAAATCCCGACCTTCTCAATATCGTCTCAATGGCCAGTGCCAGTACATCCGTGGTCAAGGACCAGAGACGAAATATCGGTGATTACGCAGCCGACAGGTTGTCGGCAGCGCTCTTGCCCGAACGTGCATCGCGAACGATGTCGAAACGGACCTTCTGGCCTTCAACGAGCGAGCTCATGCCAGCGCGTTCAACAGCAGAAGCGTGCACGAAAACGTCGGTTGCGCCGTCGTCCGGAGCGATGAAGCCAAAACCCTTGGTGGTGTTGAAGAACTTTACGGTTCCAGTATTCATAAGAAATTCCTTTCAATCAAAAGTTCGCCTCCCGACTTTGGGCCGGACAAGGCAGTAAGATCGATTTTGATAGGAAAGGTCAGCTTGAACGCCGGTCGGCGAGAAAACAAAGCTCAGCAAGCAAGATCGATGGCAGACCCTTTACAGGCACATTGTGTTCTTAGCAAGGAGCAAGATCGACTACGGAAATACGTAAGGGCTCCGTACACCATTTTCGATGGCCTAACTTGCGCGCATCCCGCCCGGCCGATGGCAGCCTTGACCGGGCACGCGGCTGGGTTGGTTTGTCGGCCGGGCGTGGCGTCCGCGCCCGCGATGCATTCCTCGGCGAGCGGCGCTGCCTGCCGGCAGATGCGCCTAGTTGATCGTGCAGATGCCGTTGGCTCCGCCCTTACCAGTATAGGAGACGGCGGGCGAACCGTCCGGGTTGACGCTGAGCGAAATCGTCACCCCGCCGCCCTTGGCTTCGAAGTAGTTGTCGTTGAATTTCTTCAGCTTGCCTTCCTTGCCGTTGATATAGATCGGCCCGCCCTCATCGGCGTGCACCTCGATATTGCCAGGGCAGGAAGCATTGACCAGCGGAATGCCGGCAACGGCCTCGCCGGCCAGAGCAAATGCAGCGATTGCGGCAGCAGCACGCAGGCACGTCTTCATGACACTCTCCTTGGGAACCGTGGTCGACAGCACCGGGGGCAGAAACCGGCGGCCGGATCGTGGCAGCATGAGAATGGGTGTCAAGCAAGAGTGCAACCGCAGCAAGGCGTTGGCATGCGGCCCATTGCCGCCACCGCGACATCATCGACGGCATGCTCCTTCGTTTGGCATCTGGCTCAGGGAGCAATCCACGGCAGCTTTCAAGCGTCGCAGCGCCGTTCAGGCGTGATCTGTCGCGACGCCACGGCCAAACGAGAAAAGACCCGCCGCGGTCAGCACGCGACGGGTCTTTGGCAGATGCGGATCACCAACGGGGAGGCTCGTTGGGATCACGTGAACCAGCTGACTGGGAGGCGATCAGTTGGTTCGCATTGCTCTTGGCAAAGGTCTTTGCCTTGCATGTGTTGGATATTAGCCGAGCGATCTGCCAGGAGGTGTTCCCAGGGTAACAGGCACGAAAAAATCATCGGAAGCGGCGGGGCATGCTCAGCTTGTCCCTGCCCAATGTTCGCACCGGTCACCCCAACCGCCTCAGGCAACCACAGCATCGTCGACGACGGCCACTGAACCCTTGCCATGCCGACCGCCCTCTTCCCCCCAACGACACAAGGCGGCGGCCGCAACGTTGAGCGCCGCGCCGCGCTCCGTCAGGGAGTAGACAACCTTTGCCGGCAGCGACGAATAAACCGTACGATCGACCAGTCCATCCGCCTCCAGCTCGCGCAGCTGCTGGGCCAGCATCTTTTCGCTGATCGCCGGGATGGACTGGCGTAGGCGGCCAAACCGGCGCGCCGCCTTTCCAAGCTCGCAGAGGATATCGACCTTCCACTTGCCCTCGATCGCCTTGAGTGCGGTGGCAAAGCCGCAATTTTCCATGGTCGGGTTCACGATATCCTCCTTACTATCCGGGGAGTAAGCACTTACCCCACGGTAAGCGCTTACCGGCCGGTGCGTATTGCGCACGTCCGGCGCCACCATACCTCTGGCCAGCGACGGCAAAAAAAGCGTCGCGCCAACGGATATGGAGTTTTGCAATGAAGCCATCAATGAGTGTTTTGGGAACGGGACGCATGGGATCGGCGCTGGCGCGCGCCCTGCTCCAGGCCGGGTATCGCACCACGGTCTGGAACAGGACAAGGGAGAAAGCCGAGCCGCTCACGGCACTCGGCGCCACCTTAGCGCCGACCGTCCGCCAGGCGATTGACGCGTCCGAGATCGTCATCGTCAATGTCAGCGACTATGCCGCCACCGCAGCGTTGCTGCGCGCAAACGACGTTGCGCCCGGCCTGGCAGGCAAGCTGATCGTTGAGTTGACCTCGGGGACGCCTGAGGGCGCGCGCGAAACCAGCGGGTGGGCCGCGACCCATGGCGCCCAATACATCGATGGCGCCATCCTGGCGACGCCCGACTTCATCGGCACCGATGCGGGCACGATCCTGCTATCGGGCGCGCTTGAACCCTTCACCGCCAACGAGACTGTGTTTCGCGCGCTCGGCGGCAATGTCGAGCACATCGGCACCGAACCGGGGCGCGCCAACGCGCTCGATAGCGCCCTCCTCGCGCTGATGTGGGGGGCGCTCTTCGGCGGGCTGCACGCGATCGCCGTCTGCCGAGCCGAAGACATCGACGTTGGCGAACTGGGACGCCAATGGAAGGCGACCGCGCCCGTCGTCGAAGGGCTGGTCGCCGACCTGATCAAGCGGACCGGTGCCGGACGGTTTGCCAGCGACGCGGAAACGCTGTCGTCGATCTCGCCGCATTACGGCGCGTTCCAGCATCTCAAGGACCTGATGGAAGCGCGCAGCATCGATCGGACCGTAGTCGACGGTTATGACGCGATCTTCAGCCGGGCGATTGCATCGGGCCATCTGCATGACGACTTCGCCGCCCTCTCCCAGTTCATGGGCAAGGCGTAGCGCCCTCAAGCAAACAGGGAACATCTCACCTATTCCCGGACCGGCCGCCATTCCGAGCTGGCTAGGGATCAGCCCTTGGATCGGATCCGATCCAAGGAGAAATCATGCAGTAACTTTAAAGCGTTACAGCGTCGTTCGCGCGTCATGTTCGACGCGCGGCGCCTTAGCGCACCAGCGGCCCGTTTGCCTTTTTCCAGGCATCGATGCCGCCCTCGATATGGCAGGCGCTGATCAGTCCGGCGGCTTGCGCCGCCTGGACCGCCATCGCCGAGCGTTCGCCGAAGGCGCAATAAAAAACGATGCGCTTGCCCGTCGCAAGCGCCAGTTCATGCAGCATGCCGCCAGCGCCGATGTTTTCCCGCAGTTCCGGATAGGGTGCGTGCAGCGCACCGGGAATGGCGCCGTGCTTTTCCCGCTCCGCCTTCTCGCGCAGATCGACGATTGCGACATCCGAACGGCCCCTGAGCGCCAGGGCTTCCACCGCCGAAACCGCCCAGCCCTTGGCGGCGATCTCGTCCTGATGCAGGCCGACATGGATATTGGCCGGCACTGCCACATCCATCATCTTCGGGTTCGGCAGGTTGAGATTGTTCATCAGGTCGACATATTCGTCGACCGATTGCACCTTGAGGCGCGGATTGAAGCGCTTTTCCTCGCCGATGGTCGAGACCGTGTCGCCCTTATAGTCGTGGGCCGGATAGACCAGCGTGTCGTCGGGCAGCTTCAAGAGCTTGTTGAAGATCGAATCATATTGCTGGCGCGGGTCGCCGTTCTGGAAATCCGTGCGCCCCGTGCCGCGGATGAGCAGCGTGTCGCCGGTAAACACCCGCCCACCCGTCAGGAACGAATAGCTGTCGTCCGTATGGCCAGGCGTGTAGAGCACGTCGAGGCTGAGGCCCTCGATCGAAACACGGTCGCCCTCGGCCACCCGCATCGAAACCACATCGGCCGCCGTTTGCTCGCCCATGACGGTGATGCAATGGGTGCGATCGCGCAGCGCCCCGAGCCCGGTGATGTGGTCGGCATGCAGATGCGTGTCGACCGCCTTGACCAGTTTCAGGTCAAGCTCGCGCACCAGCTGCAGATAGCGGTCGACCTTTTCCAGAACCGGGTCGATGATCAGCGCCTCTCCCCCCTGCCTGGAGGCAATGAGGTAGGTATAGGTGCCGGACGTACTGTCGAAGAGTTGGCGGAAGATCATCGGTTTCTCCCTAGAGCATGTCGCGCAAAAGTGCTCAGCGGTTTTGCGATGACGACATGCGCAAAAACAAGAGCGTAAAGCGCAGCAAGCGAATCCTAGAGATCGCGACGCGCTTTAGTGCAAGCCCGCTGCATCCCGCGGGACAAATCTCATCCGCGGGATGTCTCGTACTTCAAGAAGCGGCTGCATGATCCTTGCCGAGACCGGCTCCGGCCCAGGGCGTCATGCAGTGGCGCGGGCGCGGCAGGCCGCCTCCCGCGATTACTTCGGCTGCGGCACGATCCGGATATAGGGTTTTGGTGCGCGCCAGCCTTCCGGATACTTCTGCTTGGCTTCCTCGTCGCTGACCGAGCCGGCGATGATCACGTCTTCGCCGTTCTTCCAGTTCACCGGCGTTGCCACCTTGTGCTTGGCCGTCAGCTGCAGCGAATCGATCACCCGCAGCACCTCGTCGAAGTTGCGACCGGTGGTCATCGGATAGATCAGGATCAGCTTGACCTTCTTGTCCGGCCCGACGACGAAGACGTTGCGCACAGTCTGGTTATCGGCGGCGGTGCGCTGCGTCGGGTCGCCCGATACCGGCGCCGGCAGCATGCCGTAGAGCTTCGACACGTTGTAGTCGACGTCGGCGATCATCGGAAAGTTCGGCGTGGCTCCCTGCGTTTCCGCGATGTCGCTGACCCAGCCGGCGTGGCGGTCGAGCGGATCGACGGAGAGCCCGATGATCTTTACCCCGCGCCGGTCGAATTCCGGCTTGATCTTGGCCATGTAGCCAAGCTCGGTGGTGCAGACTGGCGTGAAATCCTTCGGATGCGAGAACAGCACGGCCCAGGAATCGCCGATCCAGTCGTGAAACTGGATCTTGCCTTCCGTGGTTTCCGCCTGGAAATCCGGTGCGATGTCGTTGATTGCAAGTGTCACGATAGACCCCATCATTTGAATATGCTGGCTTCAGCCATACAAGGCGGGAAGTGTGCCACTTTTGGTGCGATAGGCAACTTCTAAAGATGAGGTAGAGAGACGAGAGGCGGCCGCCTTGCCGCTGTGGTAATCTGCGTCATATCAGTCTGTGCTGATATGACCGATTGCGTGGGACCGTGTGCGGTCATCCGGCGAGGAGCAGACCTCGGAGCGATGCCTTGGCATCGGTTAAGGATTGCGACGCGGCCGGTGGTCGACAGGCGGCCCACCCGAAGGCCGGACACTTTTGGCCCGCTGATGGCGTCGACAATCCTTACCGGACCGCTTGGGTCCGGCTCCGGTTGTCTTCTTGCCGGAGAACAAAATCGCTCCGGCGCAGGAGGTCAATATCGGTGCAGGTTGGTATCAGGTCGGAGCTGCCATGAGCGATACGCGAAAAATTGCGGCCATCCTTGTCGCCGACGTGGTCGGGTACAGCCGGCTCGCCGGCGCCGACGAGGAGCGTATCCTGGCGCGGCTGCGCACGCTGCGCAGCGACCTGATCGACCCCACCATCGCCGTCTACAACGGCCGCATCGTCAAGCGCACCGGCGATGGCAGCCTCATCGAGTTCCGCAGCGTCGTCGATGCCGTGCGCTGCGCCATCGAGGTGCAGAGCGCCATGCTGGAGCGCAACGCCGGCGTGCCCGAGGACCGGCGCATCGAGTTCCGCATCGGCATCCACCTCGGCGATGTCGTCGAGGAAAGCGACGGCGACCTGATGGGCGACGGCGTCAACATCGCCTCGCGGCTGGAAGGCATCGCCCGCCCCGGCGCGATCTGCCTTTCCGAGGATGCCTACCGTCAGGTCAAGGCGCGGCTGGACCTTACGGCAACCGACCTTGGTGCCACGCAGCTGAAGAACATCGTCGAGCCGATCCGGATCTACGCGCTGGAGATCGGCGTTGCCCGCGCGGCCAATGGCCCCGCCCCTGCCCCGACGCCGGCAAAGGCGCAGCCGCCGAGCCCGTACCGCCTGCCGGAAAAGCCTTCGATCGCCGTGCTCGCCTTCGACAACATGAGCGGCGATGCCGAGCAGGAATATTTCTCCGACGGTATCAGCGAGGACATCATCACCGACCTTTCCCGGCTGTCGGAGCTGCATGTCATCGCCCGCAACTCGTCCTTCGTCTACAAGAACGCGGCGGTGTCCGTGCCTGAGGTCGCCAAGGCGCTCGGCGTGCGCTACGTGCTCGAAGGCAGCGTGCGCAAGGCCGGCAACCGCGTGCGCGTCACCGCGCAATTGATCGACGCCAACGATGGCGGCCACGTCTGGGCCAATCGCTTCGACCGCGATCTCACCGATATCTTCGCGGTGCAGGACGAACTGACGCGGGAGATCGTCACTGCGCTGAAAGTCCAGTTGACCGGCGGCGACAAAAGCTCGCTTGCCGGCGGCCGCCCGGTCGACGTCAAGGCCTACGAGCTGCTCTTGCGCGGCCGCGAGCAGGCGTCTGCGCACACGCTGCTCGCCAATGCTGCCGCACGCAGCCTCGCCGAAGCCGCTGTTGCCATCGACCCCGACTATGCCGCCGCCCATGCGCTCATCGCCTTCACCCATGTGCTCGACTATATCAACGACTGGAGCGCCGATCCCGAGCAGTCGCTGAGCACCGGCCGTGCGCTTGCCGAACGGGCAGTCGCGATGGCGGACGACCAGCCCGACTGCCACTGCGCGCTCAGCGTCGCCTGCATGTGGATGAGAGAGCTGGACCGGGCGCGGGACGAGGCGCATCTGGGGCTGGCGCTGGCGCCCAACTCGGTGCAGCTCCACATGGCGCTCGCCCATGCGCTGATCTTCTCCGGCGAACCGAAGGCAGCGCTCGACGAACTCGACATCTCCATGCGGCTCGACCCGCTCTATCCCGAAGTGCTTTTACAGTTCCTCGCCGACGCCCACTTTTCGCTCGGCGCTTACGAAACGGCGATCCTGGCGATCGAGGCCCGACTGATGCGAAACCCGCATTCGGAAACCGCCTTTGCCCTGCTCGCCTCCTGCCACGGCCATCTCGGCCATCTGGACCAAAGCCGCCAGGCCTGGAACCGCGCGCTGGAACTCAACCCCAATTTCTCCATCCCCCGCCGCCGCCGCGTCCTGCCCTTCCGCAACCCGGATGATTTTGAGCGTCGAGTGGAAGGGTTGCGCAAGGCGGGGCTGGTGGAGTGAGAGGCCGGGAAGCACTTTGCGTGCCTGGCTCGGCACATTCAAGACATACAGACTGTTTGCGAAAGTAGCGCAGCTAACCGTTCGGGTCACAACACGTGTGAAGGTCATCTCTGCAAGACATTGAACGACTGGATTGCGCCAAAGGTGGTCACAATGATCCGGATTGCGTTTGGTGGCCACATGGTTTCATGTGGCTCTTGCTCAATCTATCTCTTGACCTCGATTACAAGTGGATAGCCCTCGTCGTCCCACTCCAAAAAACCGCCGGCAAAATAGTAGATGTGCGTGTAACCCCAGGCGATCGCCTTGGCCGAAGCATAAGCGGCATAGGTGCAACTCTTGCCCTGACAATAGAAGGCGACCTCACCTTCCTTTCCCCCCACCATGGCAAGGCTTTCCTTTGATAGGCCGGTGACGAGGGATAGGTTGATGGCCTTGGGGATATGGCCATTGTCATAGTTAAGCGAAGCACGCACATCGATGAAGGGCACGCCGCGTGCGAGCAGCGCCTTTGCTTCCGTGACATCGATTTTTATGGTTCTGTCGACACTGAGTTCGCCCTTGGTCAGCGCCATAAACTTCACGTAGTCGTCAAGGGCGAGGTCTGTGCCAGCCCCCTCGGGCAATCCGGCCTTGCGGAGTCCCTCCTGCAGGCGCGTGATGTAAGGCCTATGGTAGCTGAATGCGCTACCATACCAATCATAAGCACTTTCCTGGACGGTGAGCGGATCGCCCAAGAAGGACATGGCCAGCGTGTTATACTGGTCGATCAGCGTCTGAATGCCGTCAGTGCGCCCGAGATGTCCGTAGCTTGCTATCAGGGTGGCGTAATCTGCCCGGAGATCGGACTTTTTGCCGATCACGCGTTCAAAGGTGTCGACGGCTTCGACATATTTTCCCTGGGAAAAGAACGAGACTGCGAGCATGCGCAGCGTTGCACGCGAGGGATGGGGATCGAACCTCATCGCCAGGCGGGCCTGCTGTTCCGCCTCAGTTGCGCGTCCCTTCGCGTTGAGAATCCGCGCCAGGCCGACATGGTTGTCAGGATCATTCGGCGCAAGCTTCATCGCCCGGTCGATGGCAGTGAATGCTTCGTCATAGCGACCCTGCTGCGCAAGCACCTGCGCCGATATCGCATAGGCAAGCGGCGTCGGCTTCTCCATAGCCTTTGCTAGATTTCTGATGAGGTTCTTTGAAGCGGTCTCCCGACGGTAAAAATCCCAGGACAAGATGCTCGTCCGCCAGTTTGCTGCTGCCAGTGACGCATAGGCGCGGCTATAGTTTGGATCGAGTACGATCGCCTTCTGGAAGAAGTCGGAGGCCGTGGCCGTTTCGGCCTCGCTGTCCCGGCGAAGATGATCCCAACCCCGCAACAGCGAATCGTAGGCTTGCGGATTCGTCGTTTCCGGCACCGCTGCCACGCTTCGCTCGGCACTCGTCAGCTTCACTGAAAGAGTTGAAACGATCTGTCCGATCACCCTGTCCTGCAGCCCGAACACGCCGCTCATTTCCCCATCATAGCGCTCGGCCCAGAGGTGATGTCCGTCGATCGCGTCAATCAACTGGGCATTGACACGAACATGGTTTCCCTCTCGACGTACGCTGCCCTCCAGGATGTAATGGACGCCCAGTTCCTCGGCCACCTGCTGAACTTTGGTGGGCTTGCCCTTGTAGGTGAAGGTCGAGTTGCGCGCGATCACGAAGATGCCAGACAGTTTTGAGAGTTCGGTGATCAAGTCGTCGGTCATCCCGTCGGCAAAATAGCTCTGCCCCGCATCAGAGCTGAGATTGTCGAATGGCAGGACGGCGATGGAGGGCGTTTGGGGTAGCGGAAAAGCCATCCGCGCAACGGACGCCGCGTCAGCACTTTCGCGCGTTTGGGCCAGCCAAACTGCTGGAACGCTTATCAGGAGCAGGAAGGCCAAAGCAGCCGGGATTCTCCAACGGCGAAAGCTTTTGAGGTTGAAGCGTCGCAGCCGAGTATTTCCCTCGAACCTCACCCGGTAGACACGGACGGGCCGCTGGATATTCTTCACATGCTGCTCGCCGATAAATTCCAGCGGCAATTCGAACTTGCCCTGCAAGTGATCGAAAGCAGTGCCAGATACGAAAAGTCCCCCTGGCTCACACATCTGCTCAAGGCGAGCCGCGACGTTGACGCCATCGCCCAGCAAATCATCCTCGTCGACAACCACATCTCCGAGATTGATGCCCATGCGGAGGAGAAGTCGACGCTGGACTGGGACATCCACTTGGCACGCAGCGACCTTACTTTGTGACGCGACTGCGCAAGCCACGGCGTCGACGACGGAGCCAAATTCCACGATCGCACCATCGCCCATGAGTTTCACGATGCGTCCGTGATAATCTTCCATAAAGGGATCGAAGATTTCGGAACGCCATGCCTTGATTGCAGCCAGGGTCCGGGCCTCGTCGGCTTCGATGAGTCGCGAATAACCGACAATGTCGACGGCAAGAATTGCCACCAGCCGCCGTTCTGCGCGAACTGCTTCCATAGCCACCTCTCCCAAAGGTGTAGAGAAGGCCTCGCTCTTGCGTTGGTCAGGGGCGGGAACTCTAGCTTCCGAAGCTACGCTTGTTTCCTCGCTCGTGCCAGATTTATTGCCTGACTCGGGACCTTGCCGGAATGGCCGCTTCGGGCCGATACTGTTGAAAAACTCGGTATTGCCGGTACTTGGGACGCGTGATTCAATCCTCTGAGTGATTTGCAGGGGATCAGGTGAATGATGGGATGTCAGGCGGCTCCGGCGCAGCTCTTCTACGACTTCTGCCTCAAAGATCACGTCCCTGCTGACCATCTGCTGCGCGGGATAGACCGCCATCTCGACCTCGACAGCGTGCGAGCACCGTTGAAGCCGTTCTACAGCAACACAGGTCGTCCTTCGGTTGCCCCTGAGCTGATGATGCGGATGCTGATCATCGGCTATTCGATGGGTATCCGCTCGGAACGGCGACTTTGCGAGGAAGTCCACCTCAACCTTGCCTATCGTTGGTTCTGCCGCCTCGGACTGGACGGCAAGGTACCGGATCACTCCAGCTTCTCGAAGAACCGTCATGGCCGGTTCCGGCAAAGCGACATCCTGCGGCACCTATTCGAGACGGTGGTGGAACGCTGTCTTGCCCAGGGACTGGTGGGCGCGGAAGGGTTTGCCGTCGATGCCTGATCGCCGCAGACGCCAACAAGCAGCGTTCTGTGCCTGGTGCGGAGTGGGAAGTCAAAGACGATGCCAGCCGCTCGGTCCAGGAATACCTTGCAGTTCTTGATGATGCCGCTTTCGGTGCGGCATCGCCGGTGACGCCGAAGTTCATCTCGCCTTCCGATCCAGCAGCGCAGTGGACGGGTGCCCACAAAGGCCATGCCTTCTTCGCCTACGCCACCAACT
This sequence comes from Ensifer sp. Root1252, assembly GCF_001425885.1. Lineage (NCBI taxonomy): Bacteria > Pseudomonadati > Pseudomonadota > Alphaproteobacteria > Hyphomicrobiales > Rhizobiaceae > Ensifer > Ensifer sp. Root1252. Next base: position 328,556 of record NZ_LMDT01000012.1, on the reverse strand, counting down.
ATCTGATCGATACCGATCATGGCGTCATTCTGGACGTGGAGGCGACACGTGCGATCCGCCAGGCAGAGGTCGGAGCATCCCGCACAATGCTCGACAGGACCGAGAACCGCTTCGGCTTGAAGCCAGACTATCTGGCAGCCGATAGCGCTTATGGTTCTGCCGACAATCTGGCCTGGCTGGTCAAGGAGAAGAAGATCGCGCCGCACATTCCTGTCTTCGACAAATCGAACCGGACGGACGGGACCTTCTCGCGTTCGGACTTCACCTTGGAGGCCGAGAATGATCGCTACGTCTGCCCTGCGGGAAAGGAATTGAAGCAGTTCCATCGAACCTATGCAACGCCCAGATCAGGGATCACGAGCGAAGGAACACGACTCTATCGCGCCAGCAAAAAGAACTGCGACCCGTGCGAATTAAAGCTTCGCTGCTGCCCGAACATGCCTATGCGCAAGGTGCCGCGTGATCTCAACGAGGATGCCCGCGATGTTGCCCGAGCTATTGCCACCACACCTGAATACGTGCAGTCCGACATCGTCGCAAGAAGGTAGAAATGCTCTTTGCCCACCTCAAGCGCATTCTGCGGATGGCGCGTTTGAGGCTAAGAGGACCGTGCGGTGCGCGAGACGAATTCTTGCTGGCAGCAACCGCCCAAAACCTCAGGAGGCTCGCGAAACTCAGGCCGCAAAGGTCGCTATACCGCGCCATCGCCGCATGAGCGCGGCATACATCGATACCTTGCGCTAAGGCGCAGGGCAGATAACCGATGACCCCGCGCCCAAAAGACCAAATCGGGCGGATGGGCGGAAATCCATCGAGTTTTTCAACGAAATCGGCCGACTGCGGACGTAATGATTGCAAAGCGCCAGAAAGAAAGCCAGTCCGGCAAAGACGACGACAGGCAGATACTGCGGCCGCTTCGCGAATAGGTTGGTGCCATCAGCCGGCTGCGGGCGGGAACTCTCTCCCCACATAAGCCGTATCCCGCATGCCGGACACAGAGAGTGCTTGGCCGTTTCTGGTCACTTCGGCCAAGTCCGACGAGTGGTGCAGCGCTTCCTCAACAAGCCCAGGGCAGCAAGTGGTCGGACTGCACCACAATCGTCACTCGATGGCTCACGCCACCTGAGCAGCCGTCGCTTGCCCTTGCGCGACAGAGACAGCCTCCGTTACCGCCAGTTCCGCCATCGCCAGCGCTGCCTCGCGGGTTTTGGCGGCGGCGATGAAGCGGCCGTTGTGGCAGAAGGTGGCGCCCGCAACGCCGCAGGCGGCCTCGAGGTCGGCGTTGGTGAGGCCGGCCCAGGCGGCCGGCAGGTCGGCGCGCAGCTCGAAGCCCTCGTCGGCGCGGCGGATGCCGGTCAGGCACCAGTCCTTGTCGCGCGGGTGGACGACAAACAGCAGGTGATCGGCGCCTGCCTTGACGATGGCGGGACGGAACGGCATGCCCATCGGCAGCTCCAGCACACGGGCCTCGCCGGTATCGACGATCGCCTGGTGCACGACGGCTTCCGCACGCAGTTTTGCGGCGCTACGGCCGATGCTGGCCTCGACGAAACTGCGGGCGATGGCGAGGGCTGAATGGAAGGCGCGATCATCGGCGCCGGGATCGGTCTCGTCGAAAACCGGTTTCAGGGTTTCGAGCAGCGCCGGCAGCGTCAGTCCGGCGAGCGGCCCGGCAACGGAGGGGCTGAGCGCGCCATTGTCCACCAGATCGATTGGCAGCACGAAGCTCTTGTCGAAGGAGGCGTGCACCGCCTCGACATGCGCTTCCGGGACACCGGAGGCGGCGAGATAATCGCGGCCATAATGCTTCCAGATCAGGCCGAACGAGCTGTAGGGCTGGCCATCATCGCGCAGCGGTGCGCCGCGCTGGTGATGGTCGAAGATCCTGGTTTCAGCGTCATAGGCGCCGCCGACGTCGTAGATGATGCGGTCGGTGCCGGGTGTGATCCACTCCGGCGCCCGGCTGCGCACGATCTTCGCCTCAGGGAACAGCCGGGTCAGGATGACGCTCGACATGAGCTCATCGGCATGGAAGCCACCGGAATGGGTGACGAGGAATTCTGGGCTCATGCCGGGATACGCCTTGTGGTTTTCTGAAGAAAGTTCGCCCGAGGGGCGTTTGCGATGGCACCAGATAGCCTTTGCCAGACGCCATCTCAACCCTCTGATCGCTTATTCCGGGGTTCGCGCCCTCATCCGGCACGGCCTTGCGTTTCAGACGGAGGTGCTTTCGGTTCCGGCCCGGAACACCAAGCGGCGGCCCGATCCGGAGGATTTCGCCGCACGCGGATAGGCCGCCGTCAACCCACAACGGATCTGCCGCCGGGGCGCAGCCCCGCGCCGTTGCCCCGCTATGCGGGACGATGGATGGGAACCACGCGGCGCGGACAGAAGACCTGTGCCTCTTATCGCTCGCCGGCCACTTTCCGTTTCACCCCCTGCCCGAGATCGAGCGACCAGGTCTGGCCCACCAGGTCCTTGCCGAAGGAATGGTGCGGCGCCTCCTCGGTGAGCGTGAAGCCGGCGCGCTCGTAGATGCGCCGGGCCGAGGTCAGCACGCTGTTGGTCCACAGCACCAGCGTGTGATAGCCGACAGTGCGGGCGCGCTCGATGCAGGCGGCAACCAGCGCCGCCCCGACGCCGCGTCCGCGCGCATCCGGCTCGACATAGAGCAGCCGCAGCTTGGCCACATCAGGCTTGTCGCCGGCCACGAGGAAGATCGAGCCGACGACGCGGCCGTCGATTTCGGCGATCCAGGCGGCCTCGCGGGCCGGGTCGAAGGATTTTACGAAATCCGCGAGGATGCCCGCAGCCAGCGCCTCATACTCCTGGTTCCAGCCATATTCCTGAACATACAGCACGGTCTGGCGATGGATGATCCAGCCGAGATCGCCCGGCTTCAGATCGCGCAGCATTAAGTCCCCGCCTGCCTTGTCCTCAAGGATCTCGCTGATGGTGCTGGTGGCCGCGATCAACCGCTTGCGCTCGGTCGATGGCAATGTATCCAGCAGCTTGCCGATCGCCTCGCGGGTGTTCTGCTCCAGGGCGGTGAACGCCTTGCGCCCGGCAGGGGTGAGCGAAATCGGCTGGCGGCGGCCACCCTCCGGATGGTCCGACTTCTCGACCAGCCCGCGATCGGAGAACCGCTTTAGCGTGCGGCTGAGCTGGGCACGGTCGACTTGAAGCGTCCGCATCAGCTCGGCCGCCGTCGTCTCTTGCCGATGGGCAAGCTCGTAGAGGATACGCGCTTCGGTGAGCGTGAACGGGCTCTGGTCGAGATGGGCGTTCAACAGGCCCAGACGGTTGGTGTAGAGACGGTTGAAGGCGCGCAGCGCCGCCACATCAGGGTGATCGTTGGTGAGTGCCATGGGAAATGATCCAGCATGAGTTGACTCAATCAACAACGGTTTGTTGATTGAGTCAACATAAAATGGCAATCGGTCGAGGCGTATTAGTTCCTGGCCCCGAGCGCCAGCCGGCAGGCAAGGCCAGCAAAGACGGTGGCGAGCAGATATTGCGGCAGCTTCTTGAAGCGGGTGGGCGACGTGAACCGGCTGCGGATCCGGCCGCCAAGCAGGATCACCGCGCCATTGACGAGAAAGCCGATGCCGTTCAGCACCGTCGCCAGCACCAGCGTCTGCACGATCATCGCGCCGTTTTCGGGCCGAATGAACTGCGGAAACAGCGCCAGCACGAACAGCGCCATCTTCGGGTTGAGCAGGTTGGTGAGCAACCCCTCGCCAAAAATCCGCCGGAGTGACAGCCGCTTCAGCGACGCGGACGGCGAAAAGTCGATCGCCTGCGAGCGCAGGGTCTTGAAGGCGAGATAGAGCAGATAGGCGCAGCCGACCCAGCGCACGATCTCATAGGCGATCGGCACGGTGGCGATCAGCTGCGACAGTCCGAGGGCGGCGGCAAGCGCATGGCAATAGGTGCCGAGCGCGATTCCGGCATAGGTGAGGAACCCCGCCCCCTGCCCCTGGCTGACGCTGCGTGAAGCGATCAGCAGCATATCGGGACCGGGCGTGGCGGTTAGCACCAGCGACGCGGCGGCAAAAAGTGCAAGTGTGGAAAAATCCGGCATGACATCTTCCTTTGAGGTGGCCGGAATTTCGGTTTAGCCGGATTCGTGGGAATGGCAAGGCCGGCGTGAAAGCCGCCTTACGGCCTGTGGGGATGCGGGGTCGGCAAAAGCGGGTGCATCATGCGGTTGCGAGCTCAAGTGCCAGCATTGTGGAATATCGGGCGCAAGGCTGATGATCGCCGTTCGCCCATCACTTGGACGCTTGCTTGCCGCGCGAAGAACCAATGCGGATTTCGGCATTCGACAACAAGACAGATCCAAGTTGTATTCGACATGATTTGACCGTAGGAGACGTTGTCATATTGTAATCAGGGGTTGAAACTTAATGACCATTTCATTCAAGCGATTGCTCGCAGCCACGCTGATCGGCTTTACCCTCATGCCGGGTCTGGCCCACGCGGAATCCTTGGCCCAGCTCGAAAAGCAGGGCTATAAGGTCAGCAAACTCACCAAGAACAAGGCCGGCCTGCATGGCTGGGTCGCATCGAACGGCGACAAGCGCTTCTTCTGCCGCATGAATGTCAGCATAGCCGTTGTCAGCAAGAAAGAGCTGGTCAGCATCACCTCGGCCGGTAACCTGGTCAAGCTGAACCGCGCCACCTTCGAAGCGACATTGGGTGGGCCTGATCCGTCCCTGCCCCTCTGGAGCGACCTTCAGGCCGGCCGCGTCAAGGCGCCTCACGTCAAGGGCTGCACGCCCCTTCGCTGACCGACACGGGGCAGGCCTGCTCCCTGCTCTGGGCGCGGGTCTGCTGCAGGATTGCCCGGCAGTACCCTCCGCAGACAGTGACGACGCAAAGCCAGCCACCGGCGATGTTCCTTTCACCGCAAAAGTCATGCCCGCACCAGTTTTTTTTGAGCGGGCACACCCGTCGCCTCAGGCACTATATCATAAGGTTTCCAAACGATTTTTCATTGCGGCAGACGCTTGCCTGCCAAAGGGCCCAGCGGCTCTGTCCACTCAAAAATGCCGGGACCAGCTTGCCTTGGCGATCGCCCTGACTATATTAGCGAGGCCTGAACGCCTCTCATTATTCGAGTCGCACGATATTTTCGGGCCCCCTTCACCCGACGAAACTCCTTGTCGGTGGACGAACGAAGGAGACACTTCATGTCCTTTAAGAAAAATCTGAATAAGGCTTCCGACGCCACTGTTTCGCGTGTCAGCATCGGAGCCGCTGTAAAGCGTTCGCGTGAATCCCACGGCTACACCGTCGATGATATGTCGGTAACCACAGGCCTGACGGAAACGGAAATCTCCAAGGTCGAACTTGGTGCCGATACCGATCCCGTCAAGCTGCAGCGCATCGCTGCCGCCCTGCAAGTCTCGCCTACCACCTTCACCGCCACACACTAACGGCGGTGCCGGGCACATAGTGTCCGGGCCGGGCACATGCCCACCCCGAAATGCGACCTACGATAGACCATTCTCTTGCAGCAAGGCTCAACCGCCGCTGCTTCAAGCCGAGAGTCTGGACTGAAATCTGGCCCAGCGGCCATTGGCTCAAAAAGGGAAAGCCGGGGTTTTCGCCCCGGCTTCCTTCGTTTTTGGAAAGCTCTTCCGCAAAGACGTTCATTGCCGCAACGGACCCACCGTCATGCTCACCGCAATGTTTTGCCTCCCGTGACGTCGATCAGTGCTCTCCTCACCGTCCCGGTGAACGGACAAGGCGATTGGATCCCTGGGAGAAAAACGTGGAAACCGGATAAGGCAATGCGAGTGGCGGCATCTCGTCCGGCCCGAAATATCGAAGCGATCTTGTCTCGCTGTCTGTCCACTCCCCGCAGTCGTCAACGATCCGGCACCCGAACAGTGTGACGATGTATTCGACGTGATCGCCATTCGGATAGGTGTAGCGAAATTCCCGCCCACCGAAGACGCCGAGAATGGTTGCAGGCACAACCGTAAGGCCGGTCTCCTCCACCACCTCGCGAATGACGGCCTCCTGCGGCGTTTCGCCGGGCTCGATAGCGCCGGCAGGCAGGCTCCACCCCTCGCCCGAAGATTTCTCCTGCAGCAGCAGATTGCCCGCGTGGTCATGGATGACGGCGGCGACGGAGGGAAGCAGGAGCAAGCGGTTTCCGATCAAACCGCGCAGTTCCGCCAGATACGATCTCATCGGGCTCATCGGGGCGCTTTCCATGAGGTAGCGGGCCAATGTCGAACACCGGGACGAATTAGGCAAGTGCCTCCATGAGGCGTGGTCGCGCCCGACGTCGATCCTGGCATCCGTTTCCTCGACAGCACGCCGCGCAATGGTCGAGCCCGCCTGCGGCGGCGCGGCGACGATCGCTTGCTGCAGCAACGAAAAAAGCCGGAGCATGCGCCCCGGCCTTTCCTATGCATTTGATCGCTAAAACTTAGTTCTTCGCCTTGTCGACCAGCTTGTTCTTGCCGATCCACGGCATCATGCCGCGCAGCTTGGCGCCGACTTCTTCGATCTGGTGGTTGTCGTTGACCCGGCGGATGCCCTTGAAGCGGGCCGCACCCGACTTGTATTCCTGCATCCATTCCGAGGTGAACTTGCCGGTCTGGATGTCGGTGAGAACGCGCTTCATCTCGGCCTTGGTTTCTGCCGTGATGATCCGCGGGCCGGTGACGTATTCGCCCCACTCTGCCGTGTTCGAGATCGAGTAGTTCATGTTGGCGATGCCGCCTTCATAGATCAGGTCGACGATCAGCTTGACTTCGTGCAGGCACTCGAAATAGGCCATTTCCGGCGCGTAGCCGCCTTCGACCAGCGTTTCGAAGCCGGCGCGGATGAGCTCGACGAGACCGCCGCACAGAACTGCCTGTTCGCCGAAGAGGTCGGTTTCGCACTCTTCCTTGAAGTTGGTTTCGATGATGCCCGAACGGCCGCCGCCGACGCCGCAGGCGTAGGAGAGCGCGAGGTCAAGGGCGTTGCCCGAAGCGTCCTGGTGAACGGCAACGAGGCAGGGAACGCCGCCGCCCTTCTGGTATTCGCCGCGAACCGTGTGGCCCGGGCCCTTCGGTGCGATCATGACGACGTCGAGCGTCGCCTTCGGCTCGATCAGGCCGAAGTGAACGTTGAGGCCGTGTGCGAATGCGATGGCAGCACCGTCACGGATGTTGCCGGCGATGTCAGCCGTGTAGATTTCGGCCTGCAGTTCGTCCGGCGTTGCCATCATGATCAGGTCGGCCCACTTGGCAGCTTCGGCGACCGAAAGAACCTGGAGGCCATCGGCCTCGACCTTGGCAGCCGTTGGCGAACCCGGCTTCAGCGCGACGCGGATTTCCTTGGCGCCGGAATCCTTCAGGTTCAGCGCGTGGGCGCGGCCCTGGCTGCCGTAGCCGACGATGGCGACCTTCTTGGACTTGATGAGGTTGATGTCGGCATCACGATCGTAATAGACGCGCATTTGAATGGTCCTTCCCGTTGCTATCAGTTGTATTTCCGCTGCACGATGCCTGAACCGGGATCGATCCAGGCGCCATGCAGCAATTCCGTTTCTGCAGCGGCCTTTGCGCGTCTTCAACACGCGGCGCTGCAATTCAGTTCTGCAGCGGCCTTTGCGTGTCTTCGACACGCGCCGCTGCAATTTCAGTTCCGCAGCGACCTTTGCGTGTCTTCGACACGCGGCGCTGCAGGCGGAGATCTCCCCCGCCGTTAAACCTTCCGGCCGTAGAGCGTGAGAAAGGCGCTGACCGCCTGCTCCGCCTTGCGGCCGAAACTCTTTTTCATCTCGCCGGCCTCTTCGCCGAGCAGCATCTTCAGGTGCCAGTCGGAAACGACCAGCCCGTAAAGCGCGCCATAGGCTTCGTCGGCATCGTCAAACGCGAGCAGCCCCGCCTTGCGGCCGGCCTCCAGCAGAGCGGCAGCACGCCGCCCGATCTGCCGGCGTCCGCGCTCCTGCAGCATGTGGCCGAGCTTGGAGCCTTCGCGGCTCGCCTGGCCGATCGCCAGCCGGTTCAGCGCCAGCGACACGTCGCCGGCAAGAACCTCGAGCAGATCCTTGGCGAAGACAACCAGATGCCGGCTCAGGCTTTCGGCGTCGAGCGCGCTCGCGGCGACATCCAGCGTGCGCACCTTGCTCGCCTGGAAACCGATCATCGCCGATAACAGCCCGTCGCGATCGCCGAACCACTTGTAGAGGCTTTCCTTCGAACAGTTGGCAGCCCGCGCGACACCGGCGGTCGTCAGCGCCTTCTCGCCGCCGTCAACAAGCAGACGCAACGCCTCTTCGAGGACGACACCCTGACGCTCGGTCAGGCCGCTCCCGGCATTCGCCTCTTTTGTCGCAGCAACGCTTTGCACCTGGCTCCACCCATTTGAGTACCGTACGGTACGGTTCGCAGTGTTCTAATCAAGCGCGACGGAAGCGTCAAGGCGATTTTGTCGAGTGGGCGAAATTTCGACAGCGGCAGCGGATGTGGATCCTCATGGGCTGAGGATGCAAAACTGGAAGAGCTCGACGCCCCGCGGGATAGAAGGATGTCGTCGTGATCTTGTGCTTAACCAACGCTCCGAGTTTCAGGGACACCCGCTATTTCCGGCACGACAGCGACGCAATCTCTGCATGCCGCTGCGCGCTTGCCGGCGTTGGTGCGATGGCAACCATGCGCCACCAGCAGACATTCAGGTCCTCGCTTATCTTCGACTGGCTCGGGCCGGAAGTGGACGCACTGCTTCCAGCGGTAATCGATGGCAGACATTCCCGCGCAGAAGCGAAGTCCTTGGCTGATCCCTGGAGACCATTGCCTTCGCCCAGTCGGAACGTCGCCAAGGGGCGAGACGTGACACTGGTGGTGGCGGCGCAAAACAGCGGCTGACAATCTGTCGGCCTCTGATCCCGGCCCTGACCGTCAGGAACTTCTTGACCATGCCGAAGGCGGTCACGAATGCCCCGCGATATGGTCGACAAGGCGAGGCGCTTCCTCGGCGATCGCCAGGATGATGCCTGACTTGCGTGTGGAGGCGAAGTCCAGCCCTGCGAAATAGAGGCCCGGCAGGGCGGCCACGCCATCCTCATGAACAGGCTGTCCCGCGCTGTCGAGCACACCGGGAAGCCTCATCCAGCTGAAATCGCCCTTGAACCCGGTGCACCACACCACGCTCGCTATGCCGGAGCGGGAGAGATCGAGCGAACCGATCGGCGGGTTCTGTCGACGCAGCGCGACCGTCTCCGCCGGGTCGGGCTCGGCAGGGGGCGCATCGATCCCGGCGCGGCTGATATAGTCGTCGACATGGCGTTTGACAGTGTCGGAGGCTTCATCCGCAAAGCGGACATTCGCTTCGAGATCGTCGGCAAACGAGAGGTTGCCGCCATCCTCGATGCCGGTGAGACGCCCAAGAAGCGCGACACCTTGGGCGCTCAGCGCCTGAAGGCTTATCGTATGCACCGAGCCGAGCACACCGCGCGGCGGGATGCGTCCCGCAAGTCGAATGACCTCCTCTCGCCGCACGTCGAGAAACCCGCTTTCGAGCAGCCAGACCATGATGTCGCGACCCCGGTAGCGCCGCGGGAGCCGCCCGACACGACTGGTCGCAAGGAAGACCTTTCGGCCCGCTTCCGCCAATTCCTCGGCGATCTGAGCACCCGATTGGCCGCTTCCGACCACCAGTACCGATCCATCTGGCAAATCAGCAGTGCTGCGGTAGCCGGAAGCGTCGATCTGATGGAGAGCCGGCGACAACGCGGGCGCCCAGACCGGGCGCACCGGGCAATTCAAGCAGCCGCTTGCGACGATAACGTTGTGCGCCCAAAGCGTGCCGTGTGAAGTGGTGAGCCGATAGGCGCCATTCTCGTGCGCGAGTTCGCTTACCGCGGTATCCGGTTCGATCGGCAGCGTGTTGCGCCGGGCGAAATCCTCAAGCAGAGCGACGAACTGCTCGCCCGTCATGGCACCATCCGGATCCGGACCGTCATAGCAGTCGCCCGGCATGACGGTCTGCACATTGGGAGTATTCATCCGAAAGCAGTCCCATCGCTGTGTGCGCCAGGTCTCTCCGATGCGGCCCCGCTCCAAGACACTGTGGCGCAGGCCCCGTCGTGCCAGCCAATAGCTGACACCCAGGCCGGCCCAGCCGGCCCCGATGACGACAGCATCGAGAACATCGCCGTCATCAGTCATCTGCTGCGGTGATCCCATAATCGCCCCCGGCAATCCCGCCATCCCCGCGCAGCATTAAGCCCTGTCGACGGCAACGAGTCCAGCGCCGCCGATTTCCGCGCGGCTGGCCGTTCGCATTCCGGTTCGCGGCCCTCTCGCCAGACCGCAAGGCGATCCCGCCTGATGCGAAGCAGATCGCTTCGTCGCTGGTGCGGTGACTGTGAAAGAGCTCCCGTCGATCTCCGGTGCGTGACAGGACTCCCCTTACGCGAACCGGGCCGCTGTTCTCGCGCGCGCCCTTGCCGCGACTTCCTCGCGATCGCGAGGGGGTTGAGAAGTCTCCAGCGAATCCAGCAGCTCGCGGGCGCATGCCGCGACTGAATTGACCGCGCGCTCGAACGCAGCCTCATTGCGTTTCGATGGTTTGTTCGTGCCGCTCACCTTGCGCACGAACTGTAGCGCGGCGTCACGAATCTCCTCGTTCGTCGCAGGCGGATCAAAATTGAACAAGGGTTTGATATTCCGGCACATGACTTGCTCCCGGGCGTGTCACTGACAGGAGGGTGGCGAAGCATACGAAAATAGTCGCGTGAGCGCCAATTGCAACGGACGGGCCAAGCCGGGCCGCGTGGGAACGCTGCGCACTGCATGCCCGGAAAACGAGCGTGATCTTGGCTGACGGTTGCAATCGCGCCATGAGCCGGATCAGTTGAAAAGGGTTGAAACGCTTTGCTCCCTGGCGGTGCGAGCGAGGGCTTCGCCGATCAGCGGCGCAATTGTGACGCGTCGGATATTGGCGGTCTGGCGGTGAGCTTCGGTTTCCTGAATGGAATCGGTCACGACCAATTCCTTGAGGTTGCTGGCGCCAATGCGTTCACAGGCGCCTTCGGAAAGCACACCATGGGTGATGTAGGCAGAAACCTCCTTGGCACCAGCCTCCAGCAGGGCTTCCGCCGCATTGATCAGCGTGCCGCCGCTATCTGCGATGTCGTCGATCAGAAGACAACTTTGCCCGGACACATCGCCAATGATGCCCATCACTTCCGAGACACCGGCGCGGGGTCGCCGTTTATCGACAATGGCAAGATCGGCACCAATGCGCTTGGCGATGGCGCGAGCCCGCGCCACGCCGCCCACGTCGGGCGAAACGATCGTCAAGTTCTTGGTGTCGTAGTGCTTTTCAATATCGCGGGTCATCACCGGCGCTGAATAAAGATTATCGGTCGGTATATCGAAAAAGCCCTGAATCTGGTCGGTATGGAGATCGACGGTGATGACGCGGTTAACACCTGCACCGGCAATCATATTGGCGACCAGCTTGGCCGAGATCGGAGTGCGGCCGGTGGCGCGGCGATCCTGGCGAGCATAGCCGAAATACGGGATCACGGCCGTGATCCGGCGGGCAGACGAGCGGCGCAGTGCATCGGTCAGGATCAGCAACTCCATCAGATTGCCGTCGGCGGGGGCGCTCGTTGACTGGAGAATGTACACGTCCTCGCCGCGCACATTCTCATGGATTTGAACGTAGATTTCCTGGTCGGCGAAACGCTTGACCGTACAGTCTATGAGGGGAAGTTCCAGGTGGCTGGCAATAGCCTGGGCCAGGGCGCGGTTCGAGTTACCGGTCACCAGCTTCATCAGCGCGATCCTGTTTCAAGGGGCCTTCGAGAGGAAAAGACCTTCCAGTTTCGCGGGGCACCTTCAGAGCCTTCCCCCAGACTCGCAACACGGCACCTCGCATTGCTTGCGCAATAGGGCGAAAACGTCGGGAGAAATCAAGATTTATCTGCCGCAGAGGCCTGTGCTTCGAGACTGATTTTTGCGGCAGCCCAATGACCGGTTTGGGCTCCACAAGCGGTCGTCAGCATCTCGGTCGATTACCTATCTGCTCAAGCTCAAGGACGTTTCCCTCCGGATCGCGCGCATAAGCAATAAGAAATGGCTTATCCGGCGTCCCAAAGTCCGTGATTTCGCCGATCTGCGCCCCGCCGGCTTGGATGATTTCCGCGAGCACCACGCTGATATCTTCCATCTGGAATGACAGGTGCCCGAAACCGGGCTCATTCACCCTTGGCTGGTCTCGATCATGAGTGACCTTGTGCTCATGTATCTCCAAGAATGGGCGTTCGAGTTCGGGGAATGTCAGCCAGATCGTATATATCTCAGAGTTCGAAATACCATTGCCGCGCGACACTTTTTCCCCGGACACCATCTTGGGTTCACGAAGGGATTCGCATTTCATGACATTCATGTAGAACGCTGCGAGCGCTTCCGCATTTCGGGCTACCAAGTTGATGTGGGCAAGTTTCATGACGGTCGATATCCTCGGCTATGAGGCAACCATATTCATTGGTCGGGAACAACGAAAGAAGTCTCCTTCAGGCCGTCAACGGTCATTGGAGGCATTTGCCAGGCAGGACCGCATTCATGCGCCTGGGGCTCGGCGTTTGTACCCCTGATCCGCCTGCCGGCATCTTCTACAACGAGTGTGGCGAGCTTGTCGCCAGATCCTCGCAACCTGAGCGCAGAGGACAGCCGCGTCCCCTCTTCCCGCCTGAGGCCAGCGCAAATCTCGCAAGGCTTTTGAAGCGCGCCCGCGCCTCAGGCGCCGGTGCGCCGGTGGGCTGGAATGACGCCGCCAAGGATGCCGCGCACCAGAATGCGTACCGCCTGCGCCCGGCCAGCATCATCCGCTGAACGCTCCAGAAGCTGAACCAGCGATAGCCCCTCCAAACCGGCGAGCAAGGCTTGCGCGTGGACGCGCGCCCCGCCCTCGCTCACGCCATCGCCACCCAACCGCTGCAAAACTGCCGCGAGCGCCTCGGTCCCCCGCGCCAGCCGGGCGGAGAAGATCGCTGCAATCCGCTCGCTGCGGTGGCTGGCGCCGACGATCTCGAGCCAGGCCGCCGCCTCGCCGGCGTTCCAATCCCGCATCTGACGGTCTCGGGGCTGAAGGGGTAACACCAGGGGCATCCTGGTTGCGGGGAGCACTCCGCCTCCCCGCAGCCAAAACATTACAATAATATAATGATCTCAATGCTTCCCGCTCCGGCCGTTTGTGCCTATTTGCTGCTAGGATGAATCGCGCCTGGAACGATGGCGCTGGCAAGGCCAGGTATGGGGCCGGGTATGGGCATGAACAAGACAGGCAAGACGGCACGCACCGAGACCACCGCACGCGAGGAAGCGACGCCCAACGTCACCTTCATTCCCGGTGCCACCCCCATCCGGCGCAAGCGACGCACGCGCACCTGGCTGTGGATCCCCGTCGTCCTCGCCGTCCTCGGCGCCGGCTATTATGGCTGGACGCGCTATGCGACCAATCCGACCGGGGCTGCCATGGTCACCCAGGCCGTTATGCGCGGCGACATCGAAAACAGCGTCACCGCCGTCGGCACACTTGATGCGGTCAAATCGGTCGATGCCGGCGCCCAGGTCTCCGGCCAGTTGAAGGCCCTGCATTTCGATATCGGCGACAAGGTCGAGCAGAACCAGCTCGTTGCCGAAATCGACCCCGCCACCATCGAAAACCGGATCGAGATCGACCAGGCCGAGCTTGCCAATCTCCAGGCGCAGCTCGTGTCGAAGAAGGCCCAGCTCGTGTTGAAACAGGCCAATATCGATCGCCAGCGCAATCTGGTCGCCGCCAACAGCATCGCCCAGTCGACGCTCGACCAGGCAATCGCCGATCTTGCCGCCGCCGAGGCCGACGTCAACGCCATCGAAGCGCAGATCCGCAAGCAGCAGGCGACCCTTGCCGGCGACAAGGTCGATCTCGGCTACACCAAGATCTTCGCGCCGATGGGCGGCACCATCGTCGCCAACCCGGCCAAGGAAGGCCAGACGCTGAACGCCAACCAGACGACGCCGACCATCGTCACCATTGCCGATCTCTCGACCATGACCGTCAAGGCGCAGGTGTCTGAGGCCGATGTCGGCAAGCTCAAGGTCGGCATGGACGCCTATTTCACCCTGCTCGGCCAGCCGGGAAAACGCTTCGAAGGCAAGCTGCGCCAGATCCAGCCGATGCCGGACACGGCAAACAACGTCGTGCTTTATTACGCCCTGTTCGACGTTCCCAATCCTGATGGCGAGTTGATGATGTCGATGAGCGCCCAGGTGTTCTTCGTTCAGTCATCAGCCAAGGACGTGCTGATCGTGCCGAGTGCTGCGCTGCGCATGACCGGCGAGAAGGATGGCGGCCAAGCGGCCGGCAAGCGTGGCGGCAATGCGAACGCCGCCGGTGGCAAGGCAGGCGCTGCCGGCGGCAGCGCCGAGCTCACCGTGGTCACACCCTCGGGCGCGCCCGAAACCCGCGCCGTCGACGTCGGCATCCGCAACCGCGTCAACGCCGAGATCACGAGCGGCCTCAATGAAGGCGACACCGTCGTCGTCGCCACCGGCACCGATACCCCGGCGGCGAGCACCCGTGGCAGCCAGCGCGGCATGCGCATGCCGCCGATGTTCTGAGACCGGCCATGACCCCGCTCCTCTCGCTCCGGCACGTCAGCAAGACCTATTTCAACGGCGATCTCGCCGTCGAGGTGCTGCATGGCGTCTCGCTCGACATCGAGGCCGGCGAGTTCGTCGCGATCATCGGCCAGTCCGGCTCGGGCAAGTCGACGCTGATGAACATTCTCGGCTGCCTCGACCAGCCGACCGAGGGCGACTATCTCATCGACGGCGAGCGGGTGTCGGGCTTCGACACCGACGAACTGGCGGCGCTCAGGCGGCGCACCTTCGGCTTCGTCTTCCAGAGCTACAATCTCATCCCCACCGCAAGCGCACAGGAAAACGTCGAGGTGCCGGCCGTCTATGCCGGCATGTCGGCACGAGACCGTCACGATCGCGCAGGCGCCCTGCTGCATCAGCTGAAGCTCGGCGAGCGGCTCGACCACCGCCCAAACCAGCTTTCCGGCGGCCAGCAGCAGCGGGTATCGATCGCCCGCGCGCTGATGAACGGCGGCCGCGTGGTGCTGGCGGACGAACCGACCGGCGCGCTCGACAGCCAGAGCGGCTCCGACGTCATGGCGCTCTTGCGCGACATGAACGACAATGGCCATACGGTCATCGTCATCACCCACTCACGCGAGGTCGCCGAACAGGCCGACCGGCTGATCGAGATCCATGACGGCCGCATCGTCGCCGACCGCACCAAGAAGAGCCGCAGCAATCCGGACGCAGCCCATGCGCTCAGCCGGACGGTGAGCGAGGGCTCGGCTGCGATCGCCGACGTCACCGAAGCGGTGAAGATGGCGTTCCGGGCGTTGCGCGCCAATCTCTTCCGCACCATCCTCACTTTGCTCGGCATCGTCATCGGCGTCGGCTCGGTCGTCGCCATGCTGGCGATCGGCACCGGCGCGCAGGATTCCGTGCTCAGCCGCATTTCCTCCATGGGCTCCGACCTCCTGGTGGTCAGGCCGAGCATGGCCAATTTCCGCGGCAGCGCCGGCGGCAGCAATGTCACCCTTGTTCCTGCCGATGCCGACGCCATCCTCGAGGTACCGAATGTCGCCTTCGCCGTGCCCGAGTTGACCAGCACCGTCACGGTCCGGCGCGGCAATGTCGACTACCAGACCAGTGCCAACGGCACGGTGCCGCAGTTCACCACCGCCAAATCCTGGAAGATACAGCAGGGCGAATTCCTCACCCAGGACGACATGGACACCTATGCGCCGGTGGCGGTCCTCGGTCAGACCGTGGTCAAGACGCTGTTTCCTGAAGGAGACAATCCGCTCGGGCAGTATGTGCTCGTCAACAAGATCCCCTTCCAGGTCATCGGCGTGATGGCGGAAATGGGCGCCACCTCCTTCGGCAACGACCAGGACGACGTCGTGCTCGTGCCGCTGACGACGGGCAGCATGCGCCTCTTCGGCCAGCGCAACGTGCGCACCATCACCGTGCAGGTGAAGGACGCGGCCGCCATCGACATCACGCAGCAGACCATCCAGGCGCTTCTCAACCAGCGGCACAAGCGCGAGGACACCCAGATCACCAACATGTCGTCGGTGCGCGAAGCCTTCACCGAAACCTCCAATACGATGAAGCTGTTTCTCGGCTCGGTCGCCGCCATCTCGCTGCTCGTCGGCGGCATCGGCGTGATGAATATCATGCTGGTCTCGGTCAGCGAGCGCACCCGCGAAATCGGCGTGCGCATGGCAACCGGCGCGCGCCAGCGTGACATCCTCCTGCAGTTCATCATCGAGGCGCTGGTCGTCTCGGCGATCGGCGGCACGCTCGGCGTCGTCCTCGGTCTCGGCACCGGAGCGCTCGCCGGCCAGTTCGGCATGCCCGTTTCGTTCACGCTCGGCCCCGTCGCACTCGCCTTCGCCTGCGCCTTTTTGACTGGCCTCGTCTTCGGCTTCCTCCCCGCCCGCAATGCTTCCCGCCTGCAGCCGGCGGTGGCACTCAGTGCCGATTGAGGCAAGCGGAGATTTTTCAACGAAATCCGCCCATTGCCGACACTCTTGTGTCATGCAACAACAACGCGAAATCCCTTATCAGGCGCATTTAGCACTCGGCATGCAACGCAAGAAACCGCTTTATCGCAAGGTGAACACCCGAACGCACGGTGTGCGGCACGGTGACGGCGGCGAGTGGCGAGAGTCACGAGGCACAAAGGCCGTCAAACTGGATCTGTCTCATAACGGCTCGATGCACTCTCACCACCGGCATGGATTGGACTACACACCGCTGTTCCGGTTTCTCCTTTCACGCGTTGGCAACGATTGGAACGAAACCTACAGCGAAGCCGTCGCTCGGATTGATCGCTCTGATCCCATCTTTTGGCTGGTCGCCCGAAGCGAAGATGAACGACAGCCGTATGTGCGCCTCGGCGAGAGCTCATACTACAGCGGCCTATATGTTGATGAGAACAAGCACCTGGCATTGGTGGACCCGACGCTCACCGTCGACAATATGAAGCCCACTTGCAGATGCTGTACACACACTTTCAACGGGGAACGCTTCACACAGCCGTATGACGAGAGTTGAAGCGGCATCATGTAGCCACCGAGACTTTGCCAATCTTTGCATTCTGACCGGATCGCTTGACAAACCAAGAGGATTACTTGCTCAACCTCATATTCTACAGCGACCAGCTTTTCCCCGAATGTTCGGCAATCGACCTCCGGCTCGTGGACTTGCTGAAGGCCCGCGGCGGCGGAAACCGCATCGCCTATGTCGCCTCCGGCCCGGAACCGGACCGCAGCTTCTTTCTGGCCGGCCAATCCTATTATGGCAGACACGATCTCGATCTCGCGCTGTTCTACGATCTCGACGAGCCGCATCCCGCCGAAGATTTCGCCGGGCTCTTCGCCTCAGACGCCATTCACCTCGCGGGCGGCCACACCGGTGAATTTCTGCAACGGCTGAAACGAAGCGGGATGCTCGGGCCGCTCCGCAATTGGGCGCCCTCCGGCGGCATCCTCATCGGCGTCAGCGCCGGCGCCATTCTCATGGGCCCGACGATCGCCACCGACGCGCTCTTCATCGGCCGCAGACCGGAGGAGATAACGGACGGCAATGCCCTCGACCTCATGCCATTCGAGTTCTTCCCGCATCTTAGTGACGAGGACACCTACCTGCCCGACCTGCTGCGTTACAGCACCGGCACGGCGAGGCCGATCGTAGCATGCAACGATGGCGACGGTGTCGTTGTTGCGGGTGGAAAGATTGAGTGCGTGGGAAATCCGCTGTGGATCTCCGGTGGCGCCGTACGCGCGCCAGGCGAAATCGAGCTTGGCGGCTTTTCGATAGCGTAGCCCTCAGTTCGCGGCACTCGCGCTGGCGCTACGGCATGCCGCGCAAAACTGAACAGCGAAAAAACAAGAGCCGCGAGCGCGGCAAGAAGATCCTGAGATCGCGGCGCGTTTTCGCGCCGACGAGGCCGTCGCAGATGCCTTTCGTCGTCTACATCGCCCCCGCACGCGCGGCTTCGGAATATCGCGCAGTCGCTGCGGTTCCTCGCGACGACGCCGGCGCGCTTTCGGTGCGCCTTCCCTGCCACGCTTCGGCAGGTGTGACGCCGATGTCGTCCAGACGCTCCGCGTCCAGTTCGCGCAGATTTTGCAACTGCCAGAGCCGCGAGCGCGGCGAAGCGGCGAGAAAGAGGCCAAGTTCCCTGAGCATGTCGAACACCCATGTTTTGCTGCTGATCATGCTCGCATTGTGCAAGGCATCGATCTATAAATGAAGCTTGGATGTTCTATGCAATGCATAAGGATTTCTTTGGTATGGCAACCCTCAACCTGGACTACCTCAAAACCTTCGCGCTGGTCGCCGAACTCGGCAGCTTCTCCGCCGCCGCGGAGCGCCTGGGGCTGACGCAGCCGGCCATCAGCCTGCAGGTGCGCGCGCTGGAAAAGCAGCTCGGCGTGCGCCTCGTCGAGCGCGTCGGCCGCACTGCAAGGCCAAGTGCCGCCGGCGCCGAACTGCTTGCGCATGTTGGCCGCATCGAGGCCGCGACAAACGAGGCTGTCGACGCGGTGGCACGCCACTCCAAGGGCGTTCTCGGCCGCGTGCGGCTCGGCACCGGCGCCACCCCTTGCGCCTTCATGCTGCCGCCGCTTCTCGCCGATCTCAATTGCCGCTTTCCCGATCTCGACATCACCGTGGCGACGGGCAACAGCGCCGACATTGTCAGGGCTGTCGACGACAATCTGCTCGACATCGGGCTGGTCAGCCTCCCCGTCTCCGGCCGCATGTTCGAAGTCACCCCGCTTTTCGACGAGCGCTTCGTCGCCATCGCTCCGGCGGAGACCTCGCTCCCCGACACCGTGACGGCGGAGACATTGGCGCAACGACCGTTGATCCTTTACGAGCCGGGCGCCAACACCCGCCGGCTCACCGATGAATGGCTGGCGGCAGACGGCGGCACCGCCGTCAAACCGGTGATGGCGCTTGGCAGCGTCGCCGCGATCAAGGAGATGGTCGCCGTCGGCCTCGGCGCGGCGCTCGTTCCGGAGATCGCCTTGCGCGCGCATGATCGCGAACGGCTGGTCGTGCGACCGCTGTCGCCGCCACTCTCGCGCCGCTTCGCCCTCGTGCTGCGCCGCGACAAACGGCTTGATCGAGCCCTGCGCGAAACGCTGGCTGCCTTGAAGACGCTGGCGGCGCTGGAGCCGGAGCCCCTGATATAGGCTGCAAGGTTGCGGCCACGAGACCGGCGCATTGTTCCAGCCTTTCAAATCATGCAAGCGCGTCCAGTTGCCGCAAGAGCTTGAAGCCTACGTAGTCGCTGCACCGGAACTGCCGACGGTAGTAGCAGTCCCAATAGCTCATCACCCGGTCACAGGTGAGCTTATAAAACGCCGGATTTGCCTTGATAAATGTTGAGACAACGTCCCGCTCCAAGTCGGGCAGAGCCGCGTAGATGTCATGGATGATCTCGACGACGTATTCGCCGATCAACGCGATGACGAAAGGAATGGACCAGGGCTTATTGATGTGAAGGATTTCTTGCAGAGCGGCCTGACGTCCGAAGCCATCGGAACTGCGCGTCAGCATGCACAGTGCAATTTGGCGCCGTTGCAGGTTCAGCCCTACAAACTCCGGCTTTGTCGAGGGAAGAACCCGACCAGGTATGTGCAGGATCTCGCCGAGAACGTTGACCGAAAACGGTTCGGAAACGTAGTCGGAATTCAGTTTGAGTGCTGAAACAGCAATCGCGGACTGGGAGCGGAGTGCACTCGGGAAGGCTTCTGGAAACGTCTTTTCCACCATCAATCAACTCCAGAAATGCAGCCCCACCAGGGACATGTGGCCGCAACATTATCCGCGAGGCAATATCCCCGCAAAAGCTGACGGCTGCATCAAGAACTGCGTAACACAAGGGGTCAGGATTTTCAGAAACGAGCCCTACAGATGCCGCACCTCTGATGGTGTCGAGCCCCAGTCATCGTGCAGTCCGTCGAAGTAGGTGACGGGTGCGGCCATCAGTTCGTCGATATCGACGCCGTCGAGGCAGGCGACGTTGATGTTGTAATAGGTGTGTCCCGTCATGTTCGGTGCGTCGATCCGCTCGAACGGGCGCACGCCGCAATGGCTGCAGAAGAAATGATGGGCGACCGGGTTGCGACCGCGATAATCCGCTAGCGCCTCTTCGCCGGCGATCAGACGGAAAGCCGACGGCGCCACCTCCACCGACCACAGCCGCATCTTGGTACAGAGCGTGCAGTTGCACTTGCCGGTCCCGGCGCTGAGATCGACATCTGCCTCGATGTAAACTGCGCCGCAATGGCAGCTGCCAGTGTAGGTCTTCAGCATTCCGCCCCTCCCGCCTTGCCTGAAAATCCCAAATCCAAGGTCCTGCGGCGTGTGTGCGTCCCATCTGACGCGACGCTGCCAAGCCGCGCAAACTATGCCACCGGCCGCCGTTGTTGAAAATCGCGGAACTGTGCAGCAGATGCCTTAAAGCCGGTACAATGCGGCCTGGCCCGTGTCAGCGGTGTCATAAGGCAGATGGCGCCAATGGTTCTTCAACCTGGCTCGTGCAAACGCCGGCGCGATGCTACATTGCCGTGCCTTGGAAAATTCCCTCTCGGCCCAGGGCCACCGCGTGCGCAATGGAGGTTTCTCGTGGTCAATCCTGCACCGGCACCCGCTTCGCTGCGCATCCCGACCTTCGACGATGTCCAGACCGCCCGAGCACGCATCGCCGGCGCGGCGCACCGCACGCCTGTGTTGACATCGCGAACTGCCGACGCCCAAGCCGGAGCGACCGTATTTTTCAAGGCGGAGAACCTGCAGCGTGCGGGCGCTTTCAAATTCCGTGGCGCGTACAACGCCATCGCTGCGCTGGACGCACGCTCCCGGCAGAATGGTGCCGTCGCCTTTTCCTCAGGCAATCACGCCCAGGCACTCGCCTATGCCGCGAGACTCCAGGGTGTTTCGGCGACAGTGGTCATGCCGCGCGACGCTCCGGAGATAAAGGTGGCGGCGACCAGGGGCTATGGAGCCGAGATCGTCTTTTACGATCGATATACGGAAGATCGTGCGGAGATAAGCCTGCGCCTTGCCGCCGACCGGGGCGCAGCGCTGATCCCTCCCTATGACCACCCGGATGTCATCGCCGGACAGGGTACCGCAGCACTGGAACTGATCGAGGATGTCGGGGAGATCGATTTGCTCGTCGTTCCGCTGGGCGGCGGCGGTTTGCTTGCCGGCAGCGCGCTCAGCGCCAGGGCGCTTTTGCCCGCCTGCTCCATTGTTGGCGTCGAGCCCGAGGCGGGAAACGACGGCCAGCAATCATTGCGCAAGGGCGAAGTGGTTCAGATCCCGGTGCCGAAGTCGATCGCTGATGGCGCGCTTGTCACCCATGTCGGCAACCACAACTTCGCCATCCTGAAAGACACGGTCGATGACATCGTCACGGTTACTGATGGGCAACTGGTCGAGACGATGCGGTTCTTTGCCGAGCGCATGAAGATCGTCGTGGAACCGACCGGCTGCCTGGCCGCGGCGGGCGTTTTGCAGGGGGCAATCGCCTGTGGCGGAAAGCGGGTGGGTATTCTGTTGAGCGGCGGCAACATCGATCTGAAAACCTTCAGCGCACTTCTAGAGCGCCGTGCGTTCAGATGAACGCACAAAGGACGCTCTAGCACTTTGATCCTAGAGCATCTTATCCGCTTTCAGCGATTCCACTTGAAAGCAGGATGCTCTAGGCGGGCACTGAAGCGCGCACCCGCTTACCCTTCGGTTGCATCAATGCTAATATGCCCTCGATCGGTGAATGGGGATCGCCGCCATGATCGAGGGTCAAGCTTTCTACTATGTCCTGGTTTGGATGCTGGCTTTTGCCGTCTGGTTTTTCTTCTTCCGATGAATGTGAAGGATAGTCGGCCCTACAGCGCCGCGCGTCTTTTAGGATGCGCCAAGGTCGCTGTAGCACTTTGATTGACTGCATGTTTTTGCCCTTTGATCGGATAGGAGTAAAGGAAACATGCAGGTGCTTGAGCAGTCATCTTTGCCGCGGCGAACTTTCCAGGGTGCAGGGCAAACACGAGATCGTGGCAGATGCTACGCTTCGATCCGCTCAACCCTGACATCCGGACCGACCCTTCAAATTTTCGATGACCACCATCATTCAGTTGTCCCCATCGCAAATCGGGTGGGCGCTGCTTCTTGTCGGCGATACTCAGTGCGCCTCAACCAAGAGGAGCAAGTCCATGTCCATGCTGCAAGATAAGATCGCAATCGTCACCGGCGCGTCGTCGGGTATCGGCCGCGCGGTCGCAGAACTCTTCGCCACCGAAGGCGCGAAGGTGGTTTTGAACGCCCGCACCCAAGCACCACTCAATGCCGTGGTGGAGGCTATCCGTGCCGAGGGCGGCGAAGCGATCGCCGTCAGCGGCGATGTCGCTGACGAAGATACCCATGCCCGGCTGATTGAGGCCGCCATCAGCCGGTTCGGCGGCCTCGACATTGCCGTCAACAATGCCGGCGCCGTCGGCGCGGTCAGGCCGCTTGCCGAGATCACGGCCGCAGAATGGCAGGAGGTGCTGGCCGCCAACTTCACCTCCGCCTTCCTCGGCGCCCGCCACCAGATCCCGGCAATGCTCAAGCGCGGCGGCGGATCGCTGGTCTTCACCTCGACCTTCGTCGGCACCAGCGTCGGCATCCCCGGCATGGGCGCCTATGGCGCCTCCAAGGCGGGGTTGATGGGGCTGGTCAAGGGCATCACCGCCGACTATGGCGCGAGCGGCATCCGCGCCAATGCCCTGCTCCCGGGCGGCGTCGACACGCCGGCTGCCGGCAGCCAGGAGCAGAAGGAATGGGCCGCAGGCCTGCATGCGATGAAGCGGATCGCCCAACCGGAGGAAATCGCCCGGGCGGCGCTATTCCTGGCAAGCCCGATGGCAAGCTTCGTTGCCGGCACCGCGCTCTACGCCGATGGCGGCAACGCCGCGGTCAAATGACCATAGCGGCAACGCCGTTGTTGCGCGCCGGAGTAGATCGCCCCGGCGCCTTCGTTTGATGCCGCAGATCGGGGTGCAGTGCCTGCGAAGCTCGTCCAGTTACATCGAAGCTTCAAAGCGGGATTGCCGTCGTCTCCTTGCCGGTGCGGATCACGAAGCTGGTGTAGTATCGCGCGACATTGCTCCCTTCCCCGAACAGTCGCTCGGTGAGCGCGTCGAGTTCGTCCATGTCCTTCAGGCGCAGCATCAGAAGCGCATCGGTCGCGCCGCTGACGCTATAGGCCTGGGTCACCGCCGCCTCGGCGGCGACCATATCGAGAAAACGGCGCACATATTGTTCGCCGTGGCGCTCCAGCTCGACGGTGATGATCGCCTTCACCCCTCGGCCCGCTTTTGCGGGATTGAGAACGGCAACGACGCGGTCGATGATACCAGCGGATCTTAAGCGCCTGATGCGCCGCAGGCAGCTCGACGGCGACAGCCCGACCTCGGTGGCAAGATCAGCGTTGGTTCGCGACGCATCCTCCTGCATCAGCTTGAGCAGCTTTCTGTCGATCCGATCCATTCCATCCCCCAATTTATGCGCGTGCAATTTTATTGCACATATTCGCATATTTTGACCACAACTGCGAATGGCCCCGCGCTAGTCCTTGGACAACCCATTCAAGGAGGCATCGCCATGACCGTTCACATCATCCTCTACCGCAAGACGCTCGCCACTCTCGAAATCTACTGGGACCTGGTGCGCATCATCGTTCCCGTCACGATCGTCACCCATGTCCTGCAGGAACTCGGCGTGATCCGGGCGGTCGCACCGGCCTTCGAACCGCTGATGACGCTCGTCGGGCTGCCGCCCGAGCTCGCCTTCGCCTGGCTCACCGGCCTCTTGGTCGGCATCTGGGGCGCGGTCGTGGTCGTCTTTGCGCTGGTGCCGGTTTCGGAACTGACGACCGCCGACATGACCATCTTTTCGGCGCTGATGCTGGTGGCCCACGCCATCCCGATCGAACAGCGCATCATCCAAAAAGCAGGCCCTGGCTTCCTGGTCACAGGGGCGCTCAGGATCGGCGGCGGCCTCATCTTCGCGGCACTGCTACACCAGGTCTTCGCGGCAACCGGCTGGCTCGCCACGCCGCTCAACCCCACATGGATACCGGTCAACGAAGGCTCCGGCTGGATCGCTTTCGCGCTCAGCACGCTGAAGACGCTCGCCACCATGCTCGTCGTGCTCTTGGCCTTGAGCTGGACGATCGAGATCCTCAAGCTGGTGGGCCTCCTCGGCTGGCTGAACCGGGGCATGGCGCCGCTCTTCCGCCTTGCGGGCATAAAGCCGCAGACGGTGCCGTTTGCCGCCGTCGGCGTACTCTTGGGGATCTCATATGGCGGCGCGCTGCTGATCCGTGAGGCACGCGAGGCGAATGTCGAGCCGCGCCAGGTCTTCCTCGCGTGCGTCTTCATGGGCTTTGGCCACAGCCTGGTGGAGGATACGCTGGTCGTGGTTGCCCTCGGCGCCGATTTCACCAGCGTGTTCTTCGGTCGCCTAGTCTTTGCCATAGCGGCAACGGCGATCGTCGCCCGGGTCATCGTCTCGGCGCCGGACGCCGTGTTCTTCAAGTCGTACTTCCGCAGGAACGGCAGCGAACTTGCCCCGTCGGAGGCGTAGTGGCAGCAGGGCGCGGTCCGGCTACTCGGCCGCGACCTCGGCCGGCGCACCCGCTTGCGCTGCCACCCGCCCGAACATGGCGCGATAGGCGGCGGGCGTCGTCGAAAGCTGCTGGCGAAAGTGATGCCGCAGCGTCTGGGTCGAGCCGAAGCCCGAGCCTTCGGCCACCTGTTCCATGCCAACAGTGCTTTCCTCCAGCAACTGCCGGGCCCGCGCCAGCCGCTCGCCAAGCAGCCAGCGCGCCGGCGTTGTGCCGGTGGCCGCCTCGAAGCGGCGCAGGAAGGTGCGTTCGCTCATGCCCGCTGCTTTCGCCAGCGCCGCGATCGAGAAATCCTCACCGAGCCGCGCGCGCATCCGGTCGATCAAGGGCCCGAGGCGCGCGCTCTCGTGCACTTCCGGCACCGCCCTTTCGATAAATTGCGCCTGCCCGCCATCGCGGTGTGGCGGCACGACGAGGCGCCGCGCCACCCTGTTTGCCGCCTCGCTGCCGAAATCGCGGCGAATGAGATGCAGGCAGAGATCGATGCCGGCGGCACTGCCGGCAGACGTCAGCACCGCGCCGCTGTCGACATAGAGCACGTCGGGCACCACCTCGACATCAGGGTAGAGCGCCCTGAGCTTGTCGGTGTAGCGCCAATGGGTCGTTGCCCTGAGGCCAGAGAGCAGACCGGCCGCCGCCAGCACGAAGACGCCGGAGCAGATGGAGAGAACCCGCGCGCCGCGCGCATGTGCCGCCCGCAGGGCCTGGCACAGGGCTTCAGGCACCGGGGTATCGGCACCGCGCCAGCCGGGCACGATGATGGTTCCGGCCTCAGCCAGGAGATCGAGCCCGCCATCGGCCGTCAGCCTGATGCCGCCGGTGGCCCTCAGTTCCCCCGGTTCGATCGCCGCAACGGCGAAGCAATACCACCCCTCGCCCATCTCAGGCCTGGGCAGGCCGAACATCTCCACCGCCACGCCGAACTCGAAGGTGCAGAGACCATCATAGGCGAGAGCGACGACGAATGGATTGGCTGGTGATGGCGATGTGACAGACGGTTTTGGCATGATCTTGAGCATATATGGCAAACCTGCCATCTGCCAGCCCCTTTCCGACATTGCTACAACCCTCCTCGTCAACCGCCCAAGGCCAGAGCCACAGGAGAGAAAGATGAGCTACGTCACCGAAACCCAGGCCGCAGCACCCGAGATCGCCATTGCCCATTTCGCCCGCCGCCTGAGCGTCGAGACCGATTGCTCCGACGTTGCCGCCGCGCTGAAGAAGGGCGAACAGGATTTCGTGCTGCTGCACGTGGTCGGAACCGAGGCCGCCTATGCCCGCCGCCATGTGCCGGGCGCGATCCACCTGCCCCACCGCGAGATCAGCGCAGAGCGTTTGGCCGAATGGCCGGCCGACACCCTGTTCGTCCCCTATTGCGCTGGGCCGCATTGCAACGGCGCCGACCAGGCGGCGCTGAAGATCGCCCGGCTCGGACGACCGGTGAAGATCATGATCGGCGGCATTACCGGCTGGGAAGACGAAGGCCTGGCCTTCGCTTCAGGCGCCGCCCCCGGCGAACCCCGGCTGCTGCTTGCCGCCTGAGCGCTACTCCTGCGATGCAGATGGCCCGCGGATCAGGCGGGCCATCGCTGGCTCCCCGGGCCGGATTCGATTGTGCGCGTATCCATGCACTCCACCAAACGGCCACCTTGGCGGATCGGCGCAAACACGCCAAGGTAGCCGGCAGGATCACCCCTGCCAGCCCCCTTGAGGAGCCCTATGACGATTGCCATTTCCACGCGCCCATTCGAGCATCGCGATGTCGCCACGGTGCTGGCGCTGATGCGCGGTCTTGCCGTCTTCGAAGGCTATATCGACAAGTTTGCCGTCACTGAGCGGGACCTGATCGACCACGGCCTTTGCGACAGCCCGCGCTTCGGGGTCTTCGTGGCGGAGCTCGACGGTCGCGTCGTCGGCATCGCCGTCCAGTATGTCATTCCCTGGACCTATGACCTGAAGCCAACGGTGGTTTTGAAGGAACTGTTCGTCGAGGAAACCGCGCGCTCTTCAGGCGCGGGCGCTGCCCTCATCGAAGCGCTGAAGCGCTACGCCGCCGAAATCGGCGCGCCGCGCATCAACTGGACCGTGCTTGCCGGCAACGCCCCGGCCAAACGCTTCTACCGGCGTCACGGCGGCGGGCCCGACGAAGTCTGGGAACCGTGGACGATGCCGGTGCCGTCAGGCAACTAACCGACATCGCGGCAGTGAGCGCGTTCGCAAGCGCACGCAGACGCGGGTGGCAGCACCTGTGCGGCGCAACGGCCGCTCGTTGTATGGGATGGTCTATCGTTGCAATTCATGCTGCCCCCTCGACCTAGCGCCCGCCCGCACCATATTGCCGCGCAAGCCGGAAAATGGCGTCACGCGGTGTCCTCCCGTTGCGGAAACGACGGCGCTGCGCTTCACGCCGCAACACATTAATCCCGCTGCATAATACCTTGAATCGATTCCGATTTGAGGCATTGTGCGGTGGCAATTGCGCCGCCCAAGCAGTCGAGGAGCCAGGACGGCGTTTCTGGCACGAGCAAAGTAAGCGCAGTTTTTGCCGGCGGAAGAAACGGAGCCGGAAGTCGGAGGATAGAGGCCCAATGAATGCATCGGAACACATCGACCAGTTGATTGCCGGGATTAGCGACTGGCGCGGCAAGACACTCGCCAGCCTGCGCAAAAGCATCCTTGGAGCAGACAAGGAGATAGCAGAGGAATGGAAGTGGATGGGAAGCCCGGTGTGGTCTCGCGATGGCATCATCGCGGTCGGCAACGCCCACAAGGATAAGGTGAAGCTTACCTTCTCTCACGGCGCGAGCCTGCCGGACCCTGAAAATCTGTTCAACAACGGCTTTGGCGGCAAGGTCTGGCGCGCGATCGACGTCTTTGAAGGTGACGAGATCGACGAGCGCGCGCTGCAGAACCTCGTCCGCGCCGCCATCGACTACAACCAGGCCAAGGCGAAGAAGAAGGCGTCTTCGGGCAGCCGGGCAAAGGCGGCCAAAAACACGGACGCATGATGCGGCCGCTTGTCCCTGCCGGCGCCGACACAGGACTGGCGACAAACCGACTGTTCGCTATTTTGCAAGAATGGAAATGGCGTTGCGAAGCGGCACAAGAATTGCGCTCCGGTGCGTTTGGTCATGCCCGCCGGATCGTTGCCAGGGCGCGCCGCATATCCACCTAGAGCATTTCCAGGAAAAGTGCGAAGCGGTTTTCCGTCAGGGAATGCGCAAAAACAAAGAGATAGAGCGTGTCCGTGACTCCGTTTAAACCGGAAACGCTCTAGCCCCTCCCGCGTGCCGACCGACGGAAAAGGTGGCGCGAACACGCGCCGCGCCGTTTTGCCGTCAACAGATGCGGCGGACCGTCAGTGCCCGCCGAGCACCAGTGTCTGCACCGGCAGCATCAGCGCCTGCATACGCAGGATCATCGCATGCACCAGGCCGACCGTGTCGACAACGTGCAGATAGATCCCGCGCAGCGTGCTGGTGCCGGGTGCTTCCAACTCGTCATGGCTGTTGGTGTAAGCGTTGGCGATGCAACTGCTGCCCGGTGGAAGCCCTTCGAGGCCGCCGGGATAGAGCGGCTCAAGGTAAACGGTGATCGTGCCGGGCGCCGCCAGTTGCGAGAGGTCGATCAGTTGATCGCTCGCCCTCAGCTGTCCGCCGGCGATCACGGCCTGCACCTCCGTCACCACCATCGGGATGATGGTGAAGGGTTTGCCGACGCAGGTGGCCTCGGCAATCATGCCGACTTTCAACACCTGCGCCTCGATCTGGCCGAACCCGGCGATCAGCGCCACGCGACCGGCCTCAGACGGTACCATAATGCCCGCCGGGCGCAGCATCGGGTTGACGACTTCGCCGACCCTGAGCGTGAATTGCTGCAGCGTGCCGGAAAAGCCGGCGCGCACGGTGGTCTTGTCGAGCTCCACCTGAGCCTGTTTGAGGGCTGCCTCGGCGCTTGCCTTCTGCGATGGCAGCAGCGACGCGATCTTCGTTTCCAGCGTGCGCTTGTTGGCAGTGGCCGCGTCGACCGCTCCCCTGCGGCCGTCAGCCGCCACCTGCAGCCGCTCGATCTCACGCGGAGCCACGACATTGGGGTTGCGGCGCATCAGCTCCGTCTGGGTCTCGAGCTGGTCCTGTGCCTGAAGAAAGGCGCCTTGCGCCTGCTGGATCAGCCCGTCGGCGGCGGCAAGCTCAGTCTGCGCCACCGTGGTTTCGGCCTCGACCTCGGCAATCTGCCGACGTGCAAGCTCGATCGCCGCTTCCTGTTCGGTACTGTCGAGCTTGAACAGCGGCGCACCAGCCTCCACCATTTGATGGCGCTGGACATAGACCTCGGCCACACGCCCGCCCGTCTCCGGCAGAATGGTAACGGTGCGGAACACCGAGGTGACGTTCTTGGTCGACGGATGGAAATAGAACACCAGGGTGATCAATGTCAGCGTCAGCATCAGACAGGCGGTGATGCCGTACCGAAGTTCGAACCAGACGGAATAGAGCGTGATTTCGTGGCCGAACCTCTTGCCCTGGACATACCGGCGAAAGAGATAGTCGGGAAGGATGGTCAGCATCGAGCAAAGCAGGAACTCGAACATGGCTCATGCCCTCCCATCATTCGAGGTCGGCTCGACCCTGGTTTCGACAGCCGACGCCGCCGGCTCGGGAACAACAGGGTGATCGACACGGACGTGCCCATGGGCGTCCAGCTCCGGCTCCGGTTCGCGGCCCGACATTTTCTCCAGCGAACGCGCGATCGATCTGAGCGGCGACCAGATGTCGGGCAGATCCACCAGAGCCAAGATCAACCCCGCGATCCAGAAGAGATGATTGTGCGTAAACAGCGCGATCAGCGCCAGCACTGCCACGACCTCGAACTTCGCCTTGCTCCCCCCGTGGGCCATCTGCTCGGGCAGGGCATGCAGGCGCAGGTAGAGCGTGCCGATCCCGAAGATTGCGAGCAGCAGGAACACCACGACGAAATTGAACAGAAGGTCAGACTGCCCGGGCGGCGTGACGAACATCGGCAGATGTTCGATCGCTTTTGGATGTATCAAGTCTGCCATCTCCGTCTCCCCCAACGCATGTCAGGTTATAGTCTCGATTTCAGAGAGTTAGCACACAATTTGCGCTTGTAAGCAAAGTCTTTTTTACCGTATCCCCGATCACGGTTGATATCAGCCGGTCGCGTCCGGCGGGCCTTGCCGGCCACCGCCCCTCCATCATTGCGTCAGGAGCCAGCGAGCCCTTGTAGAGGCACACTCACCTGTAGAGGCACACTCACCACCCGCGATGCTCAGGCCCGCCGGCTGTCATGCCGCACCGCTATTGCCCGTCGCGCAAAGTCTCTTTCTGGGTAATCAACCGGGCGCTGTGCTGGCCACTCAAATAGGTCCAGAACCAGCTCCAGGCGACGGCGAAGCGGCTGCGCGTGCCGATCAGGAAATAGATATGGGCGATGCCCCAGATCCACCAGGCAAGCGCACCCTTGAGCTTGAAGCGGCCGAAATCGATGATCGCCGCCCGCCGACCGATCGTCGCCAGGCTGCCCTGATGGCGGTAGCGAAAATCGCCGGGCGGCTTGCCGCCACCAAGGCGTGCGCGGATGACCTTCGCGACATAGGCACCCTGCTGCTTTGCGGCCGGCGCGATCCCCGGCACCGGCTTGCCTCCGTCATAGGTGACGGAGGCCGTATCGCCGATGACGAAGATATCGTCATGACCTGGCGCCTCAAGATCGGCGCCGACGATCGCGCGGCCGGCCCGATCCTCGGCAATGCCGAGCCAACGGGCGGCGGGCGACGCCTGGACGCCGGCGGCCCAGACGAGCGTCCGGCTGGCAACGAAAGTCTCGCCGATCGTCACCCCTTCGGCGGTGCAGTCCGTCACCGGCGTTCCGGTCCGGACCTCCACGCCCAACCTTTCCAGTTCACGCCGGGCATAATCGGACAGGTCCTCGCTGAAGGCAGCCAGAATGCGCGGCCCCGCCTCCACCAGGATCACCCGGGCCTTTCGGGTATCGATGCGGCGAAACTCGCTCGGCAGCGTGCGGTGGGCCATTTCGGCGATGATGCCGGCAAGCTCGACGCCCGTCGGCCCGGCGCCGATCACGGTGAAGGTCAACAGCGCCTCGCGCACGGCCGGGTCTTCCTCGAGTTCCGCCTTTTCGAAAGCGATGAGCACGCGGCGACGGATGGTGGTCGCGTCCTCCAGCGTCTTCAGACCCGGCGCCACCGGCTCCCATTCGTCATGGCCGAAATAGGCATGCGTCGCGCCGGTGGCGATCGCCAGCGTGTCGTAGCCGATCGCCTGCCCGCCCTTGAGCGTCACCGTCTTGGCGGCAGCATCGACGCCGGTAACCTCGCCCAGAAGCGTCGTTACCTCCGGCCGGTCGCGATAGAGATTGCGGATCGGCCAGGCGATCTCCGACGTAGCGATCAGCGTGGTCGCGACCTGGTAGAGCAGCGGCTGGAATAGATGGTGGTTTCGCCGGTCGATCAGCGTGATACGCACCGGCGCGCCGGCAAGCCCGTTGACGAGCTGCAGCCCGCCAAACCCTCCACCGACGACGACGACATGATGCCTGTCCTGCATGGCCATGATCCCGATTTGACTTTTCTCAAATGTGGAGCGGCGCCGCGCCAACACAACCGCCGGCTTCGTATGCCACCCTTGCAAAATCGGTCATGGCGCTGGCACCGGCGTTGCAATAATGTGTTGGGCTACCGTAGACGGGTGCCGGAAGTCGGTGCTGGCAGGATCGTTTCCCCCTCTCCCTGCGAGGCGGCCTTCGGCGCCGTGTGGCTGGCGCAATGCCGCCCTTCAGCTGCTGCTGGTCATTTGCAGAACGCATTCGAGAGCAGTGGCAGCCTCACCTATTGGGCAACGTCGGCCAAGCATGGGTTCAGCACGCGATTTCCGAAAATGGACCCCGGGCATGGGACATGATTGCTTGCAGCTGGCCGCCCTACGCCCGCAGCCGTTTACACAAGCACTGATCGTTTCGCCCCGATCTAGCCCTCAGTCAGAAGGGGTTGATGTAGTTCGTGATCGCGATCTGCCGAAGCAGGACTTTCCGGATCACATGGGCCGCGCTGACATGTTCGGTAAAGATCGCCGCATCCCCCGTGCTTCCTGCGGGCAGACGATTGGCAAACTCGGCGTCATCAAGTTTTACCCTGACAACGAACGGCAGCGTCTCGATGGTCTTCGATGAAACGGCAGTGCCCGACGTCTGCGTCTGTCCGGTCGCCACCGCCTGGAGAATGCTCTCAACCTTGCCGCCGTAGACTTTTCCGGGCTCGTACTTGAACGTCACCTCAACAGGCTGACCGGGCTCGACATAGCGCGCATCGATCTGCGGCACCTCGACGCCGATGATCGTCTCCGAGGTATCGATGAAGGCCATGACCGGTGATAGCGGCAGATTGGCGACACGCGCGCCCGTGCGCAGCGCTAGGTTCGTCACGTAGCCATCGGCAGGAGCACGGACGATGGTTTTTTCGAGGTTCCAGTTGGCTCCCACCAACTGCGCCTCCAATTGATCGACCTCGGCCTGATATTGTTCGACATCGAACGCGCGTCCGGCGGGAGTCGTCTGCAATCTCGTTTTCTCCGCCAGCCGCAACTGGCTCAACTTGAGCTGGGCCTGCAGAGCATTGACCTGCGACTGATAGGGAGCGGGATCGATACGGAACAGCACGTCACCAACCCTTAGCGGCGAATTCGCCTTGACCGGCACCTCGACCACTTCGCCCGCGACGCTGGGCACTATGGCGACGGAATTGCGCACGACGAGTGCGGGTCCTTGCGGTGCGCCCCAGTTCATCGGGATGAACAGGCCGACCAGCAGGATGAGCAGGACCAGTATCGGTGAGACCTTCCAGAACAGATTGAACGGGACAATCCGAAACTTCACCAGGCAGAACAGGATGACCAGATAGACGTTGAGAAGAACAACGATCATTGTCCAAGCTCCACCTTGGAGACACGGGGAACGTCAACATAGGCCCAGATCAGGACGATCGGCCAAAGGGCGAAACCCAACAGCAGCGTCACCCAACCGCCCACCGTCACCGCTTCGGCCCACGGATGGTTCCGCTTTTTGGCGATCATCCCGGGCAGCATGGCCAGGAAGACGATCACCGCGACGGTGCTTAAGACCAGGACGACAAGCACGATCCACGCAAATAGGTCGATAAGGCTCATGGCCAAATCCCTTCGTTGAGGCGTAAACACTATTGAGCCAGGCATGGCCGTGGCCTCTGGCATGAGCGAGCCGACCCGCGCTGCCGGCAAGGACGCTGAACAGATCGGCTCAGGCTAGCCAATGCCGCTCGCGTGGGAAGTACGTAACAGTTAATCCGATGCCGACGTCGGCACGGCCGAGAAGACGGCATGACGGCCTTGGCCCGTGGCGGGCGCCCTCGCGCAACGACGGGTGCAACCGTGTCTCTTTCACCTTTGAACCGCCCGCACGGGCGGCTCCGCATTGTCCCCGACGACGTTGGTCGAGCATCGGCAACGGCTTTGTCGAGTTCGGCCCGATTGCCAGGCATGCGGGAAAAACCGCCATCGAACCACTAGAATTGCACGGTGGGAGTGCGGCAAGCTTTGAGGAAATATACAAATGGAGTCGGTGCGGCGGGGCAGTCGCCTGCCGCCTCGGGGGCAAGGGGAATAGCGCCAGGAAGCGGCTTGGAGCGATTGACGATACTTCGCTGCGGCAGGAATGTCGCAGAGCGTTTGGGGGAAGCATGCGCAGAGCTGATTTCCATGTCCGACAAGCGGCGTCGATGGCATATCTGGGTGCGGCGCTGATTGCCGGCCTCTGCAGTTTTGGGGCAGCCGGCGACGCATTAGCCGCGAACTGCAGTTCCCGCGGCGGCCTGGCCTATCTCGGCAACACGAAAGGGGCCACCCGCTCTGTCTGGCTTTCCGGAACCAGCGCCGGGTCTTTCGGCCTCGAGGCGGCTCAGGGCAATCAGACAGTCGACACCTGGAGCAAGAGCAAGCGCGGCCTCCATCTCTCGCTTTCGCCGGTCGTTTCAAACGGCAACGGTGGCACGCACAAGCTCTATGACACATCGAGCGGAAAACCGTGCCTGCTCGACACCCAGAACCAGGTGCGTAATATCATCTTTCCGAACATCGACTGGCCCGACGGCCGCCCGGATGTTGGCCCACAGCCGGTGTTTCCGGGTTTCAACTTGCCCGATGGCCGACCGGACGTCGGCCCGCAGCCGGTGTTTCCGGGTTTCAACTTGCCCGATGGCCGACCGGACGTCGGCCCACAGCCGGTGTTTCCGGGTTTCAACTTGCCCGATGGCCGACCGGACGTCGGCCCACAGCCGGTGTTTCCGGGTTTCCACTTGCCCGACGGCCGCCCGGATGTCGGCCCCCAGCCGGTGTTCCCGGGTTTCAACTTGCCCGATGGCCGCCCGGACGTCGGCCCGCAGCCGGTGTTTCCGGGGTTCACGCCGCGCACCCCGACCGCCATCAGAGGCGGCCGCGTGGTCGCAGCCCCCACGCCGGACACCTGTATCGACCCGCGGTCGATAAATTCCAACAAGCAACAGCGCGACCTGCCGATCTGCCGGGACCTCGCTGCCGAAGAAGCCGCCGCCCAAAGCGCCGACCGATCACAGGTGCCGTTGACGCCGGGCCGCGATCTGCCAGCGCCCTCGCTCTGGAACTTCTGGTCGGATATCCAGTTCGCAGACATATCCGACGAACGTTATGACCGCGACAGCGACACGCTCGCCCGCTCGTTGACGATGGGTCTCGATCGCCGCATCACCAACGACCTCGTCGTCGGCATGACCGTTTCCCTTGAGAACAGTTCGACCGATGCGTTCGACGGCACATTGGGCATCGACACCGACGGCTTCAGCTTCGGCCCCTATGCGGCCTACCGTCTGTCGAAACACTGGGCGATCGACGGATCGCTGACATACGGGCGCTACAACAACGATATCGACCTGAGCGTGCTGAGTGGCCGACAGGATTCGGAGCGTCTTGCCGGCGAAATCTCGCTCCACGGCCAATATAAGGTCGATGCCTATTTCATCCGCCCCAAGGTCTCCGTCAATTGGTCCCATATCGACAGCGACGCCTACGACCTCTCGGGCAGCATCCTCAACATACCGGTCAGCGTTTCCCTTCCCGGCGACAGCTTCAATTATGGCGTCCTCGATCTCTCGACCGAGATCAGCCGTTATTTCCGTCTGCCGGACGGGCAGCCGTTTCTCGCCTTCGCCGAACTCGGTGCCGAATACCAATTCGAGCGGCCCAACGACGGCAAGATCCTGACCGGCGACCTGTCGGAAGTGACGCCCTCGCCCTGGGCGTTTTCGCTTCGCTCGGGCTTCCGAATGCTGGTGAACGACAACCTCCAGATCGAAGCGACGGGCGGCTATTTGAGCTTCGGCCAGAAAGATCTCGATGTCTGGGAGGGCAAGCTCCACGTCGCGTGGAGCTTCTGACAGGTCCTAGAGCATTTCCAGCAAACGTGCGAAGCGGTTTTTCGTCAGGAAATGCGGAAAAACAAAGAGATAGAGCGCTTCCGTGATTCCGCCTAACGCTCTGACTATCTCCTGCGAGCCGACAAGCGGCGAATCTGCCCGGCTCCTGGCTACCGAACGTCATGTTTTCTCAGGATGCGTCGCACGCAACAGGTTGTCGCGCAACTTCACCACGGTTTGCTGCACCACCGGAAAATCGTCTCCGAGACCGATCACATCCGTCAATGCTGCGCCGGGCTCCATTTCGACCAGTTTGCGTCCAGCCGCTGTCAGCGTCACGCGGACCTGCCTTTCATCGGCCGGATCGCGCCGGCGCTGCAGATAGCCCTCGGACTCGAGCTTCTTGAGGATCGGCGTCAGCGTGTTCGACTCCAGGAAGAGCTTCTCGCCGAGCGTGCCCACGGTCTGTTCGTCTTCCTCGGAAAGCGCCACCATGGTCACGTATTGAGTATAGGTCAGACCGAGCTTGTCCAGCAGTGGCTTGTAGGCGCGACCGAAGGCGAGGTTTGCCGAGTAGATCGCAAAGCACAGAAAATTCGAAAGCTTCCTGCCGCCGTATTCGGCCTGCGACGCGGAAACGTCGGCACCTTTTGCTGTTGGGGATTTGGGCATGGGTATATCCTGTTCCATTGTCCTCGTTGTCGACCCTTATATAAATCGCATCCGATTAAATCGCAATGGTATTGACATCCGGTTTGGGTTGGCATATTTACATCGCATCCGATTATAGTGGATGCGATAAAACTTAACCAGAAAGGATTTCACCATGACCGAGAAGCTCCTCTTCACCGGCAAGACCCACAACACCGGCGGCCGCAACGGCGGCACGCGCAGCGACGATGGCATGCTTGACCTCAAGCTGGCGCAGCCGCATCCGGCCGCTGAAAACCTCTTCGGTGCTGCCTGGTCCGCGTGCTACATCGGTGCGATCGAGGTCGCCGCCTCCCAGAGAAAGATCAAGCTTACGGCCGGACCCGAGGTCAACACCGAGATCGATCTGAACGTTAATGACGGCTCCTACTTCCTGCGCGCACGTCTCAATGTCAGCCTGCCGGGCCTCGACCGCGACGTCGCCCATGAACTGATCCATGCAGCCCACGAGATCTGCCCCTATTCCAAGGCGACACGCGGCAACATCGATGTCGAGACCAATCTGGTCTGAAGGCCATCCGGTCAGGTCTGGCCGCTCACCCGGCAGACCTGACCTCCCCTTATGCCCACTTGGAGAACACGGATGAGCAACAGCCACACCCAGCCGCCGCAAGCCTATAGTGAGTTCTCTGATGTGGTCGACCCGGCCATCTATGAGCCATTGCCCGACGATTGGCACATCGCCATTACCGATGTCGTCGACTCGACCTCGGCGATCAGGTCCGGGCGCTATGAGGACGTCAACTTTGCCGGCGCCTCCGCGATCGTCGCCTTCGGCAACGCCCGGGGGACGTTCGATTTTCCCTTCGTGTTTCGTGGCGACGGCGCGGCATTCGCCCTGCCGCCGGAGGCGGCCGCAACCGCGGCATCGACCTTGCGTCAGGTCGCGGCCTTTGCGAGCGACAGCCTTGGCCTGACGCTTCGAACCGGGTTGTTGTCCGTGCGCGAAGTCCGCGCCAACGGAAGCGATGTCAGGATCGCCCGCTACGCGGCATCGCAAGACGCCACCTATACCATGTTTGCCGGTGGCGGATTGAAATGGGCGGAACAGCAGATCAAGCGCGGGCGCTACCTGATAAGGCCGGACAGGGATACGACGCAACCGAACCTGACCGGTCTCCGGTGCGAATGGAAGCCGTTTCCCAGCCAGCGCGGTGAAATTCTCTCCTTGCTGGTAGAGCCGACCGAACAGACCGGCGCTCAGGACTTTGCCGCCCTGGCGAGAAGCGTCCTTGCCGTTCTCGAGGCCGGGCAGCGCCAGGCTCATCCGGTGCCGGAGGCGGTCGCGGTACCAAAGGATGAGCGGATGGATGTCGACCCGGCGCGCTGGTCGACGGTCGCGGCCAATTCGGATTTCCGCAAGTGCGATGACGGCTTGCGCCTGACGCTCGATTGCACGCATGAGCAGATCGACCGGGTCGAAGCCATCCTTGTCGCCGCCAGACAACGCGGCGAAGTCAGTTTCGGTCTACACCGCCAGTCTCATGCGCTGATGACCTGCCTGATCCCATCCGGCAGACCTGATTCACACCTACATTTTCTCGACGGAATGGACGGCGGCTATGCCAGGGCCGCGGAAATGCTGGCACCTGCCAAACAAGCTGCGGCGTGATTATTGGCGGGCGGCAAAGGCCATCCACTTTCATATCCACCTCCAGCAAACCGACATCCAGTAGATTCGCTAGGCAGTTGACAGAAACATCGCAAGCCCCGGACGGGGCCGTCCAAGCCCTCCATATCAAGCTTGCGATGGGCTACCGGATGCCGGCGCCCACAGCCGAGCCCTCACCCCGGTTTACCATTTCATTCTGTCGCGACCGCTCGTGAAGCATTCGACACCAGAGCGCGAGGGTCGCCAAGTGAAACAACCGAAAGCTCAGCCGCGACAGAACGACCCAATGAGTGCGATTTTTCCGAATTAATCCAAAGTGATTGCAGAGATATCTTTCGGATGGGCGGGTCGAAAACAGCCACATTCGTAGCATCATTGAAATGAACGTTACCAAACGCAGCAGTGTAGTTGAATATTTGACCCACAAGGGAGGACATCATGCCTACCGTTATGGCTTATCACGATGTCAAAGACACCAAACACTGGCTCGCCTCCCCGCTCCGCAAGCAGATCTTCGAACCGATCGGCGTCACAAACATCCGCACATTTGTAGACCCTCAGGCATCCAACCGCGTCGGCTTGGTCATGGATGTTGCCGACATGGCAAAATTGGAGGCCTTCATGCAGACAAAAGCGGCAGCGGATGCGATGACGCATGATGGCGTGCTGCCCGAAACTCTGGTGTTACTCGTCCAATCCCAGTAACCGGGGTGCCGCATCCGACATCATGCCAAGACGGTCTTAAGGCGCTTGCGCCGATGTCTCGGCATCACAAAGGCCCCTCCGGGCAGGACACTCGTCCCAACCCAACCTGACGCAGGAGGATGATATGACGACATTGTTCGTAAGACACGAAGTCTTCGACTACGCGGCCTGGCGCAGGGTATACGATGCGTTTTCGCCGGTGCAGAAGGCAAACGGCGTTTTGGCGGAGGCGGTTTATCAAGCCCCTGACAATCCCAACGATGTTACCGTAACCCATGAGTTTGCCACGCTTGAAGCGGCTCAGGCGTTCGGCAACCTGGACGAATTGAAAACGGCAATGCGCAACGGCGGTGTGCAAGGCACGCCGACAGTGTGGTTTGCCAACAAGGCATGAGATAGCCCGGAGTGGCATCACCCCGCCTGCGCCATCGCCGGCTCGAAGCCGATTTCGTCGATGGTTCCGACCAGCACGATCTCGTCGCCGAGCGACCATTCGGCGGCCCGCGCCGCCATGTGCGCCGGGACCTTTTCCGAGCCGCCCGGCCCCGGTGGCACGTCATAGGTGGCGTGCGCGTCGTGGGCAAGGATCACCTGGAAGCCGAGGTCCATCGCCCGGCGCGCCGTTGCCGCCAAACACATTTCCGACAGCATGCCGCAGATGGCGATGGTTTCGACCCGATGGCTCCTCAGCCGCGCCTCCAGATCGGTGTCGTGAAAACCATCGTCGACGGACTTGCGCACGACCGTTTCACCGGGGCTCGCATCGAAGAACAACTGCCAGCCGTCCGTGCCCGGCTCGTCCGGCGCACCCTTTTCCCCGTCGTTCTGCACGAAGATGATGGGGACTGCCTTTTCGCGCGCGCGCTCAAGCAGCCGGCCGACGGCCCGCTGCAGCGACAGAAGATCCGGCACCGCATCCGCACCCGATATGAAGGCGCGCTGCACGTCGACGACCACAAGCGCCTCGGCCAGTTTGATGCCGTTCTCGCTCATCGTCTCAATCACTCCGCATAATCGACCGGCACCGCGGTGCCGCTCTTCAGGATCTCCATCGAGATAGACGCGGAAACGTCGAAGAGCTCCACCTTGCGCACGATCTGTTTGTAGACCACGTCGTAGTGTTCGACCCGCGGCAACACGACCTTGACGATATAGTCGTAGTTGCCGGTCAGGCGATGCGCCTCGACGATCTCGTGGATGTCGCTGATCGCCCGGCGAAATGTCTCGATCCACTCGTCGGAGTGATGCGCAGTCTTGATCATCGCGAACACGGTGGTCGGCACGCCCATGCGCTCGCGGTTGAGAACGACGATACGCTTGGCGATGTAACCTGCCTCTTCCAGCCGCTGGATGCGGCGCGAACAGGCGGACAGCGAAAGGTTCACCCGGTCGGCAAGTTCGCCGACGGCCATGCTCCCATCCTGCTGCAACAGCGTCAAAAGCTTCCTGTCTCTCTCGTCCAGCACGCTCACCACTCCCATTTCATCGAAACGATACGCTGCATATTTGCACAATCAACAGTCATTGCGCAATTCATTCGCGCTAAACGACCATTCTCGCGCCATCAAAGCGAACCATTGCGGACGAAGGTCCGGCATAGTTTCCCCATCGAAAACAGCTGGCCGCACTTCGGTGCGGATGGCGACAGGATCAGGGAAAGAAACGATGGAAATGCGCAAGATCGGTCTTATCGGCGGCATGAGCTTCGAAAGCTCGGTGGTCTATTACCGCATGGTCAACGAGGCCGTTCGCGAGCGGCTGGGCGCGCTGCATTCGGCCGAGGTGCTGCTGCACTCCGTCGACTTCCAGTCGATCGTCGACCTGCAGAAGGCCGGCCGCTGGGACGACGCCGCCAGGCGGCTTGCCGATGTTGCCCATGGGCTGAAGACGGCCGGTGCCGACTGCGTGCTGATCTGCACCAACACCATGCACCTGATCGCCGACGCCGTGCAGGCGGCCGTCGACATTCCGCTGATCAACATCATCGACGAGACCGGAGCCCGCCTCAAGGCCGCCGGCGTTCGCAAGCCGCTGCTGCTTGCCACCCGCTACACGATGGAGCACGGCTTTTACGCCGAGCGCATGAAGAGCCACGGCATCGAAGTGATGGTGCCCGACGCTGCTGGCCGCACGCTGACGCACAACATCATCTTCGACGAGCTTTGCGCCGGCAAGGTGCTGAGCCCTTCCCGCAAGGCGCTGATCGACCTGATCGACACGGCGGAGGCCGAAGGGGCCGATGCCGTCATCCTTGGCTGCACCGAGATCTGCCTGATCCTCGACCCGAAGAGCCTGCCGCTGCCGGGCTTCGACTCCACCGCGATCCACGCCGACGCCGCCGTCGAATTCGCCCTCGGCGTCGAGGATTTGCGCCGCGCCGCATAAGCCAGGATCGGGCGTTCCCCGATCCGCACCGACCGCAAACGAAAATGGCCTCCAGCCTGCGCTGTGGGCCATTTTCCGTTGATCCATGCGGCATGCTCGGTCCCTTACAGCGCCGCGCGTCTTATTAGACGCGCAAAGGTCGCTGTAGCACTTTGAATGGCTGCATGTTTTGATCCTTAAATCGAATAGGATTTAAGGAAACATGCAGTAGGCGCAATTGCCGCGCCGCGTGCTTGACGTTTGCCGCCGTTCAGGTGCGTCGGATGTTCAAGCCGTTTCCTGCCCGCTGCGTGGCCCGCGAAGGCCGATGCAGTTGCCCCAGGGGTCGCGAACCTGGCACATCCACAACCCGTCTTCGATCGCAAGCGGGCCGCGATAGAGCGGCGCGCCCAGACCGTTGAAATCGGCAAGCGCCCGGTCGAAATCCTCGACCTGCCAATAGACGACCGAACCGGCCGCGCCGCTCGCCACCTTCTCGTCCGCCGGCACGATTTCCAGATGGGTCGAACCGATCTTCAGATACTCGAAATCGAAGGCGTCCAGACGGCGACGTTCTGCGCTTGGGAAGGCGCGCTGATACCAGGAAAGCCCTGCATCCACATCGGCGACATGCACCAGAACCGCAGCCACAAATTCTGTCATCACAACACCTCGCCAACGCAAAGAACCATTTGAGGGTCGGCATTTCCGTCCCTCTACAGCGCCGCGCGTCCATGACGCGCAAAGGACGCCGTAACACCTTATATTTGCTGCATAATTCCTTAAATCGAATCCAACTTGAGGAATTATGCTGAGCGGGCCTTATACAGGGTTTGCACGCGGATGCGCGGTCTCGCGGTACGCTCAGGCGGGCACGGCGACAGCGCTTTCGGCGACCGGCTGCGCGCATATCGCCTGCCAGTCGCACTCCTTGAGGCCCGCGGCTGCAAAGGGGTCGATCAGCGTGCCCGAAACTATCGAGGCGAGCAGCGCCGGCGAAGGCGGAATGCGCGCGATCGTTGCCACCAGCCGGTCGCGCAGCCAGGCAAGCGCTGCGGAGTCCGATTGGTAGAAGGGCGTGAACGCCAGCGACAGCAGCTGGAACAGCGCCATATGGTTGCGCCTCGCCCGGCCATACGCGGCCAGCGCCGCGTCGATATCGTCGGTAAGCGACAAAGTGTGGGCAAGCGTCGCCGCATCGATCAGCGCCATGTTGGCGCCCTGCCCCAGTTGCGGGCTGGTCGAATGCGCGCTGTCGCCGACAAAAGCGACGCGGCCCGACGTCGGCGGGCGCAAGGTGCGGTGGGCATAGCGCGCCAGCGTCAGTTGGTCCCAATCGTCGATCTGGTCGAGCAGCGGCGCGCAATCCGGCCAGTAGTCGCGAATTGCCGCCTTCCATCTGTCCAGACCCGCCGCCTTCACGGCGTCGGCATCGCCGACCTTGACGCTCCAGAAGAAGGCAACATGGTCTCGCGCCTTCGGTCGCGCCCGGCCCGCCGGCAGGATGCCGATCATCACCTTGGCGCGGTCGTAGCGCTGTGTCAGTGCGTTTGGATCATGGGTCAGGCCGTCACTGTCGAGCGTCGCCCAGAAGGCGCCATAGGCAAGCTCGCGCACGCCGGGCGCCGTCGCGGCACCCGCCGCAATGGTCGAGCGGGCACCGGTCGCGTCGATGACGAGATCATAGCGCCCCGCCTCCTGGCCGGCGGCATCCGTCAGCACCGCCTTTTCGCCCGAGGTCTTGGCCGCGGTCAGCGTCATGCCGGTGCGAATGGCAATGCCGGCCGCTGTAACTGCATCATGCAACACGCCGAACAGCGCTGCGCGCTGAACGGCCAGCCCGAAGCGACCGCCCGCAAGCGCGTCATAGCGCACGTCGAGCACCGTGCGGCCGCTCCTGGCATCGGCGCCGTGCAGCCGGTCGATGCGGCTGCCGAGCGCCATGATCGGCTGAAGCAACCCGAGCGCGGCGAGCGCCGTCAGCCCCGTCGGCTGCAGCATCAGCCCGGAGCCGACCGGCGCGACGTCCGCGAAACGTTCCAGGATTTCAACGCGGTGGCCCTGCCGCGCAAGCAAAAGCGCCGAGGCAAGCCCGGCCGGCCCGGCGCCGGCAATACCGATATCGAGTCTCTTCATGCAGTCAGCAATAGCCGCTCAAGGCGCGCCGTCATAGGCCTGGCGCGAGGCGCGGATTGCCACATGGTTGGCAGCCGACCAATCGACAAAATGCTTCAGCAATTCGTGCAACGAGCGCCCGAGATCGGTCAGCGCATATTCCACGCTCGGCGGCTGCGTCGGAAAGACCGTGCGACTGATATAGCCGTCGCGCTGCAGGTCGCGCAGCGTCTGCGTCAGCATGCGCTGGGAGATATCGGGGATCAGCCGCCGAAGTTCCGAGAAGCGCAACGCCCCGTCGGCCAGCGACAGGATCATCAGCGAGTTCCACTTGCCGCCGATGTTGTCCATGACGTCGCGCACCGGGCAATTCTCGACATCCATCGGCACGCCGCAGACCATCGCCACGCGCTTGCCCTTCACATCACCACTGAGCTTGTTCATGGGCCGGTACCCTTTTTGTAACCACGGCAGAAAAAACTGCCTCCTTTACAGCTCTTACCAGATTACTAGATTAGAGCAACTCTCAAAAAGAGACCAACAACCGGCAGACGTGCTTTCCCTCCCGAAGCGTCGGCTGGCATCACAGAGAAAAAGGAAAAGTTCATGTCCGATACATTGCTCGTGACCGGCGCCACCGGCCAGCTCGGCAAGCTCGTGCTCGATGCGCTGCTTGCATCCGGCAAGGTCCAGCCGGCCAACATCATCGCCACCAGCCGCGATACGGCAAAGCTTTCCGACTATGTCGGCAAGGGCGTGCAGGCACGTGTCGCCGACTTCGACGATCCGGCCTCGCTCGACCGGGCCTTTGCCGGCGCCGACCGCATCCTGATCATCTCCACCGATGCGCTCGACCAGCCGGGCAAGCGCCTGCATCAGCATCTGGCAGCCGTCGCGGCCGCGAAGAAGGCCGGCGCCAAGCACATCCTCTACACCTCGATGCCGAACCCGGAGACCTCGGTCATCCCGTTTGCGCCCGATCATCTCGGCACCGAAAACGCCATCAAGGCAACCGGCATCCCCTACACGATCCTGCGCAACGGCTGGTATATGGAAAACCTGTTCATGGCGCTGCCGCATGCGCTGGAAACCGGACAGTGGTACTCGTCCTCGGGCAAGGGCCGCCTCGCCCACCTCGCCCGCGCCGATGCCGCAAAGGCCGCCGCAGCAGCCCTGCTTTCAGCCGGCGATGAAAGCCGCACGTTCACGCTGACCGGCCCGGAGCTGCGCTCGACCGACGAGATCGCCGCTCTCGTCTCCAAGGCTGCCGGCAAGCCGCTCGACGTCGTCCACATTTCCGACGACGCGCTGGCCGGC
Organism: Ensifer sp. Root1252; assembly: GCF_001425885.1. NCBI lineage: Bacteria > Pseudomonadati > Pseudomonadota > Alphaproteobacteria > Hyphomicrobiales > Rhizobiaceae > Ensifer > Ensifer sp. Root1252. Next base: position 284,499 of record NZ_LMDT01000012.1, on the reverse strand, counting down.
GGGCTGAAGGGCGCGGGCCTGCCCGACTTCCTCATCCCGATCGTCGTCTCCTTCGACGCCAACACCCGCGAGGGCCATATCGACATGGTGACGAGCGACGTGACGACCCTGACCGGCGCCACCCCCCTGCCGCTCACCGCCTTCCTCGAAGCCAGCAGGGCAAGACTTGCCGGCTGAATGGTAAGCGCCCTCATTCCTGTGCCTGTCACAGGAATCTAGCCAGCCCAAGTCTTTGGGCTGAAAGGTCTTTTGACCCGACAGACGTCGGGTCACTGGATCCCCGCCACAAGGGCGAGGATGAGAAGGACGGGATGTCTCTCGCATCAAACAGGGGATCTCGGTCGTTTGTCATCAGCCGGGCCGGCAAATGCCGGCTTTCGGTCCGCCAACACCCCATTGCTTCCAAGCTTTCCCCACGGCCTGCCCAATCTTCGCAGCCCTCTATCGTTATCGGACGGCCTCCACCGGCCCGACATCTCCCCGCACCGCGATCTCGGCCAGAACGAGAGCGCTGATGCCCGCGAGGAAGAAACCCGCCGACAGGTTCAGCGTCGTGCCGTTGTAAAAGGCGCCCAGACCGATGGCAAACAGGGTCGCGATCAGGCTCGATCCGGAGGCGATCAACGATGCGCCGAGGCCCGCAACCTGGCCAAGCGAGCGCATAGCCATGGCGTTCAGGTTGCCGAACAGCACCCCGACTGCAAAGAACGCCGCAAAGCCGAGCACCATCAGCACGGTCAGTGGCGGCCGTCCGCCCCAAAAAATGGATGCCGCCAGCATCATCAGTCCCGCCGTCGCCAGCCCGACAAAACCATAGCGTGCCATTGTCTCCGCCCCAAAGCGCTGCACAAGTTTTGCGTTGAGGAACGAAGCAAGCCCGATCCCTGTGGCCAGCATCGCAAAATACAATGGGAAGGTTTGTCCGATCCCATAGGCATCGAAGAAGAGATCGGCCGCCGTGCTGAGGTAAAGGAGCTGCGCACCGAAGACGAGCCCGGTCGCCACGATCAGCAGCGTCACGCGCCGATTTGACAGGATACGCCGCCCGTTCGACAGCAGAAGCCTCGGACGAAAGGGAATGCGTTTCCCGGCCGGCAATGTTTCCGGTTGCCGCATGACCAGCCACAACCCGAGAAGGCCTGCCACAGCGAGATAGACCACGAAGACGCTGCGCCAGCCGCCGACCGCGATGATACCCTGCGCCAACGTCGGAGCCAGCATCGGCACGAGAATGAAGAGCGTGAACATGAATGACATGACGCGGGCCATGGCATCGCCCTCGAACTGGTCGCGGATCATCGCCCGCGTGGCGATCTTCGGTCCGGAGACGCCGACCCCCTGAAGAAATCGGCCGAGAATCACCATTTCGAGTGAGCCTGCCACCATGGCGATGACCGTACCGAGCGCATAGACGCCAAGGCCCAGAACAAGCGCTTTCTTTCGTCCCATCGCGTCGGAGAGCGGGCCCAGCAGCAACTCTCCGAACGCCATGCCGAGGATGAAAAGCGATATGATGTGCTGGGTAGAGAGCGGCGGCGCAACGCCGACATCGGCCCCGATCTGACGCAAGCCCGGCAACAGCGCATCGATGCTGATGGAGGTTAGCGAGGTCAGAAGGGCATAGAGAGCGATACGCTCGCGGAAACTGGTGGGAGATGTCATTAGCCGCACACAAAGGAAAAGATAGGCTCGACCTATAGCAGTCAAGCCGCAGGTTTGCGCGCGCCAGTCGCAAGACTCGTTCGAGAAACTTTGCTCCTGAAAGTTCAGCGTCTCGGTTTCACGGCGCTCAGGAGTTCAGGTGGGAGGCATCCGCCAGGCTGATGACTGCCCGATTTCGGAAGAAATCGTCCTGGCGCAGATGCGTGATGCTCCCGGATTTTGCCGGGAAACTCAGGAAGCCCGAGGCATCGATCGGTATCTTCATCCACGCGGCAAGGACCAGCGTGAGTGTAAAGCCATGGGTCACGATGATCTGTGTCTCGCAAGGCCGCTCGACGATCGCGTTCACGCAAGGGTAGACACGGGCTGCCACGTCGCGCCGGGTTTCCGCGCCATCGATGCCGCAATGGTAATCGAGCCGGTTGTCGTCCGGCGCCGGGCTATACCGTGCGTCGAGCCACGCCTGGGGTTTGCCGCCCGCCACACCGTAGCTGATTTCCCTGAGATCGGCGGTCTCCGTCACCGGCCGCTGGAAGCGCTTTGCAATGGCAGCCGCCGTCTGCGATGCGCGGCGAAGATCCGAGCTATGGATCTCCACCTCGTTCCCGCCGATGAGGTCCAGCAGCTGCTCGGCAGTTGCCGCCGCGTCCTCGTGGCCGCGAGTTGTCAGGTCGGTGTCGTACCAGCCTCCCACCTTGTCCTCTTCGTGGTGGATGGATTGAGTGTGGGTGACGACGAAAATGTCTTTCATATCGGCAATCTCACGAATTTCGCCTCGTCGGTCCGGTTTTCGCGACACAGCAACTGCATGGCGCGCCTTAAATCGGAATCGATCGACGGAGAAAATTATGCAGAAATTTTAAAATGTTACAGCGCCGCGCGGCGCTGCAAGAGTGAACATTCCGCCATGCCAGCGCTTGCGGAATACGTCGCGAAACTCGCGACGTCCCCATGGGCTCCGCGCCCGCCTGCCGCTCTGAATGGCGCGCCCGTCAGGGACTGCGTCGCCTGCAAATGGTGGCTTCAAACCGTCTGGCCGCAGGCGCGGCGGAAGCGGCGCACGGTTTCGGCCATGCCATACTCCAGCGCATCTGCCGTCAGGCCATGGCCGATCGACACTTCGGCGAGGTTGGGGATGTGCCTGGCGAGCAGCGGCAGATTGGCGACTGTCAGGTCGTGCCCGGCATTGACCTCGAGCCCGAGGCTGGCGGCGATTTCCGCCGTGCGGCCGAGTTCGGCGGCAATCTTTTCCGCCTTCTCGGGGTCGTCATAGCAACCGCCATAGGGGCCGGTATAAAGCTCGATGCGGTCGGCACCCGTCTCCTTGGCAATGCGTAGCGCCTCGGTGTCCTCGTCGCCATCGGCAAACAGCGAAACGCGAAAGCCCTTTTTCTTCAGCCGACCAACGACGCTGCCGAGCAGGTTGTGGTTCTTGCGGAAGTCCCAGCCATGGTCTGAGGTCGCCTGCGCCGGATCGTCAGGTACCAGCGTCACCTGTTCCGGCTCGTGCGTTTCGACGAGGCGTAGAAACTCCTCGTTCGGGTAGCCTTCCATGTTGAACTCGGTCGCTGAGAATTCGTCGTCGATGAGATCGCGGATCGGCTGCAGATCGGAGAAGCGCACATGGCGCTGGTCGGGGCGCGGATGCACCGTCAGCCCGCTTGCGCCGGCTTCAAGAGCAATGCGGCCGAGCGCAGTGACGGACGGCCAGGGAAGATCGCGCCGGTTGCGCAGCATGGCAACGGCATTCAGATTCACGGACAGTTTTGCGGGCATGTCGGAACTTTCCAGAGGCGGGCAATGTCAATGCAATGTTCTACTGCATAATTGTAAAAACAGAAAACAGTTTGGACCAAGATTATGCAGCAATTCCAAAGAGTACGTTCGCCAGCGAAAGTCGGCTCCGGCGTCGCTTGTTTGCCGGCCATGCCTTGACGAAACCTTGACATTAGTGGGGCCTAACATGCAGTGCGTCCAGCAAGACCCATCAACCAAGGCAAAAACCGATGCGGATGTCGGCGATGCAAGGTCGCAAAAGACGCACCGCTACGTTCTGCCACAGGGGACGGTCGCAATTTTGAGTTTATTTCAGATAAATCTCAAATTTGGGGTCAAGCATCCTGACAACAGCTTTTTTTGAGCCTAAATTTCCGAATCATATCGAATTGCGGCAGATCTGCCCTTCGATCTCTTTCATAAAGTTTCGCGACGAATGAACCTGGAGCAACAATTGATGATGGCGGTCGAAAGACCCTGCGACGAGACGATACGGCAAAACCTTCGCCGTATCCTCGAGAGCAAGTCTTTCGCGCGTTCCGAACGCCTGCGCGCTTTTCTCGCCTATGTGGTCGAAAAGGAGATGATCGGCGAAGGCCCGCAATTGAAGGGCTATTCGATCGCCATCGACGTCTTCGACCGCCCTCAGGCGTTCAATGCCGACAGCGATCCGCTGGTGCGGGTGCATGCCGGCAAGCTGCGCAAATTGCTCAAGGCCTATTACGAGACCGATGGCGCCGAGGACGAATGGCATCTGGTCATTCCCAAGGGCACCTATGTACCGGAATACAGCCGCCGGCAGATCGATGCGGCCTGCCCCGCCGAGCCACAGACGCGCCAGCCGAAGCTGACGCGCAAGCGCCTCCCCGGCCAGAAGACGGCCTGGCCGCCGGCACCGTTGTCTTCGCCGCTGGCTGTGCTGTCGGTGCTGCCGCTTTTGTTGTTTGCGCCGCTGCCTTCACCGGAAATGACGATGGACATCGATGCGCAGGCGAAGCTCTTCAACGGCCGCCATTCGATCGAGCGCGTGCTGCCCTCCGTCAACGTCGCCATATCGGGAGACCAGAACGCCGACGTCAAAGCCTTCGCCGTCGCCCTTCGCGCCGCCGCTCAGCGCCACCGGACACTGGCGCGCGCCACCGACGGCGACGCCGGACGGCCGGTATCGCGCAATGCGGCGCTGTCGTTTTCGCTCGAGCTGACCTGGTACGACGCGCCTGCGGCCGGTGTGCGCGTTACGCTCAAGCATGATGGCGAAGGCGTGCCGCTGCGGCAGGATTTCATCACAAGCGAACGATTGAAGAGTGAGCCCGATCTGCTGTTTGAAAGCATGTCGCTGGCATCCGAACTGTTTTCCCTCGATGGCGAGATCTACACCCATGCGAGCGAAGAACAGATCCAGAGCCCGCTGATGGATTGCATGACGGCAACCGCCCAGTATCGCAAGCTGCTGACCCGCGGCAGCTTCGAAAGCGCCTGGTCCTGCCAGCAAAAACTGGCACCGCTGCGCGGCGACGAGCCGCTGTTCATCCTCAGCGCAAACAGCCCACTCCGGGTCATCGGCCACTGACGGAAAACCATGCTGCCTGCGTCCTAAGCGGCCCGCCAGCATGGCCCAAACCAGCACTTCCCCTGCAATATTCAGGACTATTCATATATGTGATTCGCGTATACGGTGTGGCCATGCGTTGGGAATTGGTGCCTGGTTGCTCGTCAGGCAAGCACAATTGTCAGCAGTAGCCGCGCCCTTCGCGGTGTGCCCCAGCCGAGCAGCAGTCGCTATCGTCGACCATCGACGGTTGCATTGGAGCGCGGATCGCTTCCGCTCCGGTCATACCGTGCGATCGCGACGAGTTCCTGATGCCTGCGGCATAATTCCGTAAATCGGCAGCGATATCGGGATCAATTATGCAGCAAATCGAAGCGTGACGGCTGCCTTCGCCCCCTTGAACAGGCGCGCGGCACTGTCAAACGGGGATCATCGATATGCCGCGAGACCACTGGAAGTACGAGGGCGCGCTGGCGGCGCCGGAGCGCACCGGCTACCTGCCCAGACTGCCGCTTCCCCATCACGATCCCTCAAGCCCGCTTGCAATCGCCGATATGGCCGATGCCTTCGGCGTCACCCACCGCACCCTGCATTTCTATGAGGAGAAGGGCCTGCTGACCGCCGCCCGCATGGGGCCGATGCGGGTCTATGGACCGGACCACATCCGCCGCATGGCCGTCATCAACGCCTGCCGTGAAATCGACATGCCGATCGCGGCCATCCAGGAACTGCTCGCTGGTCTTGCCGGCGCCGACGACCAGACAGAGGCCGACCGGCTGTTCAAGGAAGCGCTGTTGTCACGACGCCGGGAACTGGCGGCGCAACAATCCAACCTGCGGCGCCAGATGCAGCGCATCGCCGAACTGCTGGAAAACGAAGCTGAACAGGGCGAGGCCTCGTCCGATGACGCCGAAAACGTGCATCTCTCGCCGATCGAGAGCGAATGCCTCACATTCATGGCCGAAGGTTACCCGGCTGCACGCATCGCCCGGCTGATGGAGATGGATCTGGCCGCAGCGCTGACGCTCGAGGCCGGCATCATCCGCAAGTTCAACGCCCACAACCGCTTCCAGGCCATCGCCAAGGCGGTGCTATCAGGCATGATCGCCGCGGAATAACCAGGCGCGACGCTTCGCGCTATCGGACGTATCTAGCCGAGATCCCGCGCTGGTCACGGGGATGAAGCATCGCGGTGTCGAAATTCCCGTCGCCGAAAAGGGCATCGTGAGGGGGCAATTCTCCCTGGATCATCGACAATGTGATGTCTTCAGCGCCACGCTCATGTTACGAGGCGCTTGAACGATGCAATGAGAGACGACCCCGATGCTTCCCTGGATCCTGCTAGACCGCGCAACCATTCCCGGTGATGGCGACGAGTTGCGCCTGAAGAGCCGCGGCAGCGAATTTTCCATCATGCTCGGCTCGACGGAATTGATGAACAGCCGGCTGAGCGGATCGGAAGAGGCGCTGGCGACGCTGAGCTGTGAGCGGATTGCCTGCCGGAAGAATGCCCGCATGCTGATCGGCGGCCTCGGCATGGGGTTTACCTTGCGGGCCGCATTGGGCGCGCTGCCTGATGATGCCAGGGTGGTGGTCGCAGAGCTCGTGCCAGCTGTCGTCGAGTGGGCGCGCGGACCGATGGCGGATCTCCACCAAGGCACGCTCGACGATCCACGCGTCGACATCCATGTCGGCGATGTCGGCGCGCTGATCCGATCGAAGACCGCCGCTTACGATGCCATCCTGCTCGATGTCGACAATGGTCCGGATGGCTTGACGCGCGCCTCCAACGACAGCCTCTACAACCACACCGGCCTTCGCGCGGCCAAGGCTGCCCTGCGCCCAAACGGCGTGCTTGCCGTCTGGTCATCGGCGCCGGACAGCGCCTTTACGCGCCGCTTGCGCGAAGTCGGCTTTGCCACCGACGAGGTGAATGTGCGCGCCAACGGCAAGCGTGGTGGTGCCCGCCATGTCCTGTGGATGGCGACCAAGCGCTAGCAAAGAGCAGAAAGAGCGGCGCGCGCTTCAGATCCGGCCGCGGCGCGACGGAGCCAAGAAAAACGCCGCGCTATTCGACAGTCACCCGTTGCGAAAAGCGCGGCTTGAGACCGAGATCGGATCGTCGCACGGGTCCTTCGCGTTGGCGAAGACATAGCCATCGGCCTGATGGATGGCCCCAAACACCAGCCCTTCGGCAGCGCAGCGCTCGCAGAAGGCTTCGACGTCTCTCACGTCGAATACCAGCTTGACCAGCGACTGGCCGCGCCGCTGTCCCTTGGCCGCCGGGTGGATCATCAGGTTGGCCCCGCCTTCCCCGCAGATCAGCTCGATGATCCGGTCGCCCGCCTCGTCGCATGCTTGAAAGCCGAAGTGCTTCTCGTAGAAGCGGACGGTCGCCTCGACGTCTTGGGCGTAAATGATGATCCTGTTGATCGGCACTGAAATCTCCCTCGATCGAAGACTTAGGCCTGCCCGTCCTCAGCGAACGATCGTCAGGCGCTCGGCCGCACGGGTGATCGCGGTATAAAGCCAGCGCTCGCGGGTATCGCGAAACGCCCAGCTCTCGTCGAACAGCACGACATTGTTCCACTGCGAGCCCTGCGCCTTGTGCACCGTCAGCGCGTAGCCGAAGTCGAATTCGTCGTAGCGCTTGCGGGTCGACCAAGGAATTTCGCCCTCGACCTCTTCGAAGGCTGCCTTCAGCAGCTTGATCTTGGCGGCACCGCGATCCATGTCGTCGTCCTCAGGGCGGATCATCAGGTTGATGCCGGGCTTCACCGTTTCCTTCGACGAGCTCATGACCTGCCAGAGCGAGCCGTTGAGCAGGCCCTTGGCCGGGTCGTTGCGCAGGCAGACCAGCTTGTCGCCGGATTGCGGATATTCGCTGGTAAAGCCCTTGAGCTCGCGAAGCCGCTGGTTGTAGCGCCGCCGGGTCTTGTTGGTGCCGACCAGCACCTGGTCGGCCTCCAGCACCAGCTCCTGGTTGACCTGCCCGCGGCCGATCACCTGGGTGGTGCCGTAGTCGCCATGCATGATCTCGTTGCCTTCGCGCACCTGCATCGCCAGCCGGATGATCGGGTTGTCGCGGGCCTGGCGGTGAATGTCGGTCAGCAGATAGTCCGGATCCTGATTGGTGAAATAGCCGCCGCCGGTGACCGGCGGCAACTGGCCGGGGTCGCCGAGAACCAGGATCGGCGTGCCGAAGCTCATCAGGTCCTTGCCGAGCGCCTCGTCGACCATCGAACATTCGTCGACGATGATCAGCGCCGCCTTTGCGACCGGGCTTTGCCGGTTGATGGAAAACATCGGCGCGATCGAGGTCTTGCCGGTCTCCTCGTCGGAAACCTCCTCCTCGCCGCGCGGCCGGTAGATCAACGAGTGAATGGTCTTGGCGTTGCTGGCACCCTTGGAGCGCAGCACCTGGGCGGCCTTGCCGGTAAAGGCGGCAAACAGCACGTCGCCATCCACATGCTCGGCGAAATGGCGCGCAAGCGTCGTCTTGCCGGTGCCGGCATAACCGAACAGCCGAAAGAGCTGCGAGCGGCCCTCTTTCAGCCATTGTGAAACGGCCTTGAGGGCCTCGTCCTGTTGCGGAGCAAATTGCATGATCCGAAGTGTCAGGATTCGGGGTGCACAAGCAAGCCCGGATTTCGGGTCGTCGTATCCTGCCGGACGCCCGGCACCCGCGTTTGCAACGACCTCCATCGCGAAATCCCGCACCAGATCAAGGAGCTATCATCGATCTGCCGCGCGCCGGGCTGCCCAGCGCCGCGCCGCAATGGCGCAGGCGTGTCACATGACGGCACCCCCATCTAGTCGTTTCGGCCGCCCGCCCTATCCGCTGTGGCACTTCTGGCCCTGTGGCCAGCCTGCCGCTTGAATGCCTGCGCGCAATGCTGCTAACGAGCGGTTGCGCGGCGGCGAACCGATCCCTGCATGGGCCAGCCCCGACAAACGGATCAGGCGGGCACGAACACGTCAACCGCCTGAGGCAATGCCGGAGAATGCCCTTGAAGCCCGACCAGCCCGCCACGCCCTCGTCTTCGGACCCTGTCGGCATCGGCCGCCTTGCGCCGACGCTGCAATGGCTGCTTCTCACGCTCGTCTCCGTGATCTTTGCGACAGTCCTCGAATTGGTCGGCATTCCCGCCGGGCTGTTGATGGGGCCGATGCTCGCGGCCGTGCTCTTCGGCATGAACGGCGGCACCATCCGCCTGCCCAAGCAGGTGTACTTCTGCGTGCAATTCATTCTTGCAATGATGATCGCCGGCGCGATGACGCCCGGCATGCTCGGCACCTTTTCCGGCAACTGGCCGCTGTTCCTCGGCGTCATTCTCTCCGTCATCGCCGTCAGCACGCTCTGCGGCTGGGTGATCACCCGCATGCGCATCCTGCCGGGCACGACGGCGATCTGGGGCTCGTCGGCGGGTGCCGCCTCCACCATGCTCTTGATGGCGGATGCCTATGGCGCCGATGCGCGCCTCGTCGCCTTCATGCAGTATCTGCGCGTCATCTTCGTCGCCAGCACCGCGACGATGGTCGCCCATCTCTGGGTGACCGGCGCGGAGGCCGAAACCGCAATCGTCTGGTTCGAGCCTGTCTCGATCCTGCCGTTCCTGGCAACGCTTGCCGTCGGGCTCGGCGCGGCCTTTGCCGGCCGGATGCTGCGCGTGCCGGCCGGCGCCTTCCTGCTGCCGTTCCTCGTCGGCGCCGTGCTCAATGTCAGCGGCGTCATGACCACCGAGCTGCCGCAATGGCTGCTGGCGCTCTGTTACGCCCTGCTCGGCTGGAACATCGGCCTTGGCTTCACCCGCTCGATCCTTGCCCACGCGCGCCGCGCACTGGTGCCGACGGTGATCTCAATCGTCGTCTTGATCTCGTTTTCCGGCCTGCTTGCCCTGCTGCTCATCAAGGTCGCCGACATCGACCCGCTGACGGCCTATCTCGCCACCAGCCCGGGCGGGCTCGATTCGATCGCGGTCATCGCCGCTTCGAGCAATGTCGACCTCTCCTTCGTCATGGCGCTGCAGTCCGCCCGTCTCATGATCATCACCATGATCGGCCCCGCGCTCGCCCGCTTCGTCGCCAACCGCGCCTGAAAGCGGTGCGGCTCGCCGGCACTTGAAAAAAGTGCGACGATGCAACAATTCCGGGAATAATCCCCGCCCTCCTCGTGTCTCATGTCAGGATCCGCGCGCCTGCGCACTCCGCTAGATTCAAGTTGAGGAAGGAAAGCTCCCATGAGAACGTTACCGCTCGCTATTGCCATTTCCCTTGTCGCCGGCGCCGCCTTTGCGGCACCTCCGGTCAAGACGGTCGAAACGGCAAAGGGCAATGTGCTCGCCGCCGCCAACGGCATGACGCTTTACACCTACAAGGACGACCATGGCGGCGTTTCCAGTTGCTATGACGCCTGCGCGAAGAACTGGCCGCCCTTCACGGTCGAAGGCGATGCCAAGGCGGAAGGAGCCTACACGGTCGTCGAACGCAAGGATGGAGCCAAGCAGTGGGCCAAGGACGGTATGCCGCTGTATTTCTTTATCAAGGACAAGAAGATGGGTGACATTACCGGGGATGGCTTGAAGGGCGAATGGGATGTCGTCAAGCCGTGATGGCGTGAATATGGATGCGGGGGCGAAAAGCCCCGCATCCGACCGGTTCGAGGAGGATGTGCTGGCGCTGATGCCGGCGCTCCGGCGCTATTCGCGCAGCCTTGTGCGCTCGGATCCTGATGGTGAAGATCTGCTGCAGGATTGTGTCGAGAAGGTTCTGGCGCGCCGCGCCCAGTGGCGCGGAGTCAACCTGCGTGCCTGGGCCTTCACCATCATGACCAATCTCAGCCGCAACCGGCACCGGCACACCGCGCTGCACCCGCAGGTCGAGCTCGACGACAACCTCGGCCTCCAGGCGGAAACCCAAGAGAGCGATCCGCTCGAACGCTCGCGGCTGGAACGGGCGCTGAACGGCCTTTCGGCGGAAAACCGCTCGGTGCTGATGCTCGTGGTGATTGAGGGATACCGATACCAGGATGTGGCCGACATGTTGGCCATTCCGATCGGCACGGTGATGTCCCGCCTGTCGCGGGCGCGTCACCAGCTTGCCGAAGCGATGAAGGACGACAACGTGATCAGCATGCGGAGACCGAAATGACGGACGAATTGAACACCGTCTCCGAAGACGACCTCAACGCCTATGTCGACGGCTTCCTGAGCGAGGCGGACCGGGCGCGGGTCGAGCAATGGCTCGAGCGCAACCCCGCGCGCGCCGAGGAGGTCCGCCAGTGGCAGGGCCAGGCAACCGAACTCCGCGCCATGTTTTCGACCTATGCCCGCAGTGACGAGCGCGACCGGGCGTTGCTCGCAGGTACGAGCAGCCGGGGCGCGGCCGTCGCTTCGCGCGATCGCTGGACTTTGCGCCTTGGCGGCCGCATCGCCGCCGGTCTCCTGCTCTTTGGCGCCGGCGCCCTCAGCGGACTTTATGCCCCGCATGTCCTCGCCCCCGAACGTTCAGAACAGGTTGCCCTGGTGACTGAGAGCTTGCCGCGGCAGGCGCAGTCAGCGTTTCTCATCTATGCAAGCGAGGTGCGCCACGCCGTCGAGGTCGGGCCGGACCAGCAGACCCACCTTGCCACCTGGCTCGGCAAGCGGCTCGATCATCCGCTCAACATTCCCGATCTGTCGAAACTCGGCTTTTCGCTCGTCGGCGGCAGGCTGCTACCGGTCAACGGCAAGGCGGGCGCGCTGTTCATGTATGAAGACCCGAGCGGCCAGCGGTTGACCGTGCTTCTCGGCCGCAACCCGGACAACCGCGAAACCAGCTTCCGCATCGACAGCAGCGGCGGCGTCGAAACCTTCTACTGGATCGACGGACCGATCGGCTATGCCGTCACCGGCGAAGTGCCGCGTACGCTTCTGCAACAGGTCGCCGACGAATGCTACCGCCAGTTCGAGAAGCCGGCAGCCGCCAAGAGTTGACGGCGTCAGAGACGACTGCAGCGCTGCCGCAACTGAAAGCGTTTCGAGGTTAAAACCGTCGCCATATCATAACGTTGGCTCAGTTTTCGAAGCATCGATTCACGTTACGTGATGTTCCGTGGAGATGGCCCCTCATCCGGCCTGCTGGCCACCTTCTCCCCGCACGCGGGGAGAAGGAAACTTGTGGCTCGCGGCCACTCCACGTCAGCCATTCGCTGCCGAGGTGCTCGTCAACGACAGATGCCAGGTGGCAACGCTATTGTCGTCCACGTCCCCTCTCCCCGCCCGCGGGGAGAGGGCTAGGGTGAGGGGCAAACCCGCTCGCGTCCCATGAGATATGACAGACCGCTACCGCAGCGGGTCGTTCTCGATCAGGATCGGATGCCCATGCGGCGTCGCCTCGGCCGCGCGCTGCCAGCTCTTCGTCAAGGTTTCCAGCTGCCCGCTGGAGGTGATCGAAAGCTCGGTGACGAGCCGCGACAGCGCCGCCACCCAGCAATCGAAATAGTCGCTGGCATCCGCCTTGCGGCCGGGCTTGTAGAGTTCGGCGGAAAGCGCCTCGGCCCATTCGTTCCAGGAAAAGACGCCCTTTTCGTGCAGTCTCACCGTCATGGCAAAGGCAGACGCCTGCCACAGCTCGGCGAAGACGGGATCGCCCTCGGGCGATTTCGGCAGCTCGGCGGAGGCGGCAAGCGGCGATGTCGTCTTACAGGTGCTCAAGGTAGCTCTCCCAGGCATCGATCGACACCGTCAATGTCGGGTCGGCGCCCTCGCCCCAGATCTCAGCCCCGTCAAACACCACTGTATAGAGCCACTGCGCGCTCTCGCCGCGGCCATGGGCGTTATCATCGGGAAAGACGAAGGAACCCTGCACCGCCTCGATCGTGCCGAGCTTGGCGCGGGCATAGCGCGGCAGCCGCGTATGGGTCGTCGGGTTGAAATTTTTGGTGCGCACCTGTTCGCCGACGACGAAGCGCGGGCGCGTTTCGACCAGCCGGTCGCAAGAGCCGCCCTTGGCAAGCACCGCCGGCACCATGTCGGCCTTCAGCACGCGCTTGGGCTCGGCTCCTTTCTCGAGCATTTGGCCGCCGTCGAGTTCGGCCTGGGTCACGAAACCGTGGCGCTTCAGCAGCGTCTCCAGCGCCCGCGTCCAGATCTCGTAATAGCTCGCCGAGAGATAGGTGGCAGGCGGCAGGTTTTCACGCGCATGCCGGCTCTCGTCGATGGTCCAGGCGCCGAAGGCGCCGCAGGAAAGCGTCACGCCGAGCGCCCGTTTTTCCCATTCGGCGTGAAAATAGGGTTCGTTGGTCTCGGGCGCGACCGGACCCATTCCATGCTGCCCGCCGAGATCGTGCGGCCCGTTCATCGCAGCGCCTCGGTGACAAGCGCAAGCCCGGTACCGATCATGGAATCGCGGGTCACCAAATCGGCAAGCTCTTCCTCGCGGAGCCCCTCTGTCCCCACCGGCCGCTCCGGCACGACGAGATAACGCAGCTCCGCCGTCGAATCCCAGACGCGAATGCGCCTGTCCTCGGGGAGCATCAGCCCGAATTCCGCCAGCACCCCGCGCGGATCGATGACCGCGCGCGAGCGATAGGGCGGCGCCTTGTACCAGACCGGCGGCAGGCCGAGCACCGACCAGGGATAACAGGAGCAGAGCGTGCAGACGACGAGGTTGTGGGTGTCGGCCGTATTGAACACGGCGCGCATGTGCTCGCCCTGCCGGCCGGTATAGCCGAGGCTGGCGATCGCCGCCGTTGCGTCGCCCTTCAGCCAGTCGGCAAATTCGGCGTCGGTCCAGGCCTTGGCAACGACGCGGGCGCCGTTTCGCGGGCCGATCTTGGTCTCGTAGGTCTCGACGATGGCATCGATCGCCGCCGGATCGATCAGGCCCTTCTCCGTCAACACCGTTTCCAACGCCTTTACCCGCGCCTCCATATCGGTGAAATGGTTGTCGTGGTGATGGTCGTGATCATGGTGATCGTGACCATGATGGTGTTCGGACATTGCCTGGCTCCTCGCAGCACGGCGCCTCGCGGCTGCGCAGATGGCGCCGCTGCCTCCCTGAGGCAATAGTCGTAGCGAATAAACGCCGATTTCGAAATCGATTTTACCAGCGGCCGTGGACCGGAATTGTCACCGTAACAAGTCCGGTTCGACGCGGTTTGCCATCGCTGTCAAAACGGCCCGTTTGATTGCAAGCAATCATCAGGAAACGGCGAAGGCACGATTGCACACCACCTCCGTCACAAGTCTGAAGTTGCGCTAAGGTCTTAGCAAGCGGGGTGATTCGACGCCACGACGCCTTGTGGGCGGAAGGCGGAGGACGGAGCATTGGGGGAACTGGCAGCGCATGACGACACCAATCGAAAGTGCTTTCCCGTCCCGTGCTATCCGCGTCGTTGCGCCCGTCTTTTCCCTCGGCTTCTTTTTCCTCTTCCTGGCACTTTTGCCGTTGCCATTGGCGGTGGGCCTGCTCCGGCTCCCGATCGACGAGATCAGGCGTGATTACGCCATCAGCCGGAACCCCGTTCTCGTCAGCGGCGCAGAGATTTGCTCGGTCGATTGCCTGCCTGGCAGCGGCGAACCCCAGCTCTGCAGCACGCAGGTTCGCTTTCAGCACGATGGTCAGCCCCACGAGCAAATCTTGAACACCCGTTCGGTCGGTCAACCCGGCCTTTGCCGGCACGGCAACATCACAATCGCCGGCGACAGCCCCGAGCATGTCAGCCTCACCCATGATTATCGCAGCGTCATTCGCACGACGGCGCAGCGGCTCATCCTCGGAGCCGGCCTTGTGCTGTTCAGCCTGGTCATGCTGAGCAACGCCATCCCCATTCTCCTTGCCCGCCGCGCCGCCGGCCGGCGGTATTTGCTGAAGCCCATCATCGTCGATCTGAGCGGCAGCCAAATCCTGCGCTACGCCCCGAGCGTTCCCTTTGCGCGCGGTACTATAAAGACAGCCTATACCCGGATGAAGCCAGGCCAGCGCCCACTGTACCTCCGGCCGACGAGCGACGACCGCGCGCTGCCGACAACCCCCTTCGCCGGACATGCCTACCCCGCCCTCGCCGTCATCACCGAAGGCGTCCCGTTACCGATCCTGCTTGACGAGAAACTCACCCGGCTTGAACTGAGCGAGGCCGAGCGCAATCACATTCGAGCGGCAATCGATGAGACCATAGGGGTGTCCTTCGGCGACCTCCTATCCCCCGCGTTCGTCAGGGAAAAACTCATTCGACCGTTGCGGAAAGACAATCCGGTCGATAGGCCACGATTGCCTTCAAAATGGGCATTCCGGCTTGCCATAGTCATTCCGCCAATGCTGCTGCTCGCTGTCTTGTCCATTATCGACCAGTTCTTGTGATAGGTTCGCCCTGCCCCCTGCCGCGTCGGTTGTTGACCTAGCAATCGCAGGCTTGCCCTGGTGCCCGCAGCAGCCTCTGCTGTTGCATGATGCCGGCTCCATCCGAGGCGCGAAGTCGTCCAATCCACCTTCGCTGCTCGATCATTTTTACCCGCCAATTTTCGCTGGCAGCTCTGTAAACTGACGTCATGAAAATTCTGATTCTCGGCGCCACCGGCTTCATCGGCTCGGCCCTCCTCGATCGACTGACAAGCGACGGACATGGGGTGACCGGCCTTGGTCGCAATGTCGCCCGCGCCCGGCTGAAACGGCCGGGAGCGTCATGGATTGCCGCCGACCTTGCTGAGATGCGCAAGGCCGGCGACTGGCTGCCGCTGGTCGAGACGCATGACGTGGTCGTCAACTGCGCCGGCGCGCTGCAGGATGGCCTGGCCGATCATGTCGCTGCAACCCAGGAAGCGGCGATGCTGGCGCTCTATACCGCTGCCAAAAACAAACCGCCGATGCGCATCGTGCAGATCTCGGCGCCGCGCGGCGATGCCGGCACTGACCTCGCCTTTCTCGCCACCAAGTTCCGCGCCGACACGGCGCTTGCGGAAAGCGGCGTGTCGCATGTCATTCTGCGGCCGGCGCTGGTGCTCGGCCGCAATGCCCATGGCGGCTCGGCCCTGCTCAGGGCGCTTGCCGCCCTGCCCTTCGCGATCCCGCTCGTCCACGCGCAAAGCCGCGTCGAAACAGTTGCCCTTAGCGATGTCACCGAGGCGGTCAGCGCCGCCGTCGCAGGTCTCCTGCCCGAACGAAGCGACCTCGTGCTCGGCCACCCAGAGCGGCCACCCCTTGCCGAGCTCGTCGCGCTGCACCGCCAATGGCTTGGCCTATCGCCAGCTAGGATCGTTTCGCTGCCGGCCCCGCTCGCCGCACCCGTCGGGCTCCTTGCCGATATCGCCGGACGGCTCGGCTGGCGCTCGCCACTGCGCTCGACTGCGCTTTCGGTGATGGCCGGCGGCGTCTCAGCCGAGGATGACGCTCACGCCCCGGTGCCGTTTCTGTCGGCCCGCCAAAGCCTTTCGGCTGTGCCATCCGGCGTGCAGGATCTCTGGTTTGCCCGGCTTTATCTTTTGAAACCACTGTTGATCGTCGGGCTGTCGGCCTTCTGGTTGCTTTCGGGGCTGGTCCCGCTCTTTGCCATCGATGCGGCGAGACAGCATTTCCTGCGGTTCCTGGCCGAAGGCCCGGCAACGGCGTTGACGCTGTTGACCTGCCTTGCCGATATCGTGCTCGGAGCCGCGGTGCTCGTCCGCCCGTGGGCGAAACAGGCGCTCTTGGGAATGCTGGCGCTGACCGCCGCCTATCTCGCCTCCGCAACCCTGGCGGAGCCCGAACTCTGGACCGATCCGCTCGGGCCGCTCGTCAAGGTTCTGCCGTCGATCCTGTTGACGCTTGCCACCCTCGCCATTCGGGATGAACGCTGATGTTTCCGGACGACCTCCTGCGCCTCGCCCATGTCATCGGCGCCACCGTGCTCTTCGGTACCGGCGCCGGCATCGCCTTCTTCATGCTGATGGCGAGCCGCACGCGCGATGCGCGGCTGATCGCCCATGTCGCCGGCACAGTCGTGGTCGCAGATACGGTCTTCACCGCCACAGCCGTGGTGTTTCAGCCGATCACCGGATATCTGCTGGCGACAAGCATCGGCTGGTCGCTTGCGGAAGGGTGGATCGCGCTGTCGCTGATCCTCTATGTCGTCACCGGCCTGTTCTGGCTTCCCGTGGTCTGGATCCAGATCCGGCTGCGCAATCTGGCGCAGCTTGCTGCGGCGGAGAACACGCCGCTGCCGCCGGCCTTCGATCGGCTCTATGCCATCTGGTTTGCCTGCGGCTTCCCGGCCTTCTTTGCCGTTGTCGGCATTTTCTGGCTGATGCTGGCAAAGCCGCAGTTCCAGCTATTTTAGCATCGGCCACAGGCTGACGACGAGCAGCACCGCCATGGTGATGTTGAACCATTTGAGCCGTGCGGGCTCCGACAGCCATTGGCGCAGGGCCGAGCCGAAACCGGCCCAGGTGGAGACGCTCGGTACGTTGACGAGGGCAAAGACCAGGCCGACGGCAAGCACGCTGGCGATGTAGCTTTCGCCGCCGGTATAGGTCGCCATTGCCGAGACTGCCATGACCCAGGCCTTGGGATTGACCCATTGGAAGGCCGCCGCCTGCAGGAAGGTCATCGGCACGGCGCCGGCCTTGCCTTCGCCGAGCGAGCGCGAGGTGCCGATCTTCCAGGCGATCCAGACGAGATAGGCACCGCCGGCAAACTTCAGGGTGGTGTAGAGCAACGGTACGGCGTGGAGAAGCGCGCCCAGGCCGAGACCGACGGCGATCAGCAGCGAGAAGAAACCGGCACCGATCCCCAGCATATGCGGGATGGTGCGCACGAAGCCGAAGTTCACGCCCGAGGCAAAGAGCATCATATTGTTCGGGCCCGGCGTAATCGACGTCGTGAGCGCGAACAGAAACAACGCCAGGAGCGTATCGGCCTGCATTATCTTCCTCCACCAGGATTAGGTCAACATAATTGACCTAATCCTGGCAACCAGCCCGGAATTGTCACGGTGACAACATCGGGCGACCACCGGCCTGATAGGACGGAACGGGAGTTGGGTCGAGTTCCGCGCCCGAGATATCGCGACCAGCAACGCGCCTGCGCGCCGAGAAAAGGCACCTCGAAAGACCCGCCGATTGCGCTAGATTGCGACATACGAAACGCTGGGACCCGCCCAACGCTTAATCCCGTCCACGTCCGACCAAGGGGAAAGCCGAATGCACGATCCGATCCCGACCACCACGCTCATCGATGGACGCTCCGTTCCGGTTCTCGGCCAGGGCACCTGGCGCATGGGCGACGAGCGCTCGCGCGCCGCAGAGGAAGTGAAGAGCCTGCAGGCCGGCCTCGACCTCGGCATGACGCTGATCGACACCGCCGAAATGTACGGCAACGGCGCCTCGGAGCGCGTCGTCGGCGAGGCGGTCAAAGGCCGGCGCGACGAAGCCTTCATCGTCAGCAAGGTGCTGCCCTCCAATGCCAGCCGGATCGGCACCGAGGCCGCCTGCGAGCGCAGCCTGAAGCATCTCGGCATCGACCATATCGATCTCTACCTGCTGCACTGGCGCGGCGGCTATCCGCTCGCCGAGACGGTGGCGGCGTTCGAAGCCCTGAAGAAGGCCGGCAAGATCGGCGCCTGGGGCGTTTCCAACTTCGATGTCGACGACATGGAGGAGTTGTTGGCGGTTCCCGGCGGCAAGAACGTCGCCGCCAACCAGGTTCTCTACAATCTCTCAAGGCGCGGCATCGAATATGATCTCCTGCCCTGGTGCCAGAAGCGCGGTGTCGCCGTCATGGCCTATTCGCCGCTCGACGAGGGCCGGCTCTTGCGCAACGCGGATCTCGTCCACATCGCCAAGGCGCACCAGGCAACGCCGGCGCAGATCGCACTCGCCTTCCTGAAAACCCGCCCCGGCGTGATCTCGATCCCCAAGACTGGCTCGGCGGAACGCGCCCGCGAAAACCGCGACGCGATGGACATCCACCTGACCCCGGAAAACCTCGCGACCCTCGACAACGCCTTCCCGCCACCGAAGCGCAAAAGGTCGTTGGAGATGATTTGAGGGCCGACCGTTTAAGGCCCCACTCGGATCTTTCCGGCAGAAATTGGCAGGTTCAGCTCTCATGATGACGGGTCGTGGAGACGCTGGGGACCGGCCAAACCCCCCGTCATTCCTGTGCTTGTCACAGGAATCCAGCCAGCCCAAGTCTTTGGGCTGAAAGGTCTTTTGACCCGACGGACGTCGAGTCGCTGGATTCCGGCACTACAGCGCCGCGCGTCTTATTAGGCGCGCAAAGGTCGCTGTAGCACTTTGAATTGCTGCATGTATCCTTAGGATACATGCAGTGGGCCGGAATGCGGGAGAATGGCGTGCCCCTATCGCGTGTAGGCTGTTTACGGGATTAGCCAACTGCCTGGCCTGTCGAAGTTTCCTGGCGACTTGCACAGCGTTCCGCCCGCCCCTCATCCGGCCCGCCGGCCACCTTCTCCCCGCCTGCGGGGAGAAGGATAGATGCGGCAAACTTGCGCAATTAGGCAGAAACTGCCACCAGACTCCAATCCATTGGACTCATAGGATCGTCGCGATCCAGAGCATTTCCAGGAAAAGTGCGAAGCGGCATTCCGTCAGGAAATGCGTAAAAACAAAGAGATAGGGCGTTTCTGCGACTCCGTTTAAATCGGAAACGCTTTAACGACGAGACCAGTATTCTTCGTGGAGTTTCGCCGCCTCGTCCACAAGCATGGGGCCGACGACTTCCGTTGGGCGCTGACCGGCGGCGAACACGATGTGGCAGGGGAGATCAAGCGTCGGATTTTCCTCGCTCGCGCCTATCTGTTGTTTCATCTCTCTCTCGGACAGGCCAAACACGACGCGCCCTATGCCTGCCCAATAGATCGCGCCTGAGCACATGGCGCATGGCTCCGCGGACGTGTACATCGTGCATCCGGCAAGAAAATCCAAATCATAGGCTTTGCCGGCGCGCGTGGCTAAAAGCCGCTCCGCGTGGGCCGTGCGGTCGCCACCTTCCGAACTGTAGCCGTTGCACTGTTCCAGTAAGACATTGCCGTCACGGTCGGCGAGAATTGAACCAAACGGGTGATCCCCGCCCTCGCGCGAACGCCGCGCCACATCGAAGGCCTTCCGCAAAAGTGTCTCATCATAGGGCCGCTTGCTGCTTGCCATTTTGTGAGCTCCTGAGAATTATCGCGGTTCATTCACCACTAATGTTTCCCCGGTAACGGAACGGGTAATTTGCATTCTCTGCCAGGTAAAAGGATGTCAGCTCCCCAGCGCCGCCTATCTGCCATTCCCCCGATGAACAGATACAAGAATCAATTTGATCTTTTTTGACTTTGGCAGCAAGGCCGATCGAGGTGCGAGCTTGTCAGGGAAGAATCGGGGGGACGGGTGGCAGTCGCCACCTAGAGCATTTCCAGGAAAAGTGCGAAGCGGTTTTCCGTCAGGAAATGTGTCAAAACAGGGAGATAGAGCGTTTCTGCGACTCTGTCTAAACCGGAAACGCTCCAGTTGCGCAAACTCGAAGTTGCACCCCCTCTCCCCGCCTGCGGGGAGAGGGCTGAGGTGTGGGGCAAACACCCCCCGCCTGGCTCAGATAGGCCAGACAAGGGTCACCCCCCTACCCGCTAACCTACAATCACATCCCCTGCGGGCCGCGGTTCATCGCGGCGATGCCGGTGCGGCAGACTTCGATGAGACCGAGCGGCTTCATGATGGCGATGAACTGTTCGATCTTCGACGACTTGCCGGTGATCTCGAACACGAAGTGATCGATATTGGCGTCGATGACGGAAGCACGGAAGGCATCTGCCAACCGCAGGGCCTCGACGCGATGGTCGCCCGAGCCATGCACCTTGACGAGCGCCAGCTCGCGCTCGACCGGGCGGTCATGGCCAAGCGTGCCGGCACGCACGGTGAGATCGACGACCCGGTGGACCGGAACCAGCCGCTCGAGCTGGTTCTTGATCTGGTCGAGCACGTGCGGCGTGCCGCGGGTGACGATGGTGATGCGCGAGAGATGCGCCTGATGTTCCGTTTCCGAAACGGTCAGGCTCTCGATGTTGTAGCCTCGGCCGGAGAACAGGCCGATGACCCGGGCGAGAACGCCCGGCTCGTTGTCGACGAGAACCGAAAGCGTGTGCGTTTCGGCGACTTCGGTTTCCTTGGCGATGAAATAGGCGGAACCGGTCGGTTGAAGGTGTGCGCTCATTTTATTGTTTCCTGTCCCTATCTCAAACCAGCTGGCGGCCCTTGGCGTCGATCGCGTTGGCGACCGCTTCGTCCGTGGCTTCGTCCGGCAACAGCATCTCGTTGTGCGCCTTGCCCGATGGGATCATCGGGAAGCAGTTGGCGAGGTTGGCAACGCGGCAATCGAAGATGACCGGCGCCGGCGTGTCGATCATGCGACGGATCGCATCGTCGAGTTCGCCCGGCTTGTCGCAGCGGATGCCGACACCGCCATAGGCTTCCGCCAGCTTGACGAAGTCAGGCATCGCCTCGGTGTAGGAATGCGACAGACGGTTGCCGTGAAGCAGCTGCTGCCACTGGCGCACCATGCCCATGTACTGGTTGTTGAGGATGAAGATCTTGACCGGCAGGCCGTACTGGACCGCGCAGGACATTTCCTGGATGCACATCTGGATCGAGGCATCGCCGGCAATGTCGATGACGAGGCTGTCGGGATGCGCGACCTGGACGCCGATGGCAGCCGGGAAACCGTAACCCATCGTGCCGAGACCACCCGAGGTCATCCAGCGGTTCGGCTGTTCGAAGCCGAAGAACTGGGCGGCCCACATCTGATGCTGGCCGACTTCGGTGGTGATGTAGGTGTCGCGACCCTTGCTCAACTCATAGAGCCGCTGGATCGCGTATTGCGGCATGATGACGTCGTCGTTGGCGGCATAGGCCAGCGAGTTGCGCGCCCGCCACTTGACGATGCCTTCCCACCAGTCGGCCAGCCGTGTCTTGTCGTCCGCCTTTGTGGCCGCACGCCAAAGCCGGACCATGTCTTCGAGAACCGAGCCGACATCGCCGAGGATCGGCACGTCGACGCGAACGTTCTTGTTGATCGACGACGGATCGATGTCGATGTGGATTTTCTTGGAGTTGGGCGAGAACGCGTTGAGGCGGCCGGTGATGCGGTCGTCGAAGCGCGCGCCGACGCAGATCATGACGTCGCAGTCATGCATCGCCATGTTGGCTTCGTAGGTGCCGTGCATGCCCAGCATGCCGAGCCAGTTCTTGCCGGAAGCAGGATAGGCACCCAGCCCCATCAGCGTCGAGGTGATCGGGAAATTGGTGAGCTCGACCAGTTCGCGCAGCAGCTGCGAGGCTTGAGGGCCGGAATTGACGACACCGCCACCGGAATAGATGATCGGACGGCGGGCCGTCTTCATCAGTTCGACGGCTTCCTCGATCTTCTTCAGATCGCCCTGCGTCTTCGGCTGGTAGCTCGTCTGGGCCGGAACGGCCGACGGCGGCGTATAGGTGCCGGTCGCAAACTGCACGTCCTTCGGGATGTCGACAACGACAGGACCCGGACGGCCGGACTGGGCGATGCGGAACGCCTCATGGATAACGCGGGCGAGATCGTTGACGTCGCGAACCAGCCAGTTGTGCTTGGTGCACGGCCGGGTGATGCCGATCGTGTCGCACTCCTGGAAGGCGTCCGAGCCGATCAGAGAGGTCGGGACCTGGCCGGAGATGCAGACGAGCGGGATGGAATCCATCAGCGCGTCCTGCAGCGGGGTGACGGCGTTGGTGGCTCCGGGACCGGAGGTAACCAGCATGACGCCGACCTTGCCGGTGGAGCGGGCATAGCCTTCGGCCATGTGGCCGGCGCCCTGCTCGTGGCGAACGAGGATGTGCTGGATATCTTCCTGCTGGTGAATTTCGTCGTAGATCGGAAGCACGGCGCCACCGGGATAGCCGAAGATATGCTCGACGCCATTGTCCTTCAGTGCCTGGAGAACGATCTCCGCGCCTGTCATCTGGTTCTCTGTACCGCTCATTGACTTGCTTCCATCCCTTTTCCCAGTTGGGTGCTTAGCTTGTTTGAAGGCATAAAAAAAGGCCCCGTCAGGAGCCTCGTTTAGCGCATGGGTGGCTACTGCCGGATGGTTACACCATCCTGCCCATGCGCCGTCCCACCACAAGAATAACCGCAAAATTTATCATGGGACGATTTGTTAAACGCAAAAGCCGGAAGCGTCAACGCTTTTTCCGGGAGATATCGGATTGCACGAAACCGGGCCGCCGCCGCCGCAAGCGCCCATGAGGCAACGTCGCGCCATCGCCACCAATCCCTTCCGTTTACCATATCGATCCACTTAAACTTAAGTGGCCTGGGGAAAGATGGCCCGGCTGCATGATGCAGTGCTAAAAAACAAGGCAATGATATGCTTGACCTTTCCGTACTCTCGCCGCTGGTCATCAGCGCTGGCGCCATCTACCTGTTCTTCCGCTGGGTCGTCTTCGACATGAACTCCCACCAATAGAGCGGTTGCGACAGAGCCGGCCCTGCCCGTTCACGGACCAAAGCTCCCTTGATCGCGGCCGAAAGCTCCGCCGACGTCATGCGTTGACCAGCTTAGCCACGAGATCGCCGAGCAACCGTTCCAGTTCCCGGTCACCGTTGGGTTTGCCGACCCGCTGCGTGTCGCGTCATTGACGCGGCCCAGCCCGTCGCTTGCCCGCCTCCGTACACGGGCCGGTCCTCGAACTTCGCCTGGTACCCGGGCGCTGACCGAGCGAGGCGGACCTGATCCAAGCCCTCGCGGCCGTCCACGTGGGCTATCGCCCGATGATCACTGTGCCGGTACGGGCACCGGCACGCCTTTGGGGAATGGCCTGAAGGTCAAGGCGATCAGGAAGGCGCCGAGACCGATGCCCCAGGCACCGATATAGAGCCAGGCGTAGCTGGCGAAGGCGTCATAGATCAGGCCACCGGCCAAGGGTCCGGTCGCCATGCCAAGGCTACCTGCCATGGCCGTGCCGCCAATCACCGTGCCCATCATCCGCTGCGGAAAATTCTCGCGCGCCAGCACCGCATAAAGCGGCATGACACCGGCATAGATGAAGCCGAACAGCACCGCCACCGCATAGAACGCCCCCAGTTCGCTGACGAAGACATAGGCAAGCGCGCCGAACGCCTGGATCAGCAGTCCCAGAACCAGAATGCGCTTGGCTCCGAACCGGTCCCCGAGCAGGCCGAAGGCGACGCGGCCGCCCATGCCCGCGAGCCCTTCGACGCTGTAGATCGAAACGGCAGCTATCATCGGGATGCCGCAGGTGACCGCGTAGCTCACCGTATGGAAGATCGGGCCCGAATGGGTGGCGCAGCAGAAAAAGTTCGTCAGCAGAAGCACGATGAATTGCGGGGACCGGACGGCCTGGCTGACCGACATTGACGATTGCGGCCCGCTATCCATTGCCGAAGCGGTGTTTTCGTCTTCCTGAACCGGCGGGCGGCGCACCAAGAGCGTCGTCGGTATCATCACGGCGGCAACGATGACCGCGATGATCTGCAGCGCCGTTCTCCAATCGTAGATGGAGACGAGCCATGCCGCCAGCGGCGACATGGTCATCGGCGCCATGCCCATGCCGGCAGAAACCAGGGATACCGCCAGGCTGCGATGGGTATCGAACCAGCCGGTGACGCAGGCCATCATCGGCGCAAAGATCGCCGCGGTCGCCGCGCCGACGAGAAGGCCGAAGACGATCTGAAACTCGATGAGCGATGTCGCCCGGCTTGCCAAAAGCAGGCTCCCGGCAAGAATAACCGACCCGATCAGCACGATCATCCGGGCGCCCAGCCGGTCCGAGAGGCTGCCCCAGGCGATGCTTGCCGCCGCCATGGATAGAAAGCCGATGGTCATCGCGCTGGAGACGCCGGTGACGGACCAGCCGGTATCCTGCGAGATCGGCCGAAGAAACACCGGCAGCGAAAACATGGCGCCGATGGCGATGCAGCCCAACAGGCCGCCCGCCGCGACGATCACCCAGCGATATCGGGAATTGTGCATGTGGTATCTCCTCGTACCTCATCTCGACTGCTGTTCTTCAAGCGGCCCGGCTTGCGCCGGCCCGGACGGAAACTCCACGCAAGGCACACACACCGTCCCCTCGGCACAAGGACGCTTCCGGGCTCGGACATCCGACTCGTCGTCGCACTTTTTTTGCGCGAACAGATTTCTGGAGCACAGCCGGCGTGCGGCATCGGGCTCTCGGAGCGAGAAGCCCTGCATCGCCACACGCCTGTTGTGACCGGCGCTCCCCTTCAGGCAGGCAGCCGTTGGTCGTAGTCTTTCATCAGGCGGTTCCAGCCGTCCCAGAAAGGTTGCGGCTCCGTGCCGTTGGCACGAGCAGCCAGAATGTCGAGATGCATGTGCCAGCCGGCACCGAACATCAGCATGGTGGCGCGGTCGGCAATGCTGCGGTGGGTCACGGTCAACAGCAACCTGTTGCCCACCGTCTCCAGCTCGAAGGAAACGTCACCACTACCGGCCCAGCTTATCGAGAGCTTTCTCGGCGGGTCGAGGTCGGTGATCTGGCTCTGCATCCGATGCTCTTCGGGAAAACCGGCCGGGCGCTCGCCGGGCGGGTTGGTGAGTTCGTCGTTGCGCCAGACGAGTTCGACCGGCGCGCCTACCTTCATCTCCATCTGGCCTGACGCCAACCACTGCTGGCGCAGGTCGCTTTCGGTCAGATAGGCCCAGACTCGCTCGATCGGCCCGGGTAGTAGCCGCGTCATCTTCAACGTGTCCGGTTCACTCAGCACGCCATAGGTGTCCAGGGTCGAAAGGTCGTTCATCTGTCGTCTCCTTTTTGGGTTTGTCGGGCTTGGGTTTGTCGGGCCCGGAAAGGCCGGGCGAGGTTCGATCGGGTCGGCTTTGGTCTGGCCACGGCCGGTCGGGCCGTGGTTTTCCGTTGATGGAGACACGCGCTGGCACAACGCCCTCTCGAGCCTGTCGAGACGGTCGGTCCAGAAGCGTTCTTGGGCATTCGGCAGGTGGTCGGGGTGAAAGACGAACATCATCTCAGGCACCTATAATTCAACCATTTGGTTGAATGTACGCGCGCACTGGCAAATAGTCAACCGTTTGGTTGAATTACGTTTGCGACAGGACGTATGGTTTCCCGAACTTCCCCGTTATTGCGAACAGGTCAGCCGCCGTGGCCTTCAATCAAGGTTGTCGTCCCCGAGATTCCGCGTCCTGAACTGGGATCTTCGTTCAACGCTCCGGAGCGACGAGCCAAGCGCGCGACAAAAGGATGGAAAAGACGGCATGAAGCGCGACGACCGGCCACAGCAGGACGCCGGTCAGCTCACCGGCGACAGCGAGATAGGCAAGATAAAGCGTCACGGCCACATTGTAGGTCAACATGCCGACCAGAGGCGAATGCCGCCAGCAGGCGAGCCCCAATGCGATCAGGGCGATCCCGGCCACGCGAGCAGCCGACGCTCCCGCGCCGGCCAGGGGCTCGCCGAACAACAGTTCCGCCACAAACGACGGGGCGATGAGTAACGCCATCCCCGTGGCCGCCTCGCTGACGGCGGCGAACATCAGGACCGTTTTCATCGAACTCACCAGCATATACCTTTCATTCAACCATGCGCTTCAAGGCTGCCTGAACAGCCTAAGGCTTCGCTGTTGGCTGCTCGCTCAACTTGAAAGTCAACTTGTCGATTTTGCCGGTGAACCTGAAAGGTGGATCGTAGCGATACTCGATCATCGCGACGCCGGAGCGCGTATCCAGGCCAACATCGAAAGATTCGTCTTCCGGAAACGTGATCGGCGTGGTGTGATCCAGCGAATTCCTTACCACTTCCTTGCCATCCACGGTCAAGATACCCGTGCCACCTTGACCCAGCGCTGGGCCGTCCGACTTGAAGTCAAAGACAATGGTGTGCTTGCCGGCATCCAGTGTGGGCCCTTCCCATGTGGTTCGTTTGAGGTCGAGCAGGTTATAGAGGAAGACGACCTTACCGCTCCCGAATCCCAGTTCTCCCTTGCTCAGGAACAGCCCGTAACCGCCGAACCTCCCACCCTCGGTGACGATCATGCCTTCCGCTCCGCCTTCGGGTATCTCGACTTCGGCCGTGATGCTGTAGGACTTGTCCAGTATTTTCGGCGCAGCACTGGCTGGCACACCGCTTAGTTCGCCCGAATAGGTGAATTCCGCCCGTCCCGCCGTCAGGCTCGGACGAGGCGCGTTCCAGCGGGCGAGCGTGGAGTTATCCAGCGGCAAGACGTCGTGTTTTGCTGCCTCCGAATAAAACAGCGCCTGCATTTCCTTAAGCTTGTCTGGCATCTTGGCGGCAAGGTCGTCGAACTGGGTGGGGTCGTCCTTGACGTTGTAGAGCTCCCATTTGTATCCGGAGATCACATCGGGAGGCGTCTTGGCGCTCAGCTCCCACGGCAGGGTCGCTGGCGTCGTCGCCGCCACCCAGCCGTCGTGATAGATGGCGCGATTGCCGAGCATCTCGAAATATTGGGTCTTGCGCGTGGATGGCGCCTCGGCGTTGGCTTTGTCCCAGGTATACATCATGCTCACGCCATCGAAGGGGCGCTGCTGGATGCCGTTGATCGTGTCCGGCGCTGTGATACCGGTCGCCTCAAGGATCGTCGGCACGATGTCGATGAAATGGTGGAACTGCCGGCGGATACCTCCCGCGTCAACAATGTGGCCCGGCCACGACATCGCCATGCCCTGAGCCGTTCCGCCGAAGTGCGACGGCACCTGCTTCATCCATTTGAACGGCGTGCCCATCGCCCACGCCCAACCAGCGGAGAAATGCGGGAACGTGCGGTCCGACCCCCAGAATTCGTACCAGAGATACTGGTCTTTCACCGGGACCGGAACGCCGTTGAACGTCGTGAACTCGTTCGGCGTGCCGTTGACCATGCCTTCGGCGCTCGCACCGTTGTCGCCGCTGATGTAGATGATCAGCGTGTTGTCGCGTTCGCCCAGATCGTCGACCGCCTGGATGACCCTGCCGATCTCATTGTCGGTATAGGCGAGATAGGCTCCATAAACGTCCGCTTGCTTGATGAAGAGCTTCTTCTGCTCAAGATTGAGGGTATCCCATTCCGGCAGTTCCTTCGGCCAAGGCGTCAGCTTGGCATTTTCGGGCATGATGCCCAGCCGTTTCTGGTTGGCAAAGATGGTCTCGCGAAGCTTGTTCCAGCCCTCGTCGAAGAGATGCATATCGCCGATCTTCTTAATCCATTCCGGCGTGGGATGGTGCGGCGCGTGGGTGCCGCCGGGCACGTAGTAGACGAGGAACGGCTTGTCTGGCGCGATCTCCTTCAACTGCGTCATGTACTGTATGGCATCGTCGGCCATTGCCGTGGTCAGGTTCCAATCGGGCTTGCCCTCGAACGGGTAGATGGCCGTGGTGTTGCGGAACAGGTTCGGTTGCCACTGGCTCGCGTCGCCCCCGACGAAGCCGTAGAAATATTCGAAGCCCATTCCGCTCGGCCATTGGTCGAACGGGCCCGCCTGGCTTGACTGATAGAAGGGCGTGTTGTGGTTCTTGCCGAACCACGAGGTGGCATAGCCATGGTCCCTGAGAATGGTGCCGATGGTGCCGTTCTCCTTGCGGATGATCGAGTTATAGCCAGGATATCCCGTTGCCATCTCACCAACGACACCGAAGCCGGCGACGTGATGGTTGCGGCCGGTAATCAATGCCGCTCGTGAAGGCTAGCACAGCGATGTGGAGTGGAAGTTCGTGAAACGCAGGCCCTCGTTGGCGATGCGATCGAGAGCAGGCGTCGGGACGACGCCACCAAAGGTGCCGGGCGCACCGAAGCCCACATCGTCCGTCATGATAAGCAGCACGTTGGGAGCGCCCTGCAGCGGCGCGATGCGCGGGGCCCACCAGGGCTGCGACTCCGAGGCCTTTTGATTGATCACGCCGCCGAAGCGCGGATCGGCTTGGGGAAGCTGCTTGCCGTCAATCGTGATCGTGGCGTCCGGAGAACCCGGGAGACCTTTGACCTCCTGCGCCAACCCGGGGATGCAACTCATGGCGAGAAAACCTGCGCCCGCAAGCATGCTGTGACAAATTTTCATGAGGAAAATCTCCCGTGGCTCAGGCAGACTTTGAATTCATTATATTAGAGTACGCGCATAAATTGATGCGAGCAATGCACCAGCCATGCGTCGCTGGCAGCGTTCGCGCCTGATCGTCGCAGCCAATGCCG
Organism: Ensifer sp. Root1252; assembly: GCF_001425885.1. NCBI lineage: Bacteria > Pseudomonadati > Pseudomonadota > Alphaproteobacteria > Hyphomicrobiales > Rhizobiaceae > Ensifer > Ensifer sp. Root1252. The sequence goes on along the minus strand of NZ_LMDT01000012.1, from coordinate 255,343 downwards.
AAACCACTTGTTAAATCCCCCGCGCTAACATGAAGGACCGTTGTGCCGGGGTTGTGCGTTGCTGAACAATGATCTTCATTCCTCGATGCGTGCCGGAGAGCAGGATCGCCGCGACGGCTTGAAGCCCGGCAATCGCTTCCTCGGCCGCGTCGTCGCGTGCAGCGGTTCGCGCGCAACCATTGCTGCCGTCGCGGAAAAGGGCGAAACCTCGCTGACGGAACTCTGGTCGGTCGGCCGGCTGATCTCGATCACGGTCGGAAGAAACCGTGTGGTTGCCCTCGTCTATTCCATGCAGACGGCCAGCAGCGAATGGGGCGAAGACACCGACAACACCTTCCGCATCGAGGTCGAGCTGATGGGAGAAGTCCATGTCGGCCCCGGAGGCCGTGAGGAGTTTTCCGCCGGCATCAGCGTGTATCCCTACCTTGGTGCGGTCGCCCATCGCATTCGCACCGCCGATCTCGCCCGCATCTACGATTCCGGCCAGGACGATTGCTGCATCATCGGCAAGCTGACCCAGGACGAAAGCCTCGACGCGACGATCCATGTGCCGTCGATGCTGGCCAAGCATTTCGCCATCGTCGGCACCACGGGTGTCGGCAAGTCGACCGCCGTGACGCTGCTGCTCAACAAGGCGATTGCCGCCGATCCGAAACTGCGCGTGCTGATCCTCGACCCGCACAACGAATTTGCCGCCGCCTTCCCGGAACTTGCTGTCGTCATCGACCCCGATACGCTTGACCTGCCGTTCTGGTTCTTCCGGCTGGAGGAGTTCGCCGAGGTCATTTTCCGTGGCCGTCCCGCCATCCCCGAAGAACTCGACATCCTGCGCGACGTCATTCCCGACGCCAAGAAAGCCTTCAAGGGCAGCGCCGAGTCCGGCCTCGTGCGCCGCCAGACGGAAAAGAGCTCGATTACCGCCGATACCCCCGTGCCCTATCGCATCGCCGACCTCTTGGCGCTGATCGACGAGCGCATTGGCCGGCTCGAAGGGCGAAACGACAAGCCGCATCTGCGTTCGCTCAAGGTCAGGATCGTCTCGGCGATCAACGACCCGCGCTACCACTTCATGTTCTCGTCGAACACGATCTCCGACACGATCCAGGACACGATCGCCAAGGTCTTCCGCATTCCCGGCGAGGGCCGGCCGATCGCCACCTTCCAACTCGCAGGCATCCCGTCGGAAGTCGTCAATTCCGTCGCCTCGGTGCTTTGCCGCATGGCGTTCGAAATCGGCCTTTGGAGCAGTGGCGGCATCCACATGCTGGTCGTGTGCGAAGAGGCACACCGCTATGTGCCCGCCGACCCGTCGCTCGGCTTCCTGCCGACGCGCCAGGCGATCGCCCGCATCGCCAAGGAAGGCCGAAAATACGGGGTCTCGCTCGGCATCATCACCCAGCGTCCGGGCGAACTCGACCCGACGATCCTGTCGCAGTGCTCGACGGTCTTTGCCATGCGGCTCGCCAACGACCGCGACCAGGAGATCATCCGCTCGGCCATTCCCAACTCGTCGATCTCGACCACCAGTTTCATCTCATCGATTGGCAACGGCGAAGCCATCGCCTTCGGCGAGGCGGTCGCCGTGCCCATGCGAATGCGCTTTACCCGCGTCAACGAGGAGCGGCTGCCCCGCGCCCACGGGATTATCGACCGGGTCGACGAGGACGCGCCGCCGACCGTCGACATCCGCTCGATCGTCAACCGCATGCGGGCGATCACCGGCCCGAACATCTCGAATTTCCAGCAGAGCTATCTGGCGGCCGCCACCACCGACGAGCAGGACGAGCGGCTCTGGGCCGCAGAACTGGGCCCCGAGACCCGCGACGAACCGGCGCCTGCCGGCTTCGACGACGATGACGTAGCGGAGATCGAGCCCTATCGCCCCGACATGCTGCCCCGCGCGCCCGAGCCCGGCAATCCGCAGCTCGAGCGTTTCAACCAGATCCGCCAGCAGCTTCTGACCGAGACACCGGAGCCGGCGGCCGGCTATCGCCCGCCGCCACCGACTGATGCCTATGCTGTCCGCCCCGCCACCGAACCGCGACGCGAAGGCTCGCTGCGCGACAGCCTGCTCAAGCGGCCGCTCGGCAGCATCATCCGCAAACCCTGAGACGCGCAGGTGCGCCTCGGCAGGCTTCGGCTCGCGCCGGCCCCTCAAGGCGTTTTCACCCTCCCCACCGGACATCAGCAGATCGGACAGACTTGTGCGCCCCCGCCGCGTGCGGCAAAAGTGCGCCCGCGTTCGCGCCAGCAAAGGCACGGGCGCGTCAAAGGAGCGGGAACCGCAGGGCCGACCTGGCCGTTCTCCAGTACGGGGCCAAGCCGACATCAAAACAGCGCCGCGGCGTGCGGCCAAAACATTCGACGCAGGAGGCAGACATGGTAGCAGCCGTCACCCCTTTCCTGATGTTCCAAGGCAGCAACAGGGCCGAGACCGCGATGGCGCTCTACGTCTCGCTGTTTCCCGATGCCGAGATCCTGTCGATCGAGCGCTATGGCCCTGGCGAACAGGGTGCCGAAGGCAGCGTCAAGGTGGCAGCCTTCCGCCTTGGCGGCCAGACGGTGAAATGCATCGACAGCCCGGTCAGCCACGCCTTCGATTTCACCCCGTCCTTCTCCTTTTTCATCGATTGCGACAGCGAGGAAGAACTCACTCGTCTTTCCACCGCTCTTGCTGAGGACGGCAAGATACTGATGCCACCGGAGGATTACGGCTTCAGCCGGCGTTTCACCTGGGTCAACGATCGCTTCGGCGTTTCCTGGCAGATCAACCTGCCCTGAACAGCTGGGTCCTTTGCCTGCGTGCGAGCTCACAAGAGCTTGGGCGGCAGCAGATACAGCGTCATGGCGAAGATCACATAGACCATGAGCATCAGCACGCCTACGAACCACGCGGCCCGGCCGCTGGTCGTGACGATGAAGGCCGTCATGGTGGAGAGCAGCACCATGGTGACCGCACCCGGCCAGAACTGCAGGTCCATCGGCGTCGGCCCGATGACGTAGCTCAAAAGCACGAGAACGGGAGCAACGAAAAGGGCAATCTGGGCAGCACTACCGAGCGCAATGCCGACGCTCAGGTCCAGCCGGTTTTTGCGAGCGCCGGAAAATGCCGACGCCATTTCGGCCGCCGCCCCCACCAGTGCCACGACGATAAACCCGACGAATGCCGGCGTCATTCCGAACGTCTCGGCCGCCTGCTGCACCGATTCCACGAAGACTTCGCTGACTAGGGCGACCATGACCGTCACGGCGGCCAACGTCGCAAGCGCAACACTCAACGGCCAGGGAGCATCGTCCGAGGTGGCAGCATGCTCGACGCTGCCGAAGAATTCGCGATGGCTTTTCAGGGAGAAGAACAAGCCCAACCCGTATGCGATGATCAGAACGATCGCCAGACCGAAGCTCAACTCCTGCATGAAGTCCGGTGCCGCTGCGAGACTATCGGCCTCGGCCATTGCCGACGGAACGATAAGGGCGATCGTTGCCAGGAAAAGCATGCTCGTCTGCAGGCGGGCGCCGACGCGATTGTAGTCCTGAACGTGGTATTTCAGGCCGCCGAGCAGGAATGAAGCGCCCAGCATGAAAAGCGTGTTGCAGACGATGGCGCCGGCCAATGAGGCCTTCACCAGCGTGTACTGACCAAGCCGCAAGGCGGCCAGCGCAATGATAAGCTCGGTCAGATTGCCGAGTGTTGCGTTGAGAAGGCTGCCGACCGTGTCGCCCGTCCTGGCGGCGACGGCTTCGGTGGCATGGCTCAACAAAGTTGCCAACGGAATGATCGCCAAGACCGAAAGCAGGAAAAGCAGCGTGTGCGCATCGGGTGCGGCACTATGCGCCACCAGCACCAACGGCCCCAGGACCAGGAGCCAGAGGAGCGGAGTGTGCCGAATTTCGTGCCAAAGCTGGCTCATGAGACCCCCAAATGCATCGAGGCTTCTCGACCGGAATGCGGCCGGCGACAGCAAACAAGGCTCAGTCTGGCGAATCTCGCCCGTTGCTATCATCGGCCGTAGTCCTCAGCGCCTGGACACTGACGGCTGCCACGAGGCCGGTGAGCACAATCCCCGTAAGACCGATAAGCAAGGCCAGCACGCGCGAAGACAAGTGGCTCGGCACCAGATCGCCGTAGCCGATGGTAAGACCGGTCACGAAGGTGAAATACAGCGTGTCCATCATCCGCCATTCCTCTATTCGCCCGATCAACAGGCCGCACCCGAGCATGATGCCAAGCATGCCGGACAGGATTGGCCAGACAACGCCAAGCTGGCGATAGAACTCGATGAAGAAGATCCGTCTTGTGCGCTTAGTACCCATCGGACCCTGCCCGAGAAACGAAAGCCGCCATCCCCATGATGGCCGCCTGAAAGACATTTCCAGATAATGCCGACGACCAGATTACCCCTGCAGTCCAGATTACAATTTAGGGTGATCTAATGTGGAGAAATGTCAACTCTGTAACGGTAACGAGGTAGGTCGGCTGCCATCGAGCGGATTTTGCGGTTCCCCGACATGGATCCGAAGCTGCGGGCGATGTTCCAGAAAGTGACCAAAGGCGCTCTGTCAGGCAAAGCGGGTGAAAAAGCCGTGGAAGAGTTCAAGATCAACGGCCAGTACGTCGATACGCCGACGATCAACGGTGCACCGGGTGTTGTCGGTATTCCGTTCTTCGATAGCTACGTCGAGAAGGCCGCCGTTGGCTTCCTCGACGACGCATCCAAATCCGACAAGCCATTCTTTATCAGCGTCAACTTCATGAAGGTGCACCAGCCGAACCTGCCTGCACCGGAGTTCGAGCATAAGTCGATGTCGAAATCGAAGTATGCCGACAGCATCGTGGAACTGGACACCCGCATTGGCCGCATCATGGACAAACTCCATGAAACCGGCTTGGACAGAAATACCCTCGTGTTCTACACCACCGATAACGGCGCCTGGCAGGACGTGTACCCCGACGCCGGTTACACGCCATTCCGCGGCACCAAAGGTACCGTTCGCGAAGGCGGCAATCGCGTTCCCGCCATCGCTGTCTGGCCGGGCAAGGTCAAGCCAAACAGCAAGAACCACGATATCGTCGGCGGGCTTGATCTGATGGCGACTTTCGCCTCCGTCGCCGGCGTCGCCCTGCCGGATAAGGACCGCGAGGGCCAGCCGACCATCTTCGACAGCTATGACATGTCGCCGATCCTGCTCGGTACGGGCAAGTCGGAACGCACGTCCTGGTTCTACTTCACCGAGAACGAACTTTCGCCCGGCGCTGCCCGCGTCGGCGATTACAAGGCGGTGTTCAATTTGCGCGGCGACGACGGTCAGTCGACGGGAGGACTGGCGGTCGATTCGAACCTTGGCTGGAAGGGCGCATCCAAATATGTCGCAACGGTCCCGCAGGTCTTCGATCTCTGGCAGGACCCGCAGGAGCGCTACGACATCTTCATGAACAACTACACGGAGCGCACCTGGACGATGGTCACCATCGGCGACGCGATCAAACAGCTGATGGAAACCTATGTAAAGTATCCGCCGCGCAAGCTGCAGAGCGCGAGCTACTCCGGTCCGATCGAGATCTCGAAATACCAACAATTCCAGTGGCTACGCGATGAGTTGTCAAAGGACGGTTTTAGTATCCCGATGCCAACAGGCAACTGATCACCTATCCCGAAGGTGGTCGCCCGCATAGCCGCGCCGTCGACCGCGGCGCGTCTTGACGACGACACTTCCGCACCAAACGACAAAGCCGCCGAGAATGGCGGCTTTGTCCTGCAAGTCTGAATTTTACAATCGTTATCCGGTGGTGCGATCGCCCGCCGGAACTCAAATAGCCTCGGCAGCATTCTCGATGCGCTGCCAGCTGTCGTCGAGCTGGTTGCGAAACCAGGTCATCTGCCGCTTGGCATATTGCCGGGTTGCGGCGGCGCCGGTCTCGATCACCTCGGCCTCATCGATCTCGCCGCGCAGGAGCGCGGCAATCTGGCTGACGCCGATCGCCTTCATCACGGGCATGGCCGGATCGAGGTTCAGCGCCAAGAGCGCACGCACCTCGTCGATCGCCCCACCGGAGAGCATCATACCGAAGCGGCGGTTGATGCGATCGTGCAGCACCTTGCGATCCGGCAGCACGACAAGCTTTCGCGCCCGTTGCGGATCGATGATCTCAGGGCCGCTCTTCTGCTGGTAGAGGCGGATCGACTGGCCGGTCGCCTCCACCACTTCGAGCGCGCGCACGATACGCTGGCCGTCGCCGGGCTTCAGCGTCTCTGCCGTCTGCGGGTCGCGCGCGGCAAGCTCGGCATGCAGCCCATCCGGCCCCTCTTGCATCAGCCGCTCGCGCAGCCGCTCGCGAATGGCGGCCGGAATTTCGGGCATGTCGGCAAGCCCGCCGGTCAACGCCTTGAAGTAGAGCCCGGTGCCGCCGACGAAGACCGGCAACCGGCCGGTCTTGCGCAGCGTGGCGACGAGCGCTTGCGCCTCGCGCAGCCACGCCCCGGTCGAATAGGCCTGACCGGCAGGCATATGGCCGTAGAGACGGTGTTCGACGCCACCCATATCGACCTCGTCAGGGCGCGCGGTCAGCACCCGCAAAGTGTCATAGACCTGCATGCTGTCGGCGTTGATGACCACGCCGTCATGCCGGCGCGCCAATTCGACCGCAAGCGCGGACTTGCCGCTGGCGGTCGGCCCGGTTATCAGGATCGCGTCCGTATCGGTTTCAAGGTTGTTGTCCATGGCTCTCGTTGCCACGCTTATCGCCAATCCGTCAAATCCTGTTCTGACGCCAGCGCTCGCGGAAGCCGCCGCTGACGCCGTTAGGGCATCCGGTCTCTACTGGCTCGCCGACGGCGTCGCCTGCGACCTGGCGCTCACCGACGGCACGGACCCCTTTGCCGCCGAGGCGGCGCTGCGCGGCGCGCTGAACGGAACGCCTGTCGATGTCGCCGTCCAGGACGCCGACACCAGGCGCAAGAAGCTTCTGATCGCCGACATGGACTCCACCATGATCGGCCAGGAATGCATCGACGAACTTGCCGCCGAAGTCGGCCTCAAGGACAAGGTTGCCGCCATCACCGCCCGCGCCATGAACGGCGAGATCGCCTTCGAGCCGGCGCTGATCGAGCGCGTCGCGCTGCTGAAGGGCCTGCCTTCGAGCGTCGTAGGCGATGTCATCGCCAGGCGCATCACGCTGACGCCGGGCGGCCCTGAGCTGATCGCCACGATGAAGGCGAAGGGCTACTACACCGCCCTCATCTCCGGCGGCTTCACCGTGTTTACCGGCCCGGTCGCCGACATGCTCGGCTTCCAGGAAAACCGCGCCAATACGCTGATCGAGAAGGACGGCACGCTGACCGGCGAGGTCGCCGAACCGATCCTCGGCAAACAGGCCAAGGTCGATGCGCTCATCGACATTGCCGGCCGCCTCGGCATTTCGACCGACGAGGCGCTTGCCGTCGGCGACGGCGCCAACGATCTCGGCATGCTGCAGCTCGCCGGCACCGGCGTTGCGCTGCACGCCAAGCCCGTGGTCGCCGAACAGGCGAAGGTCCGCATCGACCATGGCGACCTCACGGCCCTTCTCTATCTGCAGGGCTATCGAAAGACCGATTTCGTCAGATGATCGTTTCCGAGACCGAACGCCTGCGCATCCGCGCCTGGAAGGAGGCCGACCGCGATCTCTTCTTCGAGATCAACAATGATGCCGAGGTGATGGCGTTCTTCCCCCATCGCCGCAACCGGGAGGAAACCGACGCGCTGTTCGACCGCGTCGGCCAGGGCATCGCCGAAACGGGGCTCGGCTTCTTCGCTGTCGCGCTGAAAAAAGACGACCGGCCGATCGGCTTCTGCGGCCTCGCCTATACCGACCTCGAGCCCCACCTGCCGAAAGGCACCGTCGAGATCGGCTGGCGGCTCGCCGCCCCCTTCTGGGGCAAGGGCTATATCACCGAGGCAGCGTCCGACCTCCTGCGCTACGGCTTCGACGAAAAAGGCCTTCGCGAAATCGTCTCCTTCGCCGTCCCCGACAACACCCGCTCGACGGCGGTGATGGCGCGCCTTGGAATGCACCGCGACCCCGCACGCGACTTCAACCACCCGCGCATCCCCGCCGACAAACCGCAGCTCGTTCGCCACGTGCTCTACGCAATCACCCGGGCGGAATGGCAGGCACAGCGGGCGAAGGACGTGGCGTGAAAGCGCCGCGGCGTCGGTAAACGGCGGCTTGCGGGTTCATCCGTCAGCCGCTTGCAGTTCATGACGCTGCGCTTGCCCCTCACTGTCCTGCCGGACATCTCTCCCCGCCAGCGGGGAGAGATGCGCAAGCCGAACCCTCTTCGCCAATCCGCAACGTTTGCGCGTTGTCAGTCCGGTCACATCCGAGCCTGCTCCCCGCAGGCGGCGAGAAGGTGCCGGCAGGCGGATGAGGGGCGACCCACCCGGAACATCTCGCAACGCCATCCGAGACGTCACCCCCCGCGCCCTGCCCCCGGATAACTCCGTTCGACCCAAGTGACGAACGCCTGCGCCGCCTCTGACAAAGCGTCGAACCGCCGCGCCACGAGAAAGAAGGCGCCATAGGGCACCGAGACATCGAACGGCTGCAGCAGGCGCCCGGCCGCAAGCTCGTCGCGCACATGGTCGCGATCGACCAACCCGACGCCGTTGCCGCGCAACGCCGCCTGCAGCACCATGGCGCCATCGGTAAAGATCGCGCCCCGCTCGATGCGAACCGGTCCCGCCCCGGCAGCAGTGAACCATTGCTGCCATGCTTCGCGATTGTCCTCGTGCAGGAGCGCATGCTGCATGAGATCGACAGGCATCAACAAGGGCCTGCCGGACCGGGCAAGCTCCGGCGCGATCACCGGGATCATCTCCACCTGCGCAAGCCGTCGCGCCTCGACGCGCGGCCAGGAGGAGAGCTTCAAGCTGTGACGCATGGCGATATCAGCGTCCCCGCTGCGAAACTCCACAAGCCGCGGGTCGGCGTCGATCAACAGGTCGATCTCGGGATGCTCGCTCTGGAACTCCGCCAGATGCGGAACCAGCCAGCAGCCGGTAAGGGACGGTTCGGCACTGACCCTCAGCGTATGGCCAGGCTTGTGCCCGGAGATGACCTTTCAGCCCCTGCGGCACGACATACACCGCACCCGACCGGAACGGACCGCCAGCCACGGCGTGCCCTGCGCCAAAGACTGAGGGGGGGGCCGCCGCACCGCTTTCCCCAACGGCGCTGCAGGCGGTACCTCCAAGACAGCGGCCACCGCCCGTCACCACAGTGCCGGACGTAAGACAGGACCTACCAAACATGCAGCAATTCAAAGTGCGACAGCGACCTTTGCGCGTCCAATAAGACGCGCGACGCTGTAGATCGCCCGAAGCGCCACCGCATAATACTGAGCTTCGACCGCTGCCGGTTCAAGGAAGACACCGCCTTGAATCGAAATCTCAGGGATCGGAATCAAGCCGGGAGAGAACGGCGCGATCATCCTGAAAGGATTCAGGAAAAGGCCATCGCGCCACGCCGTCCTATTCCATGCGCACGGTGACGAAGCGCAATTCGCCGGTCTTGTTGGAAAGCATCAGCAGCGCATTGCGCCGGCCGTCGGACTTCAGCTCTTCAACGCGCTCGGAGACGTCGTCAGGCGTATCCATCGCTTCCTGGCCGACCTCGACGATAACGTCACCCGGCTCCACCCGCCGCTCGGCGGCGGCAGAGCCTGCCTGGACCTCGGCGATCACCACGCCTTCGACATCGTCGGCAATGCCGAACTTCTTGCGGCTTTCGGCATTGAGCGTGGTCAGCTTCATGCCGAGCACCGTGTCGGTGGCGGGCAGCTCGGCTGCCGGCGGCTGATCCGTCTTCTTGTCCTCGCCGCCTTCTTCATTGGTGGTTACCGCGGCATTGGCGATGCCCTCGCCATCCTCGAGCCGTCCGAGCGTGACCTTGACCGTCTGCTCCTTGCCGTCGCGGATGATCACCACGTCGACGGCCTTGCCGACGGCACTTTCGGCGACCGCCCGCGGCAGGTCGCGCATCTCGGAGACGTCCTTGCCATCGAACTTGATGATGACGTCGCCGGCCTTGATCTCGCCCTTGGCGATCGGCCCGCCCTCGATAATGCCCGAGACCAGAGCGCCGCGCGGCGAGGCCATCTTCAGGCTTTCAGCGATATCGTCCGTCACCGGCTGGATGCGCACGCCAAGCCAGCCGCGCCGCGTCTCGCCGAAATCCTTCAGCTGCAGCACGACATTGGCGGCAAGCTCGGTCGGAACCGAGAAGCCGATACCGATCGAGCCGCCCGTCGGCGAAATGATCGCCGTGTTGATGCCGATCACCTCGCCCTGCATGTTGAACAGCGGGCCGCCCGAGTTGCCGCGGTTGATGGCGGCGTCCGTTTGGATGAAATTGTCGTAGGGGCCGGCATTGATGTTCCGGCCGCGCGCCGAGATGATGCCGACGGAGACAGAGCCGCCAAAGCCGAACGGGTTGCCGATCGCCATGACCCAATCGCCGATCCGCATCTTGCGGGAATCGCCGAAGGGTACTGCCTTCAGCGGCGTCTTCGGCTCGACCTTGAGCACCGCGAGGTCGGTCTTGGTATCCTTGCCGACGAGCTTGGCCTTCAGCTTGCTGCCATTGGCGAAGATCACTTCGATATCGTCGGCACCCTCGATCACGTGATTGTTGGTGACGATGACGCCGGCGGGATCGATGACGAAGCCGGAGCCGAGCGAATTGACGGTGCGCTGGCGGTTGCCGCCCTTGTCGCCCTGCCCCTTGAAGAACTCGTCGAAGAAGTCCTGATAGGGCGAGCCCTCCGGCACCTGCGGCGTCGGCGCATCGTCGTCGTTCTTGACGCGCTGGGACGTCGAAATGTTCACGACCGCATCAAGCAGGCCGGCCGCAAGGTCGGCGACGGATGCGGGGCCATTGCTCGGCGGGCGAACGGCGGCCGTCTGCGCCATGGCCGCATTGGACAGAAGCAGCGTGGCGGCCAGCGCCAGAGCGCCGAAGGATTTCGATCGAGTGGACAATTCGCGGAGCTCCTCACATTGTCTCGGCGGTGCGGCGCCCTTGAAGGTAGCCGCGTCATGCGATGCTCTGCAGCCCCATGCGCCCGACAAAGAGCAAGGGTCGCTGCAGCGACTTTGATTTGCCGCATAATTTATCCCACGATCGATCCCGATCGGAAGACTTATGCAGCCGGTGACAGCGACGCGATCCGGGGATCACGTTGCACCCGATCTTCCAGTGAAGATACGGCGGAATTCAGAAGCGTCCAGACACGATTTTCTGATCCGCTCGAAAGTGCGGATACGGAGCCTACAGCGCCGCGCGTCAAATATGACGCGCTAAGGACGCTGTAGCACTTTAGGCTCACTGCATAATTTCTCCTTAAATCGAATCCGATTTAAGGAATTATGCAGTAGATCAGATGGTGATCTCGTGCCCGTGCTCTTTCAGCGCCTGCACCGCTTTGTCGAGATCGGAGCCCGGCACGAAGATATAGTCGGTGCTGAAGGTCGAATTGGCAAAGACGCCGATGCCCGCGGCCGACAGCGGCCTGAGCACGGAAGAAAGCACGCCGGGCACGTCGACGCTGAAATGCTGTTCGATACGGAAGCAGCGCCAGCCGAGCGAACTCTGGGTGCTGGAAGGGACGCGCGCGGCGCGACAGACGAGGGTCATTTCCTCTCGCGAGCTGGACACGGTCCAGAAACCCGGCCCCGGCAGCCATTCCGGCATCTGGGAACCGACATTGAGACGGGTGATCGCATATTCGGCATCGACCAGCCGGATCAGCAGTTTATGTGGCATTCGCATTATCCTCGAAGCAACCAGACAAGTCCGACACCGGCGGCAACGGAAAATACCCCGGCCAGTCGAAGCTGATGCTCCGGGACATACGGCAAACGCTTCGCCAATTCCACTAAAACCAAAGGGGCCAGTGCGTACACCAGCCCCTCGATGATCAGGAAAAAAGCAATCCCGGTCAGAAAGTCGGACATTGTCCGCTTAGTTCCCGGTCGCCGGTTGCGTCTCTGTCGCAGCCGGTGCTTTGCCTTCCGAGTCATTGAAATAACGGAAGAACTCCGAATGCGGCGACAGCACGAGCGTCGTGTCCGAGCTACCGATGGACTCCGTATAGGCGGTCATCGAACGGTAGAATTCGAAGAACTTCGGATCGCGCGCAAATGCGTCGGCAAAGGTCTTCGTCCGTTCGGCTTCGCCTTCACCGCGCAGGATTTCCGATTCGCGCTGGGCGTCGGCGACGATCTCGACGACCTGACGGTCGGCGATGGCGCGGCGACGCTGGCCGGCTTCGTTACCGCGGGCACGGATCAGTTCGGCTTCCGCCAGACGCTCGGCCTTCATGCGGTCGAAGGTCTGCTGCGAGACTTCCTGCGTAAGGTCTGTGCGACGGATGCGAACGTCCTCGATGTTGAGGCCGAGCGATTCGGCATCGGTTTTGAGGTCGGCGCGAACTTCGCGCATCATCGATGCACGCTCGTCGGACAGCGCTGCCTCGAAGCCACGCAGACCGTAGACGCGACGCAGCGATGCGTCGAGACGGGTGCGCAGACGTGCCTCGGCAGAATCGCGGTCGCCCGAAACGGTTTCGCGGAAGCGACGGGGATCGGCGATCTTGTAGATGACGAAGGCGTCGACTTCATAGAACTTGCCGCCCGAAACCTGGACGCGGATGTTGTCGAGATCGAAGCGCAGGGCCTGGTCTTCGACATACTGCACGCGATCGGCATCCATGAAGGCGAAGGGCAGCTTGAAGTAGAGGCCCGGCTGGGTCTTGACGTCCTGGATCTGACCGAAGCGAACGACGATCGCCTGCTGGCGTTCGTTGACCACGAAGATCGACGAATAGAGACCGACCAGGACGACGGCGAGCAGGATCAGGATGATTGAAGTACGATTGTTGATCACTGTGCGCCTCCCGACTGTGCCGGCCGACCGATTTCATTCAGCGGCAGATAGGGCACGACGCCCTGCCCGTTCTTCTCGTCGATGATGACCTTCTTCGACTTGCCGAGAACGCCTTGCATCGTTTCGAGATAGAGACGCTTGCGGGTTACATCAGGCGCCTTTGAATATTCGTCATAAACAGAGATGAAGCGCTGGGCCTCACCTTGCGCTTCCTTGACGACGCGGCCCTTGTAGGCGGCTGCCTCTTCGCGGATCTGCGCGCCCTGACCGCGGGCCTTGCCGAGGATCTGGTTGGCGTACTGGTTGGCTTCTTCGACGAAGCGGTCTTCGTCCTGCTCGGCACGCTGCACTTCGTCGAACGCATCGGCGACTTCGCGCGGCGGGGCCGCATCCTCGATCGCCACGGTGTTGACGGAAACGCCGGCGCCGTAGCTGTCCATCGTTGCCTGGATCGTGCTCTTCACGTCGGCGGCGATCGCCTGACGGTTATCGCGGAAAATGTCCTGGGCCGGACGACGGCCGACCACTTCGCGCATCGCGCTTTCGGCGACCTGCTGCAGCGTGTCAGCCGGATTTTCGACGTTGAAGAGGTAGGCCTTCGGATCCGTGACCGAGAACAGCACCGAGAACTGAACGTTGACGATGTTCTGGTCGCCGGTGAGCATCAGGCCGGCATTGGACTGACCGCTGTTGCGGCCGCCGATGTTCTGCTGCTGCTCGGTGATCTTGACGAACTCGACGGTTTCGAGCGGCCAGAAGTGATAGTGCAGGCCCGGCATCGAGATCTCGTCCTTCGGCTTGCCGAAGCGCATTTCGACGCCGCGTTCATCCGGCTGGACGGTGTAGATCGAGTTGATCAGGATGAAGCCGACGATCAGCAGGCCGACGATGGCGAAGATGCCGCCGTTGAAACCGCCGGGAACGACGTTCTTCAGCTGATCCTGGCCACGGCGAATGATCTCTTCGAGATCCGGCGGTCCGCCCTTGCCGCCGCCACGCGGCCGGTTCGGCCCCTGGCCCCATGGCCCCTGATTGCCTCCGCCGCCGCCGCCGCCCCAAGGGCCGCCGCCGCCATTCTGATTGCTCCAGGGCATCAAAACCTCTCTTTTGAATACTGCTCACGCTGAACTGCCGCGCGAATGCACGGACGTCCACGATGTGAACCCGTTATAGGTATGACATGCACCGCTTTCAACGCGATACGCCAGAGTTCACCGTAAATGGTTCAAAATAGTTGACGAATGGCCCATTACGCGCGGCGCGCCAAACATGACGCGCCAAGGACAGCGCTTCAAACTCGCTGCATAACTTTCTCCTTAGATCGATGCCGATTTTAGGAGGCATGCATTAGCGCGTGGCCCGGCGCCGCCACGTCACGAAATGCATGGCATGGCTGTCTTTCTCGCCCTGCGGCAGGTCCTCTTCGAACACCTTGTCGAAAACGTCAGGGTCGATATCCGGAAAGCGAGTATCGCCTTCGACTTCCGCCTGAACCTCTGTGATGTGCAGGATATCGGCGACGCCGATCGATTGCCGGTAGATCTCGCCGCCGCCAATAACGCAGATCTCGTCTGCCCCTGATGCCGACGCTTCGCGCCGCGCTGCGCCCAGCGCCTCCTCCAGCGAATGCGCGACGGTCGCGCCCTCAGCAGTAAAATCTGCGCTGCGGCTGATGACGATGTTCGCTCGGCCGGGCAGCGGACGTCCGATCGAGGCCCAGGTCTTGCGCCCCATGATCACGGGCTTGCCGATCGTCAGCGCCTTGAAGCGCTTGAGATCGGTGGAAAGCCGCCACGGCAGATCGCCGTCGCGGCCGATGACGCCGTTGGCGGCAACCGCGACGACGATGGAGATTTTCGGCTCGTTGGTGCTGGTATCAGTCATGGAACCCATTCGGTTTGCTGTCGATTTCACTTGCCCTGACATAGGCTGCCCGGTCCGTGACCACCCGGATATAGCGGTCGACGACTTCACTCTCGGGCAGGATCTTGCGCATCCATTGCAGTGCGCTGGCCAAAAGCAGGTCGGCGGCGCTCATCGTCGCGCCGAGCAGATAGGTCTGTCGGTTGAGCACGTCGATCACATGGGCGCACATTTCGCTGTAGAGCCGCGCCTGCGCCGGATTGTTGATCGTCGCGCCGGTGATGTGGGCCAGCGCCGTCGGCTCGATCACGCCGGCATAATAGGCAAGCCAGGAGAGATAGGCGCCGCGCTCGGGATGGCCGGGCGCCCGGCCGAGACTGCATTCGGGGTGAAGGTCGGTGAGATATTGTACCACGGCCGCCGATTCCCAGATCAGCGCACCCTTGTGCAAGAGCGCCGGCACCTGCTTGTGCGGATGCGGATTGTTGTCGTCGGGTGCGCCGGTGCCATCCCAGCGGCGGATCGAGACATAGCGGATCTCGTATTCCGCGCCGATCTCCTCGAGCAGCCAGACGATACGCGACGAGCGCGACAAGGGTGCGTGGACGAGCGTCAGCATCGAAACCTCCCGACAGCGCCTCGCCGAACATGATGCGCAAAGGCCGCTGTAACATCTGAACTCCGTAAGAAACGGCAAACCCTCCCGGTCTGCCGCCGTTACGCGAATGCCCGTATCGACCGCCTGCCCGCACCCCCGAGGCGACGACGCCTCAGACGGCGATCGGCGCCTTGATGGTTGAATCAGCTTCGTAGCCGACCAGGGTAAAGTCTTCAAAACGGAACGAAAACAGATCCTTGACGTCTGGCTTGATCTGCATGGTCGGCAGCGTCTTCGGCGTGCGGGCAAGCTGCAGCCGTGCCTGGTCGAAATGGTTGTGGTAGATATGCGCGTCGCCGAAGGTATGGACGAAATCGCCCGGCTTCAGCCCGGTCACCTGCGCCACCATCATCGTCAGAAGCGCGTAGGAGGCGATGTTGAACGGCACGCCGAGGAAGATGTCGGCCGAACGCTGATAGAGCTGGCAGGAAAGCTTGCCGTCGGCGACATAGAACTGGAACAGGCAATGGCACGGCGGCAGGGCCATCTCGTCGACCAGCGCCGGGTTCCAGGCGGAAACGATATGACGGCGCGAGTTCGGATTGGTCTTCAGGCTTTCGACAAGACCGGCGATCTGGTCGATATGCCGCCCGTCCGGCGCCGGCCAGGAGCGCCACTGGTAGCCGTAGACGGGCCCGAGATCGCCGTTTTCGTCCGCCCATTCGTCCCAAATGCTGACGCCGTTTTCCTTGAGATAGGCGATATTGGTCTCGCCCTTCAGGAACCACAGCAGTTCGTGGATGATCGAGCGCAGGTGCAGCTTCTTGGTGGTCAGCACCGGGAAGCCTTGCGAAAGATCGAAACGCATCTGGTAGCCGAAGACCGAGCGCGTCCCCGTTCCCGTCCGGTCACCCCGGTCGGTTCCGCTTGTCATCACATGGTCGAGGAAGTCGAGATATTGCTGCATGGTCTGGCGCCGCCGATTCGTGTTGTCCCAAATTTAGGGTGAAGCCGGCGGCAAACCAATGTCCCGGGGGTGTTTATCCCGCATATTCAGCCGCGCTCAAAGCGGGATCAAGGAAAGTGCGCGCGGTTTTCCGCCTGCATCCCGCCTTCACAATGAACGTGATCTACAGCGTTTGCAGCTTACCGAGGTTCTTGGCCACCAGATAATAGAAGGTCACGCGTGACTTGGATCGATCTGCCGACATCGCCTTCGTCGTCGCCGAAATGGCCGCATCCGCTTCCGCACCCACGACGCCGAGCTTCTTCTCGCACCATTTTTCCCTAACGCGATCGAGTTCCTTGGGGTCCGTGGCCGACACGAGCGAGGAATCCTTGTTGCGCAGTGCAATGCCGAGATGGCGCACGATCTTGTTCACAACAGCTTCGTCGGCGCCGCTGTCATACTTCTGCACATCTGCGAGATAGTCAGTCATGATGCCTCCAGATTGATCTTGCTCGATAAACCGCAGCGCCCTTGCAGGCCGCGTGCAGCAGCCGGAGTTTTTCACGGCTGCCATTCATGTCAAGGCGTTTGGCATGTCAGGGGTTTTGGAAAAGCTGCGATATATCCGTGCTTTCCCCTTTTCTTCAGCGCCGGAAAGACCTATATGACAGATGCCGTCTTCGGGCGGCTATGGCAATAAACGGGCGGTGAAATAAACCCATTGGACCCGGGGGCGGTACCCGGCGCCTCCACCAAAAACCGGTCGAGATTTCGATGACCGGCTTTTGATGGGGGCGAAATAGGATCGACAAGGGCGTAAAGATCGACTTTTTGCTCGGCATTGTACCACCGTTATCGGGCTAAACTTATAGTTGCAAACGACAACTATGCTGAAGCACGTCTCGCTGCCTAACGGCGGTGCGACACTTCAAATCAAGTCCTTCCGGGTAGCACCGTAAGGCGGGGTCCGAAGGCACCTGGCAACAGAAGCCTTCACCTTCTCCCCCGCTTCGAAATGGTCTATAGATGCTTGAATAATTGACTCGTCATATCGAGACGGGCAATGGAAAGCCGACAGTAGAATTGAGTTCGAGAAAGACGGGAATCTCATGGGCCAGGACCACATTCGCTACGACATTCTGGCGCAGGACGCGCTTCGCGGCGTCATCCGCAAGGTGCTGACCGAGGTTGCGGCCACCGGCCACCTGCCCGGCGAGCACCATTTCTTCATCACCTTCCTGACCGGCGCGCCGGGTGTTCGCATCTCGCAGCACCTGAAATCCAAGTATCCCGAGCAGATGACCATCGTCGTGCAGCACCAGTTCTGGGAACTCAAGGTTTCCGAGGCCGGCTTCGAAATCGGCCTGTCCTTCTCCGATACGCCGGAGCGGCTGGTCATTCCGTTCAATGCCATTCGCGGCTTCTACGACCCCTCGGTCAATTTCGAACTCGAATTCGACGTGGCGACGGCCGAAGAGGAAGAGGCCGAATCGGCGGAGATCACCGCCTATCCCGTTCCTGAAACCGATGGCGAAGTGCCGCCCAAGGACCCGGAAAAATCGGGCGACGCCAAGAACGGCGGCGGCTCGGTGGTTTCGCTCGACTCCTTCCGCAAGAAGAACTGAGGCAAGCGAAAGGACGCGGCATGAGTGGTGACGTCGTCAATCTACGCCAGTTCCGCAAGCGCAATGCCCGCGCCGAAAAAGAAAAGCAGGCCGAACAGAACCGCATCTCGTTCGGCCGCACCAAGGCCGAGAAATCGCTGACCGACGCCTTGAATGCGAAGGCGGCAAAGGCCCTCGACCAGGGGCGCCGCGAACCTTCCGGCGATCGACCTGACGAGGCCGAGGACTGAAGCGCCGCGCGCACGAACGGCTGCGGAACGTTTAAAGCGTTACAGCGACCTTTGCGCGTCTAATAAGACGCGCGGCGCTGTAGAGATCGCGACGCGCTTTAGAACGTCGAACCCGGCGCACGACCTGCAAAAAAGCGATTCCGCTTCAATGACTTGCAGCAACGTCCCGAATCAAACCGCCAACGACTTGAATCAATTTGCGAGCTCCGGCGATGATCCGAAAACACTCCGCCACCTTGCACGGCCACCGCACCAGCTTCTCGCTGGAAGATCCGTTCTGGTTGGAGCTGAAGACGATCGCGGCCGCCCGCGCCATGCCGATCGCCCAACTGATCGTCGAGATCGACGATGCGCGTGGCGCCGACAGCAACCTGTCTTCGGCGCTCCGCGTCTACGTTCTCGACTGGATCAAGGCGAATATAGAGCTGTCAGCGGCCAGCGACACTTGACGGCTCTTCGCCTGGCTCATCGCGGCCGCTTCCGAATGTCTCGGTGAAGACGCCTGCTAGCCCCTCGCGCAGCTGGTTTGCCATCGCCCTGATGCCGCCCGGCCGACGCAAATACTCGACCAGGCAAACCCGGTTGCGCCCGGTATTCTTGGCGAGATAGAGCTGGTCGTCGGCGATCTTGAAGACATCCTCATAGTGGGCGGGATAGCTGAACAGCGCCACACCGACGCTGACAGTGACTGGCTCTGCGCCCGGCGCGATCGCCTGCCCGCGCTCGGCCACCGCCAACCGAATTCGCTCCGCCATCGCCCCTATCGTTTCGGGACGGGCATAGGGAACGAAAACGCCGAATTCCTCTCCGCCGAGGCGCCCCGTCAGGCCGCTACCGTCCACTGCCTGGCGCATCTCGGTTGCTATCGCCACCAATGCCTGATCGCCGGCCAGATGGCCGTGGCAATCGTTGATGCGTTTGAAGTGGTCGGCGTCCAGCACCATCAGCGCCGACGTCGGCGGAAACGGCTCGAGGTCCTGATCGGCAAAGAATGCGGTGACATCCGATGTGAAGGCGGCACGGTTGAGACAGCCCGTCAGGCCGTCATAGCGACTGGCCAGCGTCAGAAGATCGTTGGCAAGTGCCAACTGTTGGAGCTTGATGCCGATGAAGGCGAAAAGCGGGATGGCCAGCAGCAGCGGAATGAACAGCGCAAGGCGCATTGAGGTCGCCATCAGCTCGCCGCCGAACGGGACGATGTAGTAATAAGTGATGAGAAGGGCAACGGCCGTGCAGCCGGCAGTGCCTGAAAACGTCCAGTTCATGATCCAGATGATCGCGCGGCGATCAAGGCCCTGCTCCAGCGACTTCATGCCACCCCCCGTTGCAGGCCTCACTGTGAAGGCAGGATGCTAACTCCTGCTCAATCAATCCATTAGGATTTTAGGGGTCTCCCCATTTCAGCGCGCAAAAGCAGGCATTCGGCGCAGGAGCGGGATTGCCTTCACAAACCAGATGCATGCCTCAGCACCCGTCCCTGAACACACCAATCCGGGAAAATTTGAAGCACACGCCGACAGAAACATAGACTTGAGATTGCAACTGTGGCCCATCCCACCGGTTTCTGTGTGCTTGGCGCCACAGCTCGGGCATTTCGGTAACGCTTGATCCGGCAATAAACGCGAATGGGCTTGTTTAGACTGCACTAATTTCAAACAATCATACAGTTGCCAGCGCACGAGAGTCGCTGGCTGGACAGGAGAGGGAGGAACCCATGAAGCTCTATGCTCGTATCGGTCTGGCCACGTGTTTGACTTTGTCATCGGCCGCCATCGCCAGCGCCGCCGATATCGCACCCCTTCTTGCACCCACAGCCCAACAGCAGGAGACGGAGAGCGGCTGGAAGTTCACCGTTGCACCCTACTTCTGGATGGCGGGCCTGACGGGCGACACCGCCCAGTTCGGTCTCCCTGAGGTGCACATCGATTCAAGCTTCGGAGATATCTGGGACCATCTCGATTTCGCTTTCATGGCGACGGGCGAAGCCCGCAACGGGCCCTACAGCATCTTCGGCGACGTGATCTATACCGACCTTTCCGCCGACGGCCACACGCCGAACGGCATTCTTGCCAATAGCGTCGATGTGAAATCGAAGACCTTTGCCGGATTGCTTGGCGTCGGTTATGCGATCTACGAAGATCAATCGTCCAACCTGGATTTCGTCGGCGGCCTGAAAGTCTGGTCGGTTGATTCGACGCTTTCGTTCTCAGGCGGCCTGCTCAACGGTAGGAAACGCGAAGACAGTGCGACATGGGTCGATGCGGTCGCGGGCTTGCGCGGCGCCTATTACTTCACGCCCGAGTTCTATATGACCGGCTGGGGGCTGGTCGGTGCGGGCGGCGCGGATCTCGACTGGGATGCAGCGCTCGGTCTCGGCTACAAGTTCACGGATACGATCTCAGTCGTCGCCGGCTACCGCGCACTCGGCGTCGACTACAGCGACGACGGCTTCAAGTTCGACGCCGTGCAACACGGACCGATCCTCGGCGTTGCCATCCACTTCTGAACCGGGACGCGGCGACGCTTCGCAATCCTGGCCGAAAGATTCTATGCTCCAATGCGAGCTGGAGACCCAAGCATTTCCAGGAAAAGTGCGAGGCGGTTTTCCGTCAGGAAATGCGTAAGAACAAAGAGACAGAGCATTTTTGCGACTCCGCTTAAACTGGAAACGATCCAAGCGTGATCGTCCGGTGTGAGCACGCGGGCGACAAACCGCACAGCTGCACGCCCGACGGCACGCACAGCTACAGCGACCTTTGCGCGTCTTATTAGACGGGCAAAGGTCGCTGTAGCACTTTGAATTGCTGCCTGTTGTTATCCTTAAATCGAATAGGATTTAAGGAACCATGCAGTAGGCCAACGCCTATGCGGCGCGCAACCGCGATGCCGGCAAGACTATTGCACGGTAATGTCGGGCAAGACGTCGAAATTCAGCCCCTGGCCGCCCGGTTTCTGCGGGCCTTCGACGGTACCTGTATTCGGCTGCGCCTGCGCTGGCGCGCCCAGCTGCTGTTGCTGCTGGCGTTCGCGTTCGGCCTGAGCAGCCTCTTCCGCCGCCTTGCGGGCCGCCTCGGCGCGGGCGGCGAGATCCGCCTTCACCCGCTCCGCCTCGACTGCCGCAGCGGCGCGGCGCCGTTCTTCGGCGATCGCCCGCAGGCGCTCGACTTCACGCTGCTGCGCCTTTGCCTTGTAGAGCTGCACCTCGCGGCGCAGCCGCTGCTTCTCAAGCACGTTGGCCTGCAGCGTCTCGACGCGCCGGCGCTCGCGCTCGAAGGCCCGAAGCGAGAGGAAATTCGAGAGATCGGCAACATCGAGGCTGACGCCTGGCGATGCCAGCAGTCCCGCGAAGCCGAGCCGCACGCGCGGCTCAGCGCCAGCAAGCGCCTCGTCACCCGGACGGAAAGTCATGTCGATGCCGGCATCGATGCGTTCTGCCGCAAGGTCGAGCGACGCCTCGCCGGCAAAAGCTGCGTTGCCGTCGGCGGCCGTCACGTTCTGTGCCCGCAGCACGCCGCCGGCGATGCTGAAGGGCACCTTGACCACACCGACGACCGACTGGCCCGAAAACACCGTCGCCTCCGCCGCCTGGCGGATCGCGTCAGCTGAAATCTCCATCTTCAGCGCATCGGCAGTCGCCATCAACTGCGGCAGGGCGGCGCTGTTGATGCCGTTGAGTGTCACGCCGTTGAAGGTCGCAGTGCCCGAGCCGCTTGCCGAATGCGCCATGGCTTGCGCGTTCGCGCCCGATGCCTCCAGCGCCACGGACAGGTCGAAGGTGCCGGTGGCAACCGGCGCGCCTGCCCGCATCCAGCCCGCCTGCGCCAGATCGCCGCCCTTGACGTCGAGACGCGAGCGCAGGAAGCCGGAACCGTTGGCATTGCCGATCTGCACCCGGCCCTCAAGTTTGCCGCCGAGCCAGTCGCCGGTCGCGTCGGTGAAGGCGATCTCGTCGCCCTTCCATTCCATCTTGCCGACAAAATTTCCAACGGCGCCGTAGAAGCCCGGCCAGAAATTGGCCGCCTGCACATCCAGGGCCACGTTGAGGCCGGTCCAGGCCGCCTGGGCGACCGGCGTTTTCGACAGCGCGCCGGTCGACATGTCCTGAACCTGGCCGAGGATGCCCTCGGCGAGCCAGGCGAGATCGAGCGTTGCAAGGTTGATCTGGCCCTCCGCCTTGCCCGGCACCTTGCGGTCGATCGTCAGCGCGCCTGCAAAGCCGTTGTTATCCGCCTTGCCTTCGACCGTTGTAAGGGCGATCGCCTCCGGTGTCGTCGCCACGTCGGCCGAAACAGAGATCGGCAGGCCACTGCCCGTCTGTGGCAGGGCGATGCCCTGCTGCAGCAGATAAGGTTCGAGGTCTTCCGTCTGCAGCGTCAGCTTGGCCTGGCCCTCGAGGAAATGGTCGCGCGAAAGATCGAAGCTGCCCTTGGCGGCAAGCGCCGTCTTCTCAGTGGTAAAGGTCACCGTGCCATTGGCGTTGGAGCCATCGGTGCTCTGCAGCTTGACCGAGAGGATGCCGTTGGCGTCCGCATCGAATGGCAGCGGATCGAACCCGGCCTGGCCGAGCAGCAACAGCGTCTGCGGGTTTTCGAGCGTCGCTTCGAGCAGCATGCCCTTGCCGGCAAGCGCCTGGGCCATGTCGGGCGCCTGATAGCTGGCGGCGATCTTGGTGCCGTTGGCCGTGCCGAAGATGCCGAAGGTCGCGGGCGCGTTGCCTTCCTTGTTGCCGGCGGTCAGCGTCACGTCGAAGGCGGCGTCCGTGTAGTACGGGCCAGCCTTGGTCAGCCGACGAAGGGCCGGATGATCGACGGCGTGCCGGCCGATCATTTCCAGGAACGGCGTCAGATCGTTGGCCGCGAGCTTCATCTTGGCCGAAATGACGGGCTTTGCGAGATCGCCGCTGGCGCGGCCGGAAAAGGCAAGCTGCGCGCCGGCAAGCGAGCCGATCGCCACGCGCTCGGCCTGTAGCTGGCCGTTCTTGAGCGTCACCACCGCCTGAACGTCGCGGGCATCTTCGCCGAAGGCGGAGAACTCGTCGGCCGAAAGGTCGGCAGCGATCGCGTGCTGCATCAATGTCGAGGTCGAGGCATCGCCGGCGACGAGGCCAGCCAGCGCCTGCAAGGCTTCGAGATCGATGCGGTTGCCGTTCAGCTGCAGCGAAAGGTTCGGCTGCTGCTCGGCGAAGGACTGGCGCTCGAGCCGCCCCTTGAGGCTGGCATCGCCGGCCGCGACTTCAAGGTTTTCGAACTGCTGCAGCGTGTCGGTCAGGTTGACGGTTGCCGAAAAACCCGCGGTCTTCAGCTTGCGGATGGCCGGGTCGACAGAGCCGGCCAGCCAGCTCGCCAGCCCCGACGGCTGGTTGGACGCGAGCAGCAGGTCGCCGCGGAAGGAGCGCTGACCCTTGAGGTTGAGCCGTCCCTTGGCCTCGAGCTGGGTGCGACCGGGCAGAAGCGCCACGACATTGTCGATTACCCATCCGGCGCCATCAGGCTGTACGTCGATGCGCACGTCGCGCACCGTCGTATCGCCGATGACGATCGCCGGCAGCTTCAAACTGGCCCTGCCCGGCACCTGCGGAATGGGAATGTCGGCAGCGATCGCCAGCATCGCTTCCAGCCGCTGGCGCATGGAGATCGCCGGGTCGCGCCCGGTCTTGCCGTTGCTGCCGGAATTGCCGATGCGGCTGACGTCGATCTGCTGGCCGTCGGCAATTAGCAGGAACTTCTGCTCCTTGCCGGTGTCGAGCGTCGCCTCGCCGGTCACCACGTAAGGATCATCCGAAGGACCGACCTCGAAGCGATACTCCGGCACACGGATGCTCTCATTGGTCAGCTGGAAATCGCCGTTGATGCGCAGCGGCGCATGGTCGTCGACTTCTTTGGCCTCGCCCTGCGGGCGGTTTTCGGTCAGCGTGAAGCGGCCGCCGTAAAGCGGCTTGAAGTCGACGATCTTCAGCGCGCCATCGAGCTCGACGCCGAATGGACGCTTGTCCGGCGTCACCCGCGCCTTGAGGCTGAGCGCGCCCGCCTCGTCCACCTTGTTACTGGCAAAGGCAAAACTGCCGGCCTCGCCGTCCAATGCCGCACGACCTTCGACCTTCCAGGGGCCGGCCAGCGACCGGGCCGAAAGATCGGCGGCAAGGTCGGTCACGCGCCGGGTGCGGCCGGTCTGCTCGTCGATGAATTCGATCTCGCCCTGGGTGATCTCTACGTTTTCAAGCACCACCGTCTTGGCGGGGATCGCCGTGCGCGTACCACGCGCCCAGTCGAGCGTACCGTCGGAAAGCAGCCGGACCTTGGCCTTGGGCCGGTCGAGGCGCATGTCGAAGATTAGCGCTTCGCCACTCAGGAACGGCGCAAGCTCCGCGCTCATCGAGAATTGTTCGACCTGGATCAGCGGTTCGCGCGCATCGCTGCCGCCGACACGCACGTCGTTGAGCGTCACGGTCGGGAACGGGATCAGGCGTGCGTCGACGCGGCCGTGCACGACGACGGGTTTGCCCATGATGCGGCTAGCCTCGCGCTCGAATTCCTTGCGGAAACCCGTCCAGTCGATGAACCACGGGGCGATCAGCGCCGCAAAGAGCGCAACAACCACAAGACCGCCGATGGCAACCAGAATTCGCGAAAGCACCGTGCCTACATTCCCATCAAGTTCTCGGGGCGCCTGTCGACGCCGTCTGCGTCCATATGAACGCCAAAGGGACGTTTCCGTCCATTACAATTGCGCGGGCGCGCCCGCCTTTGCCCCAAAGGGGTAGTGGCCGCGCGGCCGCGTGTCCCCTCGCCCGTCGTCTCGCGTCAGGCGAAGATCTTGCCGGGGTTGAAGATATTCTGCGGGTCGAGAGAACGCTTGACCTGCCGCATCAGATCCAGCGCGTCGCCGAGTTCGGCTTCGAGGAACGGCATCTTGCCCTGACCGATGCCGTGTTCGCCGGTGCAGGTCCCGTCCATCGACAGCGCCCGCGCATTCAGCCGCTCGACGAAGGCCTCGGCCCGCGCCACGTCGGCGGCGTCCTTGTCGTCAAACAGCAGGCCGACGTGGAAGTTGCCGTCGCCCGCGTGGCCGACGATCGGTGCCGTCAGACCGTGCTGGGCGATGTCGTCATGGGTCGCCGCAACGCAATCGGCCAGCCGCGAGATCGGCACACAGACATCGGTGGAGAGAATTGCAGCCCCGGGGATCAGGCTCTTCTGGGCCCAGTAGGCGTTGTGCCGCGCCTTCCACAGCCGCGCCCGCTCTTCCGGGTTGGTCGTCCAGATGAAGCCGCTAGAGCCGAATTCCGACGCAATTTCGGCAAAGTGCCGCGATTGCATCTCGACGCTCTCGCTGTTCCCATGGAATTCGACAAAAAGCGTCGGCGTTTCCTCATAGGAAAGGCCGGAGTAGCCGTTGCACGCCTTCATCTGCAAAGCGTCCAACAGCTCGATGCGGGCGACCGGGATGCCGGACTGGATCGTCAGGATCACCGCGTTGCAGGCATCGGCAATCGTCGGGAACGGGCAGACGCCGCCGGAGATGACCTCGGGAATGCCCTGCAGCCGGAGCGTGATCGAGGTGATGATGCCGAGCGTGCCCTCGGCCCCGACGAAGAGCCGGGTCAGGTCATAGCCGGCAGACGACTTGCGTGCCCGATGCGCGGTGCGCACCTCGCGCCCGTCTGA
This sequence comes from Ensifer sp. Root1252, assembly GCF_001425885.1. Taxonomy (NCBI): domain Bacteria; kingdom Pseudomonadati; phylum Pseudomonadota; class Alphaproteobacteria; order Hyphomicrobiales; family Rhizobiaceae; genus Ensifer; species Ensifer sp. Root1252. The sequence continues at coordinate 229,489 of NZ_LMDT01000012.1, read as the reverse complement.
TGTCACCACCGTCAGCGCCAGCACATTGTCCTTCATCGTGCCGTAGCGCACCGCGTTGGTGCCGGACGCCCGCGTCGAGGCCATGCCGCCGATCGAGGCGTTGGCGCCGGGATCGATCGGGAAGAACAGGCCGGTGTCGCGCAGATAGGTGTTCAGCTCCTCGCGGGTGATGCCGGGCTCGACCCGGCAATCCAAGTCTTCCGCGTTGACCTCGAGCACCCGGTTCATCCGCATCATGTCGACGGAAATGCCACCGTTCGGCGCGTTGACGTGGCCCTCGAGCGAGGATCCGGTGCCAAAGGGAATGAGCGGCACGGCATTTGCGGCGGCGATCGCAACGATCTCGCGCACCTCGTCGGCACTCTCGGGGAAGACGACGCCATCGGGAAGCTGCGCCGGGATGTAGGTGGTGGTGTGGGCATGCTGGGCACGGATCGCTTCGCCCGTCTGGAACCGATCGCCGAATCGGGCAGCAAGCTGCCCCTTTGCGGTTTCGATCCCGGTTTCGTTTCTCGAGCCAGCTCTGATCGCCTTCAATGCCACGGAAAACGTCCCTTCTTCATGCCATTCGCGCTGCCCCATTCCGACATAGGGGAAGCGCTTTCATTTCAAGGCGCTACTGTGCAAATCGGAATCACTTTGTCCAGACGTTCACGCAGTCTCCGGCAGACTATCGCGTGAAAACGCCGCTGGTGAGACCTGAGTGTCACAAAGCTTTCGCATTGCGACGGATAACGTCGATCAGAATTCCCTCCCGGATCTGCCCTTGAGCCGGCAGCTCTGCGCCCAACGACGACACCTATCGTTGTGCAGCCCCTGACGGTATATACTGAAGGGAGAGAGGAGAAGGTCAAATGCTCGGTCTGCTCGCTTTGTTTACCGCAGCGGTATTCTTCGGCGCCGCCGTCTACATCAACGTCGCCGAACACCCGGCAAGGCTTCACCTCGATGATCGCGCGGCCCTCGCCCAATGGGTGCCGGCCTACCGGCGAGGTTTCGAGATGCAAGCCTCGCTCGCAATCATCTCGGGCCTGCTCGGCGCTGCCGCATGGTGGCAGAGTGACAATGCACTTTGGGGCCTAGGGGCAGCAATCATCATTCTGAACTGGCCCTACACGATCCTCGTCATCATGCCGATCAACCGACGCCTCGAGGCAACGCGGCCGGATGAGGCGAGCGAGGAAACCCGCGCGCTTCTCCGCCGCTGGGCGAGGCTCCACGCCGGCAGGAGTGCGCTGGGCGCGATCGCAGCGGTGGTCTTTCTGATCGCCGCCTGGCTTGAACTTCAGGGTTAGCGCTTTTTAGAGCCAGGGAGCAGCGCGACAGGCGGTCAGCGTTGACATCTTCGCTGCCGACGCTGAGAGCCCGCCGCTATTTCGTTTCGAGCGCGGCCGCCGCTTCCATTTCCTCGTGCAGCTTGCGCTCCTCGTCCGCATGCGGCTTCGTGAGCCCAGCAATGACGAGATAGGCGACCGGCGTGAGATAGAGCGTCACGACCACGGCAAGGCCGAGCCCGCCGACCAGCACCCAGCCGAGCGCAATGCGCGCCTCGGCACCGGCACCGCTTGCCAGCACCAGCGGCACCGCGCCGACGATGGTGGCGATCATCGTCATCATCACCGGCCTGAGGCGAATGTTGGCGGCGTTCTCGATCGCCGTGCGCACATCCTGGCCGCGATCACGCAGCTGGTTGGCGAATTCGACGATCAGGATGCCGTTCTTCGCCATGATGCCGACAAGCATGACCAGGCCGATCTGGCTGTAGATGTTAAGCGTGTTGCCGGTCATGATCATCGCAAAGATCGCGCAGGCAAGCCCGAGCGGCACCGTCGCCATGATGATGAAGCCGCTGATGAAGCTTTCGAACTGCGCCGCCAGCACCAGGAAGATGATGACGAGGGCAAAGCCGAAGGTGATGACGAGGCCGTTGGCGTTCTCGTTGAGGGTGGCAGCCTCGGCCAGCGGCATGATGCGCGAGCCCGGCGGCAGCAGCGGCTCGGCCATCTGCTCGACCATGGTCAGCGCCTCACCGAGCGCCAGGTCGGACTTGAGCCCGGCCGACAGCGACACGGCGCGAAGCTGCGATTCGCGCGAGAGCTGCGGCGCCACGGCGGTTTCCTCGACGCTGGCGATCGTCGACATCGGCACGATCTTGCCGTCGCCGGCTTTCAGAAAGATGTTCTGCAGGTCGGTCGGGTCGTTGACCGGATTGGTCGAGGACAGGAGCTTGACCGGGTAGGATTCGCCGTCGACATAGACATCGACGACGCTGTTGCCGTCGAGCATCGCCTGCAGCGCCCAGGCAAGGCCGCCGATATCGACGCCCATGTCGGATGCCCGCTCGCGGTCGATGGTGATCGAAAGCTGCGCCTGGTTGGCCTCATAGTTCAGCCGCACATTCTCGAAGCGCCCGGTGTCTTCCATCTGGCGCACCAGCTTTGCCGCGGCATCGCCGAGCTTGGTGTAGTCGTTACCAACAAGCGCCACCTGCAGGCCGCTGCCGGCGCCGCGAATGCCGAGGCTGTTGGGCTGCATCGCAAACACCCGCACCGAGGGGATGCGCGCCGTCACCTTGTTGATGTCGGAGACGATCTGCTGCTGGCTGCGGTCGCGCTTGTCCCAGGGGGCAAGCGTCAGCACCATGAAGCCGCTATTGGCCGAACCACCCTGGCCGGAGATCGAGAAGATGTTGTCGATCTCGCCGGATTTGACCAGCGGCTGCAGCCCGTCCTCGATCCGGCGCATCTGCGCCTGCGCATATTCCAGCGACACGCCCTGCGGCGCGTTGATGCGCATCATCACCTGCGAGCGGTCCTCGCTCGGTGTCAGTTCCGATTTCAGCGTCATGAAGCCGATGCCGCCCATGGCGGTGAAGAAGGCGGCAACGACGAAGACGATCAGCGGCGCATTGAGGCAACCGCGCAACGTGACCCGGTAGAATTCCGAAGCCCGTGCCCCGAACCGGCGCATCGGCCCCGGCTTCTCGTTGTGGGCCTCCTTTGTCAGCATGCGCGATGCCAGCATGGGGCAGAGCGTCAGCGACACGAAGGACGAAAGCAGGATCGAGAAGGCGAGCACGAAGCCGAACTCGCGGAAGAGCCCGCCTGTCTGGCCCGGCAGGAAGGACAGCGGCACGAACACGGCCGCAAGCGTCGCGGTCGTCGCCAGCACCGCGAAGAACACTTCGAGCGTGCCGTGCACGGCCGCGGCCCTTGGGCCCAGCCCTTCGGCCCGCCGTCGCACGATGTTTTCCAGAACCACGATCGCATCATCGACCACGAGCCCCGTGGCGAGCACGATCGCCAGCAGCGTCAGGATGTTGATCGAGAAGCCGGCCATGTAGATCGCCGCCACCGTCCCGATCAGCGCGATCGGCATGGTGATGGTCGGGATCAGCGTTGCGCGCCAGTCGAGCAGGAACATGTAGATGACGAGCGTGACGATGAAGATCGCCACGCCCAGCGCAATCTCGACCTCGTGGATGGCGCCGTTGATGAAGACGGCGTCGTCGCTGGTGATCCTGAGCTGCGTGCCCTCGGGAAGAATCTGCGTCTGGATCGTCTCGACGACCTTGCGCACGCCCTCGGAAATATCGACGGTATTGGATTGCGCCTGGCGGATGATGCCGAGGCCGATGCCCTGGCGGCCGTTGGAGCGCAGCGCCGTGGTGCCTGAATCGGGTCCGAGCGTCACCGTGCCGATGTCGCGCAGCCGCACATTGTTGACGAGGATGAGGTTTTCGAATTGCTCCGGCGTCTGCAGGTCGGCGGTGGCGCGCACCGAAATGTCCTGGCTGGCGCTCGTCAGCTTGCCGGCCGGCACGTCATAGGAGGCGTTGGCAAGGGCCGTCCTGAGGTCTGCCACCGTCACGCCGCGCCCGGCAAGCTTGGCTTGGTCGAGGTCGATGCGAAAGATTTTTTCCTGGTCGCCATAGACGGCAACGTCGGCGACGCCCTCGACGGCGGCCAGCCGGTCGCTGATCTCGTTTTCGACGAGCAGCGTCATGTCTTCCATCGACATGGTATCGGAGGTCAGCGCCAGGCGCATGATCGGTTGGCTGTCGGCGTCCGCCTTGACGATGCTCGGCTCGTCCGCCTGGTCGGGCAGCTGGTTGCGAACGCGCCCCAGCGCGTCGCGGATATCGTTGGCCGCCTGGCCGATGTCGGTGGTGTCGGAGAATTGCAGCGTCACGCGGCTGCGGCCGAAGGACGAGGTCGAGGAGATGTCGCGGATGCCCTGCACGCGCGAGACCGCACCTTCGACGACCGATGTCACCTCGCGGTCCATGGTCTCGGGTGCTGCACCGTCGAGCGTCGTCGTCACGGAGACGACCGGCTGGTCGACCTGCGGCAGTTCGCGGATCTCGATGCCGTTCCAGGCCGCAAGGCCGGCGACGACGATCAGCGTGTTGACGACCAGGGCGAAGATCGGCCGGCGGATGAAAAGCGCGGTGAAGCCGGTCTTGCCGGCCTCGCGCGCGGTCTGGTGGCCGGGTTCCTTCGCGCCGCTCACTTCCCGTCCTCCGCGACCTTCTGCGCGGCATCGCGGCGCTCGCGCCCGGCAATGCGCACGTCGCCGCCGTCGCGCAGCCGCTGCACACCTTCGGTGACGACTTCGTCGCCTTCGCTCAAGGCCGCATCAACCAGCACCTTGTCGGGGTTGCGCTGGATGATCTTGACCGGAACCCGCTCGCTCTTGTCGGCGCTGACACGCCAGACATAGGAGCCTTCGGAGCTCCACTGGATCGCGAGCGGATCGACGGTCGGATAGGTGTCGCCATCGAATGCCATGGTCACCGAGAAGGACATGCCCGCCCGCAACGTGTCGTCAGGATTTTCCAGCCGCGCCCGCACGCGCAGCGTCCGGCTTGCCTGGTCCAGGCGGTTGTCGATGGCGTGAATGACGCCGTCGAGTTGGCTGCCCGGCTGGGCAATGGCGTGCGCTGTCACCGGCTGGCCGACGACGATCTTGCTCGCAAAACGCTCCGGCACCCAGAAGTCGACGAGGATTTCCGAGCGGTCGTCGACCACGGCGATCGGCGTCGTCGTGGTGACGTAGTCGCCGACATTGACGGTGATGATGCCGACAACGCCCTGCGACGGCGCAACGATATCGCGGCGCTTGAGGTCGAGCTCGGCGGTCTTGAGCGCAAGCTCCGCGGCCTGCATGGCGATTTCGGCGTCGCGCACGTCGACGGCGGTCACCGCGCGCGCTGTGCTGAGGTTGCGATAGCGCTCCAGTTTTTCGCGGGCACTGTCGCGCGTCAGCCGCGCCTGGTCGGCAGCAATCTTCTGGTCGTCGCTATCGAGCTTGGCGATCACCTGCCCCTGCGCCACCTTTTCGCCGGAGCGCACGAGAATTTCGGTGAGGTTGCCGGTGGCCGTCGGCGTCACGGTGACGGAGTGGATCGCCTCGCCGTTGCCGATCGCGTTCAGCCGGTCATTGACGACAGACGTTGCCGAAGGGCGAACCATGACGAGGATGGCGTCGTTGCCGCCCTGCCTGCGTCCGCCGCTGCCTTGGCCGCCCTCGCCCCCAGCGGCACCGCTCTGCTTGGAGATGGCATCGATCAGCGGATGCGAGACACCGATCGCGGCCAGCGTTTCGCCTGCTCCGGGCACGAACCGCACCCAGACGCCGGCACCCACCAAAAGCACAACGGCGCTCACCGCCAGCTGTTTCCAAACCCGCATTCATGTCTCCAAATATGCAAAACGCGCTCCTGCGCGGCACGCGCCGGCGGAATTCCGATTTGCCCAGAGTATCGTTGTTCGCACCTTTGTGGGCAACGGCGGAATGCCATCATTACGCAATTGTAATAAAAGCGTATTTGTTGGCGGCATGATGACATCAGCGCCATCGTGCGCCGGCAATCGCGATCGCCGTGTCATTCCATCAAAACGCACGGGACAAAGACCGTTTACAGCGATTTCCTCTGAGGTATCCTGCAACCGCTGGCAGCCATTGCCATCAGGTTTCGACCGGTTCTTGAGAGGGAAGCAAAGACATGTGCGATGCGTGCGTCATGGAATCCGTAAAGCAGAAAATGTTGTCCCGCCGCAGCTTCTTCAAGGCAGCAGCCGTCGGCACAGCGGGCATCGCCGCCGCGAGCGCCGGTATCGCCCCGCCGGCGCTCGCCCAGGGACACACCGGCGTCACCGACCTCACCCACGAACTCTACGAGGAGTTCCCGACCTTCTTCGGCCAGCAGCAGTTCTTCCGCGAGCAAAAGTTCAGCTACGCCAAGGACAAGTTCAACCTGTTCGAGCTCCGGGTGAACGAACACACCGGCACCCATGTCGACGCGCCGCTGCATTTCTCCGCCGATGGTCTGTCGGTCGCCGAGCTGCCGGTTGAAAAGCTCGTCGTGCCACTCTGCGTCGTCGACATCCGCGAGAAGGCGTCCGCCGATGCCGATGCGCAAATAACACCCGACGACATCAAGGCCTGGGTCGCCGCCAATGGCGACATTCCGGAAAACGCCTGCGTCGCCATGCTTTCCGGTTGGGGAGCGCACCTTGGCACTGACAAGTTCCGCAATGCCGATGCAAACGGCAAGATGCACTTCCCCGGTTTCCACGCCGAGGCGGCGAAATACCTGCTCGACGAGACCAAGGCGGCCGGCATCGCCGTCGACACGCTTTCGCTCGACCATGGCCCCTCGCCTGATTTCGCCACCCACTATGCCTGGCTGCCGGAAGGCCGCTGGGGACTGGAGGCGGCCGCCAACCTCGACAAGGTGCCCGTCAAGGGCGCGACCCTCGTGCTTGGCGCGCCCAAACACCGCGGCGGCACCGGCGGTCCGGCGCGCGTGTTTGCGCTCGTCTAGAGCATACCCAGGAAAAATGCGAAGCGGTTTTCCGTGAGGAAATGCGTACAAGCAAAGAGGGATACCAACCTGCCGATCCGGCGGCGTCCGCCGCCGGACGCCCCCCGATTGACCCTATGACCAGGAGACGTCATGAGCACCATCGCCCCGCCTGCCGATCCGGAATCCGACGCGCGCGTAAAAGCCGTGTTCGACGACATTCGCGCCACCCGCAAATCGGATTTCATCAACAATATGTGGCTGTGGCTCGCCTTCGATGCCGACCTGCTGGAGCAGACCTGGCGCGACGTCAAGGCGGTGATGGCAACGCCCTCCGCGCTCGATCCGCTGGTCAAGGAAATGCTCTACATCGCCGTTTCCGTCAGCAATGGCTGCGGCTACTGCGCCCATTCGCATACGGCTGCCGCGAGAGCCAAGGGCATGAGCGACGCCGAACATGCCGATCTCTTGCGCGTGATCTCACTTGCCGCCAGAACCAACCAGCTGGCGACCGCCTTGCAGGTGCCGGTGGACGCTGCCTTCGACAGGACGGCCTGACGGCGGTGAGCGCGAGAATAAGCGGCTTCGAAATCGCCTGTCTTTCCACAGGCTTGGTGCGGGTGGCGCAGAAAACGGAATAAAAGAAGAACATCCTTTCTGGCCTTTCGCCTCCGAATCACTACATTGAGCCGCATGATGAGTGGTTTCGACGACATTCCCTTCTTCGACGAAGAGCCGGCCCCGCGCAAGCAGCCGCCAGCAACGGGCGGCATCGCCGCGCGCGCCATGGCTGCCCGCGACCGCCAGCAGCGCCCGGATTATCTCTCCGGCCTCAATCCGGAACAGGCCGAAGCGGTCGAATCTCTGGATGGCCCGGTGCTGGTTCTCGCCGGCGCCGGCACCGGCAAGACCCGGGTTCTCACCACCCGCATCGCCCATATTCTTTCCACCGGCCGCGCCTTCCCCTCGCAGATCCTTGCGGTGACCTTCACCAACAAGGCGGCGCGCGAGATGAAGGAGCGCGTCGGCGTGCTCGTCGGCCATGCGGTCGAGGGCATGCCCTGGCTCGGCACCTTCCACTCGATCGGCGTCAAGCTGTTGCGCCGCCACGCCGAGCTGGTGGGCCTGCGCTCCGACTTCACCATTCTCGACACCGACGACGTCGTCAGATTGATCAAGCAGATCATCCAGGCCGAGGGCCTCGACGACAAGCGCTGGCCGGCCAAGCAGTTCGCCGGCATGATCGACGGCTGGAAGAACAAGGGCCTCGACCCGGCGCAGATCCCCGAGGGCGATGCCCGCGCCTTTGCCAACGGCAAGGGCCGCGAGCTCTACGCCGCCTACCAGAACCGGCTGCGCACGCTGAACGCCTGCGACTTCGGCGATCTGCTGCTGCACCCGATCCGCATGTTCCGCAGCAATCCGGATGTGCTGAAGGAATACCACGACAAGTTCCGCTACATCCTCGTCGACGAGTATCAGGACACCAACACCGCGCAGTACATGTGGCTGCGGCTTCTGGCGCAGCGCGCCAAGGGCGTGCCGCAGAACGTTTGCTGCGTCGGCGACGACGACCAGTCGATCTATGGCTGGCGCGGCGCGGAAGTGGACAACATCCTGCGCTTCGAAAAGGATTTCCCCGGCGCCAAGGTCATCAAGCTCGAGCGCAACTACCGCTCGACCGAGCATATTCTCGGCGCCGCCGCGCATCTGATCGCCCACAACGAGGGGCGCCTCGGCAAGACGCTGTTTACCGAACGCACCGACCCGGATGACGAGAAGGTGCAGGTGCACGCCGCCTGGGACTCCGAAGAGGAAGCCCGCGCCGTCGGCGAGGAAATCGAACAACTGCAGCGCAAGAGCCACAAGCTCAACGACATGGCGATCCTGGTGCGCGCCTCGTTCCAGATGCGCGAATTCGAAGACCGCTTCGTCACGCTCGGCCTGAACTACCGCGTCATCGGCGGCCCGCGCTTTTACGAGCGGCTCGAGATCCGCGACGCCATGGCCTATTTCCGGCTCGTCTGCCAGCCGGCCGACGACCTTGCCTTCGAGCGCATCGTCAACACGCCGAAGCGCGGCCTTGGCGACACCACCATTCGCACCCTGCACGACTATGCCCGCGCCCGCGACGTGCCGATGCTTGCGGCTGCGACTGACATCATCGAGACCGACGAACTGAAGGCCAAGGCCCGCAAGGGGCTGTTCGATGTCGTCGCCGATTTCCGCCGCTGGCAGAGCCTGCTCGAAACCACGCCGCACACCGAACTTGCCGAGCAGATCCTCGACGAGAGCGGCTACACGGCTATGTGGCAGAACGACAAATCGGCCGAAGCGCCGGGCCGGCTCGAAAACCTCAAGGAACTGATCCGCTCGATGGAAGCCTTCGAGAGCCTGCGCGGCTTCCTCGAACACGTCGCGCTGGTGATGGACGCCGAGCAGAACGAAAACCTCGATGCCGTCTCGATCATGACGCTGCATTCGGCCAAGGGGCTGGAGTTCGACACCGTGTTCCTGCCCGGCTGGGAGGACGGCCTGTTTCCGCACCAGCGCGCGCTTGACGAGGGCGGCCGCTCCGGCCTCGAGGAAGAACGCCGTCTTGCCTATGTCGGCATCACCCGGGCAAAGCACCGCTGCCACATCTGGTTCGTCTCCAACCGCCGCATCCACGGGCTGTGGCAGTCCACCCTGCCCTCGCGCTTCCTCGACGAGTTGCCGAATACCCATGTGGAGGTGGCCGAGACCGAGCAGTCCTATGGCGGGTACGGCCGCGGCGGCTATGGCCAGTCGCGCTTCGACAAGGCCGATCCCTTCCAGAACAACTACTCCACCCCCGGCTGGAAGCGCGCCCAGCAGAACCGCTCGGATGCGACGCGCGACAACTGGGGCTCGCGCTCCGGCCACGCCGTCGAGCGCATCGGCTACGGCGAAAGCGGCCCGCGCAGCCGCACCATCGATGGCGAACTGGTGGCGAAATCCACCAGCACCGAGCCCTCGCGCTTCACCGTCGGCGACCGCGTCTTCCACATGAAGTTCGGCAACGGCAACATTTCAGCGATCGAAGGCAACAAGCTGACGATCGACTTCGACAAGGCCGGGCAGAAGCGCGTGCTGGATGGATTTGTCGAGAAAGCGTCAGCGCAACGAGTCTGCTAGGCTGGCACATCAGGTGGCAACCAGTTGGGACAACGGACGATTTGGATTGCCGGCATCGGATTCTAAATCGCCCAGGCGGAACGGCCAATATGATTGACACCTCCCGCACCGTCGAAGTCAAAAAATCCTGGCCCCAATTGATAGGAATCCTCGCCGCCGCCGCAGCACTGTCGGCGGCTTCCCTAACAACTGTACTGAACTGGGTGTAGAAGCAGGTTCTGGTCGCTTGTTGTTCGCCCGCTATCTCGGCTCGATAGCTTGGCCCGCTGCATTCCTGGGTGTACTCGTCCTCTACGTTCCGATGCGACGCAGCGTTATCATGTTGTCCCCTCAGGGGTTTAGCGATGCTCGACTGGCTCCGAGCATGATCCCCTGGCCCGCGATCGTCGGCCTCAATCCGATCGAGTATCACAAACAAAAAATGATTGTGTTGACACTCGATCCGAACACGATCGGCCGCCTACATAAGAAAATTGGCGCGAAGATTCGGCGAAGCGGCATGTTTGGAACACCCAAAGGGCTCCTAGTGGTCTCGCACGGCCTTGCCATTACTTTTGCCGAGCTACATTCACTACTCCTTGCCTACCATCGCGACCATGGCCACAAGGCTGATGTTGTTCAAACAGCTTGCGAGTACGGGAGCGTTCATCAAGAGCGTGACGGTTGAAGGAGACGGCACAGCTGCTGGCGACTGTCAGGTCCTACAGATGCTCGACGCGAAGGCGGCCTCCCCAACGATCGTTGAGATATTCGCAGACGAGGGTGCGGTGGCAGCGGTGCGGTTTGTCCTCGGCGCAGAGCAGGCAGGCGCCCTGCAGCGCCTCCGGCTTCACGTGCTGCTCGACCTTGCGCTCCGCCATCAGGTCGAGAAAGTCCCGCGAAAAGGTCTTCCAGTCGCCCTTGTCGGTCTTGTAGACCTTCATGATCGCCTCGGTGGGCGCAAAAAGCGGCTGGTGCACATAGTCGATACCGCCGATCTTCTTCAGGAAGAACGCAAGGTCATTGGCCTTGGCGAAGCCGGCAAGCTGCGAGGTATTGTGCAGCCGGACATCGACGATCGTCTTGACGCCGGCCTTCTGCAGGCGATCGAAAAAATCTTCCGCCGATGATTTTGTGAAGCCGATCGTAGAAACCTGCACGTTGTCCATCGCGTCCACCCCAGTTGCCCGCTGTCACACAGCCTTCAGCCAAGCTAAAGCCTAGATCATCTTGCGGTAGACGAGAAAGCCTGAACGCTCCGCCACCTTGTCGTAAAGTGCCATCGCTGTGGCATTGGTCTCATGTGTCTGCCAGTAAACCCGCGGCGAGCCGGCCGTGCGGGCGGCCTCGTAGACGCCTTCGATCAATGCCGCGCCAACGCCCTTGCCGCGCGCAGCTTCGCTGGTGAAGAGATCCTGGAGATAGCAGTTCGGCCCGATGGACGTCGTGCTGCGGTGAAAGAGGTAGTGGGTGAGCCCGACCAGCCGTCCCTCGTTTTCGGCCACCAGCGCGTGCATCGGCTCGTAAGCATCGAAGAATCGCGACCAGGTCATTGCGGTGATATCAGGATCGAGCGCCGTTGCACCCGACCTTCCATAAAAGGCGTTGTAACCATCCCAGAGCGGCAGCCATTGCTGGTAATCGCTGCGGACAATCGGGCGGATGCGAACTGCGTCGGTCATATCTCTATCCTGCTGGATCGATGCGAATGAACTATGGGGATGATGGCGTGATGTCTTTCCATTCATAGCCTGCCTGCGCAAGGCGTGCTCAGCCCTCAAGGGGCGAAGGCGCCACGGTCTTCGCGATTGCGAGGACCGTGCACCCACTGAAACAGCCCGAGCTGGAGCGGACCAGCGACAAAGACTGCCGCTACATTCGGCCCTTGGCCATCGCCCCGATGATCTCGTCCACGCCGGTCAGGATCGCGTCGCCCATGAAGGCGATGTTGTCCATCGAGCGCTCGCCGGCCTCGTGGTGGCCGGCGCCGCAGGCATCGCGGATGACGATCGGCACCAGCCCAAGATCGGCGCCATGGCGCACCGTCGGATCGATACCGATTTCGGTTGCAATGCCGCAGATGGCAAACGAGGTCAGTCCGAGATCGCGCAGGATGATGGCAAGGGGCGTGCCCTCGAAGGCCGAGAACGTGATCTTGTCGAGTATGGCCTCATCGTCGCGCGGCGCCAGTTCCGCCACCAGCTCGAAGCCCGGCGTGCCGCGCAGGAACCAGGGCTTGACGGCATCGGGATCGTCCGTGCGCTGCCAGGCCATCGCCTGGCGCATCTGGAACGCGCCCATCAGCGGCTTCGGCATCGACAGATGCCGCAGAAAGATGATGGGATAGCCGCCGGCGCGCGCGGCCTCCAGAACCTTCAGCACCTCAGCCAGGATCGCCGGGCCATTCTTGACCTGATTGGTGATCCCCGCCTGCATGTCATAAACCACCAGCGCCATCCGGTCCGGTCGGCAAAAATCGGCAAGCGTTTTCCCAATGTCCAGTGAAACTGCCATCATTCCCCTCTTCCGGCCCACCTCCTCCGGCGGCCGTCCTCACGCTTCAATCAAGCACCGGGAATGTGGCGCGGCGGTTCCAAGGTTTCAATACGGCCGGAGGCAGATGTTGGCGGTAACAACCTCCGTCTCAAGCGTCATCGCACCCGCCTGCCCTCGCCCTGCTGATCAAGGTCATGACCTCGGCATCCGAGGTCTGCTCGAAGTCGCGGTAATGCAGGCCGACGGCGCGGAAGAAGGCGGGGGTGGAGAGACAGACGATGCCGTCGACCGACGGCCGCAGGCTTGCGAGCGCGCTCGCCGGCGCAACGGGAACCGCCAACAGCAGGCTACGCACACCGGTCCGGCGCAGCGCCTGGATCGCCGCGCGGATCGTGCCGCCGGTGGCAATGCCGTCGTCGACGAGCACCACATTGCGATCCCTCGGCGAATGCGGCTCGCGATCGCCGAGATAGAGCACCCGCCGTCTTGCGATTTCCGCGCGTTGGCGCTCGGCTTCGGCGGCGATGTAGCCGCGCGGCGGCCGCACCAGGCGCACGGCCTCGCGGTTCAGCACCAGTTCCGCCTCTTCGCCATCGACCAGTGCGCCAAGCCCGAATTCCTGATGACCCGGCGCGCCGATCTTGCGCACGATCAGCACCTCAAGCGGTGCGCGGAGATACGTGGCAATCTCGAAGGCAACCGGAACGCCGCCGCGCGGCAGCGCCATGACCAGGGGCTCCGGCGGCGCCTCGACGGCCACCGCCTGCGCCAGCCTGCGGCCGGCGTCGGCCCTGTTTTCGAAGAACACCGGTCCCGTGAACATGTCGCCTCTCCCGGCCCGCAGAAGGCCGCTTGAACCGCCTGGCACCGCGTCACCGCCGACGAAACGCCTGACCATCCGGCAGTTGTCACTCCGCATCGGTGGACAACCGTGTCAATTTCGGCAGTCGCTAAAATTGCAGCGATTTCCGCCGGGTTTCGTTAAGGCGCCAAAGCTACCAATTGACCCCTGCATATTTGGCTTTGACGTAAGCCGCCTTCCTCGATTTTAGCACGACAGGCCGTTTCGAAATGAGCTTTCTCCCCGCCCTATCGATCATATGCCTACTGGTGATGCTGCCGGTACTGCTTTCGCTGCAGAAATCATCGATGCCAGGCGCTGCGGAGTTCGCTTCCGGCTGTGCCATGACAACCATTGCCATGACACTGGTGATGCTGGCCGAGATCCAGTCTCTCCGGCCGCTGCTGCTTGTCGGCTTTGCGTTTCTTGCCATCGCCTGTCTCTTCGTACTCGCCGGGTTCCGCTCGTTCTTCGCTCTACCCAGCTGGAGGCCGGCAATCCTGCCGCTCGGCGCAACGATGGTTGCAACCATCTCGGTTCTGGCTGCGTTCGGCGCTGAGAGTACCGCGGCTCGGGCGCTGATCACGCTCGGCGTCGCCGCCGCCGTCTTCGTGGTCGCCTCCATTTCCGTCCTGAGGCTGCGCACAGCGAGCGACCCGACAACACGGAAGGCAATCGTCATCGGTGCCGCCATTGCCAGCGTCACGCTCCTGCAGATCGCCGCGATCTCGCCCCCTTCCCCCGTGAACGAGGCAGGCCCGGCTCCCCTTGTTGCTTGGAACTTTCTGCTGGCTGCGATGTGGCTGCTCTACATGCCCATCCTGTTTCTCGGCGTCATCCTGATGACTCATGACCGCGTCATCGCCGATCTCAAGACCACGATTGCCCGCGACGAGTTGACAGGAGCGCTGTCGCGGCGCGCCTTCATCGAACTTGGCGAACGCATCTTTGCCTCGTGCACGGCGCACGCGCGCCCCGCCGCCTTCCTGCTGCTCGACCTCGACTATTTCAAGCAGATCAACGACCGCTATGGCCATGCGGCCGGCGATGCCGCGCTCGGCCATTTCGCCGACACGGTCACCGCCTGCCTTGCCGGACGCGGCACATTCGGCCGCATCGGCGGCGAGGAATTCGGCGTGGTGCTGTCTGACCATACCGAAGGCGAAGCGTTTCTGCTGGCCGAGGAGATCGGCCGTACGGTCCGCGTCACCCCCGTCGGACGTTTCGGCCAGCCGATCCGATTGACTGTCAGCATCGGCATTGCCAGCGCGGGCCTTGGCGATACCATGACCGACGTGATGATCCGGGCGGACATGGCACTCTACGCCTCCAAGGCCGACGGACGCGACCGCTGCACCATCGCCGGGAGGCTGCAGCCAGACGCCAGCGGTCGCGTGCTTGCCGCTGCCGCCGCACAGCTTCGCGCTGCCGAGGCCTATTCGCTCGCACCGCAACTGCTGCGCGACACCGGCTGATCCGGGAACCTCCGCTCAGCCCGGTTCACGTGTCCACCTTGCGCTGGCCATCTTGCATTGATTGGGGCAGAACCTATGTGAACGGTGCAAACCACCGGAGGAAATTCATGTCCCGTTCGTTCCGCGTCTTGATGCTAGCCAGCCTTGCCGCTTTCGTAACGACAGTCTCTCCCGCCCGGGCCGAAACCGTCGGCGAAGTCGGCGTCGACTGGCTCGGCAACGACATCATCGTCGACGCGGTCAGCGATCCCAAGGTCAAGGGTGTGACCTGTCACGTCACCTATTTCGATCGCGGCGTCATCGATAGGCTGAAAAACGGCAACTGGTTCGAGGATCCATCCAACAACTCGATCGCCTGCCGCCAGACCGGCCCGATCGAGATCGGCGACATCGACCTTTCGAAAGAAGGCGAGGAAGTGTTCCGCTCCGGCTTGTCCTTGATCTGGAAAGACCTGCTCGTCACCCGGATCTATGACCGCAAGAACGACACGCTGATCTATCTTGCCCACTCGCGCGAACTGACCGACGGCTCGGCCAAGATGTCGATCACGACGATCCCGCTCTACGGGCAGACCGTCAACTGGCAGGAAGGCAAGCCGAAGCCCTGACAAAACGAACCCTCCCGGAAGAGTGTTCCAGGAGGGCTTTGTCACCGGCCAGTCCCCACAACTGGCGTCAGGCCATCGATGCTCAATAGGTAGGCGGGACGATACCCTGGTAGTAGTCGCCGTCACCACCCTGATAGCGATCAGTTAACGGCTGCTGGTAGGCACGCGGAACGGTTCTGTAGATACTGCCTGTCGACATCCTATCGACTGGAGCAACGGTGGTGCGCATCGGGGCGACCCTGGCGCGATACTGTGTTCCGGGAGGATTGTTCGCGTCGATGCCCTGATAGTAGCTGTCAGCCAGAACTGGCCCGGCGGCGCCGGCAATGAGCGTTGTTACGGAGAGCGCGGCAATGAGTTTCCTTACAGACATGGTCATAGGTTCAACTCCTGTTTCAAAAATACGGTACCCGGCCTCCGAACAGGTACGCTGCGACAACGCTAAAGTAGTACAACTGTTCCGTCAGCGCTCATGACGTTTTGTCACGATAGCCTCGCCCAAGCGTGAAAATCATGACGCAAGTTTAACTTGACCTGCGGGCTTTCTGACCAACGTGCCACCTGCAAAACGCGAAACGCCCCGGGAAAGCCCCAGGGCGCATCGCCAATCCGCGGCTCGAAGGTGGTCAGGCGGCCTGCGCCAGCTCGTCGGCAATCACCGTGTCGAGGTTGAGGAAGCAGACCATGGTCTTTTCCAGCGCGACAATGCCGCGGCAGAAGGCACGTTGCGCTTCCGGAATGATCTCCGGCGCCGGCTGCAGATCTTCGCTCTTGATGGTCATCATGTCGGATACCTGCTCGACGAGCAGGCCGACCAGCTTGCCGGCAATGTCGGTGACGATGATCGCCGAACGTTCCGACGGTTCGGTCATCTTCATGCCGAGACGGCAGGCCATGTCGATGACCGGGATCACCGCGCCGCGCAGGTTGATGAGGCCGAGCACGTAGGGCGGCGTGTGCGGCATCGGCGTCACCGGCGCCCAGCCGCGGATTTCGCGGATCGCCATGATGTCGATGCAGAATTCCTGGTCGCCCAGATGAAACGAAACGATTTCGAGATAGGCACCGGACTGCTTGATTGCGTTGGACATGATCAGAATTCTTCCCAATTCTCACCGGAGGCCGACGTCGATGGCACGGAGCCCGGTTGGTTGCCGAATGCGCCCGCTAGCTTGCCCATCAGGGCCTTGGCGGGGGATGGAGCTGGACGCGAGGTCGATTTTGCCGAGGCAAGGTTGTGCAAAGGCACCGCCTTGTGCGTGCCCCTGGGTACGAGCCTTGCAGCTGCAGGCGTCGTTGCGGCTGCGATCTGCGTTGAAGCCCGCGTCTGGACAGGCGCTGCCGGCTTCACGGTCGTAACTGGCTTCACGCTCGCGGTCGTCTGCGACGGTGCGTTGGAGCGCATCAATGCTTGGACGGTCCGGCCCTCGTGGAACTGGCCGACGAGTTGCGTCAGCTTTTCCGCGTCCTGCGCCAGCGTGTGGCTGGAGGCGTTGGTCTGTTCGACCATCGCGGCGTTCTGCTGCGTCATCTGGTCGAGCTGGCCGACCGCCGTGCTGATTTCGTTGAGCCCGGTCGACTGCTCACGCGCCGCCATGACGATGGAACTCATGTGCTCGTTGATCCGCGCGACATCGGCGCCGATGCGACCGAGCGCCTCGCCCGTCGCCTGCACCAGCCGGACACCGGTGCCGACCTCGTTGCCCGAGCGGCCGACGAGCGTCTTGATATCCTTGGCGGCGCCTGCGGCGCGCTGCGCCAGCGCGCGCACTTCCTGCGCCACGACGGCAAAACCCTTGCCGGCTTCCCCTGCCCGCGCTGCCTCGACGCCGGCGTTCAGCGCCAGAAGGTTGGTCTGAAAGGCAATCTCGTCGATGACGTTGATGATCGTGCCGATCTCGTTCGAGGCATCCTCGATGCGGGCCATGGCGCTGATCGCCTCGCCGACGATGCGGCCGGATTCCTGCGCATTGGTGCGGGTCTCGTCGACCATGCGGCTCGCCTCTTCGGCGCGCTGGGTCGCGGTGCGCACGGTCACCGTGATCTCGTCGAGGGCGGCGGATGTCTGCTCCAGCGATGCGGCCTGCTTTTCGGTGCGGCGCGCCAGGTCGTCGGCGGCGGTGCGCATCTGGCGGCCATTCGTCTCGATCGAGAGCGCGTTTTCCTTGACGTTGAAGAGCACGTCACGCAGGCGCTCGACCGTCTGGTTGAAATTGCGGCGCAGCGTATCGAGCTTGCCATCGAAGGGGCGGTCGATGGTGACGGCGAGATCGCCTTCGGCAAGCTGCGTCAGTGCCAGGCCGAGGCTGTCGACCGCAGCCTGGATGCGGCGAACCGCTTCGTCGCGCTCGCTTTGCTGCTGTTCGCGTTCCTTCTCGATTTCGCGGCGGCTTGCCGCCGCATTCTGCTCGAGCGATTGCTTTTCTATGGCCGAGGCACGGAAGAGATCGACGGAGCGGGCCATGACGCCGATCTCGTCGCCACGGTCAAGCGCCTCGACCTTGGAGCCGAGCTCGCCCTTCTGGATGCGCTGCATGCTGTCGCGAAGCCCGAGGATGCCGCGGCGCAACGTCGCCCCGTGAAACCAGAGCAGGCCGAGCAAGGTCGCCATGGCGACGAGACCGGCTATAGTCTGCAGCAGAAGCGCATCGGCCGAAACGGCGCGCGCTTCGTCGACCCGCGTCTGAACCAGTTGTGTCGCAGCCTCGGAGAGCTGCGAAAGTGCTTTACCAAGCCGTTCGCCGGCACCGTCGATCGCGTCGTCGATCTTGCCGAATTCTTCCGTCGAAGCCTTGCCTTCGACCAGCGTCTTCAGGTCGACGCCGATTGCCTGGCGAAGTTCGGTGAGATCCGCGTCGAAGGTCGAAAGCGCGTCAGTCCGGCCGAGCAGCGTCGCCAGCGTCTTGATATCCGCCTTGCTGGCTTCGAGAAGGCTAAGCGTGGTTGCGATGCCTGCGGCGCGCTCCGGATGGATCACGCCTTCGTTACGGTCGACGATGGTATCCATGGCGTTGAGCACGAGGTTGGTGGTGGCAAGCCGCATCTCGTCGACGGCGGTCAGGCCGCGCTGCGCGGTGATCGCCCCGTTCAGCGCCTCGTTCGAGCGCATGTCCTCATACCAGCCGACGCCGAGCACGGAGCCGAAGCCAACGAAGGCGGCACCGGCGAGCGTGGCAAGCCGCTGGCTGACGGTGAGGTTCTTTTTCAGGGGCGCAGACGTTGCGGTCATAGGGCAGTCCATGGTCACGGACCTGCCAAAACCAGGCGAAGTCCTCCGTTAAAATCGATGCGGAAAGCCGGGCTCGATCAAACCGGATGACGTCATGTCATGTAGAGGTGAAGCACTTCACCCGCGTTGGCAAAACACTGGCAAACAGACCTTAAGCATTCGCTAAGCCGACCCCCGAATCATGGGGAGAAACGCAGCGCGGCGAGATGCTTTTGCTGGAGCGCGGTCGCCCCTTCGAGAAAGCGCAGCAGAACCGCCTGCTCCTCGGCTGAAAAGGTCGCGAGGAAGCCGGCACCTTCCTCGGCGATCGGCCGGTAATAGGGCGCCGTCAGCATCTCCACTGCATCGGTGTTTTCCACCATCACCTTGCGCCGGTCTTCGGCGCTGCGCGTCCGCTGCAAGAGGCCGCGTGCCTCCATCCGGTCGATCAGCGCCGTCACCGCCGCTGGCGTCAGTCCCGTCTCCTCGGCAATCGCGCCGGCCGGTCGCGGGCCGGCATGCAAGAACGCGAGGCAGCGGCGCTCGGCGGCATTGAGCTGCAGCCGCTCGCCCACCGCCTCGTCATAGGCTTGGGTCGCATCCTGCCAGCGCATCACGGCGCCGCCAATTGCTCGGACGAGTCCGTCCGGCGCCGGGCTTGACGAATTTACTTCGATCATCTAAATATTAATCCATCGTACTTTTCATTCATCGCAACAATATGAACTTCGCTTGCAGCGGACGCAAGCCTTGGAGACGCATATGCCAAAGCAGAATTCCATCGCGATAACAGGCGCCGGCATTGCCGGCCTGTCCCTCGCCATTCGCATGCGCCAGACCGGCCACTCAGTCCAGATCTTCGAGGCGCGGCCGCGGGAGGCGTCCGGCGAAGGCGCCTTCCTGACGCTGGCGCCGAACGGCATCAATGCGCTGCGCGCGCTCGGCCTTGCCGAGCGTGTCTCTTCCCTCGGCATCCCGACGACCGGCATTGAAATCCTCAACGCCGCTGGCCGACGGCTGGCATTGCTCGATGAGCGGGAAGCCCAACGGCAGGCGGGCGCCGCGAGCATCACCCTGCGTCGCGCCGACCTGCTGGAGGCGCTACGCCAGACAGCGTCGGCGCAGGGCGTCGACATTCGCTATGACCACGCGCTCATCGACATCGAGCGGAAAGCGGACGGCGTGACCTTGCGCTTCGGCAACGGCGAGAGTGCGCATGCGCATTGGCTCGCCGGCTGCGACGGGGTCTGGTCGCGCACGCGGCGCCTCGCATTGCCCGCCTCGCCCGAGCCGCTCTATACCGGGTTGACAGGCACCGGCGGCTTTCTCGATTGTCCTCACGTGCCGTCGAGCGGCGGCGTGCTGCGCCTGATGTTCGGCGAAAGCGCCTTCTTCGGCTACATCAAGGCGCAGGAAGGGCCGGTGTTCTGGTTCGATTCCTTCACGCTCGACGAGGAGACGGCGATCGGCCGGCCGGATCCGGCAGCCCTTGCCGCCCGCACCCGCGCCCAGCACGCCGGCGACGCCGCCCCGGTCCGCGACATCGCCGCGGCCGTCACCTCGGTGCCGCGCGCCTATCCGGTCTTCGACATGGGCCACCTGCCGCGCTGGTTCGACGATCGCGTCGTGCTGCTTGGCGATGCCGCCCATGCGGTCTCTCCCCATGCTGGCCAGGGCGCCTCGATGGCGATCGAGGATGCCGTCGTGCTCGCCGCCTGCCTCACCGCCTATGGCGCGCCGAGCCGGGCCTTCAGGGCCTATGAGACGCTCCGGCGCGACCGGGTGGAACACATCGTCCGCATCAGCCGCCGCCGTGGCGCCAAGAAGCAGGCAAAGGGCCCGGTCGCACTGTTCCTGCGCGATCTTCTCCTGCCGCTTCTGTTGCCCTTCGACGCGAAAACGACCCAGGCCGTCCAGCGCTACCGCGCCGATCTCGACCCGCTGGTGTTGCCGGCCGCCTGAACGCCGATCTCCGGCCCGGCCGGAGATCCCTTCCCCTTGGCGCTCCGGATGCTATGATAGGGTCATGAACACGAGAACGCAGAGATCGATCCGGCTTCCGCTGCTTGCGGGTCTTGCGATGGCGCTTGCCGTCGTGACGCTTCTCGCCTTCCGCGGCTGGATGGCGAACGGCGCCGATATCTTCCTGGCGCTCGCCCAGTCCGGCCTTGCCTGGTGCATCTGAGCTGACGGGCATTACTGCCGGAGGATTTCCAGGAAAAGTGCGAAGCGGTTTTCCGTCCGGAAATGCTTCAACACAAAGAGATTGCCTGCGGCAATTGTCCCATTTGCGTGGCTGCGGCGGAGACGGTATCAAAAGCCGATCAACCTGATATGGCCGGCCAAGGCCCCAACTAAATCGGTAGCACGCATGAAAACCATTCGCATCGCCCTTTGGGCCGCCGTCGTCGTCATGGCCGGCGTTCTCGGCTGGCTGACCTACGAGATGACCCAGTCGAAGCAGCAGGCCGCCTCCGGCCCCTTCGGCGTGCCCTTCACGCTGGTGGCGCAGGATGGCAAGGAGATCACCGAGAAGGCTTTCTCCGGCAAACCGACCGCGCTGTTCTTCGGCTTCACCCATTGCCCGGAGGTCTGCCCGACGACGTTGTTCGAGCTGAACGGCTGGCTGGAAAAGGTCGACCCGGAAGGCAACAAGCTGCAGGCCTATTTCATCACCGTCGACCCTGAGCGCGACACGCCTGAAATTCTCGGCCAGTACGTCTCCAACGTGTCCAAGCGCATCACCGGCATTTCCGGTCCGGCCGACAAGGTGCTGGAGATGGTCAAGGGCTACCGCGTTTACGCCAAAAAGGTGCCGCTCGACGCCGAAAAGCCTGACGGCGACTACACCATGGACCATACCGCCTCGGTGTTCCTGCTCGACGCCGACGGCAGCTTCTCCGGCACCATCGCCTACGGGGAAAACCCCGAAACCGCGATCAAGAAGCTCGAGAACCTCACCAAGGGTTGAGGACCGCTCCTGCCCCAATCGAACATCTTTGCTAGCGCCGGCATCGCCCGGCGCTTTGCGTTTGCCAAGCTTTCATGCTAGCGGCGGGGGCTTGCAGCGGCGCACGTCGGATAGGGCGTGCGGCGATTATGCAGAGCCAGCCGAAGGACAGAGCCTTGAGCGAGATCAGACTTTTCGTCACCACCACCGAGAAGCAGGCGGAAGCCGTGCTCGACCGCATGAGCGAGGTCTTCGGCGAAGAGGATTTTGCCATCGGCACGACGGAAGTCGACGAAAAGCGCGACGTCTGGGAAGCCTCGATCTACATGATGGCGGCCGACGAGGAGAGCGTCAACGAGCGGCTGACGGAGGCGCTTGCCGACGACTTTTCCCATCTTGCCATCGAACGCGAAGTGCTGCCGGATATCGACTGGATCGCCAAGTCGCTCGAGGGGCTGGCGCCCGTGCGCGCCGGCCGTTTCGTCGTGCATGGCTCCCATGACCGCGACAAGGTCCGCACCGGTGAGATCGCCATCGAGATCGAGGCCGGCCAGGCCTTCGGCACCGGCCACCATGGCACGACCGCCGGCTGCCTCGAAGTGCTGGCGACCGTGGCGCGCACCCGCACGGTGCGCAACGTGCTCGACCTCGGCACCGGCAGCGGCGTGCTGGCGATCGCTGCCTGGAAGCTCCTGCATGTGACGGTGCTCGCCACCGACATCGACCCGATCGCCACCCGCGTTGCCGAGGAAAATGCCCGCCGCAACGGCGTCGTCACCGGCATGACCTTTGCGACGGCCCCCGGCTTTCACTCCACCGCCTTCAGCGGCAACGGCCCCTTCGACCTGATCATCGCCAACATCCTCGCCCGTCCGCTGATGAAGATGGCAGCGCAACTGACCGCCAACCTCGCCCCCGGCGGCTCGGTGATCCTCTCGGGCATTCTTGCCGAGCAGCGCTGGAAGGTGCTTGCCGCCTATAACGGGCAGCACCTGCGCCATGTCCGCACCATCTGGCGCAACGGCTGGGTGACGATCCACCTGGAGAAGTGAGGCACGCGTCCGGAGCGACAGCCGCAGGGTTTCTTCGCAAAGCCTGACCTGGTCTCGGTTTGCAGCCTATCCCTTCGCCGGACGGCGGTGGGAGAACTGAGCGATGGATATGCCGGCTTTGCGGAAGCCGTTCAGCCAGAGCTCCGCATCCTCTGACAAGGAGCAAATCTTCGCGGTGTTTCGGGCGTAGACGTCTGCATCGAACGCCGCGGGCATCGCGCGCGTTATGATTGCCGCCTCCTCCGCCCTGCCGAGCTGGGCGAGACAGGCCGCCTGGTTCAATCGGAAGAAATACGGCGGATCGATCAGGGTTCAGTAGGCGGTCAATGCCGCATCGAACCTGCGCGCGAGATAGTAGCAGTCCCCGAGACTGGAGAGGAACGCCGGCGGCAGGAGCGGCTCGAACTTGCAGCCCCGTTCGACAAGCGCCAAGCCTTCTTCATGCATTCCCGCATAGGAAAGGATCATGCCTCGGGCGACAAGGACGTTCATGTCGCGCGGGCTCATCGAGATCGCAATGTCGGAGTAGCGCAGGGCCTCGTCAATTTTCCCGACCAACAGAAAGCATGCAGCAACGCTGGTGAGGACGAATGGATCGTTTCTGTCGGCAGCGATCGCCCGCGCGGCATATCCCTGGCACTCAACCTCAAGCCCGGCATCTGTCGCAGCATCAGGCTCACTGAACCGCCAGTATGCGTAGAGCAATCCTAGCGAGGCGAGAGCGGGCGCATAGGTCGGGTCGACGCGGATCGCCTCCTGCATGTGCCCGCGTGCACCCTGTTCGTCACCGTTGCGCCAGGCAGCCCCTGCCCGGAGCCAGGACCTATAGGCGGAGATATCCGTCGTCGAACTCCTTGCGCGAACGGCCCCGGCCACCTCTTGAAGATTGAAAAACAGGCGACCTATGATCGCATCGACGATTTGATCCTGGACCGCGAAGATGTCCGCCATTTCGCGATCGAATCTCTCGGCAAAGACATGCGCCCCTGTCTGTGTGTCGATCAATTGCACCGAGGCGCGCAGGCGCTGGCCAGCCAGCCGGACACTGCCTTCGAGGACGAATTCCGCACCGAGCTGCCGGCCCACCTCCGCCACGTTCACCGATTGGCCCCTGTAGCTGAACGTGGTGTTTCTGGCGACGACGGAGAGATTCCGGAAGCGGCTCAGCTCGGTGATGATGTCCTCGGTGAGGCCGTCGGCGAAGTAGTCCTGCTCTGTGCTTCCCGACATGTTCGTGAGAGGCAGAACGGCGATGGTGGTAAATTCCCTGCCGCGAGAAAGTGTCGTTTGGAGCAGTGCCCGGGCCGTCTCCATTCCGAAGATCCTGACCGGCGCAGCAATGTTCTTGAGCTGCACCAGTCCGAGGTCTTTCATCACGACGGGGATCTTGCCTCGGACTTCATTGTGCACCTTCTCGGACATGCAGATGCCACCCGGCTCGGCCAGCGCTTCCAGTCGCGCTGCGATGTTGACCCCCTCGCCATAAATGTCTGAACCCTCGCCGATGACATCGCCGATGTTGATGCCGATGCGGAGCAGGATCTCGCTGGGTTCTGGAACACCGGCATTCGCCTCCGCCATCTTCCGCTGAAGCTCGAGCGCGGCCTCGACGACGTCAATCGCGCTGGCGAATTCGACCAGCACACCGTCGCCCATCAGCTTGACGATGCGTCCTCCATGGGCGCGCACCACCGGGTAGAGCACATGACTTCGCCGCTCCTTCAGCGTCTCATACGTCCCGGCTTCATCGGCTTCCATCATGCGGGAATAGCCGACCACATCGGCGACGAGGATCGCAACAAGGCGGCGGTGGATTGATTTCTCGACCACGCTCCCACGTCTCCTTCGGGTGGCGCACTCTGTTGGGAAACCGAACTCGTCCACAATATCGGGATTGTGACCTTGTGCAAAATCATCTTGTGGCACGTGTTCCATAACGGCGCACGAAAGAGCCGTTGATGTCAGGGTGCCAGCGCCAAAAAGCCAAGCCGAAGAAAAACGAAAAGGCCGCCACGTCTTTCATGACGGGCGGCCCTTCGAAACAAAGGCGATGCCAGGGGCATCGCCTGCTGGTTCGGCTTGAGACCGAACCATGCCCGCGAGCCTGAGGAGGAGGAGCGCTCGAGCGGGCGTCTACCGTTCCGAAATTGACCACCCTTGAGGGAGGAGGAGAACAGAGTGATCAACTATTCTCGGAACTGCAGGCTTTTGAACCACCGGATGTTCGTCCGTGTTCGTTGAGGCGGCTTATAAACTATTATTCCGATAGAGATAGCAGCTTCTTGGCATAGGAGCCATGCAGAAAGCGCATATGTATGGTAAATGAGCAATTGCCCTCTAAAGCATTTCCGATTTATGCGGAATCGCAAAAACGCTCTATCTCTTTGTTTTTACACATTTCCTGACGGAAAACCGCTTCGCACTTTTCCTGGAAATGCTCTGATTCTGTGCACGTCCTGCCGCCGGCATGCCCGGCAGGATCTCGCCTCTTTCCTCCCCATGGACGTTTCCGCTAAGATCGCGCATCTTTCCCGCGGTTCTCCGCCCAATTTACCGGAAATCCCTCATGTTTCAGTCCTTTGAAGTCACCTCCACGCCCCAGTTCGGCAAGGAGCGCACAGAAGCCTTGCGCGCCACCTTCGCCGCCCTCGGCATCGACGGGTTTCTCGTACCCCGTGCCGACGAGTTCCAGGGCGAGTATGTGCCGGCATCGTCGGAGCGGCTTTCCTGGCTCACCGGCTTTACCGGTTCCGCCGGCGTCGCCCTCATTACGCAGCGTCAGGCTGTCGTTTTCGTCGATGGACGTTACGTGACCCAGCTGAAGGAACAGGTCGACGGCCAGGTCTTTATCGGCGGCGATCTCATCGGCGAGCCGCCGCATCTCTGGCTGGAAAATAACGGCACCAAGGGCTTCAGGCTCGGCATCGACCCGTGGCTGCACACAGGCGCTGAAGTGCGCCGGCTGGAAAAGGCGCTTGCCGTCCTCGGCGGCTCGCTCGTCTTCCTCGACCACAACCCGCTCGACCGCATCTGGACCGGTCGCCCGGCAGCCCCGCTCGGCCGCGTCTCCATCCAGCCGATCGAGCAGGCCGGCGAGCTTGCCAAGGACAAGATCGCGACCATCGCTGGCGGCCTCGAAAAGGCCGGTGCCAGCGCCGTGGTTTTGACCGACCCCTCCTCCGTCGCCTGGACCTTCAATATCCGCGGTACCGACGTGCCGCACACGCCGCATCCGCTCGCCCGCGCCATCATCCATGCCGACGGCCGCGCCGAGATCTTCCTCGACAAGCGCAAGACCGGCATCGAGCAGGAAGCCTATCTCACCCAGATCGCCGAGATCGCAGCACCCTCGACCTTCGACGACCGCCTGTCGACGCTCAGTACTGCGGGTGCTGCCGTCATGCTCGACCCGGACCTTGCCTCCTTCGCCATTTCCGAGCTGATCCGCTCCAAGGGCGGCAAGGTCGTCGAGGCCGTCGACCCAGCCCGCCTGCCCCGCGCCCAGAAGAACAGGGCCGAGATCGAGGGCTCGACCCGCGCGCATCTGCAGGATGGCGCCGCGATGGTCGAATTCCTCGCCTGGCTCGACAAGGCCGAGCCCGGCACCGTCACCGAGATCGGCGCTGCCAACAAGCTGGAAGCCGCCCGTGCCACCGTCGGCGAGCGCATGCAAAACCCACTCAAGGACATTTCCTTCAACACCATCTCCGGTGCCGGCTCGCATGCGGCGATCATGCACTACCGCGTGACGACCGAAACCGACCGCGCGATCGAAGCAGGCACCATGTTCCTGATCGATTCCGGCGCGCAATACATCAACGGCACCACCGACATCACCCGCACGGTGGCGGTCGGCGCGGTTCCGGAAGAGCAGAAGCGCTTCTTCACGCTGGTGCTGAAGGGCATGATCGCCATCAGCACCGCGCGTTTCCCCAAGGGCTCGCGCGGTGTCGACCTTGACCCCTTGGCCCGCATCGCGCTGTGGAAGGCTGGCGCCGACTACGCCCATGGCACCGGCCACGGCGTCGGCTCCTACCTCTCGGTGCATGAGGGACCGCAGCGCATCGCCCGGCTTTCAACCCAAGAACTGCTGCCCGGCATGATCCTGTCGAACGAGCCCGGCTATTACCGCCCCGGCGCCTTCGGCATCCGCATCGAAAACCTCATCGTGGTGCAACCGGCCGAAGAGATCGCCGGCGGCGACCTGGCGATGCTCGGCTTCGACACGATCACCTATTGCCCGATCGACAGCCGCCTGGTGCTGCCGGCGTTGCTGACCGACGAGGAACTGGGCTGGTTCAACGCCTACCACGCCGAGACGCGCGAAAAGCTGATGCCGCTGTTGGTGAGCGACGAGACCCGCAACTGGCTGAAGACCGCGACGAAAGCCATCACACGCTGAGTGGGGCATTGCGAAGGGGCTGAAGCGCGTTTCCAGTCCCCAAAGCATGTCGCGCAAAGGTGCGCAGTGGTTTTGCGATAACGACATGCGCAAAAACAAGAGCTTAAAGCGCAACAAGCGAATCCGGGAGAGCGCCCGGCGCTGTAGCAAATTGGGGCGGGATGCGGCCGGAAAACCGCACGCAGTTTTCCTCATCCCGCTCTGACGCCGGCTTTCAAGAAGAAGCACAAAGGCTTGGGGGAAGCCCCGGCTTTTCCTTTCAGATTCCCAACAGTTTCTTGGCCTGGCCGAGCGTTGCCTCCGACGCGGCGTGATCGCCGGCCTTGTGCTGGTCTTCGCCCTGCTTGCGCAGCGCCGTGACCTTCGCCATGTCGGCCTCGGAAAGAGAGGCCGTCGGGATGGCCGCATCGATCGCAGCCATCATGGTGGGGCACTGGTTGGCAAAGGCCGTCGCAGGCGCAAGCGCGAGCAAAAGGGCAATCGAGATCCTGGTAATCATGGTCGCTCCTCCACCACCGGGAGGCTGCAGCAAGTCAAAGTGCAACCGCGACCTTTGCGCGTCAGACAGGGCGCGCGGCGCAGCCGTACCT
Source organism: Ensifer sp. Root1252 (assembly GCF_001425885.1). Lineage (NCBI taxonomy): Bacteria > Pseudomonadati > Pseudomonadota > Alphaproteobacteria > Hyphomicrobiales > Rhizobiaceae > Ensifer > Ensifer sp. Root1252. Next base: position 201,924 of record NZ_LMDT01000012.1, on the reverse strand, counting down.
CTCCGGCAATCAGAGGATGATAATCCAGGACGCGCCCGAAGCCAACGCCGGAGCGTTCAGCGCACCCTGCCCTGCCCGCGCCGTCTTCGACGACACGACCAGCGACAGGGATTGCCCGCACAAAGGCGGTGAGGAACCTACAGGACGAGATGCCGGATCAGCATCACCACCACCCAGCCGATGACGAGCATGCGCAAGGTGGAGAGATTAAGCCCGAGCGCAATGGCGAAGGCGACGAACATCGAGACCGCGACGTCGAAGCCGCCATAGACGAAGGCCGGCGCCACCAGCGTCGTCAGCACCGCCGCCGGAACGGCGTTCAATGCCGATTCGAGCCGCGGCGGGATCTGCTTCATCTGGGTGATGAGCACATAGCCACCGATGCGGGTGATGAAGGTCGCAACGGCCGCCGCGATGATCAGATAGATGAGATTGAGGTGTTGCGGGTCCATGGCTCAGGCCTCCTTCTCGATGGCGACGGGCGGTGCCGAAACCGTCTCGGTCGGCGGCAGGCAGGCGGCGAGCAGCACGCCCGCCAGCGCCCCGATGCTGACATGCCAGGGCGAGCCGACGAGATGCATGCCGGCAACCGACGCCACGGCAGAAACCGCAACGATCGGCAAAAAGCGGTCACGCTTGCGAAAACCCATCACCAGGCCGAGGAAGTAGATCGGCAAGAGCACGTCGAGGCCGATGGCCTTGGGATCGCCGATCAACTGACCGAAGATCGCGCCAAGCAGCGTGTTGAAGATCCAGGGGAAATAGATCACCAGGCCGAAGCCGAGATACCAGGGGAAGGTCACCGGCAGGCCACGCTCGCCGCGCTTCTCGGTCTCGGCATATTGCGGATCGACCAGCAGGAAGAAGGCAAAGAACTTCTGGACCGGGGTGAAATGCCGGATGTATTTGGCGATCGAGGCGGAATAGAGCACGTGGCGGAAGTTGACGGCGAAGACCGAAAGCACCACCAGCCATGGCTGGACATGGTTGCCGAACAGCTCGATGCCGACCATCTGGCTGGCGCCGGCATAAACCGTCGCGCTCATGAACACGGTATCGGCGATGGTAAAACCATTGTCGACCGCAAGCGCACCGAACAGCGCGCCAAAGGGTGACGCCGCTAGCATGATCGGGAAGCCGCCGCGCACGCCTTCCCAGAATTCGTCTTTTCTCATGGAATCCTCCCGCGGCGCCGGCAATGGGCGCCCGCGGCATGCCGTCTTTAATCGGGATCGATCAAGGCCACATGCAGCATTTCAAAACTGCGACAGCGACTGTGCACCTCAAGGCGCGCGCGGCTGTCGTCCTGTGCCGGACAGATAGGCGTTCCCGCCCCGACCAACAATTCAATTGCGCTTATACAATGATTGAATTTTATGATGCCTGACCGCGGCAGGCTTGAACGAAATGCGCACGGGTCGATAAGCGATCGCCGCTTTTTCACCGCCGCCTCGCCACCGACCACCTGGCGGTGGGGCATTTATCCGAAGATCGCTCCCCCAGTGGGATAGGGCGCAAGCCGCATGACCTGCGCCCTCCTGTTCAAAGTCGCCGTGTGCTCGTTGGCGCGGCCAGGTCGTGCAAAGAGATGTGTCAGCGCTTGACCTGGAACGTATGCTCGACACCCGGGAACGTGCGCGCCTTGACCTCGTTGGCGTATTCCTCCGCAGCCTTCGAGATCGCCGGCGCCAGTTCGGCAAAATGTTTGACGAAGCGCGGCTTGAAGTCGTTGAACAGGCCCAGCATATCGTCAGAGACGAGGATCTGGCCGTCGCAGGCCGGCGATGCGCCGATGCCGATGGTCGGCGAGCGCAATTCCCCGGTGATCTCGCGCGCAACCGGCTCGACGGTGCCTTCGACGACGATCGCAAAAGCGCCGGCATCGTCGATCGCCTTGGCGTCGCGGCGGATCTTGGCCACTTCCTTCTCGTTGCGACCGACCGAGCGATAGCCGCCGGTGGTGTTGACGAGCTGCGGCATCAGCCCGACATGGCCGAGAACCGGAATGCCGCGGCTGACGAGGAACTCGACCGTCTCGGCCATCTCGGCGCCGCCCTCGAGCTTCACGGCGCTACAGCCGGTTTCCTTCAAAACGCGTGCAGCACTTCGGAAGGCCTGTTCCTTGGATTCCTGGTAGGAGCCGAACGGCAGGTCGATGACAATGCAGGAGCGCTCCGAGCCGCGCATGACCGCCTGGCCATGGGCGATCATCATCTCGAGCGTGACGCCGACGGTGGTGTCGAGACCGTAGAGCACCATGCCGAGCGAATCGCCGACCAACAGGAAATCGACATGCGGATCGAGCAGCCGGGCAATCGGTGTCGTATAGGCCGTCAGGCTGACGATCGGGCGCTCGCCCTTCAGCGCCTCGATATTGGCAGGGCTCAGGCGGCGTCTGGCAGATTGTACGCTCATTCTCAGGCAACCTTTGCAAAATGGGCGGATTTGGCGGCAATCACGCGGTTGTCGAGCAGCTTCGTCGTGCCGAAGCGCACGAAGAGCAGCAGCAGCACCGGCTTGTCACCGATCTCTTGAATTGTTTCGAGCGTGCCAGGATCGCGCAGCGCCACGACTTCGGGTCGAGCCAGCGGTTCGGCGGAAAGAAAAGCCGTCACGGCCCTTTCCACTTCGACGGCATCGGTGATCCCGGACGCGACCAGCCGCTCGGCCTCGGCAAGTGCCTTCGGCACGATGGCAGCCGCTTCACGCTCAGCGGCGCTGAGGTAGACATTGCGCGACGAACAGGCGAGCCCATCGGCCTCGCGCACCGTCGGCACGCCGATGATCTCCACCGGCTGGGCGAGATCATCGACCATACGGCGAATGATCTGCAGCTGCTGGAAATCCTTCTCGCCGAAATAGGCGCGGTCCGGCTGCACGATGTTGAACAGCTTGGTGACGACAGTCGCAACGCCGGCAAAGTGGCCGGGACGCACGGAACCTTCAAGCTCGGAGCCGAGCTTCGGCACGTCGACCACCGTTTCCATCGGTCGCGGATACATGTCGGACACCCCTGGCGAAAACAGGAAGTCGACGCCGCCCTCTTCCAGCATCGCCTGATCGCGGGCGAGATCGCGCGGATATTTGCTCAAGTCTTCGTTGGGGCCGAACTGCAGCGGATTGACGAAGATGCTGGCAACGACGACGTCATTTTGCCCGCGCGCACGGCGCACAAGCTCCATATGGCCGACATGCAGATAGCCCATGGTCGGCACGAGCCCGACCGTCTTGCCTGCCCGCCGGTATTCGGCAAGGGCTGCGCGCAGCTCGGTGATGGTGGTGATGGTCTTCAAATCCGGACCCTCCAATCCGCGAAGGCGCCGCTAGCGCCCCGCCCCGCGGCCTGTGGCTCTTGGCCCGCTCCGCGAAAAGGCAATTGCACAAAATTTGGCTGCAAACCTCTATCTTGTGCAGCGCAAAAAGACAAACGGAATTGGTGCCGCTGCGAATAGAGCCAAGCCAATTATCGCACGGTCCGGGCGGGCAAGCTCAGCTGTGGGCGGAACTCGGCACCCGCCAGGGCGGATCGAGCCTGTTGGCGCCTGCGAAATAAAGTACGATGCGGTTGCCGGCGGGATCAAAGATTTCGGCTTCCCGCCACCGCCAGCTCTTGTCGGCGGGACTGCTCGCAAACAGGATACCGGCCTCGATCAGCCGGCTGACGGTCAGATCCAGATCGTCGCACTCGAAGTAGACGGTTGTGCCGCTGCCGCCCGCCTCGCCCTGATGCAGCGAAAACGAACTGCCGCCATCCGGGCAGACGAAGCGCACATGATGCGGCCGCGCATCGACGATCGGCTGCAGCCCGAGCGTGCGGTAGAACTCCCACCCCGCATCGAGATCGGGCATCGTCACCGTCACCTGGTTCAAACGCATCGTGTCTCCTCACATCCCGGGCGCCGACAGTCATCGTTGCTCGCCGCACCTCTTCACGAGGTCCGGAGACCATGGAACATCCGCCAGAAATGTGCGAGGTGCAAACGATGCGGATTCAGCATGGACCGCCAAACTCTGATCGGCCTCGTGTGGCACTCGCCGCCGTTCCAGATGTGCTCGCCCATTTCGAGCGCGCCGCCGGCACCTTGCCGAGCGAATTGCCAGTAATCTCGGGTGAACCGGAAATGCTTGAAAACCTATGATTGCACACCACATCAGCGGGGACACTTCGCATTTCTCAAAAAATGTCTGAACGGCTGTCGGCTGCGTGTCACGCCGAACGTCCTAGTTATGTTCAATCAAGAAAATCCCTACGAGGAGCATTCCATGCGCATGATTTTTGTAAACCTGCCCGTCAAGGACCTGAAGGCGTCCCGGGCCTTTTTCGCGGCACTCGGCTATACCTTCAACGAGCAGTTCTCCGACGACACGGCCGCCTGCACGGTGATCTCGGACAATATTTTCGTCATGCTTTTGACCGAACCGAAGTTCCGTGGCTTCATCACCGGCGAGATCAGCGATGCCAGCAAGGGCACCGAGGTCATCACCGCCCTTTCCGCCTCGAGCCGCGCCGAATGCGACGACATGCTCGCCAAGGCACTCGCTGCCGGTGCCAAGCCCTGGAAGCCGGCACTCGACTACGGCTTCATGTACGGCATCAGCTTCCAGGATCTCGACGGCCACGTCTGGGAATTCATGTGGATGGACATGGAAGCCGCCCAGCAGCAGGCCTCCTGATCTGACGCAATCCCCTTGCCTTGCGCCCGCCGCGTTTCGCGGCGGGCGCTTTTTTTTTGTCTGATCCGGTGCACGCAACTATGAGCGAGGCTATCGGCCGCAGAGGTTTTGGGGAGAAATTGCCCGAAAAACCGGATAGTTGGGGAACCCATACGTCGAGAAGGCGAGTGAGCCGTCGCTGACGCTTGCAATGAGCAGAATGAGGAAGCCCCATGTCCATGAATGTCGAAGCCAAGCATTGGTCCAAGGTCGAGCTTTTGCACGAGACCGTGCGCAACCCGAATATCCATGTGCGCGGCACCAACAGCTACTACAGCAACGCTTGGACGGGTTCCTTCGAGGAGAGCGTCGTTCGCTACCTCTATGGCGACGACTACAGCCTCAAGGCCTGGGAGCCGTAATGGCCGATCGACCAGTTGCGGATCGGAGACTACGTCGCGATCGGTGCCGAGGCGGTAATCCTGATGGGTGGCAACCACACCCACCGCACCGATTGGGTCAGCCTCTATCCGTTCATCGATATGATTGGCGAAGCCTATATCGGCAAGGGCGACACGATCATCGGCGACGGCGCCTGGATCGGCATGCGCGCCATGATCATGCCGGGAGTCACCCTTGGTGAAGGCGCCGTCATCGCTTCGGGCGCGATCGTCACCAGAGACGTGTCGGCTTACACCATCGTTGCCGGCAATCCGGCCCGCCCCGTTCGCCAGCGCTTTCCCGAAGCAGACATCGAGACGTTGCTCTCACTCGGCATCTACCGATGGGAGAGGTCGAAGTTCGACGCGCTGCGCAATGTCATCTGCGCCGACGACATCGCCGCGCTGAAGGCAGCATCCAAAGCCTACGACGCGGAACAGGCATAACGACAACGCCTGCCAGCGCCCCTGATCGTGGGCATCAGCCCCCGATCAGCGCCAGCCACTCGTCCTCGTCCATCGTCTGCACGCCGAGTTCGCGCGCCTTGTCGAGCTTGGAGCCCGCTCCCGGGCCGGCGACGACGATATCGGTCTTCTTCGACACGGAACCTGCCACCTTGGCGCCGAGGCTTTCCGCCTTGGCCTTGGCCTCATCGCGCGTCATCTTTTCGAGCGAACCGGTGAAGACCACGGTCTTGCCGGCGACCGGGCTGTCGCTCGCAACCGGTATCTCCGCCCCTTCGGGCGTCACTTCGGCAAGCAGTCGCGTCACCACTTCAAGGTTCCTCGGCTCCTTGTAGAACTCGACGATGGCGCGGGCGACGACTTCGCCGATGCCGTCGATACTGTTGAGTTCGTTCCAGGCATCACCCGTAAAGGTGCCGGCTTCGCTCATGGCTGCGCCGAAGGCCTCGTAGGTGCCGTAGGAGCGCGCGAGAAGCTTGGCCGTGGTCTCCCCGACATGGCGGATGCCAAGCGCGTAGATGAAGCGATGCAGCGCGATCGAGCGGCGGGTGTTGATCGCGTCATAGAGCTTGCGCACGCTGACGCGGCCGAAGCCGTCGATGTTTTCGAGCTTTGTCAGCGACGTCTCCTGGCGCTTTTCCAGCGTGAAGATGTCGGCCGCCGTGCGGATCGACAGCGTCGGATCCTCGCTCTCGAAGAAGAACTCGATCTGCTTGGAGCCGAGGCCTTCGATGTCATAGGCATTGCGCGAGACGAAATGCTTGAGATGCTCGACCGCCTGCGCCCGGCAGACGAAGCCGCCGGTGCAGCGGCGCACTGCATCCACCTTGCCGGACTTCTCGTTGATGTCGCGCACCGCATGGCTGCCGCAGACCGGGCATGTCGTCGGAAAACGATAGGGCTCGCTCCCCTCCTTGCGCTCGTCCATCACCACGTCGACGATCTGCGGGATGACGTCGCCCGCCCGCTGGACGATCACCATGTCGCCGATACGGATGTCGCGACCCTCGCGGATCGGTTCGCCGCTGTTGCCGAGCCCCTTGATGTAATCCTCGTTGTGCAGCGTCGCATTGGTCACGACGACGCCGCCGACGGTGATCGGCTCCAGCCGTGCCACCGGCGTCAGCGCGCCGGTGCGCCCCACCTGGATGTCTATGGCCGTCAGCCGCGTAAATGCCTGCTCGGCCGGGAACTTGTGCGCCGTCGCCCAGCGGGGCGAGCGCGAGCGGAAACCGAGCCGCGCCTGCAGGTCGAGCCGGTCGACCTTGTAGACGACGCCGTCGATATCATAGTCGAGATCAGGCCGTTCGCGCTCGATATGGTGGTAATGCGCCAGCAGCTCGTCGGCCGACGAAATCCGCTGCATCAGTGGATTGACCGGGAAACCCCAGGCCTTGAATGCCTCGACCATGCCGAATTGGGTATCGGCAGGCATTTCCGACATTTCGCCCCAGGCATAGGCAAAGAAGCGCAGCTTGCGGCTGGCAGTCACCTTGGCGTCGAGCTGGCGGAGCGACCCGGAAGCGGTGTTGCGCGGGTTGACGTAGAGCGGCTTGCCGAGCGCTGCCATCTCGGCGTTGAGTGCGGCAAAGTCGGACTTCGCCATGTAGATTTCGCCGCGCACCTCGACGATCTCAGGAGCGCCGGCCGGCAGCGTCTGCGGGATCATGCCGATGGTGCGGATATTGGCGGTGACGTTTTCACCTGTTGTGCCGTCGCCACGGGTCGCCGCCGTCACCAGCCGCCGGTTCTCGTAGCGCAGCGACATCGAGAGGCCGTCGATCTTCGGCTCGGCGGTAAAGGCGATCGAATTATCCGGCAGCTGCCCGAGGAAGCGGTAGACCGAGGCGACGAAATCGCGGGCGTCCTCGTCGGAAAACGTGTTGTCGAGCGACAGCATCGGCCGGGCATGAACGACCGGCTGGAAGGTAACGGATGGCGCTGCCCCCACCTTCTTCGATGGGCTGTCCTCGCGCGCAAGCGCCGGAAACTGCGCCTCGATCGCATCGTTGCGCCGCTTCAGCGCGTCATAGTCCGCATCCGTGATCTCCGGCGCGTCGTTGCCATGATAGAGCGCGTCGTGCCGGGCAAGCTCGGAGGCGAGAAAGGCCAGCTCCTCGGCGGCTTCCGTTTCGTTCAGCTTCTCGACGGGTTTCAGTTCACTGGACATGCGCGACGACTCCGGATTGGGAGTCGTTTTTTAGAGCAACTGTCGGGAAAGAAAAGAGCGGCCGTTATCGGTCTCCCCTGATCATCCGGCCGGAGCGACACTTGGCTCGACGTCGGCGCAGCGGCGGATCTCCAACTCACACCAGCGCTCGTATCGCTTCTGGTAGCGCGCGCGTATCCCTTCCAAATCCTGCCGGTGGACGCCGCGTCTGGTGTAGATCCATTTGCCTTCCGCAAGGCCGCGCATGACGCGACCAACCGGATCGAGGCCGAACATTTTCAGGATGGCGGCGCCGCCCTTGTCCCAGCCGATGCCATAGAGGTCGATACCTTCGGGCGGAAACTCCTGGTACTCCAGGATCGCCGACACCGTCGCCCAGACGAGGATGCCGTTCTGCCGCCGGCGTTCGCTGCGCATGGAATCGAGCAGGTAGCTGAGATTGAGGATGGTAGCGAGATAGACCACCTTGGCCTTGCGCGCCTTCGGATGGACAAGCAACCCGTTGGCAAGCAGGTCGTCGAAGCCATAGTCACCTTGCAGGAACAGCTTGAAGTGCTTCTTCTCGAAGGCGTAGTAGTCGGTGAAACCGTAGATATTGTCGTCGGAGTCCTGCAGGCAGATCAGGCTGTAGGGATCGGAGAAGAAGGCTTTCATATCCTCCTCCGGATCGATCGCGTCGCTCTGAAAGACGTCCTGCGCCTTGCGGATGACATCATAGGCAACCGCCGTCGATGGCGGGACACGCACCAGGTACGGGCGGTCATCCTCAGCGCTGGAGCGCAGAAACCCGAGCGGTGCGGCGCCATCGTCCTTCTCGTCCGGCAGTTCGATGCTGCGCGCGCCGCGAAGTCGCGCGACCAGATAGGGGATGAGCGCCGTGCCGGCCACCACCGCCAGGATGCCGATCACCCCCAGCTGTTTGTTGGCTTCCTTCATCGTCAGGATGTAGCCGACGAAGGCGAGAGAATAGAGCAGGATCAGTTCCGGATGCTTGCGCATCTGGTCCAGTCGAAGCTGAATTCGCTGCTGGAGCTGTTCCCACATGCCAAAGCTCGCATATCCGCGCAACGCCTAATAAAGACACGCGCTCGACCGGGAGACAACTTGGCGAGAAGGCGTAGCGGGCACTAACCGTTGCCGGAAAGCAATCGGGCGGCGGCCGCCCTCGCCTCTTCGGTGATCGAGGCACCGGCGAGCATGCGGGCGATTTCCTCGGTGCGGGCCTTGTCGTCCATTCGGGCGACGCGGGTCGAGATCATCTCGGCCTTTTCGGTCGATGGTCCCTTGGAGATCAGCAGATGCGTCGCCGCGCGTGCGGCAACCTGCGGCGCATGGGTGACCGAAAGCACCTGCACCGTGCCGGAAAGGCGCTTCAGTCGCTGGCCGATGGCATCCGCGACCGCGCCACCGACTCCGGTGTCGATTTCGTCGAAGACGAGGGTCGGCGCCGAGCCGCGGTCGGCAAGCGCCACCTTCAGCGCCAGCAGGAAGCGCGAAAGTTCGCCGCCCGAAGCCACCTTCATGATCGGCCCCGGCCGGGTGCCCGGATTGGTCTGGACATGGAATTCGACCAGATCGATGCCGTCGACGGTCGGCTGGGCCGCATCGCTCTGCACTTCGACCATGAAGCGGGCACGTTCGAGCTTCAGCGCCGGCAGCTCGGCCATGACTGCAGCAGACAGCGCCGACGCCGTGTTCTGTCGCTTGTCGGACAAGGTGCGCGCCGCAGCGTCGAAAGCCACCCGTGCCGCAACAACCTGCATGTCGAGTTGCTTCAGCTTCTCCTCGCCGGCATCGAGGTCGGCCAGGTCGGAAATCATCCGCACCGCCAGCGCCGGAAGCTCGGCGACCGGCACGGAATATTTTCGGCTGGCGCCACGAAGCGCAAACAGGCGCTCCTCCACCCGCTCCAATTCCTTCGGGTCGAATTCGGTGTTGCGCAGCGCTCGCTCGACGGCCATTTGCGCATCCGAAAGCTGGTTCAGCGCGGCATCCAAGAGCTCGACGGTTTCTTCCAGCAGCCCCGGCGCCTCATGGCTCTTGCGCTCCAGCCGGCGCACCAGCGAGGCAATCAATGGAACCGGCGAGCCGTTGCCGTTGAGAAATTCGGAGGCTTCGTTGATGTCGCCGGCGATCCGCTCGGACTTCATCATCCGCGCGCGCTTTTCGGCAAGCTCGTCCTCTTCGCCATCGCGCGGGCTGAGCTTTTCCAGTTCTTCGACAGAGGAGCGCAGATAGTCCGCTTCGCGTGCTGCCGCCTCGACGCGCTCGCGATGCTTCTTCAGTCCGCGTTCGGCATCTTTCCAGGCGCGGTAGAGGCCGGAGACCTGCTCTGCCTCGTCGGTCGTGCCGCCAAAGGCGTCGAGAAGCGTGCGGTGCGCGTCGATATCGACAAGCGCGCGGTCGTCATGCTGCCCGTGGATTTCGACCAGTGTCTGGCCAAGTTGCCGCATCAATTGAACGCTGACCGGCTGATCGTTGACGAAAGCCTTGGTGCGGCCATCGGCCGACTGCACGCGACGGAAAATCAGATCGCCATCATCGTCGACGCCGTTGTCACGCAGCATCAGCCGTGCCGAGTGCCCCATCGGCACGTCGAAGACCGCCGTCACCTGGCCCTTGTCCGAGCCGTGACGCACGAGCGAGCCGTCGCCGCGCCCGCCAAGGGCCAGCGACAGGCTGTCGAGCAGGATCGATTTTCCGGCACCTGTCTCACCGGTCAACACGGACAGGCCGGCCTCGAACGCCAGATCAAGCCGTTCAATCAGGACGATATCGCGGATCGAGATCTGGGCGAGCATCCGGGGTCAAATCTTCCGTGTCAGGCGCCGATCAGCTTCTTGCCTGCGCGCGCAATCCAGGAATTGCCGCTTTCGCGAGGCTCGAGGCCACCCGACTGCAACAGCTTGAAGGAATCACCATACCACTGGCTGTCCGGATAGTTGTGTCCGAGAACGGCGGCAGCGGTCTGCGCTTCGGAGGCCACGCCCATTGCGTAATAGGCTTCGACCAGACGGGCCAGTGCTTCTTCGACCTGGTTGGTATTGGGATACTTCTCGACGACGGTGCGGAAACGCGACACGGCGGCGAGGTATTCCTTGCGCTCGAGATAATAGCGGCCGACCTGCATTTCCTTGCCGGCGAGCTGGTCGCGGGCAAAGCGGATCTTCGCCTGGGCATCCTCGACATATTGCGAGTCCGGATACTTGTCGACGACGGCCTGCATCGCCTCGATCGCCTTAAAGGCCGGCTTCTGGTCCTGCGTCACGCCCGGGATCTGCTTGGTATAGGCAAGCCCCTGAATGTACTGCGCATAGGCCGCATCTTCCGACTGCGGATAAAGGTTCAGGTAGCGCCCGGTGGAATTGATCGCCTCCTGGTACTGGCCGTTGCGATAGCTGACGAAGGCGTTCATCACGAGCGCCTTGCGCGCGTATTCGGAGAAAGGATGCTGCCGGTCGAGCGCTTCGAACTTGCGCGCCGCTTCCGTGGTCTTGCCGGCATTGAGGTTGGCGAGACCCTGGTTGTACAGCACCTCCGGCGGATCGGTCTCGGCCGTCAGCTTGGTGATGTCGATATCGGGATCGTTCTGGCAGGCGGTAATCAGGGCGCTGCCGGCAACGGCCGCGACTACCACGGCGAACACACGCGCTGACTTTTTCAAATCAACAGAAACTGCAAGAACCATCGGATATTCCCGTTCCATTCTGCGGGCATCGACCCCGCCAGACATGCGCTTTTAGAGCAAGTTGCCTCAATGCCGCAACGTCATGATCGGTGATTCATGCAAATTTATGGCGGCGCCGACATGAAAATGCCGGCCTTTCGGCCGGCGACTGGAGGAGAGTGTCTTTTTGTTGTTATGCGGACCAGGGCGCGAAGCCCGGAACTGCAACCGCAACCATGTCGCGCGCACGGGTGCGCTGACGTGGCGTGGCGGTTTCAACGACCTCGTAGGCCGAGGGATCACTGAGCAGAGCCTTGAGCACATTTGCGTTCATCTTGTGACCACCGCGATAAGAACGGTAGCAGCCGATAAACGGTGCGCCGGCAAGCGAAAGGTCGCCAACGGCGTCGAGCGTCTTGTGGCGCACGAATTCGTCCGTATAGCGAAGGCCTTCGACATTGATGACCGAATCGTCGTCGGAGATCACGACCGAGTTTTCCAGCGACGAGCCCAGCGCGTAGCCGGCAGCCCAGAGGCGCTCGACGTCGCGCATGAAGCCGAAGGTGCGGGCACGCGACAGTTCGCGCTTGAACACCGAAGGCGTCATGTCGCCCTTCCAGGCCTGGCGACCGATCAGCGGGCAGTCGAAATCGATCTCGACCTCGAAGCGCATACCGTCATAGGGCGTGAATTCCGACCAGGACGCACCTGATTCGATCCGCACCGGCTTGATCACGCGGATGTAACGACGCTTGACCGCCAGCGCGCGAACGCCCACCTGCTCGATCGCATCGATGAAGGGTTCGGAGCTGCCGTCCATGATCGGCATCTCGGCGCCATGAACCTCGATGGTGAGGTTGTCGAGGCCGAGCGCGTAGATGGCGGCCATCACATGCTCGATGGTTGCGATCGAGGTGGCCAGCGACATGCCGAGAACGGTGCAGAGATCGGTGTTGCCGACCTGCGAGGAAACCGCCTTGAACTCGCTCAGGCGGCCGTTGGCGAGAACGCGCTGGAAAACGATGCCCGCATCGGCTTCGGCCGGATGAAAGGTGATTTCCACCTCGGCGCCCGAATGAACGCCAATTCCCTTGAGCGTTACCGGGCTAGCAATCGTGGTCTGAAATCCGAGCAGTTCGATTCCCATTCTCGTCGTCACTTTCAATACCTATGGCCATAAGGCCCAAACATCAGGCGGATGCAGCGGTTTTCAGGGCGCAAGAAAGGCGCCCGAGAGTTTCGGCCCAAAGGCCGGAACTCTGCGTTTCGAACAGACAGCGCGTGATCGAATCGCATGCATCCCCAATTCCGAGCTTGAAAATAGTGGTTCTGAGGCACCATTCCAAATCACTGTTCGTTTCGTTTTGTTACGCATCTGTAACACGCCGTTCGACGCCGGCAACCTATTGAAAGAATGCTAGAAATACAAAAATGCCCGGGCGGTAGCCCGGGCATTCGGCAAGGTGAAGGAACGGGCCTTCAAATCAGTTCGATTGACGGCGCAGGAACGCCGGGATCTCGAGCTGATCATCTTCGTGCGAGCGCGCCTGCGGTGCGGCGCGACCGTGATCGTCAAGCTGGCCGCGACGCGGCGCATAGAGGCTGGCCTCCGGCGAAAGCGGACGGCGCTGCTGGGAAGCCGCACTCGGCGCACCGGCCGTCATGTCGGCGTTGACGCTGGGGCTTTCCCTTTCGCGCAGGCCGAGCGAGCTGGTGATGCGGTTGAGAAGACCCATCGGGCCGCGCTCTTCCTGCAACTGCGGCGCCGGCTGGGCGCGCTGGTCCATCTCGGCCTTTACGACGGGCGGGAAGTCCTCGACCTTCGGCATGCGAACCGGCTCGGCCTGCTGGCGCACCACCGGAGCGATCGGCTCCTGGCGCTGAACCGGCTGCGGCTGGACCTGTGCGTGAACCGGCATTTCGACCGGACGCTGAACTGGAGCCGGCTGGCGCATGACCGGAGCGGCTTCTACCGGTGCGGCACCGGCAAAGAGCTTGCTCTGGGGACGAAAGTCGTCGTGAGCCTGCTGCATCGGAGCCGGAGCCTGGGTGGCGGCGCGGGTTGCGATGTCGAGTTCGCGTTCCATTTCCGCTTCGCGGATCGCAAGCGCGATCTGGTCGACGGAGTTCTGCTGCTGCACCGGCTGGGCGACCGGCTGCTGGACCGGAGCGGGCTGGTGCTGGGCAACCGCCGGCTGCTGTGCCGGAATGGCTGCGGACGGACGGATGATCGGCTTCTGCGCTGCTACCGAACGAAAGTCGGCCGAACGACCGGCTACCTCCGCGGCCGTGCGATCGATACCGGTGGCAACGACCGATACGCGGATCAGGCCTTCAAGTTCTTCGTCGAACGTGGCGCCGAGGATGATGTTGGCGTCCGGATCGACTTCTTCGCGGATGCGGGTCGCAGCTTCGTCGAGTTCGAACAGGGTCAGGTCGCGACCACCGGTGATCGAGATCAAGAGGCCCTGTGCGCCCTTCATCGAGGTTTCGTCGAGCAGCGGGTTGGCGATCGCAGCTTCGGCAGCGGCCATTGCGCGGCCCTCGCCCGAGGCTTCGCCGGTGCCCATCATGGCGCGACCCATTTCGCGCATCACCGAGCGGACGTCGGCGAAGTCGAGGTTGATGAGGCCTTCCTTGACCATGAGGTCGGTGATGCAGGCAACACCCGAATAGAGGACCTGGTCGGCCATCGCGAACGCATCGGCAAACGTCGTGCGGTCATTGGCGATGCGGAAGAGGTTCTGGTTCGGGATGACGATCAGGGTGTCGACCGACTTCTGCAGTTCGGCGATGCCCTGGTCGGCGAGCCGCATGCGGCGCTGGCCTTCGAAATGGAAAGGCTTGGTGACGACGCCGACAGTCAGGATGCCCTTGTTGCGGGCGGCCTGCGCGACGATCGGGGCTGCACCGGTGCCGGTGCCGCCGCCCATGCCGGCGGTGACGAAGCACATGTGGGTGCCATGCAGGTGATCGATGATCTCATCAATGCACTCTTCAGCAGCCGCGCGGCCGACTTCCGGCTGCGAGCCGGCGCCCAGACCCTCGGTCACGGCGACACCCATCTGGATGACCCGTTCTGCCTTGGTCATGGTCAGCGCCTGCGCGTCGGTGTTGGCAACGACGAAGTCGACGCCTTCAAGACCCGCTGTGATCATGTTGTTGACGGCATTGCCGCCGCCGCCGCCAACACCAAAGACGGTGATGCGGGGCTTCAGCTCCGTGATATCCGGCTTCTGCAAGTTGATAGTCATAGTACCCGTTCCTTCTGTTTTCTGGCCGCCTTGCCGAGCCGACCAAATCCTTGAAATTCCAACTTTGTCTTCGTCCGGCATCGTCCCTGTTCGGTGCCGGCCGTACTCCGCGCATAACCCCGAAAATCGTCTGCGATTTTCGGAAAGGCTTATGCACGTCACAAACCTTAGAGCGCGCTTTGCACGTCCATCCGGACGCGCGGCGCTCTAAAAACTTTCCTTCAGCCACTGGCCCATGCGGGCGATGCGGCCGTTGCCGTTGCCGATCGACGAGAACATGCCGCCCTGGGCCGCATGCGTTTCGAGGTCGGCGACCTGCGGATAGATCATCAGACCGACGGCCGTGGAGAACGCCGGTCCCTTGGCAGCAGCCGGCAGCCCGGAAACTCCGAGCGGACGGCCGATACGAACATTGCGCGCCAGGATGCGGCGTGCCGCTTCCGGCAGGCCGGTCAACTGGCTGGCGCCACCCGTCAGCACGATGCGCTTGCCGACGATCGGGCTGAAGCCCGAGCGCTGGATGCGGTCGCGGATGAGCTCCAGCGTTTCCTCGATGCGGGCGCGTACGATCCGCGACACCAGAGCGCGCGGCACGTGGGTCGGCTGGTCGCGGTCGTCCTCGCCGATCGGCGGGACCGAGACGATGTCGCGCTCGTCGGCGCTGTTGGGCAGGGCCGAGCCGTGCACGACCTTCAGCCGTTCGGCGTCTTCGATGCGGGTCGAAAGACCGCGCGCCAGGTCCGTCGTCACATGGTGGCCGCCGAGGCTGACCGCGTCGGCGTGAACCAGCTTGCCCTCGGCAAAGACCGAGATCGTCGTCGTGCCGCCACCCATGTCGATCGCGGCGCAGCCGAGTTCGACTTCGTCATCGACAAGAGCCGCCAGACCGCTGGCATAGGGCGTCGCAACGATGCCCTCGACCGAGAGATGCGCTCGGTTGACGCAAAGTTCGAGATTCTTCAGCGCCGCCCGCTCCGCGGTCAGCACGTGCATGTCGACGCCGAGCACGTCGCCGAACATGGCGAGCGGATCGCGGATGCCGCGCTCGCCGTCGAGCGAGAAGCCAGTCGGCAGCGAATGCAGGATGGCGCGGTCGGAACGCAGCGATTGCTGGCCGGCGGCCGACAGCACTCTCTTCAGGTCGCTGGCATCGACTTCCTGGCCACCGAGGTCGATGGTCGCGGTATAGACGTCGCTCTGCAGGCGGCCTGCGGAAATGTTGACGATGAGGCTGTCGATGGTGAGGCCGGCCATGCGCTCGGCCGCATCGACGGCGAGCCGCACGACGCTTTCGACCGCATCGAGATCGGCGACGACGCCGTTCTTCACGCCGCGGGATTTCTGGTGGCCGATGCCGATGATCTCGACGCTATGCGTGCGGTTCGGCAGGATCTGGCTTTCGGCGCGCGGCGTCAGCCGGCCGATCATGCACACGATCTTCGTCGAGCCGATATCCAGCACCGAGACGACATGAGACCGCTTCGAAGAAAGCGGCTTCAGGCGCGGCAGGCCAAAGCTGGAGGAACCGAACAAACTCATATCCGCCCCTCTTTCTTTCTCTCCGTCTCCTGCGCCTTCAGCATCTTGTCCCTCGCCTTCAAGGCAACTTCGCGCCGGGTGACCGCATCCGGCGTCAATTGAACTGTGGTTCGATCTTCCAGCCGCAGATCGACTGCGGCGATGTCGCGCTCGAGCAGCTGGTGCTCGCTTTCCATCTCCGACAGAACCTTCATCGCACGGGCGACATCGTGTTCCGGCAGCTTGACGACGATGCCGTTGTCGAGGCGCAGATCCCAGCGACGGCCGGCGACGCGCACGAAGGCCCTCACCCGCGAGCGAATCTCCGGCCAGCGGGAAAACTCGTCGTAGAAATCGGCCGCTGCCGTCTCGGCGTCGCGGCCGACGAACAGCGGCAGGGCTGCAAACTTGTTGTCGCGCAGCGGCGCAATCGCGCTGCCGCTGCGCTCGATCAGCGACAGGTCGGAGCCGTGCTGCCAGATGCCAAAAGCCTTGCGCTCGGTGAGCGTGACTTCGATCGTGCTCGGATAGACCTTGCGAACCGTAACGCCCTGCACCCAGGGCAGTTCGGCGATCAGCTTGCGCGCTTCGATGATGTCGAGCGCCACCAGCGACGTCGTGCCGTCAAGGCCGAGCTGCTGCAGGATATCGATCTCGGAGGTCTGCTCGTTGCCGGAGACGCGCACGTCCTCGATGGCAAAGCCGGCCGCCGTCGTCGATGCCTGCGCGACGTTCTGTGTGTGGCCGCCGAGCGACATGCCGTAAAAGCCGGTGGCGGCGAAAAACGCGACGGCAGCGATCGTGCCGGTATGGGCTGGAAAGCGGACGCGGCCGCTGCCGAGGCTGACCAGGAAGCGAACGGCCTTGCGAAGCGGCCGCGGCAGAACGCGTGCGCCATCCGCCTCGGCAGCAACTGCGCCCAGCGGGTCACGAACTCTCTTGCCCCTTTTGCCCCTTACCGCAAGCACGAAGCGTCCTCCACCATCCAAGTCAGAAACTCGCCAAAACCAAGGCCAGCATGCTGAGCCATCTCGGGCACCAGGGAGGTTGGGGTCATGCCGGGCTGGGTGTTGATTTCCAGCCAGATCAATTCGCCTTCACCGGAGGTACGGTCGTCGAAGCGAAAGTCGGATCGGCTGACGCCCCGGCAACCGATTGCCTGATGCGCCTTCAATGCGAGTGTTTGTATTTTTTGGTAAATATTTGGTGAAACCTGTGCCGGAATGACGTGTTGCGAGCCACCTTTTACGTATTTGGAATCATAATCGTAGAAGGCGTGGCCCTGCGGGATGATTTCGGTGACGCCAAGCGCCCTATCGCCCATGACGCCGCAGGTGAGTTCGCGGCCGGCGACATAACGTTCGACCATGATTCGGTCGCCATAACGCCACTCGCTCGAGGTAACGACCTGCGGCGGATGCGACTGATCTTCCTTGACGATGACGACGCCGAAGCTCGAGCCTTCGCTGACCGGCTTGACGACGTATGGCGGGCGCATCGGATGTTTCGGACCAAAGCCCCGGCGATCCATCACCAGCGCTTCGGCAACCGGAACACCGGCGGCGGCGGCCACGTGCTTGGCCTGCGCCTTGTCCATGGCGAGTGCGGAGGCCAGAACGCCAGAATGGGTGTAGGGAATTTCCAGATATTCAAGAATGCCCTGGATCGTGCCATCCTCGCCGAACGGACCGTGAAGGGCGTTGAAGGCGACGTCCGGGCGCAGCGCGGCCAGAACCGAAGCGACATCGCGCGCGACGTCTACACGCGTAACGCGGAAACCTTCCGCTTCCAGAGCATCGGCGCATGCAGCCCCGGACGACAGGCTCACCGGTCGCTCCGAAGAAAATCCGCCCATAAGGACAGCTACATGCTTGCCGTTCATTCATACCCCCGAAAATACGTCACTATCGCAACGCTTGCTTGCGCCTGGCTGAATCCGGCAACGCGAGTCACCGGTGGCCATCGGAGGCACTAGAACGGCATTATAGTTAATGAACCGTTTACTTTTATTAACCTTAGTCGGGAAACGATCGGCAGCCGTGCTCGAAAACGTTGCGATTACAACGCTTTCTGGCACGAAATCAGCGCGTTGGCGCGGCCTGTTTACACAAAACACAAACCGCTAAAAAATGAAGGCCCCGCACCAATTCGGTGCGAGGCCTTAACGATTGGCGGTATTTTCGGCTTAACGATCAGTCGTTTTTGCCGAAGCGATTAATCGTCTTCACCGACGATTTTCCAGACGATTCCCGCGATCGCGGCGCCGACGATCGGAGCCAGCCAGAAGAGCCAAAGCTGCGAAAGCGCCCAGTCTCCAACGAATAGCGCCTGCCCTGTGGAGCGGGCCGGATTGACCGATGTGTTGGTGACCGGGATCGACACCAGATGGATCAGCGTCAACGCCAGGCCGATGGCGATCGGCGCAAAGCCTGAGGGCACGCGGCCATGGGTGGCACCGAGAATGATGAACAGGAAGAAGAAGGTCATCACCACTTCCATCACCAGCGCGGCCGTCAGCGAATAGCCGCCGGGCGAATGTTCGCCATAGCCATTGGCGGCAAAGTCGCCGAGCTGGAAGTCCGCCTTGCCGCTGGCGACGACGTAGAGCACGGCTGCAGCGACGATCGCGCCCAGCACCTGGGCGATGATGTAGCCGATGAGGCTGGAGGCTGGGAACTTGCCGGCAACGGTCAGACCAACAGAAACGGCCGGGTTGAAATGGCCGCCGGAAATGCCGCCGACGGCATAGGCCATGGTGAGAACGGTGAGGCCGAAGGCGAAGGAAACGCCGAGCAGGCCGATCCCAACAGCCGGAAACGCAGCCGCCAGCACCGCACTGCCGCAGCCGCCGAAAACGAGCCAGAATGTACCGAGAAATTCCGCAGAAAGCTTCTTGAACATGCATTCGCTCCCGAAAACCGAAGCTGATCGCTTCAATCGCCCAGAGTTTGCCACATTTTGATTCCGGTCAACCCCGGTTGTGACAGGGATGTCATCGCCCGCAAAACACGAAACCGCACGCCGGGCCTTCACTTGTCTGCCTATTTTAGGAGCAGCCGTGCCTATGATTCGCGCGAGCCATGCACCCTCGGAATAATGCTGCGCCACCCCTCGGATTCGTTCGCATTTCTTACGAATTCAGGGTTTCAACATGCGGAAACTTGCGTTAAGACGCCCCGACCGCCTCCCAAGACGGCATGACATCCATATCAGGAACGACAACAATGACAGACGCGACAACCTCCCTGTCGCCGAAGGATAGCGCGTTGCAGACGCCGGCAGTGAACTCCCCTGCCCGGGTGCTGTTCGCCAGCCTCGTCGGCACCACCATCGAATTCTTCGACTTCTACGTTTACGCCACCGCAGCGGTGCTCGTATTCCCGCATCTCTTCTTTCCGACGTCCGACCCGACATCGGCCATGCTGCAATCCTTCGCCACCTTCTCCATCGCCTTCTTCGCCCGCCCGTTCGGCGCAGTGATCTTCGGCCATTTCGGCGACAAGGTCGGCCGCAAGGCGACGCTGGTCGCAGCGCTGATGACCATGGGCATTTCCACCGTCGTCATTGGCCTCTTGCCGACCTACGCGTCGATCGGCGTCGCGGCCCCGCTCTTGCTCGCCCTTTGCCGCTTCGGCCAGGGCCTCGGCCTCGGTGGCGAATGGGGCGGCGCCGTGCTGCTCGCAACCGAGAACGCGCCCGAGGGCAAGCGCACATGGTATGCCATGTTCCCGCAGCTCGGCGCCCCGATCGGCTTCATCCTGTCGGCCGGTACCTTCCTCATCCTCGGCGAAGTCATGACAGATGAGGCCTTCCTCGCCTGGGGATGGCGCGTGCCCTTCATTGCCAGCATCCTGCTGGTTATCGTCGGCCTCTATGTCCGCCTGAAGATCACCGAGACGCCGGAATTCCAGAAGGCGATCGACAAGCACGAGCGCGTCCAGGTTCCGATCGCGCAGATCTTCCGGTTCCACAAGCGCAGCCTCGTGCTCGGCACCTTCGTGGCGCTTGCCACCTTCGTCTTGTTCTACCTGATGACGGTGTTCTCTTTGTCCTGGGGCACGGCCAAGCTCGGCTATTCGCGTGAGCAGTTCCTCGTCGTGCAGATGACCGGTGTCGTCTTCTTCGGCCTGATGATCCCGGTCTCGGGCATCCTGTCGGACCGCTACGGCCGCCGCCTGGTGCTGATCATCACCACCATCGGCATCGGCGCCTTCGGCCTGGTCATGGCACCGCTCATGGCCGGCGGTCTCGGCGGCGCCTTCCTGTTCTCCATCCTCGGCCTCGGCCTGATGGGGCTCACCTATGGTCCGATTGGCGCAGCACTCGCCGCCCCCTTCCCGACCTCGGTGCGTTATACCGGCGCGTCGATGACCTTCAACCTCGCCGGCATCTTCGGCGCGTCGCTCGCGCCCTACATCGCCACCTGGCTTGCGACCAACTACAGCCTCGACCATGTCGGCTACTATCTGCTGGGGGCCGCTGCGATCACGCTCGTTTGCCTGGTGCTGTCGACGGAAGAAGAGGTTTCGGCCTGATTTCTGTTGCGCCTCGCCACACACGCGGCCTGTTCCACAAAAAACGAAAGAGCCGCAGCGACAACGCTGCGGCTCTTTCCGTGGGCCAGTTCTGGTAGCCAAGTCTCCGACCAGTTGCCTAGTCCGAACTTGCTCCGATGAAGATAGTTGCAGTTGCATCCGTTCTGAAGAGAAACGCGAAGTCCCAAAACACGGGATAGGCGGGATGCCCGTTGCTAAGCCAGAAGATCTCGATTGTTGCTGATGTCTTGACCATCGTGTCGACCTGCGCCTTGAGCAGCTCAACTAAGGAAGTGAATTGTCCGGATTTAAGTGCTGTACTTGATGGACCAGCGCTAGAGTCACCAACATACAGCACGGCTTCCATAACCTCCGGCCACACCGACCCACTTTGTACTTCTTCTATTCCGCCCAACACAGCTCCTGTCCCCAACACCATCTGAACAATTGCAGTTGAATCTATCTGGCTCCCCAGTTGCACCTCGTACAACTTCAGAAAAACGGAATAATTTGTTGAACCAGCATTCAAAATGGCAGCGATTTTTCCCAGAGTTCCCTGATCCATTGTTAGTCCAGACGTTAGAGTATGCGGAAGTTAGCAGGTGCCAGCTTGGTTGCGGCACGTCATGACAAGTTGGCTTTAGCCCGCGACCCTCGTTGCCAGCAAGCTCTGATCTTGTCTCCCTGAATCCAATTTCCTGGATCCAGCCTCCGCGCAAAGATGCCGACCTGGACCCGTGGATGCGAGGATCAAGCCCAAGCATGACGGCGAGAGAAAGAGACTCCGGCTGAGGACGCCAGAAAAGCGAAAAGGGCCGAGCGTTGCCGCTGCGGCCCTTCATAAAACTATTCCCATAAGCCTCAGGCGATGCCGCGGCCGAGGAATTCCTTGATCTCGTAGCCCGGCATGAAGGTACCGATGCGCTTGATTTCCCACTCCAGCCGAACACCGGAATGTTCGAGCACGCGGTTCCGCACGGTTTCGCCGAGATATTCGAGCTCGTAGCCCGTCGCCTGACCGGTGTTGATCATGAAGTTGCAATGCAGCGGCGACATCTGCGCGCTGCCAATCATCATGCCGCGGCAACCCGCTTCGTCGATCAGCTTCCAGGCCGAATGTCCCTCCGGGTTCTTGAAGGTCGATCCCCCCGTCTTTTCGCGAATCGGCTGCACGGTTTCGCGGTGCTGGCGCACGGCGTCCATGTCGGTGCGGATCTTGTTCTTGTCCTCGGGATAACCTTCGAAGATGGCGTGCGTGAAGATTAGGTCCTTAGCCGCCGCGGAATGGCGATAGCCATAGCCCATGTCGGCATTCGACAGCACATGCGTATTGCCCTGACGATCGACCGCGTGCACCTCGACGACGCGCTCGCGGGTCTCCGAGCCGTTGGCGCCGGCGTTCATGCGCAATGCGCCGCCGATCGCGCCAGGAATGCCGTAGTAGAAATAGAAGCCGCCGATGCCGTTATCGAGCGCCATCGCCGCAATGTTCTTGTCCGGGCAGATCGCGCCGGCCTTGATGCGGTTCTCGCCGACGAGTTCGAGATCGCCAAAACCCTTGGCCGAAAGCCGGATGACGACACCAGGAATGCCACCGTCACGAACCAAAAGGTTCGAGCCGACACCCATGACCATGACGGGTACATCAGCCGGAACCAGCTTCAGGAAGGTGATGAGATCGTCAGTGTCGTGCGGCTGGAACATCAGCTCGGCAAGACCGCCGGCGCGGAACCAGGTCACGCGATCCATCGGCGCATCGGGCGTGATGCGGCCGCGAACGGCGCTGACTCCGCTTCCGAGTGCTTCGAGTAGTTTCTGACCGTTGACCTGTTTCATGCTCAATTTCCTGAAATGTCTGCGAGTTCCCGTGGCAGGGCAGCGGCCCAGTAGGTGATGCTGCCAGCCCCCAAGAGAACCACAAAATCACCCGGCTGCGCAATCTTGCTGACAACCGGCGCGATTGTTTCGGGTCCGACCACATGCCGGGCGTCGCGATGACCGCCGGCCTTGATGCGGTTGACGAGCTCTTCGGCGTTGACGCCGTCGATCGCTTCCTCCCCGGCCGCATAGACAGGCGCGATCAGAACCGTGTCGGCGTCGTTGAAGCAGGCTGAAAAATCTTCGAACAGGCTCGCAAGGCGCGAGTAGCGGTGCGGCTGGTGCACGGCGATGATGCGGCCCTGGCATGCCTCGCGCGCCGCCTTGAGCACGGCCTTGATCTCGACCGGATGGTGGCCGTAGTCGTCATAGATGCGCACGCCGTTCCAGTCGCCGGTAAAGGTGAAGCGCCGCTTGACGCCGCCGAAGGAGGCAAGCCCCTTGGCGATCGCCTCGGGGCTGACGCCGAGGCGCTGGGCGACCGCGATCGCGGCCGTGGCGTTCGACACATTGTGGCGGCCGGGCATCGGCAGGCGCAGATCCTTCATCGAGATCACCTGGCCGGTGCGGCGACGGCGGATCTCGATATCGAAGACGGAAGTGGCACCGTCCATGCGGATGTTGAGGAAACGAACGTCGGCCTGCGGGTTTTCGCCGTAGGTGATGACCTTGCGGTCCTCGATCTTGCTGACCATGGTCTGCACTTCGGGGTGATCGAGGCAGAGCACGCCGAAACCGTAGAATGGCACGTTCTCGACGAACTGGCGGAACGCGGCGCGCACGGCGTCGAAATTGCCGTAGTGGTCGAGATGCTCAGGGTCGATGTTGGTGACGACGGCGACATCGGCAGGCAGCTTGAGGAAGGTGCCGTCGGACTCGTCGGCCTCGACCACCATCCACTTGCCCTCACCCATGCGGGCATTGGTGCCGTAGGCATTGATGATGCCGCCGTTGATGACGGTCGGGTCGAGCCCACCGGCATCGAGAAGGGCAGCAACCATCGAGGTCGTCGTCGTCTTGCCGTGGGTGCCGCCGATGGCGATCGCATTGCGGAAGCGCATCAGCTCGGCCAGCATCTCGGCGCGGCGCACGACCGGCAGCAGTTTTTCACGGGCGGCGATCAGTTCGGGATTGTCCTTCTTGATCGCGGTCGACACGACGACCACTTCGGCATCGCCGATGTTCTCGGCCTTGTGGCCGACGTAGACCTCGATGCCCTTTTCGCGCAGCCGCTGGACATTGGCGCTATCAGACTGATCGGAGCCCTGCACCCGGTGACCGAGATTGTGCAGCACCTCGGCAATACCGCTCATGCCGATACCGCCGATACCGATAAAATGAACCAGACCGATCGTCTTCGGCATTTTCATGAGCGCTTTTCCTTGAATGTCTCGACTGTCAAACCGCTGGCAATAGCCTCTACCATCGATGCAAGCAAGCGCGCGGCGTCCGGCTTTCCGGTTTCGCGCGCATTGGCGGCCATCTGCGCCAGCGATTGTGGATTGGCCATGGCCTCAGCAAGAATGCCGGCAAGGCGCTCGGCGGTCAGCTCCGCCTGGGCGATCACCTTTGCGCCGCCCTTGGCGGCAATCGCCGCGGCATTGGCCGCCTGATCGTGATCGAGCGCATAAGGATAGGGAACGAGGATCGCCGGCCGGCCGATGACCGCAAGCTCGGAAACCGTCGAGGCGCCCGAGCGGCAGATGACCAGCTGGGCGCCGGCGATGCGCTCGGCCATATCGGTGAAGAACGGCGAGACCTCGGCGGGAACGCCGAGCTTCTCATAGGTGGCGATGACGCCGTCGCGATCTTCCGGACGCGCCTGCTGCGTCACCGTCAGCCGCTGGCGAAGTGCGTCGTCGAGACGGCAGATCGCCTGGGGGATCGCCTTCGAGAAATATTGCGCGCCCTGGCTACCGCCGAAGACGACGAGATGGAACGGCGCTTCGCCCGCCGCCGCGACATAAGGCACCTTGGCAGCATCGAGCACGGCCGGACGCACCGGGTTGCCCGTCGTCACCGTCTTGGCGGCAAAGGTACCGGTGCCCTCGGGCAGGAAGCCGCCGGCGATCGCCTTGACGCGGGAGGCGAGCGCCTTGTTGGCACGACCCATGACAGCGTTCTGTTCATGGATCATCGACGGCACGCCCATGCCGGTTGCCGCCAGCAGCGGCGGCACGGTCGGGTAGCCGCCGAAACCGACGACGGCCTTCGGCCGCAGCCGGGCGATCAGCCGGCGCGCGGCACGCATGCCGGTCCAGAGCGTCCACAGCGAGCGCACGACATGAATGGGGTTCTTCGAGCCGATGGTTGCCGACGGCACCACATGCACCTCGTCTGCCGGGAACTTGCCGGCGAAACGCTCGGCGCGACTGTCGGTCACCAGATGCACCGAATAGCCGTTGGCCTTCAGCTCATGGGCGAGCGCCTCGGCCGGGAACAGATGGCCGCCGGTACCCCCGGCGGCAAGAAGGATAATGCCTTTGGTCATTCTTTACTCCGCCGGCACGCCAATGCCGGACCGAAACAGGCTACGCTCCACGGCGCGCTTCTCTGGGCGATGGCGCGTGAGCGCCAGGATGAAGCCGGCGGTGACGCAGATCGCCACCATGGACGAGCCGCCATAGGAGATCAGCGGCAGGGTCATGCCCTTGGCCGGAAGCAGTTCGAGGTTCACGCCGATGTTGATCATCGACTGGATGCCGATCTGCAGCACGAGGCCGGCAACGGCGAAGCGGTTGAAGTCGTTGCGCTCGCGGAAGGCGTGGTTGAGGCCGCGCAGCACCAGGAAGGCGAAGATCATCACGATCAGCATGCAGAAGACGATGCCGAATTCTTCAGCCGCCACCGAGAACACGAAGTCGGTGTGGCTATCGGGAATGATGCGCTTGACGATGCCTTCGCCCGGACCGCGGCCGAACCAGTCGCCGCGGATGATCGCCTCGCGCGCCGTGTCCATCTGGAAGGTATCGCCCTCCCCGGTCAGGAATTTGTCGATACGGCCGGCCACGTGCGGCAGCATGGTATAGGCGACGAAGAAGCCGCCGAAGGCAGCGCCGGCGAGCACGATGATCCACAGCCACGGCATGCCGGCCATGAAGAACATGCCGCCCCAGACCGCGGTCGTCAGGATCGTCTGGCCAAGGTCGGGCTGGGCGACGAGCAGCGCGCCGACAATGCCGAAGAGCAGGATGGCAAAGAGATTGCCGGGAATTTCCGGCTGGCGCGCATGTTCCGAAAACAACCAGGCGCAGACGACCACGAAGGCTGGCTTCATGAATTCCGAGGGCTGGATGGAAATGCCGGCGATTGAGATCCAGCGCATCGAGCCCTTGACCTCCTGGCCGATGAACAGCACCAGCACCATCATCGCGAGCGACACGCCGAGCAGGATGATCGCGGCGCGGCGCACCTGCCTCGGCGACAGGAAGGAGATGGCGACCATCACCACCAGCGACGGCAAGAGGAAGACGGCGTGGCGCTTGACGAAGTGGAAGCTGTCGAGGCCGATGCGCTCGGCGACCGCCGGGCTTGCCGCAAACGACAGCATGAAGCCCACGCCCATCAACAGGATGAAGGTCGCCAGGAAGAACCTGTCGATCGTCCAGAACCAGTCGGCCACAGGGCCACGTTCGGCTCGGCTTACCATCTGTCAGTCCCCTTTATCAGGCGCGCCTGCGCCAAACGTCCGAAACCCCGGCATCACCGCCACCCGTCGCGCGCCGGATGGGCGCGCGGACGGCGAGCGTCAGATCAGCATCGTCACGCCCTGCAATGCCTTGACGTGCGTCACGAAGGCATCGCCGCGTATTTCAAAGTTCTTATACTGGTCGAAACTTGCGCAAGCCGGGGATAACATCACCGCCGACGCGCCTTTGTCATCATGCTCGGCATCTGCTGCGGCATGCGCCACGGCCTTTTCCAGCGTGCCTGAAATCTCGAAGGGCACCGCCTCGCCGAGCGTTGCGGCAAAGGCCGGTGCGGCCTCACCGATCAGGTAGGCCTTGACGATCTTCGGGAAGAACGGCGACAGCGAAGTGATGCCGCCCTCCTTCGGAAGGCCGCCGGCGATCCAGTAGATGCGCTCGTAGCTCGACAGCGCCGGGGCCGCTGCATCCGCATTGGTCGCCTTGCTGTCGTTGACGAATACGACAGCACCCTTGCGGCCGACCGGCTGCATGCGATGCTTCAAGCCGGGGAAGCTTTTCAGCCCCTGGCGTATCGCGTCTTCGCTGACATCGACGGCAAGGCATGCGGCGATTGCCGCGGCAGCATTCTGCGCATTATGGCCGCCGCGCAGCGTCTGGATGCCATCGAGATCTACGAAGAGCCGCGACGTTCCGCCGTGCGCCTCAAGGACGCGCGAGCCTTCGGCATAGATCCCGTCGGCCAGAACATGCCGGCGCGAGATGCGAACCACCTTGGTGCCCGCCCGCTCGACGCGATCGGCAATCAGTGCGCAGAAGCTGTCGTCGACACCGACGATCGCCGTGCCGCTGCCGGCCACCAGCCGCTCCTTGATATCGGCATAGTGCTGCATGGTGCCGTGCCGATCGAGATGATCGGGCGTGAGATTGAGCAGGATACCGGCCGTCGGGTTGAGCGTCGGCGCCAGATCGATCTGGTAGGACGAGCACTCGACCACATAGAAGCGGCCGGCCTTCGGGGGCTCAAGCGTCAGTACGGCCGTGCCGATATTGCCGCCGAGCTGGGTGTCACGGCCGCTTTCCCTCAGGATATGGGCGATCAGCGCCGTGGTCGTCGATTTGCCGTTGGTGCCGGTAATGGCGATGAACGGGGCATCGGGCGCCTGCGCCCGGCGCTCGCGCACGAAAAGCTCGACATCGCCGATGATCTCGACGCCAGCGGCATGCGCGAGGTCGACGGTCCAATGCGGCTTCGGATGGGTCAGCGGCACGCCGGGCGAAAGCACGAAGGCGGCAAAGGCACGCCAGTCGATGCCGTGCAGGTTCGCTGTCGGCACACCCGCCTCGCCGGCCTTGGCGACGCTGTCGGGATTGTCGTCCCAGGCCGTCACCTCGGCGCCGCCGGCGACGAGCGCCTGCGCAGTCGCCAGCCCCGAACCACCAAGCCCGAAAAGAGCGACCTTCTTGCCCCTGAATGTGCTGACCGCGATCATCGTCCGCTCACCGCAGCTTGAGGGTGGACAGGCCGACCATCGCAAGGATGACGGCGATGATCCAGAAGCGGATCACGACCTGGCTTTCCGTCCAGCCCTTCTTTTCGAAGTGGTGGTGGATCGGCGCCATCAGGAAGACGCGGCGCCCGGTGCGCTTGAACCAGAACACCTGGATGATCACCGACAGCGTTTCCATGACGAACAGGCCACCGATGATGATCATGACAAATTCATGCTTGACCGCGACGGCAACGGTGCCGATCAGGCCGCCGAGCGCCAGCGAACCGGTATCACCCATGAAGATGGCGGCGGGCGGCGCGTTGAACCAGAGGAAGCCGAGGCCGGCGCCGATGACGGCGCCGAGGATGACGGCGAGCTCGCCCGTGCCGGGCACGAAATGGATCTGCAGGTAATTGGCGAAAACGGCGTTACCGGCGAGATAGGCGATGAGGCCGAAGGCGGCCGCCGCGATCATGACGGGCACGATGGCAAGCCCATCGAGACCATCCGTCAGGTTCACGGCATTGCCGGCGCCGACGATGACGAAGCCACCGAACAGCACGAAGAAATAGCCGAGATTGATCACGAGGTCCTTGAAGAACGGGAAGGTGACCGAGGAGCCGAAGGTCGAGCCGGCAGCACCGCCCGAAAGCGACGCCTGCATCATGAAGAACACGGCAATCGCGGCGATGATGAACTCGAAGCCGAGACGCGCCTTGCCGGAAAAGCCTTTGTCCGACTGCTTTGTGACCTTGAGATAGTCGTCATAAAAGCCGATGGCGCCGAAACCGAGCGTGACGAGAAGGGTCGAGACCACATAGACGCTGGAAAGATCGGCCCACAGAAGCGATGACACGACGATGCCCGCAAGGATCATCAACCCGCCCATCGTCGGCGTGCCGGCCTTCTTGAAATGCGTCTGCGGACCATCGGCGCGGATAGGCTGACCCTTGCCCTGACGGATGCGGAGGGAGGCAATCATGCGCGGACCGAAAAGGAAAACGATCAAGGCCGAAGTGAAAAGCGCTGCACCGGTACGGAACGTGATGTAGCGAAAGAGATTGAAAAACTGAAAGTGGTCCGCCAGTTCCACGAGCCAGATGAGCATAAGGGACCTTTCCCCAAAGGTTTAAAATCGGACACCGTCCAACAGAATCATCTGAAAAACGATACGCGCTTGTATGCGAAAGTGTTAGGCCGCGCTGCCTAACCCAAGGCTGTATCCACCGCCGCCAGCATCGGCGACGACCACTACAACGCAGCGCGCCGCTTGAGGCACGCGAAGATCGTTGTCGTCATTTGGTCGACTGCATCATTGCCGCTGAACCGCTTGCAGTCCGGCAATCACGCAGTCGCTTCGTCCCCCTCGGCCTCGGGCTCCGGATAGGCTTCGATCAGCGCATGCACGATCTTGCCGCAGCCCGTGCCCTTCGAAGACTTGATCATCACCACGTCGCCGGTCGCAACCGCGCCGAGTGCATAGGCCTTCAGTTCGTCCACCGTTTCGCGGTAGACGACGGAGATTTCCGGCGGCAACGCGTCGCGCAGGTGGGCCATCAACGGCCCGGCAAGCCAGACATCGCTGATGCCGGCTTCGACGAGAGGTTTGGCGAGCGCGGCATGAACGCCGGCGGCGTGTTCGCCCATCTCCAGCATGTCGCCGAGCACGGCGATGCGGCGCCCGCCCGGCGCCGGTGCTGAATCCTGCAGCAGCGAAATCGCCGCGCGCATCGAGCTCGGATTGGCGTTGTAGCTCTCGTCGATCAGCGTCAGTGTGCCCGCGCCGATCAACAGTTGGTGCCGGCGGCCCCTGCCCGTTTCGGCCTGCATCGTCGCCAGCGACGAGGCGGCGTAGTCGACATCGGCGCCGACCAGCTTCACCGCCGCGAGCACGGCCAGCGCGTTCTCGGCGATATGACGTCCAGGAGCGCCGATGGTGATTTCCATCGTCCGGCCGCCAAGGGCGGCCCAAAGCACTGAACCGTCCGCCGCACCGGCAAACTCGACGAGGCGGAACTCCGCCTTCGGGTTGACGCCGAAGGAGTGGATATAGCTGACGCCAGCCGTACCCGCGGCCTTTTCGAGCAGCTTGTACTGGGCACTGTCGTGGTTGATGACCGCGTGGCCGCCATTGACGACGCCCTCGAAGATCTCGGCCTTGGCCTCGGCGATCTGGTCCAGGCTGTCGAAGTTTCCGAGATGAGCGGCAGCGATGCTGGTGACGATTGCCACATGCGGGCGGACCATCTTCGTCAGCGGCCGGATCTCGCCCGGATGGTTCATGCCGATTTCGAAGATGCCGAAATCGGTGGCCTCGGGCATGCGCGCAAGCGTCAGCGGCACGCCCCAATGATTGTTGAACGAGGCCACGGAGGCGTGCACGCGCCCTTGCGGCACCAGCACGTGCCGCAGCATCTCCTTGGTGGTGGTCTTGCCGACGGAACCGGTGACGGCGATGATCTTCGCAGCACTGCGGTCGCGCGCCGCGCAACCGAGCCGAATCATCGCTTCAAGCACGTCGTCGACGACGATCAGTGGCGCGCTGAGGCGGCCGAGCGCCGGCAGTTTGCCTTCGCTGACAACGAGGAGTGCGGCGCCATTGGCGAGCGCAAGGCCCGCATAGTCGTGGCCATCGACCCGGTCGCCCTTGATCGCGAAGAAGGCTTCGCCCTTGCCGACCGAGCGGCTGTCGATCGATATGCCGCTTACTCCTTCGGGCAGGTTTCCAACCGGACGGCCGTTCATTGCGGCCAGAAGATCGCTGCTTGTCCAGAGCCAGTTCAAATCACAGACCTCCCAATGCCTTGCGGACTTCCGCATGATCCGAGAACGGCAGCGTGACGGAACCGACCGTCTGGCCTTCCTCATGTCCCTTGCCGGCGACGATCAGCGTGTCGCCGCTTGTCAACATGCCGACGGCGGCACGGATCGCTTCGGCGCGGTCGCCGATTTCGGTTGCACCTGGAGCCGCAGCCATGATTTCCGAGCGGATCACCTCAGGCACTTCCGAGCGCGGATTGTCATCCGTGACGATCACGACGTCGGCAAGCCGCGTGGCGATCTCGCCCATGATCGGTCGCTTGCCCTTGTCGCGGTCGCCGCCGCAGCCGAAGACCACGATAACGCGGCCCGTCGTGAACGGCCGCACCGAGGCCAGCACATTTTCGAGCGCATCGGGCTTGTGGGCATAGTCGACATAGGCAAGCGCGCCGTCCCTGGTCTGGCCGACCAGTTCGAGGCGGCCGGAGGCACCCTGCAGCTTTTCAAGCGCGGAGAACGCCGCCTTGGCGCTGATGCCGGTGGAGATCGCAAGTCCCGCCGCGACAAGCGCGTTGGCAACCTGGAAATCGCCGGCAAGCGGAATATGGATTTCGAAGATGTCGTCGCCGACATGCACTTCGGCCGACTGCTTGTGGCGGAAATGTTCGACCCGCTTCAGCGAGATGAATTCGCCCTTGCGGCCGACGGTGCGCACGTCGAGCTTGGCCTTGCGGGCAGCCGCAATCGCCTGTTCCGACCACTGGTCGTCGGCAAAGACAACCGCGGGCGCGCCCTTCGGCAGTAACGCTTCGAACAGCCGCATCTTGGACGCCATATAGTGCTCGACCGTCGGATGGTAGTCCATGTGGTCGCGGCCGAGATTGGTAAAGGCCGCAGCCGAAAGCTTGACGCCGTCGAGCCGGCTCTGGTCGAGGCCGTGGCTGGAAGCCTCCATCGCCGCATGGGTGACGCCGGCATCTGCGAGTTCGGCAAGAAGCTTGTGCAGGGAAACCGGATCGGGCGTGGTGAGAGAACCGTAGTCGTTGCGGCCGGGCGCCACCACGCCTGTCGTGCCGATCATCGCGGCAGCAAGGCCCGAATGCGCCCAGATCTGCCGGGTGAAGGAGGCGACCGAGGTCTTGCCGGCCGTGCCCGTCACCGCAACCATCGTCTCAGGCTGGCGACCGTAGAACGCGGCGGCGGCGCGCGCGAGAAAGGCGCGCGGGTTGCCGAGCGAAAGAACGGGTGCGGAGGATCCATCAGGCTTGACGCCGGATTCAGCGACGACGGCAACGGCGCCGCGCGCAAGCGCGTCGACGATATAGCTGGTGCCGTTTGCCTTGGTGCCGGAGACGGCGACGAAAAGATCTCCTGGCTGCACATGCCGGCTGTCGGCCGTAATGCCGGCAACCTCGATCTGCGAGGAAGCGCCATCCAGTTGCGCAGAAAGTTCAGGGAAGCTCGTTCCCGCCAGGTCTTTTATCTTCATGAACCGCACGTCTCACATCGCTCTCAATTCGCCGGAATCGCGAATCGTCCGCATTCTCATTTCATGCCTAATAAGACACAAGCATGGCAGAACCATCTTCTCCGAACTTCGGTTCGACGCCGAGAAGCGGTGCGGAGCGGCTGATGATGTCGCGAACCATGGGCGCGGCATTCGAGCCGGCGGTCCGTCCGCCGCCTTCGCCGGTCTTCGGCGCGTCAATGAAAGTCAGCACGATGTACTTCGGATTGTCGATCGGAAACGCTGCGAGAAAGGCGTTGAAGTTCTGGTCGCTGGCATAGCGGCCGTTGACGACCTTGTCGGCCGTGCCGGTCTTGCCGCCGACGTTGAAGCCCGGCACCTGCGCGCGCTTGCCCGAACCGGCGATGCCGTTCCAGCGAAGCAGAAAGCGCATGTCGTCGCTGGTGCTTTTCTTGACGACCGTCGTCGCCAGTTCATCGGCCTGCTCCTGCGAGCGTGGCAGGAAGGTCGGCGGGATCAGCTTGCCGCCGTTGACGAGCGCGGCACCTGCGACAGCCGTCTGCAGCGGCGTCGTCGAAACGCCGTGGCCGAAGGAGATGGTGATCGAGTTGATCTTCTTCCATTCGCGCGGCTGGCTCGGGGATTTGACTTCCGGCAGCTCGGTCGGCAGCTTCGACAGCAGGCCGATCCGGGTCAGAAATTCCTTGTGGCCGGGAATGCCGATCAGGTCGGCGATCTTGGCGGTGCCGATGTTCGACGAATACTGGAAGATTTCCGGAACGGTCAGCACCCGGCGCTTGCCGTGGAAGTCCTTGATGGTGAAGCCGCCGATGCGGATCGGTGCCGAGGCGTCGAAGCTGTCGTTGAGCGTTACCTTGCCGGAATCGAGACCCATGGCGATCGTGAACGTCTTGAAGGTGGAGCCCATCTCGAACGTGCCGTTCGACATGCGGTTCATCCAGCCCTCTTCGGCACCTTCGGCCGGCTTGTTCGGGTCGTAATCGGGGACCGACGCCAACGCCAGCACTTCGCCGGTATTGACGTCGAGCACCACGGCCCCGGCGGCCAGCGCCTGGTAGTTCTTCATGCCGGCATCGATGACGTCGCGCACGATGTTCTGCACCCGAACGTCGATCGACAGCTTGACCGGCTCGAGCTTGGCATCGCTGGTCATGCCGATGGCGGCGAGATCGGCGAGCCCCTGCCCGTCGATGTAGCGCTCCATGCCGGCAACACCGCGGTTGTCGATGTTGACGTGGCCGAGAACATGGGCGGCGGTCGGGCCGCCCGGATAGAAGCGGCGCTTTTCCGGCCGGAAACCGACGCCGGGAATGCCGAGCGCCAGGATTTCGCTCTGCTGCTTCGGGGTCAATTGGCGGCGCAGCCACTGGAAGCGCGATTTCGACTTCAGCTTGTTGTAGATGTCGCGGGCGTTGAGATCGGGCAGCACGGTTGCAAGCCGCTCGACCGCCTCATCCGCATCGACGATCTTGTGCGGCTCGGCATAGAGAGAGACCGTGCGGATGTCGGTGGCGAGGATCTCGCCGTTGCGGTCGAGAATATCCGGGCGCGAGGCCATCAGATTGTCGGCGCGGCCGATACTCGAAACCGTCTCCGGCTGCGCCATGCCGTATTGCACCAGGCGGCCACCGATGACCGCATAGACGATGCCGAAGCTGGCGATGATGATCGCCACGCGGTTCTTCGCCTGATTGGTGGTCTTCTTGCGTGTGCCCTGGAAGGTGACGTTGAGCTTGGCCTCGGCCGGCAGGTTGTTGCCGCCTGCGGAGAAATGCGCCTTGCTCTTCAAGACCATGATGCGGGAGAGAAACGACATCAGCGCGCCACCGAACCTGTTGCGATATTATCGGTCTTTTTCTCCGACGCCTTGGCGGCGGCGAGCTTCTTTTCTTCTTCCGTCGGCGGCACGTCGGCCTTCAGCATCGGCAGCTCCTGCGGGCGCACGAGTTGCGTCGACGGCGTCGGTGCCAGTTGCAGATCAGCGCCGAAGGCGCCAACCAGACGTTCCAGCCGGTTCGGCTGCGTCAGCAGCGCCCAGTCGGCGCGCAGAAGGTCGATCGTGTCTTCTTCCAGCTTGATGGCGGCATCGAGCCTGCGCACCTCTTCCAGCTTGTTTTCGGCACGATGCTTGATCGTGTAGGTGACCGTGGCGGCTGCCGTCATGACGACGATCAGGACTATGTCGAGTGTTCGCAGCATATCTCTCTCAGCCCCCCAACCGTGCAAGGCTCGCCAGTTCCGGCAGATTGAAAATGGATAGATCGTTTCCCGGCGATGGCGCTTCCGTGCGGATACCGGCTCTGAGCTTGGCAGACCGGGCGCGCGGATTGAGGGACGCTTCTTCCTCGCTGGCGGCCACCATAGGCTTTCCAACTGGTGTGAAGGTTGCCGCACGCGCGGTCACCAGTGGCAGATGGCGCGAACCCGCAGCCTTGCCCGAGCGATCCTGGAAGAAAGCCTTGACGATCCGGTCTTCGAGCGAATGGAAGGTGACGACCACGAGACGGCCGCCCGGCTTCAGCGCCCGCTCGGCGGCAAAAAGCGCCTGGGCGAGTTCGCCGAGTTCATCGTTGACGAAGATGCGCAGCGCCTGGAAGACGCGGGTTGCCGGATGGATCTTGTCCTTGGCCTTGCGCGGAGTGACGATTTCGATCAACCCGGCGAGATCGCGGGTGGTTTCGAACGGCGTTTCGGCCCGGCGCTTTTCGATGGCGCGGGCGATGCGGCCCGACTGCTTTTCCTCGCCGAGGAAACCGAAGATGCGGATGAGATCGGAAACCTTGGCCCGGTTGACGACGTCGGCGGCAGAAACGCCGGCTGCCGACATGCGCATGTCGAGCGGGCCCTTCTTCTGGAAGGAGAAGCCGCGCTCGGCCTCGTCGATCTGCATCGACGACACGCCGATATCGAGCACCACGCCGTCGAGACTGCCGGCGGGCGCATGCTCGGCGAGCTGCGAAAAACGGGAGTGAATGAGCTTGAGCTTACCACCCGCGGCCGCAGCCATCGACTGGCCCGCGGCGATCGCCGTCGGATCGCGATCGAGCGCGATCACATCGGCGCCAGCATCGAGGATGGCGGATGCATAACCGCCGGCACCAAACGTGCCGTCGAGAATGACCTTGCCGGGGGCCGGATCGAGCGCCGCGAGAACCTCGCTCAGGAGGACGGGAATGTGACGGACCGGTCCGCCATCGGCTTCAGAAGTTCCTCCGCCTTGTTCCGTCACCATTCCGCCTCTCCATTCTATTCCGGACGCAACCCCCGTGATTTGCGCCCTTCCCGGGCCGCCGCTTGCGCCTTTGCAAAGGCCTGCGGCTCCCAGAGCTGAAAATAATCGCCCCGCCCGACGAACATCACGTCGGTCGAGATACCGGTGAAGTCGCGGATGAAATCCGTCACCATCAACCGACCTTCCGGATCGAGCTTGACGAAGACCCCGCCCCCGTGAACGAGCAGCGACATCTCGTTGGCCGCCGGAGAAAAAGGATCCTCGGCCGCCATCTGCCTCTCGAACCGATCCAGGAGCTCCGGCCCACCGACGCTGATCGCCGGAAAGACGAAATCCTGGAAGCAGTATAGCTCTCGAACGCCTCCATCCGACAGCACGGAACGAAACGCCGAAGGCACGGACACCCGCCCCTTTGCATCGATCCGATTGGTAGCATTTGACAAGAAGCGGTTCATGACGCGAAACGGCCGCCCAAGACTGACGGGCCATTATCATCGACCCGCGGGAACACTCGACCACACCCACAAAACGCCCCCGCCGGACACCAACATGTCCGCCCATCTCCCGAAGCCGGGAGACACTGGAATTTTGCGATGACGGGCCACGACGCGGCCCTTGCGCAGTACCATTATGGGATATCATGGGACCATATGGGCGTCAATGGGATTGGCTCTTGAACAGC
Source organism: Ensifer sp. Root1252 (assembly GCF_001425885.1). Taxonomy (NCBI): domain Bacteria; kingdom Pseudomonadati; phylum Pseudomonadota; class Alphaproteobacteria; order Hyphomicrobiales; family Rhizobiaceae; genus Ensifer; species Ensifer sp. Root1252. Next base: position 166,041 of record NZ_LMDT01000012.1, on the reverse strand, counting down.
TGGGTAGCTGATCAAATATTGATAGGTTGTTAAGTTTAACGAAGGGTTACGAAAGCACCCCCGATGCCTCGCAATGCGACGGCCAAACGGCTTCAAATCGTTGGGAAATCGGAATATCAGCAAGATTGCAGCCAAGCGGGCGGACGGCGCTGCGGCCATGGTTTTCGCGTCCTAGCTGGCACAAAGAGCAAAGGACGTCAGCCGAACTTGCGCTGCCCAAAGCCTCGCTGCTGCTAAGAGCATCGCCGTCTACTGCATGTATCCTTAAATCGTATTCGATTTAAGGATACATGCAGCAATTCGAAGTGCTACCGCGACCTTTGCGCGTCTAACAAGACGCGCGGCGCTATAGAAGGAAGAAATCGCCAGTTGGCCTGTAAGCCGGGTTCTGTATGGCCCCATTGCCCGAAGACAACGGAACGTGGCAGCCATTCATCTGGGACTACGTTTGCACGCAGCCTCTTGCAACCCACCCGGATGACTGGCCCGGAAACAGGCTGGACGCTTGCGCGCCCGCGTCATCCCTATTCGGTCTTGCTCCCGGTGGGGTTTGCCGTGCCGTCCATGTCGCCATGTCCGCGGTGGGCTCTTACCCCACCCTTTCACCCTTACTCCGCAAGCGGAGCGGTTTGCTTTCTGTGGCACTTTCCCTGAGGTCGCCCTCGCCGGACGTTATCCGGCACCGTATTTCCGTGGAGCCCGGACTTTCCTCCCCCCGCGGCCTTTCGGCACTTGCGGAGCGCGGCTGCCCGGCCAACTGGCAGGCGGTCCTTAACCGACCGGGAAGCCGAGCGCCAGAGAAAAACGGCGATCTCGACGTTTCGGCTTTGGCACGCCGCCACACTTTTACTTCAGTGCTTAGCGGAACGAGACGGCGAAATCCGTTTCATAGGCCGGATCGTCGATCCGACCATCCATCACCAGCTTGGCGCCAAGCCGACCGATCTCGTCGGAGCTTTTCGCCGCCTGGCCGTTACCACCCGTGACGACGGCAATACGATCGCCGCCGGCAAAGCCGATATAGGGAAAGCCGTGGCGGGTGAACGACGTCACGCAGGGGCGGAAATGCGTCGAAGCGGGCTTGAAGCCGGGCATCACCTCGGCGAGCAATCCGCCCATGTGTTCCGCTGCTCCGGCGCCGGCGCTGCCCCGGAACCACGCCCGCACCTCGGGCTCGCTCTTGAGAATGCGGTCGGTCGGATCGCCGCCGATCTTGATGTAATGCTTGCCGTCGGCATAGGCGACCGGCGGCAGCAGGTAGTAGCTCTTCGCCTGCTCCGGCGACGCACCGATCAGCGATGGCATATGGTCATAGGTTGGCAGATCGTCAGCCGCGACCTCCGCGAAGAACACGGTGCGCGCCTTGACGACGAGGTCGATCGGTCGGGGAAGAAGCGTGTCGGAAAGGGAAAACCCGCCGGCGGCAACGATCACGCGTCCCGCAGTGAGTGTTGCGCCCTCTGTCGTCGTGACGACGACGCGGTCGCCGGCCTCGGATACGGACGCCACTTCGCTGCGGACAATCCGGGCGCCGGCCTTTTCCGCACAGATCGTCTGCGCCAGAACGAGCGCATGTGGATTGATGTAGCCGGCCCCTTGCGCCTCGTGGATGCCGGCAAAGCCCTGGGGGAAACGGAACCAGGCAAAGCGTTCGGACAGTGCATCTTCGTCCAGAAGCGGCGCCTCGACGCCGAGCGCGTCGCGAGCCTTGGCGACCTTCTCGATATAGTCGTAGCTTCCGCCCGGCGCCGGGCCGGCGATCAGGCAGCCGACTTCCGCATAGAAATCGATGCCGCTTTGCCCGGCGATCTCTCTGTAACGGTCGATGGAACGCTTGGCGAGACGCGCCCAGACGGGATCGTCGTCGATCGTGCGGGTGATTCGGGCATTGTCGTAATGGCTGGAAAAGACGCCGCCGTGATTGGCCCAGTCGCTGGGCTCGTCCGGCCCGACCAAGGCCACCCGTGCGCCGGAAAGCGCCAGGTACCGTGCTGCGGCCGCCCCCATCATGCCCTTGCCGACAATGATGAAATCAAAGCTTTCCGACATGTCCGTCCCCATCATCTCGATCAGGCGGAGATAGCATGTCAGTGCAGTTATGACACTGCGGGGGCATCACATTTCGAAGATCGCCGGAACGCGAGACCTGTCCGGCTGGAGCATCTGCCACCGCTCAAGGACGGTCAGCGGATGATGCTCGGTATTCGATAGAAACAATGCCCCTTACTGCATAATTCCTTAAATCGGATCCGATTAAGGACGAAATTATGCAGCAAGTTTAAAGTGCTACAGCGACCTTTGCGCGTCTAATAAGACGCGCGGCGCTGTAAAACATGCTTTGCGCGCACGACCTGGTGCGCGCCATACGGACGGCATCACTTAGTCGATGATGCTCTGGACCTTGCCGCAGTAACGCTTGGAGACCGGGTTCATGCGCTTGGCAGCGTGGCCGGCATTGTACTTCAGGATGGTGCCGCAGGTGGTGCCGCCGGAAAGCTCATGCGCCACAGCAAGATACTTCATGCCGAACTTGATGTTCGTTTCGGGATCGTAGAGACCCTTGGAGGAGCCGGAATAGCCCATCATGCGCGCCGTCGCCGGCTTGATCTGCATCAGGCCGATTTCGCCGGCACTGCCGCGCGCCATGGCATTGAAATTGCTTTCGACCTTGACCACCGCATGGGCCAGGTCCGCCGGAACGCCGTACTGCTTGGCGTAGGACTGGATCAGGATTGTGTACTGCGTGCCTTCTAAGATTTCCGGTTTCGGGTAACCTGTCGTCCGTGTAACTGACTTGAGGGATGAGGTCTTGATGGTCTTGTCGATATTCCCCGCATACGACGTACCAATCCCGGCGAAGAACATGCCAAAGCATGCCGCCACCGCAGCAACAGACGATATTCTCATGTAGTTTGAAGTCTCCGGTCTGGGGAATGGGCGGCACGGCGCACCCCGCCGTTCAAGCCTCACTTCCCGATCGTTTCATTGACAGGAAATGAGCGTTGCGCCCTGACGTTCCCTGCAGTTCCAATGAGCGGCAAATGAATGCCGCATCATGGTAAACATGTGGCAACGCAGCAAATTTGTGCGACAAAAGACCGGGAAAGCTAATTTAGCACGCAAAAATTTTGCGCGTCAGGCACCAAACTGCGGTAGTCCCGCAAGCAGACGGTGCAACGTATCGAGGGTCGAGATATCGGCGATGCCGTCGACCCTTTCCTGGCGAAAATGCCGTTGGAAGGCGGCGACGGCGCCCTCGGTTTTTTCGCAGAATTCGCCAGTGACTTCAATGCCGTAACCATAGAGCGACAGCATGGACTGGATCGCCTCGACCGGTTGGCCGTGATCGCCGCGCTGAAAAAAGCGACCGCCGCCGATCGGCGCCGGCTCCACCCAGTGCCCGACGCCCTCGCGATGCAGGCGATCCCACGGAAATTTTTCACCCGGATCGACCTTGCGAATTGGCGCAATATCGCTGTGTGCGAGGACCCGTTCCGGGGCGATCGACCACCGTTCGCCACAGTCCCGACACAATTCGACGACCGCAGCGATCTGTTTTTCGGGAAAATCCGGTAGCCCGCCGGGGTGACCGGCGTTGGCGATCTCGATGCCGATCGAGCAGGAATTGATGTCCGTCTCGCCCTTCCAGAAGCTTTTGCCCGCATGCCAGGCCCGCAGCGTCTCCGGCACGAGCTGGTCGACGCGACCGTCCTCGTGGACGAAATAGTGGCTCGAAACCTGGCTTTCCTGGCGGCACAGCCATTCGAGCGCAGATTTCGCCGTCGGCATCCCAGTGTAGTGAAGCACGATCATATCGGGCACCCGCGCATCCGCACGGTCGCCGAAGTTGGGCGACGGCATGAAACGTGCACCCGAGTAGTCGCAGTATTTCGACGTCATGCGGCGCGGCGTTCTCTCTCGATCGCCTCATAGGCGGCGTTCAGCGCGGCCATGCGGTCATTGGCGATCGCATGGAACTCTTGCGGCACGCCACGCGCAACCAGCATGTCCGGATGGTTCTCGGACACCAGCACGCGGTAGTGCCTGCGGATCTTAGCAAAGTCGTCCTTGGGCGAAACGCCGAGCACCTGATAGGGATCGCGGCCGTCGCTGTGCACGTGGCGCGCCATGATCCGTTCGAAATGCGCTTCGTCCATGTGGAAGATCTCGGCGACCCGCATCAGGAAGGCCAGTTCCTTTTCATGCACCGCGCCGTCGGACTTGGCGATGTGGAACAACCCGTCGATGATGTCTTCCAGGATCGGGCAATTGCTCTCGCAGGACGAGCAGAGCGACGCCATCTTCTCGGCATAGGCTTCGAAACCGGCGACGTCCTGGCGCGCGAGGTTATAGAGACGGGCAACATTCTGGGCCTGATCGGCGGGAAACTCGAAGATATCGCGAAAGGCCGAGACCTCCGCCTCGGTCACGACGCCGTCGGCCTTCGCCATCTTGGCCGAAAGCGCGATCATCGCCACGGAGAAAGCCACCTTGCGCCGGGTTTCCGGGTCGCCTTCGAACAGTGTGCGCACGGCCTCGACCACACCGGCAAGTGCGTTGCCGGTGGCGGTGACGATTTTGAGGAGGCTATCCCAGAATGACATGCACGATTTTCCTGTCTCTCCAGCCTATAGCATGGACTATTGTGGTGGCAAATTGCAAGCGGTGGCCTGCGGCGAACCACGGGAATGACGAATTTGTGATGGCCCCTCACTATTGTCAATCCGTTGCGGTAACGTTGCGCCAGCGCGAGGGTTCCCACCTGTTCCCTGGGGAACAGGTCAGCACCTTCGGGAAGAGGCTCAACCCCCTGCCCCACAGCGGGTTGGCGCCGAGCCTGCCTCTTGCCGCCGCGGTTTGCGCGGCATCATGTCCACGGTCGTTTTCGAGACCGAGGCGACAAAACCCAAGCACTTGCCGACCGGACATCCACAGACCTGTCATTTAACTTCCATCGGATTTACGCTAGAGAGGCCCCACCAATTGCATGCCGAATCCCGAGGAGGAAACATGGCCAAGAAGAAAGTCGCAATGCTGACGGCCGGCGGGCTGGCGCCTTGCCTGTCATCCGCCGTTGGTGGCCTGATCGAACGCTACACCGACATCGCGCCCGACTACGAGCTGGTGGCCTACCGCTCCGGCTACCAGGGCGTGCTGCTTGGCGACCGCATCGAGATCACCAGGGACATGCGCGAAAATGCGCATATCCTGCACCGCCACGGCGGCTCACCGATCGGCAACAGCCGCGTCAAGCTCACCAACGCTGCCGACTGCGTCAAGCGCGGCCTGGTCAAGGAGGGTGAAAACCCGCTGCGCGTCGCTGCCGAGCGCCTCGCCTCCGACGGCATCGGCATCCTGCACACGATCGGTGGCGACGACACCAACACCACCGCCGCCGACCTTGCCGCCTATCTCGGCGCCAATGGCTACGACCTGACGGTCGTCGGCCTGCCGAAGACGGTCGACAACGACGTGGTGCCGATCCGCCAGTCACTCGGCGCCTGGACGGCCGCCGAACATGGCGCCCGCTTCTTCGATCATGTCAGCAACGAACAGAGCGCTGCCCCGCGCACGCTCGTCGTCCATGAAGTCATGGGCCGTCACTGCGGCTGGCTGACGGCGGCAACCGCCCGCTCCTATGTCCAGATGACTGAGGACAAGCAGTTCGTCGACGGCTTCATGATGAACAAGCAGCTGAAGAACATCGACGGCCTCTACCTGCCCGAGATCAAGTTCGACCTCGAGGCCGAGGCCGAGCGGCTGCGCGCCGTCATGAACCACTCGGGCTTCGTCACGCTGTTCGTCAGCGAAGGCGCCTGCCTCGACGCGATCGTCGCTGAGCGGGAAGCTGCCGGCGAAACCGTCAAGCGCGACGCCTTCGGCCACGTGAAGATCGACACCATCAATGTCGGCAACTGGTTCTCCAAGCAGTTCGCGGCCCTTCTCGGCGCCGAGCGGTCGATGGTGCAGAAGTCGGGCTACTACGCCCGCTCCGCGCCGGCAAACGTCGACGATCTCCGCCTGATCCAGAGCATGGTCGACCTGGCGGTCGAAAGCGCGCTTAACAAGGTCTCCGGCGTCACCGGCCACGACGAGGATCAGGGCGGCAAGCTGCGCACCATCGAGTTCCCGCGCATCAAGGGCGGCAAGCACTTCGACACCTCGACGAAGTGGTTCGGCAACGTCATGGATGTCATTGGCCAGAAGTGGCAGGCGGAAGACTGATCAGAGATCTCTGATTAACAGTTGACGGCTCCGCGCCTTGGTGGCTCCCTCCCGAGATCAGTCTCGGAAAGCCCTCAAGCGCGGAGCCTTTTTCATGTCGTTCGAACACTGGTTTGCCTTTGCCGCTGCCTCTGCAGTGCTGCTCGCCATTCCCAGCCCGACCATATTGCTCGTCATTTCCTATGCGCTCGGCCATGGCCGCAAGACGGCGGGCGCGACGGTTGCCGGCGTGGCGCTCGGTGATTTCACCGCCATGACCGCATCGATGCTCGGGCTCGGCGCACTGCTCGCCACCTCCGCTGCGGTCTTCACCGTGTTGAAATGGGTGGGGACCGCCTATCTCGTCTGGCTCGGCATCCAGCTCTGGCGGGCACCGGTTGCCGGAAGCGAAGGTACCGGTGAGCATGCGCCCGCCAAGGAACGGCCGCTGCGCATCTTTTTCCATGCCTATGCCGTCACCGCACTCAACCCGAAGAGCATCGTCTTCTTCGTCGCCTTCCTGCCGCAGTTCCTCGATCTGTCGCAGCCGCTCTTTACCCAGATGGCGATTTTCGAGGTAACGTTCCTGACGCTCGCCATCCTCAACGCAAGCCTCTATGCAGCGCTTGCGACCGCCGCCAAAAGCACGATTTCGAAGCCGAATATCAGGCGGATCGTCAACCGCACGGGCGGCTCGCTGCTCATCGGCGCCGGGCTTCTGACGGCAACCATGAAGCGGGCGTCGGCCTGAAATTCGCTCGTGCGCTTGCTGCGCGACGCCCCATGGGTTAATGGAGATTCACGCATGGCGGCTAATCGCCGTTGATTTGCCGGGGCTGCGGGGCCCAGAAGCACGAAAGTGACAGCATGCCGAAATTCCGTATTTCCCTTTCAAAACAGACGTTTGGCGTGGCAGCTATTCTGTCGGCGACACTCGTCTCCGGGTGCTCGACTGTCGAGCATACCTCGGTGGAAGAGCTTACGGCCGTGCAGACGGTCACCCCGCTTGCAAAACCCGGCACCGAAATGACGGCCTATGCCCTTCCGACACCGGATGGCGCGGCAACCGCGGCATCCGCTGCCCTGTCGGCACAAACGGCCGGCATGGCAACCACCTTTCCCGTCGGCACTGATCTCGCGCAGGCCGCCGGTCCGGCACCGACGGTCGTCGCCGTTCCCGGCGGCAAGCCGGGCGCAGCGCAGGCCGTCGCCATGGCGACGCCGGTAGCAGCTTCTGCCAATGCCGCTGTCCTGCCGGAAAGCGCATCCGCCCTCGTCTCGCCGAAGACGAGCCGCGTCCAGGATCTTCCCGTTTCGACGCTTGCCGTTGCTGCCGCGATGGAATCGGACTTCGACACCGGCGAGCCCGTCGGCCTCGAAACGCTCGTCGCCAACCGCATGATCGTGCCCACCGAAAAGCCGAAGATGGGCGTGATCGGTTCGAGCGTCGCCGCCGTTGCCAGCGTCATTCCCGATTCGATGAAGCTGACCAAGGCGCCGACCAGCTCGCGCCCGGAACTCGACAAGCTCATCAAGCATTACGCCGACCTCAACGGCATTCCCGTCGAGCTCGTGCACCGCGTCGTCAAGCGCGAGAGCAACTACAACCCGCGCGCCTACAGCAAGGGCAATTACGGTCTGATGCAGATCCGCTACAACACCGCCAAGGGGCTCGGCTACGAAGGCCCGGCCGAAGGCCTGTTCGATGCGGAAACCAACCTGATGTATGCGACCAAGTACCTGCACGGCGCCTGGATGGTTGCCGACAACAAGCACGACGGCGCGGTCAAGCTCTATGCCAGCGGCTATTACTACCACGCCAAGCGCAAGGGCCTGCTCGAAGAACTCGGCATGAAATAACGACGCCGGATCGTTTTGGTGAACGTTTCAGGAGGCGCTCAATCGAGCGCCTCTATTATTTTGGCGTTGAGCTGCTGCACGTCGTAACCACCGCGTGACGGCGTCAGCCCCAGGCGCACGACCGCAAGGCGAAGCGAAGGCACCAGCAAGATCGCCTGCCCGTCATGCCCGAGCATCCAGAAGGCATCGGCAGGAAAGACGCCTGTGCCGGCGCGAACCCCATTCTCCTGCAGCCACACCTGGCCCGCGCCATATTCGCCGCCGGATGCCTTGGTCGGCGTCCGCATGAAAGCGACATAATCCCTAGGCAACAGCCCCCTACCCTTCCAGTTGCCGTCCTGAAGCAGGAATTGCGCAAAACGCGCCCAGTCGCGCGCCGTTGCATACATGTAGGACGATCCGACAAAGGTGCCGCTGGCATCGGTCTCGAGCACCGCACTCGTCATCCCGAGCGGCAGGAACAGGGCATCGCGCGGATAGGCAAGCGCTGCGGCGGGGTCGTCGAAGCTTTGCATCCAGAGCCGCGACAACAGCGTGCTCGTGCCGCTGGAATAGCTGAAGGTCGAGCCCGGCTTCGATGTCGCCGGCTTGGCTGCGGCGAAGCCCGCCATGTCCCTTTCGAGATAGAGCATGCGCGTTACATCGCTGACATTGCCGTAGCCCTCGTTGAACTCGAGGCCGCTCTCCATTCCCATGAGGTCGGCAAGCCTGATCTTGGCGCGCGCGTCGCCGCTCCATTCCGGCAGCAGGCCGGCGCGCGTCACGTCCATGTGCCCTTCGGCGACGCGCATGCCGATCAGCGCTGATGTCACCGATTTGGTCATCGACCAGCCGAGAAGCGGCGTCGAGCGATTAAAGCCCGCGCCGTAGGTCTCGGCAATCAGATGTCCGTCGCGCACCACCGAGATCGCGCGCATGCCAGGACCGGCAAGGTTGCCATCCTCGATCAATGCCTGAACGGCCGGATCGATATCCGCCTTGTCGCCGTCCGGCCAGGAGACATCGGCCGATCGGGCGATGTCAGGCGTCGACGGCTCCACCGCTGGAGCCAGGGCAGCGAGATCGTCGTCGGAAACGTTGGCGCAGCCGAGCCCTGGGCGATAGACCGCATGGGCCGGGGCGGCAAAGCCGAAGATGCGGGCAGACACCAGCCGCTTCTCCCGGTCGACCGAGACGCTGATGAATTTCAACAACGGATGGCCCGGCGCCTGGACGTCGTCGGCAAGCACCGCCTGCCCGTCACGCCCGGCGATGAAGACATTCGAGCAGACGATCTTGGCGGCGTAGCCATCGCCGACCTTCAGCAGCCCCGGCGGCGCCACGGCCAGCCACCCACCGACGCAGGCAATGGCCACGACAACCGCAGCCCCGACAGTTTTCAATACGCGTGCCATCGCATTCTCCCGTTTGACGCGAGAGAGAGAAGCAGCATTTGAACGAAAGGAAAAGCCCTTGCCTTTATGCGAGCCGACGGGCGTCTTCGCCGTCCCTATCGCGCAACAGGGCTGAGAGGTCGCGCGCGGGCAATGCCGGGGATATCCATGGCCCCCAGGCTTCTACAGCGCCTGCGGTGCGGGCGCAGTCCATTTCGCTTTCCCTGGCGATGCCGCGCACCGCCATCGGCAGCCGCAGCACCTGCCCTGTCTTGACGAGGCAGGCGAGCAGCGCGACGCTGCGCTCGCTGCCATGCGACCTGCGGATCGCCGGCAAATCCACAGTCAGTTGGTCCGGCTTAAGCTCCCCGACAAGGTTGAGCGGCAGCGAGGCAGCAGCGCCACCGCTCAGCGCGATGCGCACGCCGAGCGCACGCAGACCGTGCAGATTTTCACTGATCAGCCCCATATCGCCGGTCGAGGACGCTTCTGCCACCTCGATCGTCAGCCGGCCGGGCGCCAGTCCCGCCTCGTCCAGGCACGCCTTGATATGGCCGAGGAAATCGCGATCCCGCAGTTGCAGCGCGAGGGGTGCCACCGTCAGGCCGACCGGCGATGGCCAGCTCGCCGCCTGCCTGCAGGCCTGCCGAAGGGCCCAGTTGCCGACCGAGAGTGCCAGTGCTCCCTGTTCGAGCGGCTCAACAAAAGCCTCCATGTCGATGACGCCGCGGACCGGGTGCAGCCAGCGCAGCAATGCTTCGAAGCCGCGGATGGCGCCGCTCGCTGCACCGGCGATCGGCATGTATTCCAGAAAGAATTCCCGCTGGGCGACCGCGCGGGCAAGGTCGCGCTCGGCCTCGGCGCGCATTTCCGCGGCTCGCGCAAGGTGCGGCGCGTGGATGACATGGCTGTTACCGCGCATTTCCTTGGCTTCGTAGAGCGCCAGGTCCGCCCGCTTCAACACGGAGCCGGTCGACAGGTCGCCTGGTTCCAGGAACGTAACGCCGATGCTGCAGCCGGATGCCACTTGGCCGTCCGAAAGATCGAACGGCGCGTCGAACAGCGCCTTCACCCGGCCGGCAAGCGCCGCGACCTCGGCATCCGACGGAGAACCCGGACCAAGCAGCACGAATTCGTCGCCACCGAGCCGATAGACCGTCGCCTCGCCGGAAAACGCCCGCCGCAGCCGAGTGCCGATGCCGCTCAGCAACCGGTCACCGGCATCATGGCCCATCGTGTCGTTGACCGCCTTGAACCGGTCGAGGTCGATGAGCAGCAGCGGCCTGCGCTCGAATGCCGTGCCATCGGAGCGAAGCGCGCGAAGCACATCGGCCTCCAGCGCCGAGCGGTTTTCAAGCCCGGTCAACCGGTCGCGGTGAACCTCGTTGCGCAGCCGCCGCTCGGCGCGGCGCGCGGCGCGCAACTCGCGCTCCAGCCGTCGTGAATAGGACCAGCGGTAGAAAGAGGCACCGGCGACGAAGGGCATGACGCCCGCCGCAAGTGCTCCGGAAAAATTCCAATGTGTAAAGGATCCATCCGTGAACAACGTTTCCGTGGTCAGCCAGATCGCTGGAAACAGTGCCCCCAGTGCCGTGCCGGCAGCTGCAAATCGCTGCTCGGGCTTCGGCAGAAACGTTCTTAACATCATGTCGACGCCCCCCGAATATAGGGAGGAGCTAGCACGCCAGGGTTTAATGAATTCTTATGGGTGAAAAATCGTAGTCGGCATTTTTTGTGCGGCGCAGCAGCTGTGAAAAAACCCGTCATCAAAGTGTAGCCGAGTCACTTTAGAAGCGGCTAAGTTTCAACTGGATGAGCGGCAGAGATGACCGAACTTGCCCCTGACGTCGGCTTTGGCAGAAAAAATCCCAAGCTAAAAAACGCCCTCCTGCAACACAAGACCCTTTCGCTTGCCGGCCTGTCCGAGCGCCTGTTTGGCCTGCTCTTCTCCGGCCTCGTCTATCCGCAGATCTGGGAAGACCCAATCGTCGACATGGAAGCAATGCAGCTTCGCCCTGGACACCGCATCGTCACCATCGGTTCCGGCGGCTGCAACATGCTGACCTACCTGTCCGCCGGCCCTGGTCGCATCGACGTGGTCGATCTCAATCCGCACCACATCGCGCTCAACCGGCTGAAGCTTGCCGCCTTCCGCCATCTGCCTGCTCACAAGGACGTTATCCGGTTCCTGGCAACGCAGGGCACGCCATCGAACGTGCAGGCCTTCGACCTGTTCATCGCCCCGAAGGTCGATCAGGCCACCCGCAGCTACTGGAACGGCCGCAGCGTCACCGGGCGCCGGCGCATCGGCGTCTTCGGCCGCAACATCTATCGCACCGGCCTGCTTGGCCGCTTCATCGCCGCAAGCCACATCCTGGCGCGACTGCATGGCGTCAATCCGGAAGAGTTCGTCCAGGCCAGCTCCATGCGCGAGCAGCGCCAGTTCTTCGACACGCGACTGGCGCCGCTGTTCGAGCGCCCGTTCATTCGCTGGATCACCAGCCAGAAGAGCTCGCTGTTCGGCCTCGGCATCCCGCCGCAGCAGTTCGACGAGCTGGCGAGCCTGAGCAACGACAAGTCGCTTGCCTCCGTGCTTCGCCACCGCCTGGAAAAGCTGACCTGTCATTTCCCGCTCAAGGAAAACTACTTCGCCTGGCAGGCCTTCGCACGCCGCTATCCCCTGCCGCACGAAGGCGAGCTTCCGGCCTACCTGCATGCCGGCAACTACGAGACGGTCCGCGATCGTGCCGAATGCGTCGAGGTCCACCACGCCAATTTCACCGAGCTTCTGGCGAAGAAGCCGGCAGGATCGGTCGACCGCTACGTGCTGCTCGACGCCCAGGACTGGATGAACGACCAGCAGTTGAACGATCTCTGGACCGAGATCACCCGCACCGCAGACGCAGCCGCTACAGTGATCTTCCGCACGGCCGCTGAAGAGAGCATCCTTCCCGGCCGCCTCTCCACGGCTTTGATGGAGCAGTGGCACTATGATGCCGAGACATCGCTGAAGCTCGGCAACGCCGATCGCTCGGCCATCTATGGCGGCTTCCACATCTACCGGAAGAAAGCATGAGCGGGGTGGAGCACGCCGAGATCAGCCACCAGCGGCGCATGGACCAAATGTATCGCTATCAAAGGCACGTCTACGATCTGACGCGGAAGTATTATCTCTTCGGCCGCGACACGCTGATCCGCGAGCTGAACGCGGGCGCGGGCGCCTCCGTGCTCGAAGTCGGGTGCGGCACGGGGCGCAACCTCGCGCTCATCGGAACGTGCTTTCCCAAGGCCCGGCTCTTCGGCCTCGACATCTCCGCGGAGATGCTGGCCTCGGCGGAAACCAAGCTCAGCCGCCGCGGCAGTTCGGCGGCCACGCTGCGCATCGCCGACGCCACCAGCTTCCAGCCCCAGCTTTTCGGCGAAACCGGTTTCGACCGGATTGTCATCTCCTACTCCCTGTCAATGATACCGGACTGGCAGGGCGCGATCGAAGCGGCGATCGACGCGCTGAACCCCGGCGGCTCGCTGCATATTGCCGATTTCGGCCAGCAGGAGCGGCTGCCGGCAAGCTTCCGCCGCCTGCTGCGCGGCTGGCTGACGCGCTTCCATGTGACCCCGCGCGAAACACTGTTCGAGGTGCTGGGAGAGCGGGCAAGACGCGACGGCGCACAGCTCGAGCGCCGGGCCATCGGCCGGGGTTATGCCTGGCTTGCGGTCTACCACCGCCCGGCCGTAACAGCGGCGTCAGTGACAAATCCGGCCGCTGCACGGCTTGGCGACCGAAGTGCTGCCGCAATTCCCGCTTGAGCTAACTCAATTTTTACGATGATATGGTGAAAATGAGGTTCACGCCTCACTGGGGGACATCACCATCATGAAAGCCATCGTGTGAGGCAGGATCGTCGTTCGTTTCGAAACAGGACCTCCATGCGCCGGCTTCTTCTGGCACTGCTGCCCATTGCCACTCTCCTTTCCGCCTGTTCGTCGACCGACTACGATCTGTTGCAGACCGCATCGATCCCGCCGCGCTTCAGCGATACCGACCCGCAGGATTTCGGTGGCCGCACGCCGCACCACCACAACATCCACGGCATCGACATCTCCAAATGGAACGGCGATATCGACTGGATGAAGGTGAAGAATTCCGGCGTCTCGTTCGCCTTCATCAAGGCGACGGAAGGCAAGGACAGGGTGGATACGCGCTTCAACGAATATTGGCAGCGCGCTCGCGCCGCCGGCATTCCCTATGCGCCCTATCACTTCTACTATTTCTGCTCGACCGCGGATGCCCAGGCCAACTGGTTCATCGCCAATGTGCCGAAGAGCGCCGTCTACCTGCCACCGGTCCTCGACGTCGAGTGGAACGGCGAATCCAAGACCTGCCGCCACCGCCCATCGCCGGACGAGGTCCGCGTCGAGATGAAGCGCTTCATGGACCGGCTGGAGGCCCATTACGGCAAGCGGCCGATCATCTATACCTCTGTGGATTTCCACCGCGACAATCTCGTCGACCAGTTCAAGGAGCACCACTTCTGGGTTCGCTCCGTCGCCAAGCATCCGGGCGAAGTCTATGTCGAGCGCCGCTGGGCATTCTGGCAATATACCAGCACCGGCGTGATACCGGGCATTGACGGCACCACCGATATCAACGTCTTTGCCGGCTCGGCCAAGAACTGGAAGAATTGGGTCGCCGCCGTTTCCAAGCCGGGATGACGACAGCCACGGTTCTGTGCAGAAGCGCGGCAAACCGACCCATTTTCTTCTTTCCGTCATAATGCTCTGAGAGAGCAGCAGCAGATTGCATCTTTGGTACATTGACCGCCAGCGGCGGCGCTTCGCGCCCTGCGGCGACAGAAAGGAATTATGATGATCCTCAAAGCCCGGCATGCTCTTGCATCCGTCGCGCTCCTCGCGCTGACAGCCTCCCCCGTTCTCGCGCAAGCGCCGGCATGCGGCGGCGATCTTGGCGCCTTCCTGCAAGGCGTCAAGGCGGAGGCGGTCGCCAAGGGCGTTCCGGCCGACGTCGTCGACCGTGCGCTCGCCGGTGCCGCCATCGACCAGAAAGTGCTGAGCCGCGACCGCGCCCAGGGCGTGTTCAAGCAGACCTTCACCGAATTCTCCAAACGCACCGTCAGCAAGTCGCGGCTCGATATCGGCGCGCAGAAGATGAAGGAATATGCCGACGTCTTCGCCCGTGCCGAAAAGGAATACGGCGTGCCGGCCCCCGTCATCACCGCCTTCTGGGCGATGGAGACGGACTTCGGCGCCGTTCAGGGCGACTTTAACACCCGCAATGCGCTGGTGACCCTTGCCCATGACTGCCGCCGGCCGGAAATGTTCCGCCCGCAGCTCATCGCCGCCATCGAGATGGTTCAGCACGGCGACCTCGACCCGGCAACGACGACAGGCGCCTGGGCCGGCGAAATCGGCCAGGTGCAGATGCTGCCCGAAGATATCATCGCCTATGGCGTCGATGGCGATGGCGACGGCCACGTCAATCTCAAGAAGAGCTCGCCGGACGCAATCCTGACCGCCGCAAAGTTCATCCAGAGCCTTGGCTTCAAGGCCGGCCAGCCGGCGATCCAGGAAGTCAGCGTTCCCGAGCAGTTGCCTTGGGAAAAGACCGGCCTGCAGCCGGGCATGAAGGCGAGCGACTGGTTCGCGCTCGGCGTCAAGCCGCGCAACGGTGACACCGCCTTCGGCAATCTCGAAGCCTCTCTGGTGCTGCCGCAGGGCCGCAAGGGCGTCGCCTTCCTCACCTACCCCAACTTCAACGTCTATCTCGAGTGGAACCAGTCGTTCATCTACACGACTTCGGCTGCCTATTTCGCGACCCGCCTTGGCGGCGCCCCGACCTATGAGGGCGGCAATCCGGAACCGGGCCTCGACGACACCGGCATGAAGGCGCTGCAGGCCAAGCTGCAGACCCTTGGCCACGACGTCGGCAAGGTCGACGGCATCCTCGGCTCGGGCACCCGCGCAGCATTGCAGAAGGAACAGCTGCGTCTCGGCCGTCCCGCCGACGGCTGGGCAACCCTGGAACTGCTGAACTCGCTGTAAACGCGATCTTCCGGCCGGATTTTGGCCGGGCGACCATTCGTCTGTCCGCTTCGATCGAAACCGGCCGAAGTGGACAGACGTTCTCCCTTATCGAACGATCCTACATCGCCGCGCGTCTTATTGGACGCGCAAAGGTCGCTGTCGCACTTTGAATTGCTGCATGTCTTTGTCCTTAAATCGAATAGGATTTAAGGAAACATGCAGTAGACATCGATGCTTGGCGCTTTCGCGCACCGCGGATGGCAAGAAGTGGGTGGTGCACTTCAACGCGCCGCGCTAGATCTGTGTGACGCCTTTTCATGCAGCCTTTCAGACGCCGGAGGCATGCAGCGGAGAAAGCGCCCAATTCGATTGCGCATCCCGACTGGTCGATTTGACCGACAGCGGCCGCGCAGAAAGCGCGAGCAGACCCATGAACGCACTAGGACAGACCGGCAGCCAGCAGATGACGATGCGGACCTGGGCGCTTCTCGCCCTGCTTGGGCTCATCTGGGGCGGATCGTTCTTCTTTGCCCGTGTCGCCGTCGCGCACGTGCCGCCGTTCACCCTGGTGTTCCTGAGGCTCGGCCTCGCCGCCCTGGCGCTGCATCTCTACATCCGCAGGCGTTTCGGCATCTATCAGGCGCTCGCCAGCCGCTGGCGCGAATTCCTGCTGATGGGCCTGATCAACAACGCCATCCCACATGCCTTCATCTTTCTCGGGCAAACCCAGATCGGCGCCGGCTTGGCGGCGATCCTGAATGCAACCACGCCGGTCTGGACCGTGATCATCGCCAACATGGCGACCGACGACGAGAAACTCAGCTCCGCCAAGATCGGCGGCTGTTTGCTCGGCCTCGCCGGCACCATCGTGCTCATCGGGCCAAGCGCCATCGCCGGGCTTTTCGGCAACGCCAGCAGCGTGCCGCTCTGGGCGCTGATGCTGCCGGTGCTTGCCGCCGTCAGCTATGGCCTGGCGGCAACCTATGGCAAGCGCTTTCGCGGCCTTGCCCCGCCGGTCACCGCGGCCGGCCAGTTGACCGCCTCGACGCTGATGATGCTGCCGGTCGCAGCCCTCGTCGATACGCCCTGGGCCCTGCCGATGCCGCCGCTTGACGCGACGCTTGCCATCCTGGCGCTGGCGCTCGTCTCCACCGCCTATGGCTACATCCTGTTCTTCCGCATCATGGGCGAAGCCGGCGCCACCAACGCCTCGCTGGTCACGCTTCTCGTCCCGCCAAGCGCAATCCTGCTCGGCTATCTCTTTCTGGGTGAGACGCTGCAGCCAGCGGATGTGGGCGGTATGGCGCTGATTGCCGCCGGCCTTGCCGTTTTGGACGGCAGGATCTTGCGGATGAAGCGCGCCGCATAAGAGGAATCGAACAAGCCGGATACGGCAGAAAGCGTGCCCTTTAGAAGCACTCACGCACGGTTACAAGCGTTTACATTAACCTTCCGGCAGTGATTGTGAAAAAAATGTGGCGGCATAAAATGCGATTTAATTTCAAAACATTAGCCCTGTTGACAAGGCAATTGTGATCACGCGTTTTCGCACTGCAGCACAAGTTTCCCTTTCAAGCGCCGTTAATTCGCCCTATGTTTTAACCGTCAGCGCAAGGAGGGTCTTCGATGGGACTTACACATTCGTTGAATGTCCTCATGATTAGTGCAGCGTTCGTATTCGTGGCCACAATGCTCTTCATCTGAAGTCAGGCCGCTGAGAGTCCAAACCGAAATAGGGACTTTACTTTTCCGGAAATCCAATTTGCGGCAGAAATTTTTGGGCTAGATCGACAAGAGCAATCTGCCCCGACGCTGCAGGAAAAAAGAAAGCGCATGAAGGACACCTTCATGCGCTTTCGCTTTTTCGGATTGTTTTGCGTTCTACGCCGCCGCACCGGCAAACGCCTTCAGCGAGATATCCTCGCCCCGCGACGCCTCGTCCGCACGCTCGAACCCGACGAGATCGCAGACGGCCGTGATCAGCGGCGAACGGTTCATCGTATAGAGGTGGAAGTCCCTGACGCCGCGGCGGGCAAGATCGACGATCTGCTCGGCAGCAATATGCGTCGCCTCCTTGAAGCGCTCGGCCGGCTGGCCTTCCAGATGCGAAAGGCGGGTGACGATCACCTCCGGCACGCTGGCGCCGCAAAGACCGGCGAACTTCTGCACCTGACCGAGATTGTTGATCGGCAGGATGCCGGGCACGATCGGGATCTCGATGCCGGCCCGGCGGACGCGCTCGAGGTAGCGCTCGAAATCGTCGTTGTCGAAGAAGAACTGGGTAAGCGCCCGCGTCGCGCCCGCATCCACCTTGCGCTTCAGCATGTCGATGTCAGCCGCCACATCAGGGCTTTCCGGGTGCTTTTCCGGATAGGACGACACAGAGATTTCGACGTCACCACGATCGCGAAGCGCCCGCACGAGGTCGGAGCTGCTCTCGTAACCACCGGGAAAGGGCTGATAGGTGCTGCCGATGCCGCCCTGCGGATCGCCGCGCAATGCGACGAAGTGCCGAACGCCGAAAGCGAGAAATTCGTCGATAACAGTGTCCACCTCGGCCTTCGGCGCGCCGACGCAGGTCAGGTGCGCGGCCGTGTTGGCAAAGCCCTTCTCCTCGATCATCCGTCTGACTGTTGTCAGAGACCGCGCCTTGGTCGAACCGCCGGCCCCATAGGTGACAGTGACGAAGGCGGGACAAAAGACCGAGAGATCTTCCGCAGTCTGAAAGAGCTGTGCTTCCATCTCGTCGGTCTTGGGGGGGAAATATTCGAAGGAAAGCCGCAGATTGCCGCGCTCGGCGGGATAAAGCGTCTGTGCCGTCATTCTCAAATTCCCCCTGCTTGCATGCGCTGATGTGGCGCTTCGCTCTCCTCGACGGCCCGCTGATCGCGCGCAAGCCAGATCGTCACCGTCAGTTTTCCTCCGTCCGTGCCTTCCGGCGACAGATCGGTCGTCTTTTCCAGGGCGAGCCCGGCCTTTGCCAGCCAGTCGGTCATCGCCTGATGCGAGAAGCCAAGCCGCGCATGGGCATGCTCGTCGCGTAAGTGCTCCAGCCCGTGCGGCGCAAAATCGATGATCACCAACCGCCCGCCTGGCGTCAGCATGCGTGCCGCCTCGGCGATCGCCGCTTCCGGCTGATCGAGGAAATGCAGCACCTGGTGGATGGTGACGAGATCGAAGAACTGGCCATCAAGCGGCAAGTTGAAGATATCGCCGTGGCGGATCGACGCCTTGGTGATGCCGGCGCGGTCGAGATTGGAGCGGGCAACGGCCAGCATGTCGCGACTGGCATCGATGCCGATGCCGCGCCGATAGAGCCCTTCGAACAGTTGCAGGATGCGCCCTGTGCCGGTGCCAAGATCCAGCAGGCTCTCGACCGGCTCGTCGCCAACCATGTCGCGCAGTGCCGTCTCCACATCCCGCTCGCTGACATGCAGGCGCCGAAGCTCGTCCCAGCCGGCCGCGTTGCGGCTGAAATAGGCCTGCGCCTTTTCGGCCCGCGCTTTCTTCAAGGTGACGAGCCGGGATGCATCGCGCGACAGAACTGCGTCGTCGCCGGTGGCGGATGCAAGCATCGCCCTGACCAGCGACACGCGGGCGCCCTCCTGGCGAAGGCGGAAATAGGCCCAGGCGCCTTCCTGATAGCGGTCGACGAGTTCGACCTCGGCCAGGAGCTTCAGGTGCCTCGAAATGCGGGGCTGCGATTGTCCGAGAATTTCGGTAAGATCAGTGACGGTGAGATCCCCAGCGGCAAGCAGCGCGAGAAGGCGCATGCGGGTCGGCTCACCCGCAGCCTTCAGCACATCCACCAGCGCGTCGAGACCAAGCTCTCTCTGATCCGCCATATCATTCCCCATCAACACATAAAGATATGTTTATGTGATTTGCGGATGTAGCGCAAGCGGATTTGCGCGAAGAGACCAAACTATGCCGCTCCAGGAACAGGATTTTCCACCGTTTCGACACGCAAACGGGCGAAGCTTGCGCTCCGCCCGTTGACGATGCCTTTGCGGCGTGGCGTGCCACTGACCCTGCCCTGCGCTCTCCGCCTCGCGGCCCGCTCCCGCCCTTGACCGCGGATGCCCACAGTCTCAACGCAGCGCAATGTGGACGACGCATCCAAAGAAGCGGTTTCAACGAGAGGGCCAGCGGCAAGGGTCACGCACCGCAGCGTCCATGACGCATTCTATGGAATGGTTGGCGGGAGAGCGTATCGCCCGAACCAGCCATCGGTTCGGGATACGACATATGCAAGCAGGCGGCTGAGACTGGCGCGAAACGAGACGGGGCAGGATGCCGCAACGTCAAAGCTGTGGCATGCCTTCTCCCTTAAATCGTTTCCGAGCCAGGGCTGAAAGCACGTCACCCAAAGGTGCGCTGCGGTTTTGCGATAACGAAATGTGCAAAACCAGAGCTTACGGCGCAGCAAGCGAATCCTGGAAATCGCTACGCTTTGAGCGGGGCGCACGTCGCGCAAGCCGAGGCTCACGCGACGTGCCAGAGTGTTAGCGCGTCAGGCGCTTGTAGGTGACGCGCTTCGGGTTGACCGAATCCGGGCCGAGGCGACGGATCTTGTCCTTCTCGTAGTCTTCGAAGTTGCCTTCGAACCATTCGACCTGGCTGTCTCCTTCGAAGGAGAGGATGTGGGTCGCCAGACGGTCGAGGAACATGCGATCGTGGCTGATGATAACGGCGCAACCGGCGAAGTTTTCCAGCGCGATTTCAAGTGCCGCCAGCGTCTCGGTGTCGAGGTCGTTGGTCGGTTCGTCGAGCAGCAGCACGTTGCCGCCGTTCTTCAGCATCTTGGCGAGGTGAACGCGGTTGCGCTGACCACCCGAAAGATTGCCGACCTTCTGCTGCTGGTCGCCGCCCTTGAAGTTGAAGGTCGAGCAATAGGCGCGCGAGTTCATCTCGTATTTGCCGAGCTTGATGACTTCGGCACCACCGGAGATTTCTTCCCAGACGGTCTTGTTGCCGTCGAGCGCGTCGCGGCTCTGGTCGACATAGCCGAGGTGCACGGTTTCGCCGATACGGATCGAGCCGCTGTCGGGCTGTTCCTGGCCGGTGATCATGCGGAAGAGCGTCGTCTTACCGGCACCGTTCGGGCCGATGATGCCGACGATGCCGCCCGGCGGCAGCTTCAGCGACAGGCCGTCGATGAGTAGGCGGTCGCCGTACCCCTTGGTGACGCCGTCCATTTCAATGACCACCTGGCCGAGACGCTCGCCGACCGGGATGATGATCTGCGCGTCGCCCGGACGCTGGTTTTCAGCGGCGTTGACCAGTTCGTCGTAGGAGCGGATACGCGCCTTGGACTTGGCCTGACGGGCCTTCGGGCTGGATGCGATCCATTCCTGCTCGCGGGCGATCGCCTTCTGGCGGGAAGCCTCTTCGCGGCCTTCCTGCTGCATGCGCTTGGCCTTGGCGATGAGGTAGGCCGAATAGTTGCCCTCGTAGGGAATGCTGCGGCCGCGGTCGAGTTCGAGGATCCAGCCGGTGACGTTGTCGAGGAAGTAGCGGTCGTGGGTGATCATCAGCACGGCGCCGGGATATTCGCGCAGGTGCTTTTCGAGCCAGGCGATCGTCTCGGCGTCGAGGTGGTTGGTCGGTTCGTCGAGCAGCAGCAGGTCCGGCTGCGACAGAAGCAGCTTGCAGAGCGCAATACGGCGCTTTTCACCGCCCGAAAGACTTGTGACGTCTGCATCACCCGGCGGGCAGCGCAGCGCTTCCATGGCCATTTCGACCTGGCTCTCGAGATCCCACAGGTTCTGGCTGTCGATGATGTCCTGAAGCTTTGCGCCCTCTTCCGCCGTCTCGTCGGAATAGTTCATCATCAGCTCGTTGTAGCGCTCGACGATCGCCGTCTTGGCGGCAACGCCTTCCATGGCGTTTTCGAGCACGGTCTTGGTCGGGTCGAGCTGCGGCTCCTGCGGCAGGTAGCCGATGGTCGCACCTTCGGCGATCCAGGCCTCGCCGGTATATTCCTTGTCGAGGCCGGCCATGATGCGCAGCACCGTCGACTTACCGGCACCATTCGGGCCGAGGATACCGATCTTCGCGTCCGGATAGAACGACAGATGAACGTTCTCCAGGACCTTCTTCGCGCCATAGGCCTTATTGAGCCCGGCCATATGATAGATGAACTGACGTGCCATAAAAGAATGCTCCGCATGGGAAGGAAATTTGCCCGCTATGTAGGCGAATTAGTGCAAAGGGGCAATCGCCAAAGGCGTTTGCCCCCGCCTATCCCATGCCGGAGCGCCTTGTCAGCCGCTATCCGCGGCCTGCCGCGTCAGCAATGCCCTTGGCACATTTGAACTCCGTCGGCCCCGCCGCCTGGATCAGCGGCGCGAGGCTGGATTTGCCCGAAACGTCTCCCGTCAAGCCGATCGTCAGGCCGGTGATGACGCTGCGTCCCGCGACCGTCTGGCAGCGCATGCGCACCCGGTCGCCGGCCCCTGCGCCGAAGCTCTGGTCGAAAGCCTGCTTGATCGCCTTCTCATCGAGTTCCGAGCCGATACGCGCCCGAAAGAGCGCGCCGACGGCGGACCGGTTGAGCTCGTCGAGCATATGCAGTTGCGTGGCGAAATAGTCGTCGACCGGTGCCGTCTGGCAGGTGCCGCTGCGCAACCATTGGTGACGATCGAGGCCGGATTGAACGCCCGGCATGGCGACCAGCAGCCGCGCCGCCGTATCATCGGCCATGGCGAGCTTCGGCAGATCGAGCCAGTCGCCCTTGCGGTCCTGGGTGCGCATCTCGGCCGCCACCCCGCAATAGCTCTTGCGCAAGGGCCAGAGCCCGTGCAGCGACAGGTTCGTGGCATCGAAACGTTCGGCCGTCTGGTTGGCGCATTCCTTGCGTTGCGGCCGCGTCTCGCAGAAGCCCGGCTGCCAGCTGACGGCAAGCACATATTCCGTGCGGCCCGAGGCGCCTTCCGCCGCGGCATCAACCTTCTCTTGCGCCAAGGCAAACGAGGATGGAGCAAGCAGCATTGCCAGCGCCATCGCAACAATTGTCATTGGACTTGATACCGCTTTACTCCAACATGCCATGACACTCTCCCGATAAAACAAAACGGGAACAAATATCGCTCAAAACGGGAAAATTGCAACTGTTAATTACAGGTCCGCGAAATCGCTTGTGACCTCATGCGTAACGATCAACAAGCAGCGATTGCCTTTCCCCTGTAAATCGATTTGATATCGGCAGAGTCTGACGATTGGTCCGGGAGAAGGCATGTTCGGGCAGGTGAGGACGCATCAGAGCCCGACAGGCGCTATCTTGAACTGGCGCCATTTTCCGGCAGCTGCCGACGCGCGTGGCATTCTTCTTGTCAGCCATGGCCTTGCCGAACATTCCGGCCGCTATGCCCGTTTTGCCGAGGCGATGGCCGGCCACGGCTTTCACGTCTATGCCCACGACCATCGCGGACATGGCGCGACGCGCGCGCCGGATGCGCCGCTGGCCATGTTCTCGAACAGCTCAGGTCTCGACAAGGTGTTTGCCGACATCAGGGCCATGCGCACGCTCGCCACCGCCGCCCATCCGGGCGGCCTGCCGGTCATCCTCTTCGGTCACTCGATGGGCGGGCTGATCGCGCTCAACGCCGCCGAGACCGATCCAGGTCTCTACGATGCACTCGCCGTCTGGAACTCGAATTTCCGCCCTGGTATCGCCGGGCGCGGCGGCCAGTTGATCCTGAAGATCGAAAAGGCGCTCAAGGGCTCGGATGTGCCGAGCCCGCTGTTGTCGAAGCTCACTTTTGGCGCCTGGGGTCAGGCGATCAAGGATCGCAAGACCGATTCCGACTGGCTGTCGCGCGACGAGGCGGAGGTGGCCAAATATATCGCCGATCCGCTGAGCGGCTTCGACGCGACGGTGTCGCTCTGGCTGGATCTGATGCGGCTCGCCTTTGCCGGCGCACGGGCCGACCGGCTGGCGCGCCTGCCCGCCGGCCTGCCTGTTCATCTCGTCGGCGGCAGCGCCGATCCCTCGACCGAAAACGGCGGTGCCGTCCGCTGGCTCGGCGAGCGCATGAAGGCGCGCGGAATGACGGATGTATCGGTAACGATCCATGAGGGCATGCGCCACGAGACGCTCAACGAAATCGGCCGTGAGAAGGCAACAGCGGAGTTTGCGGCCTGGTGCCAATCGGCCGTCGGCAAATCTTCTGTCGGCCATTCTGTTGCCGCCAAGGCTGTGGCCGGCAAGAGGACCTGACCCGACATCATCATGGCAGACATGTCCCTCCCCAAGACCTCCAACGCCAATGACCGCATCTCCTTCGGCCTGACGCTGATGGTCCTTTCGGTGCTGTTGTCGCCGCTGATCGACATCTTCGCCAAGCTCGCGATCTCGACAGTACCGTCGGCACAGATCACCGCCGTGCGCTTCATCCTGCAGGTCGTCTTCATCCTGCCGATCGTGCTCGTGCGCGGCAGCCTGTTCGACCTCACCTGGCGCAAGACCGGGCTGCACGCGCTGCGCGGCGGCCTGCTTGTCGTCACCATGCTGTCCTTCATCACCACGCTGAAGGTAATGGAGGTGGCCGACGCCATCGCCATCTTCTTCGTCGAGCCGATCATCCTCACCATCCTCGGCAGCATCTTCCTCAAGGAGACGATCGGCTGGCGGCGCTACACCGCCTGTGCCGTCGGTTTCCTCGGCGCGCTCCTTGTCATCCAGCCAAGCATGCAGGAGGTGGGCCTGATCGCGCTGCTGCCGATCGTCGCCGCCTTCGGCCTGGCGGTGTTCCTGCTGGTGACGCGCATGGTGGCGCAGAATGAGGACCCGTGGTCGATGCAGTTCCATGCCGGCATCTGGGGCGGTCTCTTCTGTCTCGTACTGCTCTGGCTCGGCGAAGGCAGCGGATCTGGTATCTTCGACCCGGTCTGGCCCGAGGGCAACACCTGGTTCTATCTGCTCGGCGTCGGCGTCACCGCCACTATCTCCGGCGTGCTTGGGGTCTATGCCTATCGCTCCGCCCCCGCCTCGGTGCTGGCGCCGCTGCAATATCTCGAAATCGTCTCGGCGACGATCTTCGGCTGGCTCGTCTTCGGCGACCTGCCCGACGCGCTGAAATGGCTGGGCATTTCCATCATCATCGGCTCCGGCCTCTACATCATCTGGCGGGAACGCCGGGTCGACAAGACCGCGAGCATCGCTCCGGTTTCGCCGGCGATCTGAAAACAAGTGATCTGAAAACAAAAGAATGACTATCGGGAGGAAAGCATGAAAACTGGAGGTCAGCTCGTCGTCGACGCGCTCGTCGCCAATGGCGTCAAACGCATCGCCTGCGTACCGGGGGAAAGCTATCTGGCGGTGCTGGATGCGCTCTACGACACCGACATCGATGTCGTCGTCTGCCGCCAGGAGGGGGGCGCTGCAATGATGGCCGATGCCTGGGGGCGGCTCAGCGGCGAGCCCGGCATCTGCATGGTAACGCGCGGCCCCGGCGCCACCAATGCGTCGGCCGGCCTGCATGTGGCCCGGCAGGATTCGATCCCGATGATCCTGTTCATCGGCCAGGTCCAGAGCGAGGCTCGCGAGCGCGAAGCCTTCCAGGAGATCGAATATCGCCGCGCCTTCACCGAGGTCGCGAAATGGGTCGGCGAGATCGACGATCCCGCCCGCATTCCCGAATTCGTCACCCGCGCCTTCGCGGTCGCGACCTCAGGCCGGCCGGGCCCGGTCGTGCTGACGCTTCCCGAGGACATGCTTACGCGCAGCGCCGAGGCGCCAGCGGCAAAGCCCTACCAGCCGGTCGAGGGCCATCCGGGTCCGTCCCAGATCAAGCAGCTCGGCGCGCTGCTCGAAGGCGCCAAGCGCCCGATCGCCATCCTCGGCGGCACGCGCTGGACGGCTGACAGCGTCGCCGAATTCCAGCGCTTTGCCGAGCGCTGGAGCCTGCCTGTCGGCTGCTCCTTCCGCCGCCAGATGCTGTTCGACCACCTGCACCCCAACTATGCCGGCGATGTCGGCATCGGCATCAACCCGGCGCTGGCAAAAGAGATCAAGGAAGCTGATCTGGTGCTTCTGGTCGGAGGGCGCTTCTCCGAAATGCCGTCGTCCGGCTATACGCTGATGGATGCGCCCTATCCGCGCCAGACGCTTGTCCATGTCCACCCCGATGCATCCGAACTCGGCCGCGTCTATCGGCCGGAACTGCCGATCGCCGCCAGCCCCCGCGATTTCGTCACAGCACTCGAAGGGCTCGCGCCAGCGGCCGAGCCGGTGTGGTCGGCACGCACCAGGGCGATGCATGAAGGTTACCTCAAGTGGTCGACACCGCCGGAAACCGGCCCCGGCGACGTGCGCATGGGCCCGATCATGAACTGGATCGAGGCGAACACACCGGAAGACACCATCTTCACCAACGGCGCCGGCAACTACGCCACCTGGGTGCATCGCTTCCACCGCTTCCGCAGATACGCAACACAGGCAGCCCCCGCCTCCGGCTCCATGGGTTACGGCCTGCCGGCAGCCGTTGCCGCCAAGCATCTGCACCCGGATCGCGAAGTCATCTGCTTTGCCGGCGACGGCTGTTTCCTGATGCACGGTCAGGAATTCGCAACTGCCGTGCGTTACCGCCTGCCGATCATCACTGTGGTTGTCAACAACGGCATCTACGGCACGATCCGCATGCACCAGGAGCGGGATTATCCCGGCCGCGTCAGCGCCACGGACCTGACCAATCCTGACTTTGCCGCCCTTGCCCGCGCCTATGGCGGCCACGGCGAGACGGTGGAAAAGACTGAGGAGTTTGCCGATGCATTCCTGCGCGCCCGCGCCAGCGGCAAGCCGGCGATCATCGAGATCAAGCTCGATCCGGAAGCCATCACCCCGACGCGCACGCTGAGCGAAATAAGGAAAGGCTGAGCGGAACGGGCAGGTTTTCCTTCGAGCACGCTTCAATCACGGCGCCGACGCGCCGTGGCTGGATTCCTGTGACAAGCACAGGAATGAGGGCATGGAACTGTTGCGGCCAACCGAGCCCGTTTCCGACGTGATCGCACATCTCCGCAAACGCGGCATGCGCGCTGCGACACCTCCTAGCGCTCCCTCATTCCTGTGCTTGTCACAGGAATCCAGCTGCGTCGTGTCGACGACGCAGGGAGGTGGTGTCCTCCTCTATACTGAGTTGCCGCTTCTTGCTTATTCCAGCCACTCCGTCGCAAACGCACCGGTCACATGCAGGTCGGTGGTTTCCAGGCGCCCAGGTCCGAGGTTTTCGAACTTGTGCGGCACGTTGGCCGGCGCCACGACGATCTGCCCGGCTTCTGCCTCGATCTTGCGATCGCCGACGGTAAACAGCGCGCGGCCGGTGCGGATGATGAAGGTCTCGGGATAGGGATGACGGTGCAGCTTCGGCCCGCCGCCAACCTTGTCGGTGGTATAAAACATCACCGAAACGTCGGCGCCATAGGAGCCGCCCTGGAACTCGCCCTGCCAGACATCGGGCTTTTCAGCCCACTGCTCGCGTTCGATCAAATGTATTCCCGTCATGCCATATCCTCCGCCGTTCGTGTATCCGAACCGCGGTCGAGCCGGCGCGTCAGGTGCGCATTCCCTGGGGCATGCATCCCTTGGGGGCTATGTGGACCCGAGGACACATCGTCGCAAAGGGCGCACGAAGTGCGCCCTTATGCTGCGGTAGGCCGGCTCAGCCGCGAATATGCTGTGTCTGCTGGAAGACCGCCGTCGAGCGAGCGCCGGAGCGGCAATAGCCGAGCATCGGGCGCTGGAATTCGTCAAGCGCGTCGACCATCTTTTGGACCGCATCCGCCGTCACGCCCATCGGGCCGACCGGGATGTGCATGGTCTCGATGCCCAGCTCCTGCGCGCGCGCTGCGATGGAATCGAAGGTCGGCTGGTCCGGCGCCTCGAAATCGGGGCGGTGGCAGACGATGGACTTGAAGCCAAGCGCCTTGATCTGGTCGAGGTCTTCGACCGTGATCTGGCCGGAAACCGAGTATTCATCGTTGATCGGGCGGATGTCCATGGTCGCTTAATCCCTGCAAAAAACCTTGGCCACTGATGTAGGCGCGGTGCCCGCCGGCGTCAATTCCAATCGCTCAGTCAGGAGACACCGAAGGCAAGCGCATAGGTCTGTGTCTGCCCGGGCTCGAGCAGTTGCAGCTCACCGGCAGCAGCAAGCTCCGGCCGCTTGGCGAGGCGATGCGACGCAGGCTCGATGCTGATGACATCGGCCGCACCACGCTGACAGCGCCACATCTGCAAGTAAGGCAGCGTGTCGGCGCGAAAGCGCACCGCCAAGCACTTCCCGCCCGCACCGACCAGCGGCGAAAGCGCCACTTCGGACCAGCCGTCGGCCCCGACGCTGGCCGGGATGCAGAAATGCGCGCTCTCGCCCTCGCCGAAGCGCCAGGCCCGTTCACCCTCGGCAAAAGACGGACTGGTTATGCGGGTCGCGTCGCCGACCAGTCGGCCGGCAATATTGAGGTGGTACATCATCATCGGCGGAAAGGCGCCGGCGCCGGTGTTGGTGAGCCGGTCTTCCAGCATCACCTCATGTCGGTCCGCATCCACATGCCAGCGCCGTTCCAGGAGCGCGTGGCCGCCATCGGCAAGATTGACCTCGACGGTGGCGATGCAAAGCGTGGTGTCGGCGGACATGTGCGTGTGCTTGACCGGCGTGCCGGCAAGCGAACCGTGCAAGGGATAGCGCGTGCCTTCCCCGCGGCCGGCAATCGGTTCGGGATGGCGGATGTGGTCTGGTCCGCAGGTAAAGAGAAAACCGGCGAGTGCCCGGTCGATGCGCGGGTCGCCATCGGAGGGGATCGCGGTACCCGGCGAAAGATCGACGCCATCAACGACGAAGGCGGCGATATCGAGTGCCGACAGACGGTCGAACAGCAGATGATTCTCCTGTTCGTTATCGGGTGCATCAAATCTCGTTCGCATGCACCAGCCTCCAGTCCAACTCACGGGAATCACAGCGATCACAAAGACATGATAGCCGACAGGGGCTGTTTTTCATCGGTTGAAAGCTGCTAAGGGTGCGCCTAGATAGAATTTAACCGCTTATTCATGATGAATTCACTTTTTTCACATTAACGTCGAAATCCAAATGTACCGCGCCACATCAACCACCATGAGAACAGGTTTTATCGTGACGTCAGCGACCCGCACCGGCCTCTCGCTCCTCGCCGCAGCCGGCTTCCTCGCCGTGGATCTTGCATCCGCCTTTGCTCAGGAAGGTTACGGCCGCAATCGCCGCGGCAATGGCGACGTGATGCTGGTGACGCCGGAAGGCGAAATTCTCGACTATATGCCGGGCCCCGATGAAGTGCGCACCATGCGTGACCGTCGCGGCCGCACCGTGCTGGTCGACAACTGGGGCAACGTGGTCGCAACCGTAGTACCGTCCGACGGCTATCGCGCCTATCGCCGCCAGGGCGACGTCGATGTCTATTCCAACCGCCGCAACGGCGACCGCGGCTACGGCTATTCCGAGCCGGGCGATGTCACCGGATCCATTCAAGACTATCGCGATCCGGCCTATCGCGACGTGGTGCCGCCCTCGGTCGAGCGCAACGACCTGCCCAACAGCCTGCCCGGCCTGATCGACGGCAGCGAAGAGGCGGCGATCGATCCGCAATATGAGCAGCCATTGCGGCAGTCCATGCCGCCGGCCATATCGGTCAAGTCCAAGTCGCGCGCCGAAATCACCGCGCTGCAGGTCTTCCTCGACCGCGAAGGTTTCTCGCCCGGCGTCATCGACGGCAAGATGGGCTCGAACGTCACCAAGGCGATCGAGGCCTGGCAGCAGTCAACCGGCGAAACGCTCGATCCGAACAACACCGAAGATATCCTCGAGCGCCTGCGCATGAACGGCGGCCTGCCGATCACCAGCTATACGATCACGGCCGCCGATGCCGCAGGCCCCTATGTCGCCTCGATCCCCGACGACTACGCCCACAAGGCGATGCTGCCGCACATGTCCTTCACCGCGACGACCGAAATGCTCGGCGAGAAGTTCCACATGGACGAGACCTATCTGCGCGAGCTCAACCCAGGCGTGGACTTCACCATTCCGGGCACGATCATCAAGGTCATCAATCCCGGAGAAAACCGCAAGGAAAAGGTCGCGCGCATCGTTGCCGACAAGGCCCGCAAGCAGGTTCTGGCCTATGATGCCGCCGACAAGCTCGTCGCCGCCTACCCGGCAACGATCGGCTCGTCCGACACGCCCTCGCCGTCAGGCATCGTCAATGTCGAGCGCATCGCGCTCAATCCCGGCTACACCTACAACCCGAAGATCAACTTCAAGCAGGGCAACAACGACAAGATCCTGACGCTGCAGCCGGGGCCGAACGGCCCGGTCGGCACGGTCTGGATCGCGCTCTCGAAGCCGACCTACGGCATTCATGGCACGCCGGAGCCCTCCAAGATCGGCAAGACCCAGAGCCACGGCTGCGTTCGCCTGACCAACTGGGACGCAACGGAACTTGCCAAGATGGTGAGTGTCGGCGTCACGGTCGAATTCGCAGACTGAGGCATCAGCCGCTCGATACATCCCGCAGAAAACGATCAAAGCCCGGGTACCACCCGGGCTTTCTTCTTTGCCGACCGTGGCAAGCGTTGCCGCGTAGGAACCCCGGTGGAATTGACTGAAATCGCAGCTTTTTTCGCATCCCGTCCCCCAATTGGGGGAGTGACAGCGACATGTCTCCGTTGAAAATGAGCTTGCCTGATCGATGACGTCATCGGTCAGGTTATTTTCATCGGAACCCATAGGGCCGGTGCGGCGGACCGCCGACCCGGCAAAGACATTTACACCCGACTACTCCACCGACACGACCCAGACCGCGGCCGCCCACGAACCGGCTGCGGTCATTTTTTTGCGGACGCCCCACAGTCAACCTTCATGACCTCATGAAACCCCTCATGACCTCATGAAACATTGTCATGAGAATTTTCGAGGCGATGGCCCTATCACTTAGCCACCTCTAAATTTCAGGCCCTTGACCGAAGGAATGTCCGCGATGGCGACCGAGCGCACCTTGCCCAACCTCTGGCATGCGACGGCACCGGCAGCGCCGGACACGCGCCCGCTTGCCCGCGACCTGACGACAGATGTCGCCATCATCGGCGGCGGCTTCACCGGTCTTTCGGCTGCACTTCATCTCGCGGAAAAAGGCGTCAAGGCCACGGCGATCGAGGCGAAGATGATCGGCTTCGGCGGCTCCGGCCGCAATGTCGGCCTCGTCAATGCCGGCATGTGGGTCAAGCCCGACGATCTGATCGCGACGCTGGGGCTCGAGGCCGGCAACCGCCTGCTCGGCGAACTCGGCGACGGCCCGGCAATGGTCTATGCCCTGGTCGAGAAGCACGGCATCTCCTGCGAAGCCGTCCGCAACGGCACCCTGCACATGG
Organism: Ensifer sp. Root1252; assembly: GCF_001425885.1. Classification (NCBI taxonomy): domain Bacteria; kingdom Pseudomonadati; phylum Pseudomonadota; class Alphaproteobacteria; order Hyphomicrobiales; family Rhizobiaceae; genus Ensifer; species Ensifer sp. Root1252. Next base: position 135,162 of record NZ_LMDT01000012.1, on the reverse strand, counting down.
CCGTCGGCGCCGAAGGCTTGAAGGATATCAGCGACCGCGAGACCCAATGGAAGAAGCGCGGAGCGCCGGTCGAGGTTCTCTCGGCCGAGCGATCGAGCGCGCTCTCGGGCGCTGAAGGTTTCTCCGGTGCGCTTCTCGATCGTCGCGCCGGCACGATCCAGCCGCTTGCCTATGCCCGCGGCCTTGCCCGTGCGGCCCTTGCCGCCGGTGCCGAGATCTATACCGACACTGCGCTCGTCGGCGCCGAACGCAAGGGCGAAACCTGGGTGCTGAGAGCCGGCCAGAACATCGTCAGGGCCAAGCAGGTGATCCTCGCCACCAATGCCTATGGCGGCATGTTTGCCGAGACCCCGTGGCAGGAACACACGCAGGAACTGACGATCCTGCCCTACTTCCAATTCGCCACCAATCCGCTCCCGGAAAAGGTCGCAAGCCGCATCCTGCCGGAGCGCCAGGGCACATGGGATACGGGCCTTGTCATGACCTCGTTCCGCATGGACCAGCAGAACCGCCTGATCTTCGGTTCGATCGGCCGGCTCGATGCGATGGCCGAGGGCACGCACCGCGCCTTCGCCGCCCGCTCCGTGCGCAAGCTCTTCCCCTATATCGGCGATTTCCGCTTCGAATACTGGTGGGACGGCCGCATCGGCATGACGACCAACAACCTGCCGGCCATGCATACGCTGGCGCCGAACGTCGTCTCCGTCAGCGGCTACAACGGCCGCGGCATCGCACCCGGCACCGTCTTCGGCAAGGCGCTCGCCGACCACGTCACCGGCCAGACCTCCGCGATCCCGCTTGCCGAAACGCCTGTGACGCCCGACACCTGGCGCAGCGTCAAGTCCGCCTTCTACCATGCGGGCGCACAGGCCAAGCATCTGGTCGACCGCCGGTTCTGAGCGGTTTCGTCAACGCGCGACGAGACATCCCTTGCAGACATCGAAGATGGTGAACTCCGTCTGAGACGGGCGCCATGTCGACGCACGTTCATGCGCAGGTGGCACCCCATCCTCCGTCTTCCTCGGGCTTGACCCGAGGATCCAGGGCCTGCCACGCGAAATTGGCATGTGCTTTCGTGGAACTGCAGAACGGGATCCTCGGGTCAAGCCCGAGGATGACGACCGGAGAAGTGAAGCCCGGGGACGGAACGTCACGAAGACAAGCTCGGGGCTGACTGAGTGGTCAAAACTTACCATGATCACAGCGGACGCCGAAATTCCTACGAACTTCGCCGGCGATCCAAGTGCGCTCATAAAACTCTGGCTATAATAGACAGCGCCCCGGACCGGGATGATCCGAGGCGCTATTGCCCATACTGCGATACGTGGGCTAAGGCCGCGCGGCGATAACCGGACGCGGTGCCGACGTGAACCTGGGTAGACGTCTGGAACGCCTTCAGCTTCAGCGCGATCTGTTCTGATTCCACCGTCAGCGCCTGGCTCGCGGCATTGGCTTCTTCAACCATGGCAGCATTCTGCTGGGTGATCTGATCCATCTGGCCGATCGCCGTATTGACCGCCTGCAGGCCGGTGGCCTGTTCCGCCGTGCTGGCGCGGATGTTGCCGAAGACCGAGCTGACTTCGACCACCTGCGAGACGATCTGCTGCAGCGACTGGGCGACCTGGTTGACCGAGCTGACGCCATCATCCACCTGGCCGCGCGACTTGGCGATCAGGCCCTGGATGTCCTTGGCCGCATCGGCGCAGCGCTGGGCGAGCGCCCGCACTTCCGAAGCGACAACCGCAAAGCCCCTGCCCGCCTCGCCGGCACGCGCCGCCTCGATGCCGGCGTTGAGCGCAAGCAGGTTGGTCTGGAAGGCAATCTCGTCAATGACGTCGACGATGCGGGCGATGCTCGCAGACGAGGTCTGGATTTCCTGCATCACCTCAATCGCGTGGCTGACCACCTCGCCGCTCCGCTCGGCATTGGCGCGGGCGGCAATCACCGTCGAGTTCGCCTGATCGGCGCCTTCGGCCGTCTGCTTGACGGTGCGCGTCACCTGTTCGACGGCAGCGGCCGTCTCCTCGAGGTTTGCCGCCTGGCGTTCGGTGCGCTTGGCGAGATCGTTGGCTGCTGCCGCAATTTCCTTGGCGCTCAGATGGATCTGGCTGGCGCCGGCCTCGATGCCGCCGATCGCGCGGGCAAGCTCGCTGATCGCATGGTTGAAGTTCTCGCCGAGTTCCTCGTAGGCAACCGGCAAATCGGCGGCGATGCGCGCCGTCAGGTCACCGTCGGAGATCTTCTTCAGGGCAACGCCGAAGGTCTGGCTGACGAGCTTGCGTTCGGTCGCCAGTACCTCTTCCTGCACCGCGCGCTGCTTCGTGACGTCGGAGGCGTCCATATAGACCGAGATCGACAGGTCCATGTCGAGGAACATGCCCTTGACGAGGCTCGAAAGCATCGCGCTCATCTCTTCCGCCGAGGTCGTCTGGCGCGAAAACAGACCGCCCTTTGGCCAATTCGCTTTGACGATCTCCGTGATCAGATGTTCGGCGATCAGCGCGTAGCCGCCGATATACCAGCGCGGCTCCAGCCCGATACGGGCGTGCACCTGGCCGATGGTGCGGACCTTCGCGCCATATTCGTCGTTGAAATTGGCGTCGGCGATGTTGGCCCAGTGGCCGACCTGCGCGCCCTTGGCGCGGTTGATGTGCGCATCCGACGAGAAGAAGCGGTTCGTCTCCGGCGTCTTTTTGACCCGGGCGTAAAACTTGTCGAGCGCCGGCGCCAGCTCCTTTTCGAGGATCGGCTTCAGGGCCTTCAGGCTCGCCTTGGCGGCATCGTCAAGCGCCATGAAATTGAGACGACCGGCAATGTCTTCCTTGCCGGCAGCGACGTGTTCCGTTTTCATGCGCGATTTCCCTGCATGCTCTTGCTGGATCATGGAAGCTGGACGGGAGACCAAGCGAGAAAGGTCGAATCCACAATCCTTGCCGCAATCATGGCGGCTACCTGCACCCTCGCAAACCGCCATAAGGTGCAATCGCTTTCCACCAGCACTGGTATAAGCCCATGGTAAAGGAAGCCTTACGGGCAACAGCCTTTTCGGGTGGTCGCAACGCGATTCAACCGGAATTGACGAACATCAATTCCGGTTATGGCAGTCTTCAAAGCGGCTAACTTCGTATGCCGATCCCTGATCAGGCCGCGCGCCGCGTCGCCCAGGATGGTGCACGCGAAGCCCAGGAGCGGCGCGCCCTCACCGGCGTCAGAGCCTGCACTTCCTTGGCAAGCGCAGCTGCATTTTCGCGGGCCTTGTCGAGGTTGCTGACGCGGGTATCATCCATCGACTGAAGCGTGCCGCCGCAGTCGAAAATCTCGCGATAGGCAACGCGCTCGACGATCGGCGTGTCGAGCACGGAGACGCCGCGCGAAGCAAGCAAAGTCTTGATGGTCTGCAGCGCCCGCGTCGTCACCAGAGAATTGACCCGGGTGAGAACGACGGAATGGTTGATGCGCACACGCGACCTGTCCTCGATCTGGCGGATGAGCTCGAGGATCTGCACGGCACCGCGCGCATCCATCGCGCAGCCCTGCACCGGGATCAGCACCTGGTCGGAAAGAGCGAGAGCCAAAGCGACGATCTGATCCTTGGCGCCGGCGAGGTCGATGATGATGTAGTCGGCTTCGTCCTTCATTTCCCGGATATGACATTCCAGCGATGCCGGCGTGATATGCGAGATGACGGAGAGATTGGCGATCTGGCCGGAGTTTTCCGCCCAGCTGGTGATCCAACGCTGCGGATCGGCATCGAGGACCACAACACGGTGTCCCTGTCTCGCCAGTTCCGTCGACAGGATCAGCGCCGCCGTCGTCTTGCCCGCGCCGCCCTTTGCATTGGCGAATGTGATGACCGCCATCTTCTTCCTCATTCTGTCCTGTGTTCCGTGGCCTGCCCAACCGATGCTTCGCCGGGCAATGCCGCTTAATAGAACCTTTCAGAACATGGTTAACGAATTGGAAATTTTCGTTGGCGAAGATTAACCCCCGCCCTGCCAAATCCGCAGGCAGGGCGCGAAAAAGCCCGGAAAACCAATGGTTTCCCGGGCCGAAGAAAATTAACGGTCAGTTACTTTAGAGCGACTTGCCGGCGGTCAAATGCACTCCCTGAACAGCTTCTTGGCCGCATCGAGCGTCAGTTCAACCGGGTTGCCGCCGGCGGTCGGATCGACGATCGCCATTTCCGACATCTCGTCGATACGGTCGGTGCCGACGCCGAGTGCGGAAAGCTTGTCGGGAACGCCGAGTTCCTCGCGCAGCTTCAGCACGTAGTCGTAGAAACCGTCGAAGCCACCGGAAATGCCGAGATAGGCGGCCGCCCTGACGATCCTGTCCTCGATCGCGCTGCGGTTGAAGCGCAGCACCGGCGGCATCACCACGGCATTGGTCATGCCGTGATGGGTGTTGTAGATCGCACCGACCGGATGCGACAGCGAATGGATCGCGCCGAGCCCCTTCTGGAAGGCGACGGCACCCATGGCGGCCGCGCTCATCAGGTTGGCGCGTGCTTCGATATCGGTGCCGTCCTTGTACGCGCGCGGCAGGTATTCCTTGACCAGGCGCATGCCTTCAAGCGCGATACCGGCCGACATCGGATGGTAGAACGGCGAAGAATAGGCTTCCAGGCAATGGGCAAAGGCGTCCATGCCGGTGCCGGCGGTAATCACTTTCGGCATGCCGACCGTCAGTTCCGGGTCGCAGATGGTGACGGCTGGAAGGAACTTCGGGTGGAAGATCACCTTCTTCACATGGCTGGCGGAGTTGGTGATGACGCTGGCGCGGCCAACCTCTGAGCCGGTGCCCGCTGTCGTCGGCACCGCGACGATCGGCGCGATGCCTTCGACGCTCGCACGTGTCCACCAGTCGCCGACATCCTCGAAGTCCCAGACCGGGCGGCGGCTCTGGCCGGCCATGAAGGCCACGCACTTGCCGAGATCGAGGCCGGAACCGCCGCCGAAGGCGACGACGCCATCATGGCCGCCGTCCTTGAACGCCTTGACGCCGGCGGCGAGGTTGACGTCATTCGGGTTCGGATCGACGTCGGCGAAGATCGCCCGGCCAAGGCCGTTGGCCTCGAGGATATCGAGCGCATTCTGCGTGATCGGCATCGGCGCCAGGCCACGGTCGGTGATCAACAGCGGCTTCTTCATGCCGACAGCCTTGCAATGTTCGGCAAGCTCCTTGATCCGGCCGGCGCCAAACTTGATGGCGGTCGGGTAGCTCCAGTTCGCGGTGATCGTCATGCTGTGACTTTCTTCAGATGGTAGGATTTCGGACGGGTAAGGTTCTGGAAGCCGATGACCGAAAGCGAGCCGCCGCGGCCGGTTTCCTTGACGCCGGTCCAGCACAAGGCCGGATCGAGATAGTCGGCGCGGTTCATGAAAACGGTGCCGGTTTCAAGGTCGCGGCCGATGCGCGAGGCGCGGTCCGCATCCTGGGTCCACAGCGACACGGTCAGACCGTACTGGCAATCGTTCATCAGCTCGATCGCCTGGCTGTCGCTCTTCACCTTCATGATGCCGACCGCCGGACCGAAGGTTTCTTCGCGCATGAAGGCCATCGAGTGATCGACATCAACAAGCACCTGCGGCGCGAGATAGGCGCCGCCATCATCCTGCGGGAATAGTTTCGGATCGACCAGCGCCTTGGCGCCCTTGGCGATCGCATCGGCGATCTGCTCGCGCACAGTTGCGGCGAAGCGCTTGTGCGCCATCGGGCCAAGCGTCGTTTCCGGATCGAGCGGGTTGCCGAGCTTGTAGTTCGACACCCAGGCAACCGACTTCTCGACGAAGGCGTCATAGAGCGATTCATGCACATAGATGCGCTCGATGCCGCAGCAGCACTGGCCGGAATTGAAGGTAGCGCCATCCATCAGCGTGTCGACGGCCGCATCGAGATCGGCGTCTTCCATGACATAGCCCGGATCCTTGCCGCCGAGTTCGAGGCCGAGACCGGTGAACGTTCCGGCGGCCGCGCGCTCGATCGACCGGCCGCCTTCGACCGAGCCGGTGAAGTTGATGAAGTCGAAGCTTTTCGCCGCGATCAGCGCCGCCGTCGTCTCATGGTCGAGGAAAACGTTCTGGAACACGTCGGCCGGAACGCCGGCCTCGACGAAGGCGCGCACCATGCGTTCGCCGACGAGGATCGTCTGGCTGGCATGCTTGATGACCACCGTGTTGCCGGCCATCAGCGCCGGCGCGACCGTGTTGATCGCGGTCATGTAGGGGTAGTTCCACGGCGCGATGACGAAGACCACGCCATGCGGCTCGCGCTCGATACGACGGCCAAAGCGGTCGCTCTCTTCGACGAGGATCGGCTTCAGCGCGTCGGCAGCAATCGAAGCGACATAGTTCGAGCGCTCGTTGAAACCCTTGAACTCGCCGCCGTAGCGCACCGGCCGGCCCATCTGCCAGGCCAGTTCCGGCACGACCTCGTCGACCATCTCGTTGAGACGGGCAACGCCTGATAGTACCAGGTTGACGCGCTCGTCCAGCGGACGGCGGGCCCAGCTCTTCTGCGCCTGGCGCGCGTGGGCGACGGCCTGCTTGGCCATTTCCAGCGGCAGCGCCGGGCGCTCGGCATAAACCTCTCCGTTCACCGGAGAAATACACTTGATCATGCTCATGATCGTCTTCCTGCTTCCATTTCGAATGACGGCGTAGCCGGCCCTTGGTACCGGACCGGCCACTGAGATCTAAGTTTCCGGCCTTGTCAGGCCCGCTCGAAGCCGCGCGCCACTTCCCAGTCGGTGACGCGACGGTCGTATTCTTCCTGCTCCCACTCGGCCGCGCGGACATAGTGGTCGATGACGTCGTCGCCGAAGGCGGCACGCAGCATCTTGGACCCCGTCAGCGCCTCGGTGGCGGCGCGCAGGGTGCGCGGGATCTCGCGCACGTTCTTGCCGCCGTAGGCATCGCCGACGAAGGGCGCTTCCAGTTCCATCTTGCCTTCGATACCGGAAATGCCGGCCGCGAGCAAAGCCGCGAAGGCGAGATAAGGGTTGAGATCGGAGCCGCCGACGCGGCACTCGATGCGGATCGCCTTGGTGTCTTCACCGCAGAGGCGGTAGCCGGCCGTGCGGTTGTCCTTGCTCCACACCGCCTTGGTCGGCGCGAAGGTGCCGGCCATGAAGCGCTTGTAGGAGTTGATGTAGGGCGCGAGGAAATAGGTGATCTCGCTGGCGTGGCTGAGCAGGCCGGCCACATATTGGCGCATCTGCTCCGACATGCCGTATTTGCCGTCCTTGTCGAAGAATTTCGGCGTCTTGCCGTCAGGGCTCCACAGCGACTGGTGGATATGCGAGGAGGAGCCCGCGGCCGAATAGTTCCACTTGGCGAGGAAGGTGATCGCCTTGCCGCGCGACCAGGCAATCTCCTTGCAGCCGTTCTTGATGATCGCATGCCGGTCGGCCATCGTCAGCGCGTCGGCATAGCGCACGTTGATCTCTTCCTGGCCGGCGGACGCCTCGCCCTTGGAATTCTCGACCGGGATATCCGCGCCCTGCAGGCCGTTGCGGATCGCCCGCATTACATCCTCTTCCTTGGTGGTCTGGAAGATGTGGTAGTCCTCGTTGTAGCCGCTGACCAGCTGCAGGTCGCGATAGCCGGACTGGCGCGCGTCGTCATAGGTCTGATCGAACAGGAAGAATTCGAGCTCGCTCGCCATGAACGCCTTGAGGCCCATCGCCTCCAGCCGCGCGATCTGCTTCTTCAGGATGGCGCGCGGTGAATGCGGCACTTCGGCATGGGTGTGATGATCGAGCATGTCGCACAGCACGAGTGCGGTGCCTTCGAGCCACGGAATGCGCCGCAGCGTCGAAAGGTCCGGCTTCATCGTGTAGTCGCCATAGCCCTTCTCCCAGCTCGTCGCCTTGTAGCCGGAGACGGTCTCCATCTCCATGTCGGTCGCCAGCAGGTAGTTGCAGCTATGCGTTTCCTGCCAGGCGCTGTCGACGAAATACTGCGCGTGGAAGCGCTTGCCCATCAGCCGGCCCTGCATGTCGACTTGGCAGGCGAGAACCGTATCGATGCGGCCGGCGGCGACATCCTCTTTCAATTGCTCGAACGAATAGCTCATCAAATTTCATCCCATGTTTCGGCAAGCGGCCGTTCCCGTGGCCGCAAAAAGAAAGGCGGAAGCTGCAGATGCGCTCCCGCCCATTTCATTATTGGTTAGACTTGGCCGACCGCCTTTTCGGCAGCGGCGATTTCCGCCTGGCGGCGAGCCACTTCATCGCCGATCGGCGGACCGCGGAACCGGCGGTTTTCCAGGCCGAACCAGATGATCGCAGTCAGCGCCAAGAAGCCGACGGTGATGTAGAGCGCCCAGTCGTTTGGCGGCTGGATGCCGAGAACGAAGATCAGCACCATGGCGATGATCGAGAGCACCGCGAAGAGCTTGAACATGCCCTCGCCCAGGTTCCACGGACCCATCTTGTCCCACTTCGACGTACCCCAGGCGAACAGACCGAGCGTGATCGGGATCGCGAAGGAGAAGAACAGGAAGATGACGGTGCACGATACGACGATCGTATAGACCGGCGTTTCGCCGATCGAGACCAGCGACGAGCCCCAGACGAAGAGCACGGAGAGGATCGAACCGGTCCAGATCGCAGCCACCGGCGTGCGGTAGCTCGGGCTGACCTTGGCCAGAGCCTTGGACGCCGGCAGGCCGCCGTCACGCGAGAAGGCGAAGATCATGCGCGAGACCGACGTGACGGTTGCCAGGCCGCACAGCCACTGGCTGACGAGGATGGCGAGGTAGAGCACGTCCTTGATCACAGGGTGAACCTGCGCGTCCATTGCCCAGAAGAACACGTTCCAGCCCTGCTTGGCGGCTTCGTCCATGTTCGGCAGCATCAGCACGAAGGAGCAAAGCATGATGTAGCCGAACAGCGCCGACCACAGCACCGACGAGACCATGCCGCGCGGCACGGATTCTGCCGCCTTTACGGTTTCTTCCGAGGTGTGCGCGGAGGCGTCGTAGCCGGTGATCGTGTAGATCGGCAGCAACAGGCCGAGCAGGAACACCCAGGTGCCCGAGGTCGCCGGCCATACGTTTCCACCCGTCTCGCCGGAATAGTTGGAGAAGGTGAAGAGGCGGGCGATGTCGTAGCTGTCGGCGACGGCAAGGCACACGAGCGCAAGCAGGATCGCCGTTGCGAAGATCAGGTAACCCGAGAAGTCGGTGAGCTTGGCCGTAAGCCCGATGCCCATGTGGTTTACCAGCGCCTGAGCGCCCGTGATGACCGCAAGGAAGATGATGCGGGTGAGCGTCGTATCCGCAAGACCGAAATACGGCGTGCCGAACGAGCCCATGAAGAAGTAATAGGTGCCGACGTTGATGGCGCCGAGAACGGTGACGAGACCGAGCAGGTTGAACCAGGCGGTTACCCAGCCGGTGAAGCGGTTGCCGAGGATCGAGCCCCAGTGATAAAGGCCGCCGGCCGTCGGATAGGCCGAGCTTATCTGCGCCATGGCGACGGCAAAGACGAGCGAAATGAAGCAGCCAAGCGGCCAGCCGATGCCGATTGCGGCCCCACCCGCACCCGACGTCGCCTGCGCCAGCGAGTTGATGCCGCCGGAGAGAATGCAGATGATGGAGAATGAGACCGCGAAGTTCGAGAACTGGCTCATTCGCCGCTCGAGCTCCTGGGCATAGCCCATCGAATGCAGGACCTGCATGTCCTGCTTTTTGTCGAGATCACTGTAGTCTGACATTTTTCTTCCCCTGATTTCTTCAGACCCGACCGCCCCATTGCAGCAGGGTCCCATCACCACCTGCCCCGGCAAGCCGGAACAGGACCGCGGCAAAGCCGCTCCCCAGGGTCTTTATTTTGCTGAAAGCGCTGCCACGCCTTTGCTGAGCAGCCCTTCCAGATAATCGGCCATGACCCTCTGGCCGATCTCGTTTCGAATGAGATCGTTGCGGATCTCGATCATCACATTCGGCAGCCCGTTGTGGACGCCGTATTCGATCAGACTGTGCGTAACGCCGTCGGCCGGCCCGTAAGGCTCGTTGCGGCGGATATCGTAGGCGACCTTGCCCCTGGTTGCGAAGGTCAGCATCTGATCGGCGAGCCGGCTGTCGGCATCATGCAGGATGCCCACTTCGACGGAACGCGGCTTGCCGAAATAGACGGGCGTGAACGAATGCATCGTGACGACCACCGGCGGTCGGCCTTTGGCCTTGCGCTCGGTCACGAACTGGCTGATGGCGTCGTGAAACGGCAGGTAGATCTCGTCGACCCGTGCCCGGCGCTCCTCCTCCGCCATGTCGCGGTTGCCCGGAACCTCATAGACTTCGCTGACGGCAGGCATGGCGCCGTCGGCCTCCGGCGGGCGGTTGCAATCATAGGCAAGGCGCGAAAAGCGCTGGTAGATCAGGACCGCGTCGAGCTTGCGCGACAGAAACTCTGCAACCGCGAGCGCGCCCGGGTCCCAGGCAATGTGGCTTTCGAGCGCCTGCGGCGAAAGGCCGAGCGAACCGAGACGCTCCGGCACCCGGCGCGACGCATGTTCGCAAACGAGAACGATATCGCCTCTCCCGGCCGCGTTCTCGATCGCAACCGGATCGCCATCTGTATCGGTCAAAAGTCGCGTCAACACCGGCATCCCCTCTTGCCCCGTTAGACGTTCGTTAATGAAAAGATTTGTTCAGAGATTAGCGAGTGTCAATCGAAATCTGAAACGATCTCTTCAAAATTGCGATTGACTCCAATTGTGACAGCGATGTTTAATCTGTCACAAACTGGCGTTAGACCAGTTCAGGGGAGACTATGACTAGCAAGGCGACACCCACGACGGTGTCGGATGTGATCAACGCCCACTTCGCCGCGCTGACCCGCGCGGAAAGACAGTTGGCAGAGACACTTCTCGACAACTATCCCGTATCGGGACTCGGTTCGATCACCACGGTCGCCGAGAACGCTGGCGTATCGACTCCGACCGTCGCCCGCATGGTGCAAAAGCTTGGTTTCAAAGGCTTTCCCGATTTCCAGTCGCGGCTGCACCAGGAGCTGGAAGCCACGATTTCCAACCCGATCACCAAGCATGACCGCTGGGCCGCAAGCGCGCCGGGCACCCACACGCTCAATCGCTTTGCCGATGCCGCCATGAACAACATGCGCGAGACGCTGGCGCAGATCGAGCCGCGCGAATTCGACGAGGCGGTCGCCCTTATCGCCGACCGCAAGCGCAACGTCTATCTGCTTGGCGGCCGCATCACCCGCGCCGTTGCCGATTATCTCTTCACCCATCTGCAGGTGATCCGCCCTGGTGTCACCGAAATCGCGTCGAATGCCAGCGCATGGCCACACTACGTGCTCGACATGCGCCACGGCGACGTGCTGATTCTCTTCGACATCCGCCGTTACGAGCAGGAAATGGAGACGCTGGCGAAATCGGCGCGCGAACGCGGCGTCGAGATCGTCCTCTTCACCGATCGCTGGAGCTCGCCGGTGGCAAAATCCGCCTCCAAGGTCTTCCGCTCGCAGATCGAGGTGCCCTCGGCCTGGGACAGTTCAGTGGTGATCCTGTTTCTGGTCGAGGCCCTGATCGAGGCCGTCCAGAGCACCAACTGGGACGCAACCCGCGACCGGATGAAGACGCTAGAGGGATTGTTCGATTCGACCCGCATCTTTCGCAAACCGGTTTAGGAGGAGTGGCCGGCACGTTCACGGAATTTTATGCACGTGTGTTTCAGTGAAGGCGCCGTGTCGAAAAAAGAATTGTTCTTCCAACGACATGCGCGGCGCGAACAGACAGATCGCTGTCACACAAGTTTCATCGCATCTCTTTAACAGCATCGCCGAAATTGACTGAAAACCCATAAGGAGAACGCCAGTGATTTCAACGACTCAACGCCTGCTCTCGCTTTCCACCGCCATGCTTCTGGCAACGACGGCCATCGCCGCTGCCGAGCCGAGCGAAGAGCTCATCGCCGCCGCCAAAAAGGAAGGCTCGCTGACCACCATCGCACTTCCGCACAACTGGTGCGGCTATGGCGACGTCATCGCAGGCTTCAAGGCCAAGTATGGCCTGGAAGTCAACGAGCTGAACCCGGATGCCGGTTCGGGCGACGAAATCGAAGCCATCAAGGCCAACAAGGGCAACACCGGCCCGCAGGCGCCTGACGTCATCGACGTCGGTCTCTCCTTCGGTCCGTCGGCCAAGGCCGAAGGCCTGATCCAGCCCTACAAGGTCTCCACTTGGGATTCGATCCCGGATTCGGCCAAGGACGCCGAAGGTTACTGGTACGGCGACTACTACGGCGTTCTCTCCTTCGTGGTGAACACCGACATCGTCAAGGACGTGCCGAAGGACTGGGCCGACCTGAAGAAGTCGGACTACGCCAACTCGGTCGCCATGGCCGGCGACCCGCGCGCCTCCAACCAGGCGGTTCAGGCCGTCTACGCCGCCGGCCTCGCCGCTGGCGAAACCGATGCCGTCAAGGCTGGTGAAACGGGCCTCGGCTTCTTCGCCGAAGTCAACAAGGCCGGCAACTTCGTTCCGGTTATCGGCAAGTCCGCCTCGCTCGCGCAGGGCTCGACCCCGGTCGTGATCGCCTGGGACTACAACGGCCTTTCCTGGCGCGACAGCCTCAACGGCAACCCGCCGGTTGAAGTCGTCGTTCCGGCTTCGGGCGTCGTCGCCGGCGTCTACGTCCAGGCGATCTCGGCCTACGCGCCGCACCCGAACGCGGCAAAGCTGTGGATGGAGTATCTTTATTCCGACGAAGGTCAGCTCGGCTGGCTGAAGGGCTATTGCCACCCGATCCGCTTCAACGACCTCGCCAAGAACGGCAAGATCCCGCAGGAACTGCTCGACAAGCTGCCGCCGGCAGCAGCCTACGAAAAGGCTGTCTTCCCGACGCTCGAAGAGCAGGCCAAGGGCAAGGAAGCGATTACCACCAAGTGGGATAGCGTCGTCGGCGCAAACGTGCAGTAATATCCATGACTTCCGCCTCTCCGCGCCTCGGCGCGGGGAGGTTTCCCTAAAGCGCGTCACGATCACCAGGATTCGCTTGCTGCGCTTTAAGGTCTTGTTTTTGCGCATGTCGTTGTCGCAAACCGCAACACGCTTTTGCGCGACATGGTTTAATCTCGTGCACAATTCCTTAGCTCGGTATCGATCTAAGGAATTTTGCAGCAAATCAAAGCGCTAAGGCGATCTTTGTGCGTTCATGCGGACGCGCAAAGGTCACTGCAAGCCTCGGGACAGAAAGCCTATATGAGCACCGCTTCACCGACCTTGATCAGCAAGCGAGCCGTCATCGACTGGCTCGGCATTGCCCCCTTCATGCTTTTCGCGCTGCTGTTCCTGATCATCCCGACGCTTTATCTCGTCACCGGCGCGTTCCTGACGCCCGATGGCAGCTTTACCTTCAAGAACATCGGCGATCTGTTCACGCCCTCGATCCTCAGCGCCTACTGGATCTCGATCCGGATCTCGATCGCGTCCTCGATCGGCGGCGCGCTGATCGGCTTCTTCCTCGCCTGGGCAATCGTGCTCGGCGGCGTGCCGACCTGGATCCGCTCGGGCCTCCTGACCTTTTCGGGCGTCGCCTCGAACTTCGCCGGCGTGCCGCTCGCCTTCGCCTTCCTCGCGACCCTCGGGCGCACCGGCCTCGTCACCGTCTTCCTGCGCGAATGGTTCGGCTTCAATCTCTATTCGACCGGCTTCAACCTGCTGTCGTTTTTCGGATTGACCATCACCTACATGTATTTCCAGATCCCGCTGATGGTGCTGATCCTGACGCCGGCGCTCGATGGTCTGAAGAAAGAATGGCGCGAAGCCTCTGAAATCCTTGGCGCCTCGACCTGGCAGTACTGGCGCATGGTGGCGCTGCCGATCCTGTGGCCGAGCCTGCTCGGCACCACGCTCCTGCTGTTTGCCAACGCCTTCGGCGCGATCGCCACGGCCTATGCCTTGACCGGGTCCTCGCTCAACATCGTGCCGATCCTGCTCTATGCGCAGATCCGCGGCGACGTGCTGCACAATCCGAACCTCGGCTATGCGCTGGCGCTCGGCATGATCGTCATCACCGGCATCTCGAACGTTCTCTATATCTGGCTGCGTATGCGCGCCGAACGGTGGCAGAAATGAAAGCACAACGTCTCGGCGCCTGGATCGCCATCGCCATCGGTGCAAGCTACTTCATCATCCCGCTGCTGGGCACGCTGGAATTCTCGCTGCGCATGCGCCGCGGCGAATACTCGTTCGACGCCTATCGCTCGGTCTTCTCCGACCTGCAGTTCCGCGAGACCTTCGGCTATTCGATGATGATGGCCGTGTTGACCATCGTCTTCGGCATGCTGCTGGTGGTGCCGACCGCCTATTGGGTCCGCCTTCGCCTGCCGCAGGTGCGCCCGATCATCGAATTCATCACCCTTCTGCCGCTGGTCATCCCGGCGATCGTCATCGTCTTCGGCTATCTGCGCCTCTACAACTCCTCGTCGTGGATCCCGCTGACCGGCTCGATCTCCGGCACCAATGCGCTGTTGATGTTCTCCTACATGACGCTGTCCCTGCCCTACATGTACCGGGCGGTCGATACCGCGATGCGGGCGATCGACGTCCGCACGCTGACGGAAGCCGCCGAAAGCCTCGGCGCCAAATGGCCGACGATCCTGTTTCGCTGCATCTTCCCCAACGTCATGAGTGGCGTGCTCTCCGGCGCCTTCATCACCTTTGCGATCGTCATGGGCGAATTCACCATGGCCGCGCTGCTCAACCGCCCGGCCTTCGGTCCGTACCTGCAGCTCGTCGGCGCCAACAAGGCCTATGAGCCTTCGGCGCTCGCGGTCATCGCATTCGCCATCACCTGGCTCAGCATGGGTCTGATCCAGCTCGTTTCCCGCATCCAGAAATCCGCTCCGGCCAAGGCTTGATCACATGGCATTCCTGACACTGAACAATATCCAGAAGTCCTTCGGCCCGGTTCAGGTCGTGCACAACTTCAACATGGTCATCGACAAGGGCGAGTTCGTTTCGTTCCTAGGCCCGTCAGGCTGCGGCAAGACGACGATCCTGCGCATGATCGCCGGCTTCGAGACGCCGTCGGGCGGCACGATCACCATCGACAGCAAGGACCAGGGAACGCTGAAGCCCAACCAGCGCAACATCGGCATGGTGTTCCAGGCCTATGCGCTGTTTCCCAACATGAACGTCAACGACAACGTCGCCTTCGGCCTGAAAGTCGCCGGGGCGCAGAAGTCGGAGATCGATACACGCGTCAAGCAGATGCTGAGCCTGATCAAGCTCGAGCACCTGGCCGACCGCTTCCCCTACCAGCTTTCCGGCGGCCAGCAGCAGCGCGTGGCGCTCGCGCGCGCCCTCGCCGTCAAGCCGCAGGTGCTGCTGCTCGACGAGCCGCTGTCGGCGCTCGACGCCAAGATCCGCGTGTCGCTGCGCGAGGAAATCCGCCAGATCCAGCAGCAGCTCGGCATCACCACTGTCTTCGTCACCCATGACCAGGAAGAAGCCCTGTCGATCTCCGACCGCATCGTCGTCATGAATTCCGGGCGAGCCGACCAGATCGGCACGCCGTTCGAGATCTACAACACCCCTGCGACCCGATTCGTCGCCTCCTTCGTCGGCACGCTCAACATCATCGAAGCCAAGGTCGCCGACCCGGCCGCCGGTGCTGTCACCATCGGCAACCAGCAGGTGTCGCTGAAGGAGCCGATCGCCGGCATGAAGGGTGGCGACAACATTTCGCTGGCGCTGCGCCCGGAGGCAGGCTCGATCGCCGACAGCGCCAGGGGCGACACCGCGCTGACCGGCGAGGTGGTTTCGACCAGCTTCCTCGGCTCGGTCATCCGCACCAAGCTGCGCATCGGCGGCGACGTCATCTCCTTCGACATGTTCAACGACCCCGGCCTGACGCCGCCGGCCTTCGGCTCGAACGTCACGCTCCGCTTTGCCGCCAAGGACCTGCTCGTCATCCGCGAGTAGATCTCCAGCGTCCCCCTACAGCGCGTGCGTCTTGTTACGCGCAAAGGTCGCTGTAGCGCTTTGAAGTGCTGCATGTTTTTATCCCTAAATCGAATAGGATTTAAGGAAACATGCAGTAGCTGCCTTGCACATGCCGTGGAGAGATTGCCTGAACCGTCGAATGAAAAACAGCGCATTTTGCACCGGCGGCCGCCATGACTAAAGCGCAGCCGAGTGCGTTCGTCACCCATATCCACGAAGAACTCGCGGATATCGGTCCCGTTGACATAGGCCGCTTCTTCGGCTTGGGCCTATCTTGTCGCTGATCGCCAGTTCGCCATCAGCATCAAGGATCGCCTCTATTTCAGGGTTGATCAGCCCCTGAGAGATGCGCTTCTCAGCGAAGGATGTCAGCCGTTCACCTACAACAAGGGCGGCAAACCGGTGGTCGTGCACCGCTACTACGAAGCACCGGTCACTTGCCTTGATGACAGGCAGGCGCTGCTCCATTGGTCCGCACGCGCGATCGCCGCCGAAGACGAAGCCCCGCGTCGCGTCCGCAGATAAATGTCTCGTGGCGGCGACGCGGCACGCGGCCGAGGTCAGACTACGGCGGCTCCCGACGGGAACAGATTTGTCCGGGAGCGATACGGCACGGAAAAAATCTGTCGCGATTTCCCGGATTTTCGTCGCGTCATGCGTTTGACCAGGCACGGCCGATCTATATAGTCGCTCTTGTTCTCAGGGCGGGGTGAAACTCCCCACCGGCGGTAGCGATCGAAAGATCGAAGCCCGCGAGCGCTTCGGAGGTCTACTTCGGAGGTCAGCAGATCCGGTCAGATTCCGGAGCCGACGGTCACAGTCCGGATGGAAGAGAGCAAGCAGGAACGTGGACCCCACACCGGGGTTTCGCGCGCGTGCATGTTCGCCCGACGGGAAAATTGGAAACGCCAAACCCTGGAAGGCTTGAGACCATGACTATTCTTTCCCACCCCACCGCCAAGATTGCGATTGTCCGTGCCCGCTGGCACGCCGACATCGTCGACCGCTGTGTCGATGCCTTCGTCGCCCAATGGACGAAGTTCGGCGGCAGTGCCGCCGACGTCGAGATCTTCGACGTGCCAGGCGCGCTGGAAATCCCGCTGCACGCGCAGAAGCTTGCCAGGACCGGCCGTTACGCCGCGATCCTCGGCACCGCCTTCGTCGTCGATGGCGGCATCTACCGCCATGACTTCGTCGCTGGCACGGTGCTCGACGGTATGATGCGCGTCCAGCTCGATACCGACGTGCCGGTGCTGTCGGCCGTGCTGACGCCGCACAATTTCCAGGAAAGCGCGCCGCTGATCGCCTTCTTCCGCGAACACTTCGTCGCCAAGGGCGAAGAAGCCGCCAATGCCTGCGCCCAGATCCTCGACGCCCGCGCCAAGCTGGCGCTGCTCAACGCCTGATCTGCTGGCGGGCCGCAAGCCCGCGCCGTATCCGGCCGCCACCCCTCATCCGGCCTGCCGGCCACCTTCTCCCCGCCTGCGGGGAGAAGGCTAGGGTGAGGGGCAAGGCTCGCTCAGCGCTCCGATGCGCAACCATCGAGCCGCTTCGCGGCGCCTGCTTGAATCAACCTCTGAACCACCTGAATCAAGCCGCCAGCAACAGCCGGCAAACCGCTGTTTCGAATAGCCAATTCCCGGCGTTCAATGCACCGGCTCTGCCTCATCAAGGCACCGTTCCAGCGCCGCCATCCGGTGGCGATGACCGACCGCCTCGAAACCGACGACGGTCACGAACGGCGCAAACATCAGAATGATCAGGCAGATCGCCATGTCGACGCCCGCCATCGCGGCCGCGATCGACGCCGCAAGCAGCAGCATCGTGCCGGCGAGCAGCCAGGCATGAAGCGGTTCCGACTGCCGCAGCAGATAGGCATACATGCCGTAGACCAGAGCGATATAGGCCGCGACCGGGACCGCCACCGTCAACACGGTCGCAAGCGACCCGATATGCGCCTTGTGCTCGATGTAATAGGCGGCGACATGCAGGCCCGCACCGGTCGCAACGATCGCGGCGAAAATGAACATGTGACCATAGCCCCAGACGAAGGAGCGTCTGCGGTGCACGTGCAGGACCTCGGCACTCGGCAACAGGAAATAGATCCACCACATGCCGAAGGTAAGCCCGGTGCCCGCAAGGCAGACGAGCGCCACGTCGAGGTTCCAGCCCTCCCCATCCACCACCGCCGTGATCGAGGCGACCGTGCCGACGACGCCTTCTCCGAGCGCGATGATTGCCAGAAGGCCGTAGCGTTCCGCAATATGGTGGGCATGCCAGGGCGTGCCGCCATGCCGCGTCTCGGCGATATAGGGCCCGAGCATCTCGATGACGGTGAGCGCCACGACCATGGCGAAGGTGACAACGATCGAGAAGTCGACGAAGATCTGCACGACCCAGCCGAGTTGCGCAACCGTGATCGCTACCACATAGGTCATGCAGGCCTGCCGTCGTGCCGGATCTTGGCCGGCGGCGCGCAGCCACTGGAAGATCATCGCCACCCGCATGACGACGTATCCGAGCACCATCACGCCATTGTCGAGATGGGCACCCTCGTCGACCGAGCGGAACATGGCGGGAAGGCCGATCGCCAGGATCAGCACGCCGACCATCTGCACCATGGTCACGCACCGGAACACCCAGTCGTCGGTGTCATAGGCGGAAGCAAACCAGGTGAAATTGATCCAGGCCCAGCAGATGGCGAAGCTGGCGAAGAAGAAGCCGATCAGCCCCGCCTTGAAATGTCCTTCGGCCATCAGATGCGCAAGCTGCGATGCCGCAAGGCTGAAGGCGATGACGAAGGTCAGGTCGAACAGAAGCTCGAGCGTCGTGGCTGTGCGGTGGTGTTCGTGCGTGTCGCGGCCGCTCATGCGCGCCAGGCGGTGGCTTCCGGCATGCGGCGGTGTCGTTGGGGCGTCGGGCATGGGGCGGCATTCCTCGCTGACGTGACGATATGCAAGCATGTTCAAATATTTACAGAAGCTTCGTCAAGCCGGCAGTGCCCCGGCGGTCTGCCAAAACACCCGACAGCGCCGCGCCTCAAACATGACGCGCAAACGACGCTGAAACGAATTAGGCAGTGGCAAATCAGGAAAAGACGCCCGGCATCTCTGCCGGGCGTCTCGCCGCGATGCGCGAGGGAGGATCAACGTGCATTGCGGTATTAGAGCATTTCCAGGAAAAGTGCGAATCGGCTTTCCGCCAGGAAATGCGTAAAAACAAAGAGATAGAGCGGGTCTGTGGCTCCGTTTAAACCGGAAACGCTCTAGCAGTTGGCTCGCTTACTTCGCCGCGTCGAGACGATCGATCGCGTCGACATTGCCGGCCGACGGGCCGTTCGCGTCGAATTCGGAGGCGAGCCAGGTATCAACGATCGACTTCGCCAGCTCCGGCCCGATGACGCGCGCGCCCATGGTGATGATCTGTGCGTTGTTCGACTTTGCCGCCCGCTCAGCGGAATAGGTGTCGTGGGTCAGCGCGGCGCGGATGCCCGGCACCTTGTTGGCCGAGATGCAGACGCCGATACCGGTGCCGCAGAACAGGATGCCGCGCTCGTTGTCGCCATCGACGATGGTCTGCGCCAGCTTCTGCGACAGGTCGGCGTAGAAACCGGACTGGCTGAGGTCGCTGACTTCGAGGTCGGCCTTGCCCTTGAGATGGGCGGCGATGACGTCGAGCAAGGGCTTGCCGGCGCTGTCTGCTCCGATTGCGATCTTCATGATTGTTCCTTTCCGTCTTGTTGATCTGCGGGGTACGAGGGCTCAGATCGCCTTCGAGACGCGCTGCAGAATGTCGAGATAGCCATTGACGTCCCAGGCGGAGCGGCCGATGAACAGGCCGTCGATGTGCCCCTGGGTGATCAGTTCTTCGCAATTGCCGGGATTGACGCTGCCGCCGTAGAGGACGGGAACGCGCACGCCGAGCGCGCCTTGCGCCACGTCGGCGATCCGCTTATGGCGCTCGTCGGCATAGTCTGATGTTGCCGGAATGCCGTTGACGCCGATGGCCCAGACCGGCTCGTAGGCGAGCAGGATCGTCGCCTTGCGCGCGTCGCCTTCCAGCAGTTCCAGCGCGCCTTCAACCTGCCGCTTCAGGACGGCATCCGCCTCGCCCGCCTCGCGCTCGGCGAGCGTCTCGCCAATGCAGATCAGCGGCACCAGGCCGTGGCGCACCGCCGCTGCCGTCTTCAGGCCCACGGTACGGTCGGTCTCGCCGAAGTGCTCGCGCCGTTCGCTATGGCCAAGCTCGACCACATCGAGGTTGCAGTCCCTCAGCATCACCGGCGAAACCTCGCCGGTCCAGGCGCCGGCGTCGTCCCAATGCATGTTCTGCGCACCGACCTTGACGCCCGTTTGCACGAGCCGTTCCTTGACCTGTCTGACGGCGGTAAAGGGTGGAATGACGAAACGCTGGATGCGCTCGTCGCGCGCTCCGTCCGCTGCGGCCAGCCTCTCGGCAAAGACCATGGCCTCCGCCAGCGTCTTGTTCATCTTCCAGCTTGTGCCCACCCAGAGCTGCGGCTTGTTCATGCTTTCTCCGATGCTTTTCGATTGTCGACCGTCACCAGGGGGATTCCGGCCTCGCGGAGCGTCGCGGCATGCTCATCCGCCACCTCGGCGCCGGTCAGCACCGCATCGAAGGCGTCGAGCCCTGTCAGGAAATGCAGGGCGGAACGCCCGAACTTGTCGTGATCGACCATGAGATATTTGCGCGCCGCCGACTTCACCATCAGCCGCTTGGCCTGCACGACCTCCTGGTCCTGGTGGAAGGCTGCCGTTCCCGCGACTGCGGAGCTGGAGAGGAAGGCGATATCGACGCGCAGCGAGCGCAGCGCCTCTTCGGTGACGATGCCGAAAAAGCCGTTGAACTTCTTGCTGTACTGGCCGCCGAGCGCGATGACGTTGATGCCGGGCGCACCGGACAGACCGGTGATGACGCCGAGGTTGTTGGTGATGACGGTCAGCGGCCTGATGTCCCTGATGCAGCCGGCAATCGCGCCGGCCGTCGAACTGTCGTCGATGAGGATGCTCTGCCCCGGCTCGATCAGGCTCGCCGCATATTCGGCAATGCGGTTCTTCTCGGCGGCGGCAATCTTCTCGCGGTAGCGGAAATCGCTTTCGAACTGCGGGCTCGACTGGATCGAAGCGCCGCCATGCACCTTGCGCAACAGGCCAGCCTGTTCGAGATCGTCGAGGTCGCGATGCACCGTCATCTTGCTGACGCCGAAACGGAGTGACAGATCCTCGACGGACGCCGTGCCGGCCTCCATCAAAACATCCATGATCGCCTGTCGCCTGTCTTCCGGCTTCATCGTCATCCGCCTCGATCCCGATGCCGCGAGAGCGCGACATCACACCTGAGAAGATAACACCTTTATGTTATATTTCAATCTAGCTAATGATACTTTGTGATATTTCAGTGTGATTTTGATGATCGGTTGAACCCGGTATCGATGTAGGGCTCCCAGAACTCCACGGATTCGCGGATCATCTCCACAACGTTGTGGTCGGTCGGTTCCCGCTCGCGGAAGGACAGCTCCAGGCAGATCTCGTTGTCGGTGCCGCCGCCGGCCTTGACCGCATCGATCAGCTTCTCCGGCGTGATGCGGCCATCCCGGTTGTAGGCAGCGGTAAACGGCCAGTGCCCGCCCTTGTTCATCGACGACTGCTTGATGTGGATGATCGGCGAGCGCTCGGGAAATGCGCCCGCCCAGGCATAGGGGTCGATGTCATCGGGGTCGTCGGAGGTGACGTCGCCATGGTCGATATCGACCATCATCTTCATTGGGAGCGGCAACTCCGCCTCGGCGAGCCGCCGGTCGAGCGAGCGGCACTCGGCGATCGTGTGGCCGAACTCGCGCCCGACCGACATCGGTTCCCAGAACACATAGGAAAGACCGGCCGCCTTGCCGTGTTCCGCCACGTCGCGCCAGCAGTCGATGGCGATCTTCATCATCTCCTCGCGCCGGGCCGGGTCGTCATAGTCCCTCAGCGTGAAGATCGCAAACTGCGTGCCCATGCCGGATGCGCCAAGCTCGGCGGAGATATCGGCAAAGGTCTTGAACCAGTCGACATAGTAGCGTCGCACATCCGGGTCGGGGTGGCCGAAGTGGTTGAGCCTGCCATAGGGCCCGGTCATGCCCGAGGTGATCCTGACGCCGGTGCGGCTAAGCGCTGCCCTGAACTGACGGATGGTCTTGGAGATCGTTGCCGCCGGCCAGCCCGGATTGACGAACTCATGCGTCAGCTGCACGTAGCCGATGCGGATCTGCTCCCCGATTGTCTCGATCAGATCATCAGGCTCGGCAAAACGATTGACCAGCGGATTGGTGTTGAGCGACAGCGTGAAAGCCAAGACCGTACTCCTGACTACCAGAGAAATTTCGGGAGGATGAAATCGGGCGTGGCGCCATGCTCGGCAAAGAGTTTTTGCCGCTCCTTGTCGGAGGCATGCTCCAGTATCCCGGTGGTCACCAGCGCCGACTCAAGGCCGGCACTTGCCGCCCCGGCGATATCGTGTTCGATGCTGTCGCCGATTGCGCAGACGCGCGACGGATCGGGATGACCGAGAAAGTCGAGGGCAAAATCGTAGATGTCGGCGAATGGTTTTCCGATCCAGCGCACCGTGCCGCCGAGTTCCTCGTAAAGCTCCGCAATCCGCCCAGCCCCGAAAGCCATTCCGCTCTTGGTCAGCATCACCTTGTCGGGGTTGGTGCAGAGGCACGGCACGCCGCGCCGTGCCGCAGGCGCCAGCAGCGCCTCATAGTGCGACAGCGGCAGGACATCGCCTTCGCTCGCAGCCAGAAGCACGAAGTCCGCATCCGCGCCATCTTCGGTGCGCTCGAGGTCGAGCCCGGTGAGCGGCGACAGATCGCCGTCGCGGCTGACCAGCAGGCACTTTTTCGGAGGCCCGCTTGCCTGCCCGCCTTCCTTTTTCAGGATCTGCCACGCCACTTCGCCCGAGGTCAGGAACCAGTCCCAGCTGCCGGCGACGAAGCCGAGATCGACGAGACGGCGGTCGTTTTCCGCCGAGCGCTTGCCGGAATTCGAGAGAATGATGATGCGCTTGCCCTGATTCTTCAGCCGCACCAGCGTTTCGGCAGCACCAGGATAGGGCCTGCGGCCGTCGCGCAGCACGCCGAACTGGTCGATCAGAAAGGCGTCATAACGATCGGCGATATCGCCGAGGCCTGAGATGACAGTACTCATAACACACCTGCCTGTCTTGCACCGGCAAGCGCCAGCCGCGCCGTGCCGGCTGCGGCCTCTTCCGAACGTACCGTCAGGAACGGCACGCCGAGCTTGCGCGCGCGGATTGCCGACCACGCCGCATTTCTTGCACCGCCACCGACGGTGCGTATGGAACCGAGCTTGGGTCCGCCGAACGATGTCAGCCTGTGATAAGCAAGGCTTTCGATACCGGCGATGCCTTCGAAGATTGCCTTCAGAAACATCGCGTCATCCTCGGGTCGCGGCGTCAGGCGTGGCTCAAGATTCGGATCGGCGATGGGGAAGCGCTCGCCGGGCTTCGTCAGCGGGTAATAGTCGAGCCCGCTATCGACAGCCGGATCGATGCGGGCGGAAAGCTCATCGATGCGCTCTGCGGAAAAATACTCGGCCAGAACAACGCCTCCCGTATTCGATGCGCCGCCCGCCAGCCACATGTCGCCGATCCGGTGGCTGTAGAGGCCATATTCCGGGGCAAACAGCGCCCGGTCGGAAAGCACCTTCACCGTCAACGTCGTGCCGAGTGCGCTGACGCCATCGCCCGGACGATCGGCACCGGTCGCCAGAAACGAGGCACAGCCATCGGTCGTGCCGGCGACTAAAATGACATCCGGCGTCAGGCCGAAGGCTTCGGCTGCGGCCGCCGATATCGTCGCAACCGGCGCACCGGCCGGCAGCACCTCCGGCAGGAGATCGATGCGCGCGCCAGTTCGTGAGATCCACTCCGGCCAGCACCGCGCCACCGGATCGTAGCCGGTCTTCAAGGCATTGTTCTCGTCGGAAACGTCGTAGAGCCCGGTAAAATGCCCGGCGAGCCAATCGGCCTGATGGATGACACGGAAGACATCCGGCACCGATTGGAACAGCAGCACCTTGGCAAGACCGGAGGTTGCCCCGTGGGCGGCACTTTCCTTCGGTGCATGGGCGGCAATTGCGTCCAGCATCGTCCGGTCGGAAACCGGATCGTTGTACATCATCGGCGTGGCAAGCGGCGCACCGTCGGCGGAAACGGGCAGCATCGTGCCCGAGGTTCCGTCGATGCTGATGGCGCGGATCCGTCGACGATCGACCGCCTCGAGCACCTCGCCAAGCGCCGCCCGCACCGCCTTCCACCAGCCGACCGGATCGCGGTGGTCATCGGAAAAAGCGGCGAGCTTGGCCGCACCAGAGGCGACGATCGTGCCGTCAGGCACCATCGCCACGGAGCGCGCGCCCGACGTGCCGATATCGATGCCGACAACAAGGGCGTTCTGATCTCCACTCATTGCAGCGCCTGCCCTGCCCGGTTGAGCTTCTGGCGATATTTCTCCGCGTCCCAGCCGAGCAGTTCGGCGTTCTCGGCATCGCTCAGATAGCGAAGACGCCCATTTGCGGGAATGCGGGCCGTCACGTCGGCAAGGCAGCGCGCCATGGCGAGCGCGCCTGCGGAAATGGTCTTCTCGACCAGTACCCCCTTGCCGGGAAACAGCAGAAGCGGCGGCAGGGTTTCGCCACGTTCATTCCTGGCGGTCTCGATCGAAACGGCGGTTTCGCCCGGCGCGGCGATGACGGACCCCTTGCCGAGGAAGATGACATGGTCGGGATAGAGGCTGCCGCCGGCAGCAATCCGGCTGCTTTCGAGGTCGGTTGCGACCGCATGCAGTCGTGCGTCGTCGGGCAGGCAATAGCCACTGTCGACCGCAAGGCGGGACAGTGCCGCGAGATCGGCTGATGGCGCCGCCCGTCGCTGCGTCGTCAACCGGCGGGAGACCTCGGTCAGAAGGATTGCCGCATCGGCGACGGTCTCGGCGGCAACTGCAAGGCCGTGATTGCCGAGGATCAGCACCGACGTCTTCTCCTGCAGCCGCTCGGCGATCGCCTTGGCAAGCGGCAGCCCCGGCCGCGCATAGGGTACGAAGACATGCGGGATACCCGTCAGGCGTTCGGCAGCGATGGCCGCACCGATCGTCTGCACGGCGGTCGCGATGGTTTCGACGCAATGGACATGGATCACCACCTTCTGCGGCATCAGCGCATGTACCGTCGTCTCGATCGACGGCCTGAGGCCGGAAGGGTTCATTTCGGAGATGACGAAGTCCTGGGCTTTCTCGGCCGCGGGATCCATGCGATCCAACGCTTCGAGCAATGGGTCGAGCGCCACCGGCACCATGACGTCGCGCTGGCGCGCATGGGCAAGCCAGAGGCCGGAGGCCTTGATCCAGAGCGTGCCGACCTCCTTGATCGACGTGTTTCCGCCCGCCCCCTGCACCAGCAGCGGGTCGGCGCCGACCCGCGCCGAGATATCAAGCAAGGCCTCCAATTCCAGACTGCGCATTCCCACTCTCCTTCAGGCCGCCACTTGCTGGCGTTCCAGCCAGCCGGCGAAAGCCAGCCTCTCGGCCTGTGTCATGTGCAGGCCGTGTTTCGTCCGCCGTTCCAGTAGGTCTTCAGCCGTCGACGCCCATTCGTTGTCGATCAGGAAGCGCGCCTCGCGCTCGCGAAACAGCGGGCTGAAGACAGCGCCGAGGTCTTCGAGCGATTTGGCATTGCCGATCAGATCGTGCGTGCGCGTGCCGTAGAGCCGCGCGTAATGCTTGGCGAGGTCGGCCGTCAGCCAGCGATAGCGCGCCTTGAGATCCCCAAGAAACTGCTCGAAATCGGCATTGGCCATGTCGCCACCCGGCAAATGCGCCTTGGCGGTCCAGGCCGCACCCATCTCAGGGAAGAACGGTTTCAGCCGCTCGAGCGCATGTTCCGACAGCTTGCGGAAGGTGGTGATCTTGCCGCCGAAGACGGAGAGAAGCGGCGCCTGGCCGTTGGCCGCATCGACCTCGAAGATATAGTCGCGCGTCACCGCCGACGGGTTTTCGGCATTGTCGTCATAGAGCGGACGCACGCCGGAGAAGGAGTGGACGATATCGTCTTCGGTCAGTTGCTGCTTGAAGTAGCGGTTCACCGATTTCAAGAGATAGGCGATCTCGTTGCCATCGGCGGATACGTCCTCGGGCCGCCCCTCATAGGGGATATCCGTCGTGCCGATCAGCGCCAGGTCGTTCTGGTAGGGGTTGATGAAGATCACCCGCTTGTCCGGGTTCTGCACCAGATAGGCCTGCCGCCCCTCCCAGAATTTCGGCACGACGATATGGCTGCCCTTGACCAGTCGCACACTGCGGCTGGAATTGAGCCCGGCGATCCGGCCGATGACATCGTTGACCCATGGCCCCGCTGTATTGACCACGCAGCGCGCCTTGACCTCGGATTTCACGCCGGTGCGCAGATCCGTCATCTCCACCTGCCAGAGGCCGTCGACGCGACGAATGGCGCTGCAGGCGGTGCGGGTCAAGACGCGCGCGCCCTTCTTCTGCGCATCGAGTGCATTGAGCACAACGAGCCGGGCGTCATCGACCCAACAGTCGGAATATTCGAAGGCCTTGCGATAGTCCCGCTTGATCGGCGCACCCTCAGGCGCAGTGCTGAGATCAAGGCTGCGGGTGCCTGGCAGACGCTTGCGGCCGCCGAGGTGGTCGTAGAGGAACAGTCCGAGCCGCACGAGCCAGGCGGGCCTGTCGGCCGGATTGTGCGGCAGCACGAACCGCATCGGCCAGATGATGTGCGGCGCGGATGAGAGCAGCACCTCACGCTCGATCAACGCCTCGCGCACCAGCCGGAACTCGTAATATTCGAGATAGCGCAGCCCGCCATGCACCAGCTTGCCCGAGCGCGAGCTTGTGCCTTGCGCCAGATCGTCCTTCTCGCACAAGAGGACCGAGAGCCCTCGCCCGGCCGCATCGCGCGCGATCCCCGCACCGTTGACGCCGCCGCCGACGACAAAAAGATCATATATTCCGGTCTCGGAACCCACGTTCTTGCCTCCCGTCATCAGCACGGATTGACCGGCGGCAGGCCGGCGATGTAGCGGCGCACCTCTTCGGCAGCCATCTCGGCGGCGTAGGTGACGGTGCGAACAGAAGCGCCGGCGATATGCGGCGTCAGTGTCACGTTCGGAAGCTGGAGCAGTGGCCAGTCCTCCGGCACCGGTTCGACAGAGAAGGTCTCGAGCATGGCCGCCGACAGGTGGCCGCTCACAAGGTTCTCATAGAGCGCGTGGTAGTCGCAGAGCGGCCCGCGCGCCGTGTTGACGAAGATTGCACCGGGTTTCATGTTCGCGAAGGTCTCGGCATTCATCATGTTCCGGGTTTCCTCGGTGACGCGCGGGTGCAGCGTCACAAGGTCGGAGCGCGACAGGAGGTCGTCGAGCGCCACATGCTCGACGCCGGCGTTGAGATCGTCGGCGCTCAGCTGCACATAGGGGTCATGCACCAGAACCTTTGTGCCGAAGGCCCGCAGCAGCCGCACCACCTTGGTGCCGATGTTGCCGTAGCCGATGACGCCGACGGTCATTTCCGAAAGCTCACGGCCGGTGCGGTCGGCGCGGTAGAGGTCGCCGCGCCACTCGCCCTTGCGTAGCGCCTCGTGGCCGGTGCGGATCAACCGCGTCTCGGCGAGGATGGCGCCGAGCGTGAACTCGGCAACGGCGCTGGCATTGCGGCCGGGCGTATTGACGACGCTGATACCGGCGTCGCGTGCCGCCGACATGTCGATATTGACGGGCCCGCCACGCGAGACGGCAACGAGCTTCAGCCCGGGAAGCGACGTCAGCATGCCGCGCGAGAGCGGCGCAAGCTGCGTCACCAGGATTTCCGCGTCGCCGATGAATTCGACGATATCGTCCGCCTTCCCCAGATATTCCTTGAGACCGTCCATGCCTTCGACGGCGTAACCATGCTCCATCGGCACATCCGGCCAGGGCAGCTCGAGGGTGCGGATCTCATGGCCGTCGCCGCTTGCTTCGACGATCTTGTCGCGAAACACGTCCGGCAGCATGAACCGGTCGCCGATGATGGCTATCTTTTTCATTTCAGTTCTTCCTGTTGTGATCCCGAGGCAGCATCCTGGGAAAGTGCGTGCCACACGGGTCGAAGCGCGATGCGCGACTGCTGGTAGGAGGGGAAGAGGCCGTCGTAACGGCGCGCAAGCGCCGCGTCGGCGGGCTCGGCAGCGCGCTGATGCGGCGACACCCAGTCACGCACGCATTCTGCCATCGAGGGGTAGATACCGAGGGAGACGGCCGCGATCATGGCTGCTCCTGCCGCCCCCGCCTCCTCGCGCTCGCTGGTCTGGACACTGGCCCCGAGCGCACCACCAAGAATGCGCCGAAGCGAGGCGCTACGTGCGGCACCGCCGGTCAGCCGGATGCGGCCCGGAAGCGGCCCCATCTCGGCGTAGCAATCGCGCGCGGCCATGGCGAGCCCGTCGAACACCGCCTTCACCATGTCGCCGAAGCCGTGGGTGATCGAAAGCCCGACGAAGGAAGCGCGCGCCGAAGCGTCGACGAAGGGCCCGCGCTCGCCCGCATCCGAAATATAGGGCTGGAACAGGAGCGACGTATCCTTGGCCTCCGCCAACCAGCCGTCGACATGGGACAGAAGCTCGCCCTTGGTCTTTTCGACGCCCATGCCTTTCAAGAGGCCGCCGGCGACCGACAGGATCCAGTCGATGTTGAGCGTTGCCGCCATGTTCGACTGCATCTGCGCATAGGTGTCCGTGATCGGCATGCACATGGTGTAGCCGGTGAGATCACGGTTGAGCCGCACGTCGTCGGCGCTCGTGGCAAGGCGCATGTGCATGCCGGTCGAGCCGATGATCGAGCAGCCGGTGTCGGTGCCTGGATCGTAGAGCCCGGCGCCAAGTGCCGTGCAGACGACATCGACATAGCCGAGCACCACCGGTGTGCCCGTGGGAAGACCGGTGGCGCCGGCTGCCTCCGACGAAAGCAGGTGGTGCGACGTTGCCCCGTCGACGATCTCTGGCAGGAAATGCTTGAGCTTCTGAAGGCCGAGAAAACGGATGACGTCGTCGTTGTAGCTGCGGGTGCGGAAGTTGCCGAAGGTGAAGTTGGCTTCGGAGGGATCCGTGGCACGCATTTGCGTCAGCTTGAAGTAGAGCCAGTCCTTGCAGTGAAACGTGGTTGCAACACCGGACAGCATTTCCGGCGCGTTGTCGCTCATCCAGCGCAGCTGCGCGCCTTGCTGGCACGCGGCAAGCCCGGAGCCGGTGCTGGCGAAACGCTCGACATCGCCGCTGTCGCCACGTAGGCGCTCCACCGTGTCGCCAGCACGCGCGTCGAGCCAGAGCCAGCCTTTACCGATGGGATCGCCCGCTCTGTCGATCATCCAGGTGCCGTCGCCCTGCCCGGTCACCGCGATCGCCGCAACACGGCCAGCGAGGTTCTCGACCCTGGCCGAAAGCTCGGTCAAGGTGGTGACCGTGTCGGTCCAGGTGCGATTGAGGTCCTGCACGCTGCCGGTCCTGCCGACCGCCTCGTACGTGTTCGGCACCGATGCCATGGCAAGCTGCCGCCCACCAAGGTCGAAGGCCACCGACTTGATGACCGACGTTCCCGCATCGATGCCGATGAGGATGTCGCGCATCAGGCAAGCTCCACGCCGTGGCTGATCGCCTTGCCGCTGTCACCGTCGAACACATGCAGGCTCGACGGATCGAGGTGGATGCCGATCGGCTGGCCGACGGCAAGTTCGGTGCGGTCATGCTCGACCAGCACCATGGTGCCGCCGGCAAAGTCTGCCGCGATATGCGTCTGGTCACCGAGCCATTGGTTGACCGCCACACGTCCGGAAACTCCGTCGGCGCTGCGGCGCACCGCATATGGCCGGATCCCGAGCACCACCTTCTGCCGCTTCATCAGCGCGTCGCGCACGGCATGGGAGAAATCCGACGCCGGATATTCCAGCCGCACGCCGTCCCTGAGGCCGAAGGCGACCTTGGCGTCCGAACCGGTGACACTCGCCTCGAACACGTTCATCGGCGGCTCACCGACGAAGGTGCCGGTGAAGAGGTTCGCCGGACGCTCCTTGATCTTCTGCGGCGTATCGAACTGCTGCAGCACGCCGCCTTCCATCACCGCGATGCGATCGGCAAGGGCATTGGCTTCTGTCTGGTCGTGGGTGACGAGGATCGCCGTCAGTCCGCGTTCCTTGATGTAGTGCTTGATGCGGCCGCGCAGCACGGCGCGCAGCTGCGGCTCGAGCTGGCCCATCGGCTCGTCGAGCAGGTGCAGGTTGGCATCACGGATCAGCGCCCGCCCCAGCGAGGCGCGCTGCTGCTGGCCGCCGGAGATCGAGCTCGGATAACGCCCGAGAATATCCTCGATCTCGA
Organism: Ensifer sp. Root1252; assembly: GCF_001425885.1. NCBI lineage: Bacteria > Pseudomonadati > Pseudomonadota > Alphaproteobacteria > Hyphomicrobiales > Rhizobiaceae > Ensifer > Ensifer sp. Root1252. Next base: position 104,744 of record NZ_LMDT01000012.1, on the reverse strand, counting down.
GCAGCTTGGCGATACCAGCCACCTTCTCGTCGACGACGCTCTGCGACAGCTTGGACGCCTTGAGCGCAAAGGCGATGTTCTCGCGCACCGTCAGCGGCGGATAGAGCGAATAGCCCTCAAACGCCATGGCGACGTTGCGGCGCACCGGCGCAAACGTCTGGACTTCGCGTCCGCCAAGCGAGATCGTGCCGCGCGACACCGCCTCGAAACCGGCGATCATGCGCAGCGTCGAGGTCTTGCCGCAGCCGGACGAGCCAAGCAGCGCGATGATCTCGCCCTTCCGGACGTCCATGTTGAGCTTCTTGACGGCGTGGACGCCGTAATCGACCGGACCATAGAACTTATCGACGTCCCTGATCAAAAGAGCGGTGTCGTTCATGCCGCTTCTCCATTGCGCTTGGATGCGATGTCGGCGCGCGGCAGAAGCCGGCCGCTCGCCTTGTCGAAGAGGAAGGCGTGGGCACCGTTGACGGCGATATGGGCCGGTCCTGCCACCGGTCCAGGCGTTCCGGCCGGACGCGACACGAGGATTTCACGGCCGCGCGCGGTCATCGCCAGCGTCACGGTCTTCTCGTTGAGCGGCGTTTCCGCCTCCACCGTCACCGGGATGGCGCCCGGCGCCGATGCTTGGACAAAGACGATGCTTTCCGGGCGCAGACCGAGAACACAAGGTTTGCCCGAGACATCGCCGTCATAATCGGCAAGCCGCACCCGGACGTTGGAGAGTTCGACGAAGACACCGTCACCGCTCTTCTGCGGCGCCACGTCCAAAAGATTGATCGTCGGATCGCCGAAGAGCCGCGCGATCTCGATGTCGGCGGGTGCGTTGTAGATTTCCTGCGGCGTACCGATCTGGCGGATGCGCCCCTGCGACATCACCGCGATCCGGTCGCCGAGCGCCATCGCTTCCTTGTAGTCCTGGGTCACGTAGACGACGGTAGCACCTTCTGCTGCCAAAAGGCGCGGCAGTTCCAGCCGCATCTCGAAGCGGAGTTTCGCGTCGACATTGCGCAACGGGTCGTCGAGCAAAAGCAGCGGCGGCGAGCCGACCAGCGCGCGGGCCAATGCCGTGCGCTGCTTCTGGCCGTTGGAAAGCGCCTTCGGGTGATGGCTCAGTACATGGTCGATCTTCAGGAGCTTGGCGACCTTTTGCACGCCCGCGGTGATCGCATCCTTCGACGACCGCGTCGCCGTCAGCGGGCTGGCGATATTGTCGAAGGCGCTCATGTGGGGAAAGAGCGCGAAGTTCTGGAAGGCCATGCCGACACCGCGGTGTTCGGCATCGACATCGGTCATGTCCTCGCCGCCGATCAGCACCCTGCCCTCGTCGGGCTCGATGACGCCGGCGACAAGGCGCAGCAGCACCGTCTTGCCGGCGCCGGACGGGCCGAAGAGCACCAGGCGTTCGCCATTGGCGACATCGAGCGACAGGTCGTCGAGAACCGTCTGGCTCTTGTAGCGCTTGACGATGTTTTTTAGGTGAAGCGTCGTCATGTCTTACCCTTTCACCGCGCCAAGCGACAAACCTTCGACGAGGTAACGCTGGGCGTAGAGTGCGAGCGCGAGCGTCGGCGTGACCGAGAGAACGATGGCCGAGGCTATCTGCCCGTATTGGATGCCTGAGGATGTGACGAAGGCAAGTGCGCCCACGGTCACCGGCTGCTTGTCGGCGGAGGCCAGCACCAGCGCGAAGACGAAATTGTTCCAGGCGAAGATGAAGGCGAGCAGGCCGGCGGCAGCGATACCGGGACCGGCGAGCGGCAGGGCGATCTTGCGGAAGGTCGCAAACCAGGAATGGCCGGCGATGCGGTAGGCATATTCGACGTCGGCCGAGATATCCTCGAAGTAACCACGCACGATCCACAGGATCAGTGGCAGGCAGATCAGCTGGTAGACCCAGATCAGGCCGAAATAGGTGTTGGAAAGGCCGAGCCACTGGAAATATTGGGTCAGCGGCAGCAGCACCAGCAGCGGTGGCGCGAAGCGGAACGACAGCAGCGTGAACGCGATGTCTTCCGAACCCCTGAACTTGTGCCGGGCAAAGGCGTAGGCCGCGGGAACGCCGAGCACCAGCGCCACCGCAACGGAAGCGACCGACAGGAAGATCGAGTTGCCGAGGTTGCGCATGAAGGCGATGTCGAGCGTACCGGCGGCCGTCTGCAACTTGCCGGTGATCAGCGCCGCATAGTTGGATAGTGTCGGCGAGAACACGATCGATGGCGGAATGGTCAGGATCGTCTCGTTCGTCTGGAACGACATCAGGAAGATCCAGAAGATCGGGAACATGAAGAAGACAACGACGAGCGTCAGGGCGACAGCGCGCAGGACCCGTTCGATGGGAGACGTGGTTTCCATGTGAACCTCCTTACGCTTCGCCGCGGGCGCGTTCGCGCAGGCGCAGCCAGTTCTTGATGAAGACGTTGGAGAGCGTGTAGGTGATCGCCCACAGGATGATCAAAAGCGCTGCCGAACGGCCGACATTGGTCGACTGGAAGAAGTTGAGATAGGCCTCGACCTGAAAGACGGTCAGCGTGTTGCCGGGGCCGCCTTGCGTCATCGCATAGATGATGTCGAACTGCTGGATACTGTCGAGCAACCGGAACAGCGTCGCCGTCAGGATATAGGGCGTCAGCATCGGCAGGGTGATGCGGAAAAAGACGAAGCTTCGCGGCACGCCGTCAAGCGCCGCCGCCTCGAAAGGCTGGGTCGGCAGCGACCGAAGGCCGGCCAGAAGCAGGATCATGATGAAGGGCGTATAGACCCAGATATCGACGAGGATGACGGTCAGGAGTGCCGTGTCGGGCGAAGAGGCCCAGCGGAAGTCATGCAGGCCGATCAGGCTTGCGAGGTAGCTGAGGATGCCGAAACTCGGATTGGTCATCAGCTTCCACATCAAAGCGGCGAGCGCCGGCGCAATCATCAGCGGCAACAGCAGCATGATCGAGATGAAGTTGTTGATCGTTGAGCGGCGCTGCAGCAACAATGCGATGCCGAGACCGAGCAGCAGTTCCAGCGTCACGGTGATCCCGGCATAGAGCAGCGACACCTTCAGCGTGTTCCAGAAGGCCGGATCGGTGACGAAGTTCAGGTAGTTTTCGCCCCAGTTGAACTGACGCGCCCAGGGCTGGCTCAACCTATAACGCTGGAACGAATAGATAACCGCCGTGAAGAAGGGGATGAGAATGCCGATGCACACGAGCAGCGCCGGCAGGCTCAGCACATAGGGAAGCATCTTCCTGCTGATCCTGAAACCTGACGCCGGTTTGCGGAGTGTTGCTGTTGAAGCCATGTGGAGCTCCGTTCTCTAAAGTCTTGAAGAAAGCACGCGGCACGCGAGGTCGAGCCCCGCGCCAGTCCACCGGCATCTCAGGTTGGTTTGGGCGGCCTTAAGCCGATCTCGCGGGATGCCCGGCGCCGAATGCGCCGGGCATCGCTTGGGAGGCGTATCAGCCGAGACCAGCTTCCTTCAGCTGGCGATCGATGCTTTCGACGAGCTGGTCGAGACCTTCATCGACCGGTACCTGCTTGGCGACCATCTTCTGCAGCGTCGCCGCCCATTCGGTGGTGACGTCGAAGAACAGCGGCTGCGGCGTGAACTTGATCGAGGCGCCGGCGGCCGAAGCGTCGAACATTTCGACATAGCCCGGATACTTGCCGTTCAGCTTCTCGCGGAACATCTCGTCCTTCCAGATCGACTGGCGAACGGGATCGACGAAGTCCATCTTGGTGGCGCCGAACAGCGCGTGCTCCGGACCCGACGCCCACTGCAGGAAGTACCAGGTGGCGTCCTTGTCCTTGGAGAAATTGGACATGGCGAGCGACCAGATCCAGATGTTTGGCGTCGAGGCCGTGGCTTCCGGGTTGGCGGCAAAGGCGGCGTAGCCGAGCTTGCCGGCCATCTTGTTGTCGCCGCCGTTCATGAAGTAACCAAGGCAATCGGCGTCGAAGATCATCGCCGATGCGCCGGCACCGAGATCGGCGCCGACCTGATACCAGGTATAGGTCGACCAGTCCTTCGGGCCGCTTTCCTGGATCATCTGCACGAACTTGGTGTGATAGGCCTTGGACTCGGCCGTATTCATCGCTGCCGACAGCTTACCGTCGGCTGAAACGTTCAAGTCCTTCTGGTTGAAGTTGGCGTAACCGGACAGGAAGCCCGGATGGATCGTCGCCCAGGAGCGCGAACCTCTGACGCCGATGCCGTAGATGCCGCCGATGTCCTTCTGCAGCTTGGCCGCGACCGCGATCATGTCGTCGAGGTTCTTCGGCAGCTCGACGCCGGCCTTGTCGAACATCTCGCGGTTATAGGTGATGTTGTTCTGTTCGAACGCCCACGGAATGCACCATTGCTTGGCGTCTTCCGAACCGAGCGCCCCGCCCGGCTGACCGTTCCAGGCGCAGGAGTTCTTCACGCCGGCGAGGAAATCGTCCCAGTTGTAGTTCGGGTTGGTCTTGGTCGGATCCTTGATCCATTCGTTGAGGTCGGCGATCCAGCCGGCCGGACCATAGGTCCAGGTCATGTAGGCGCCGGTCATGAAGGCGTCGTATTCGGACGAGCCCGACGAAAGCGCTGCCGTCACCTTGTCGAAATAGACGTCCTCCGGGAACACGTCATAGGTGACTTCGATACCGGTCAGATCCTTGAAGGCCTGAAGGTTGGCAATCATCGCGTCAGCATAGGGATGCTTGTTCAGAAGCAGCTTCAACGACTTTCCGGAATGCGCCTTCCAGTCGAAATCGGCGGCCAGCGCCTGGGTCGACATCATGTTGAAGAGCGTGCCGGCCGAACCGGCCGCAATCCCGGCAGCGCCGAGACCCTTGAGCATGCCGCGACGATCTACCTCTCCGCGCAGAAACGCGCTGATGAGGTCTTTCTCCTTCTCGTACATAAGTCTTCTCCTCCGTTGCGGGTATGATTGCATCATGCGATCACCGGCTACCCGACCGGTATTCCTCCCCCGAGGCGTTAGAGCGACACCTCCTCGCCCTCGCCTCTCGACTTTGTCAGGCACTCCTCATTTTCCGTCGGCGGCCAGCGCCCGAGCGGTCTTTTCGTCGGTGATGAGGCCGCTCAGCAGGCCGCTGCCAAGCACGGCACGAATGGCAGGCGTCTTGATCTTGCCGCCGGCGACGGCCACCGTGCGCCGATCCTTCAGGTCGTCGCGGCTGAGCGTGAAGGTGCGGTTCGACAGCGTCGTCTCGATCGGGCGACCATCCTCGTCGAAGAAGTGGCCAAGCAACTCGCCCTTGCCCCCGCCCCTCTGAATTTCCTCGATCTCGCTCATCTCGATCATTCCGGTCGAAACCAGCGACGCCTCGCGCTCTGCCGTGCCGATGCCAACCAACAAGAGGTCGGCGGTCTTGGCGAGATCGAACACTTCGCGCACGCCGCGCTGGCTGAAGAGCACGTCGCGATCCTCGACGGTGTTGGCGAAGAACGGCACGGGCATGACATAGGCTTCCGCGCCGGTACGCTCGGCCAGCCGGTGGATCACGTCATGCGGGTTTGCCGAGAACTTGCGGGTGAGACCGCCGAGCAGCGAGACGAAACGGGTGTTATTGCTGGTGGTGCGCGGCAGATACTCGACACAAGCAGCAAGCGTGCGGCCATGACCGACGCCGACGAGCGCAGTTTCGCCGCGTTCGATCTCGCGCTTCAGGAACTGCGCGCCAGAAATGCCGAGCGCCTTCAGCGGCAGATCGTCGGCATCGAAGTCGGGAACGACCTCGCAGTAGTCAAGTCCGTAGCGCGCGGAAAGCTTCTGCTCCAGCTCGACGCATTCCGACACTTCGCCATCGATATAGACCTTCACCAGGCCTTCCTGGTTGGCCTTCATGATCAGGCGGTGGGCTTTCAGTGACGTCAGCCCCAGCCGCTTGGCAACCTCGGCCTGGGTCAGACCGCCGGCATAATGCAGCCACGCGGCGCGCGTCGCCATGCTGGTTTCGTCGTCGCGAAGGTTTGCACCACCGATGATCGCCATCGTCTCCACCCAGGTTCGTTATGTTGCAACGCATGATACCTTTTGCATTGCATGATATTTTTATCTCGTTGCTGAAAGAAATTTCATGCCGTGAAAAAAATGTCAAGCAAGTACGTGCGCGGTGCGTTCATGGTTTGTGGATCGCGGCGAATGACGAGGAGAAAGGACTGGCCGACGAGCGTGCAATGGGCCGAGAATCGATGGCGATGGGACTGCTGCCGCTGGCGGGCATAGGGAGGGCCGAGGGCGCATCGAGACGCCTCATCCCTGTGCCTGTCATAGGGATCCAGCCAACCCAAGGCCTTGGGCTGGAAGGTCTTCTGACCTGACAGACGTCAGGTCGCTGGATTCCGGCACAAGGCCGGAATGAGGGAGAATGGGATGCGCCGCACCTCCAACACAGCCATTCTCAGCCGACGCTTCACACTTTGGCAGTTCTCTGGGAACGCCAAGGGTGCAAAAACCTCCTCATCCCTGTGCCTGTCACAGGGATCCAGCCAGCCCAAGGCCTTGGGCTGGAAGGTCTTTTGACCCGACAGACGTCAGGTCGCTGGATTCCGGCACAGGGCCGGAATGAGGGGCGACGGGGATACGCCGCCCGTCAAGCAAGGGCGCGCTCTTAGAATTTCGCCAACACGCCCCCCGAAAGACTGGTGTGGCGCTGAACCCTACTGGCCGAGATTGCGCAGGTAGAGGGAAAGAAGCTGCGTCTGAGAGGAGATGCCGAGCTTACGGTAGACGTTGCGGCGGTGGACCTTGACCGTGCCGGTCGAGATCCCAAGCTTCAGGCCGATCGATTCCGACGAATGACCCTGCAGCACGAGTTCGATGATCGAGGCTTCGCGCTCGGTCAGATTCAGGTGCTGCCAGACGCCGTCCGCGGGAGGGTGCGCCGACTTTCTCCGGCTGCGGCCGGTCTTTGCCAGCGCCGTGTCGAACCGGCGCCCGAGGTCGGCCCAGTGGTGGCGCACAAGGGCGGAGACCAGCGGCTCGACCTTCTTCAGCAACGCGAATTCCGCCGTGCTGAACGGGCCTGTCGCCTCGCGCCGCATCAGCGAAAGCACGACGGTGATCTGCTCGCTGATCGGCACGAAGAAGCCGACCTCCTCCGCCAGTCCCGTCTGCACGTAATAGGTCCGATAGTATTCGCTGGAGAAGAACCGGTCCGGCGCCCGCTCCCGCATGCGCCAGACACCCGGCTTGCCCTCGCAGGCCGCGTGGTAGAACGGATCAAGCAGATAGGGCCCGGCCTGGTAGAGGCTGACGAATAGAACATGGTCCTTGGCATTGAAGGTACTGTAGAGGTCGATCGGCCGTTCCTTGCCGCGATAGGCGAAAACCACGACATAATCGAAGGTCATCAGCGTCGACATCAATTGCCGATAGGCCGCACCCACAGCCTCGTCGTCCATGGTCGCACCGTCGACCATGGGCGCCAAGACCTGAAATAATCCCTCGAGATCGATGCCCAAACCGCTCTCCCGCCGATCCGGCCCTGTTCCGGGGTATACTCCTCCCACAAGCCAATTCGCGTTGAAATACCTCTCTCGGGGTATATACCGGCACCGGGCGCTTTGACTAGGCTGCCTGTCAATGACGGTGGAGCGCGGGGGCATCAGAGCCTTGGCGGTATCCGACAACAACCGCAGGGAACAGACGTGACATCCGCTTCGACGAACGACATCGAATTCCGTTCGGTCGCCAAACGCTATGGCAGCGTGACCGCCGTTTCGGACATCAACTTCGCGGTGCCCCGGGGCGCCTTCATGGCGCTGCTCGGACCTTCCGGCTGCGGCAAGACCACCTGCCTGCGCATGATCGGCGGCTTCGAGCAGCCGAGCGAAGGCACCGTCTATATCAACGGCGAGGCGATGAACGGCGTTGCCGCCTATCGGCGCCCGGTCAACATGGTGTTCCAGCACTATGCGCTGTTCCCGCATCTCGACGTCGAGCAGAACGTCTCCTATGGCCTCAGGCAGATGCGGCCGCGCATCGCCAGTGCCGAGATTTCGCGCCGCGCCCAGGAGGCGCTGGAGATGGTCCGGCTCGGCGGCTTCGGCAAGCGCCGGATCCACGAAATGTCCGGCGGCCAGCAGCAGCGCGTCGCGCTCGCCCGCGCCATCGTCAACAAGCCGAGGGTGCTCCTGCTCGACGAGCCGCTGGCGGCACTCGACAAGAAGCTGCGTACCGCCATGCAGATCGAGCTGCAGACCCTGCAGCGCGAACTCGGCATCACCTTCGTGCTCGTCACCCACGACCAGGAGGAAGCGCTGTCGATGAGCGACTTCGTCTGCGTCATGAATGCCGGCCGCATCGTCCAGGTCGGGCCGCCGCAGGAAATCTACGATCGCCCTGCAAGCCTGTTCGTCGCCGATTTCGTCGGCAAGACCAACCGGATCGCTGCCACCGTCGACAATGGCGGCGCCTCCATCCTGTTTGCCAACGGCACGCGGTTTGCCGCCCCGGCCACCACGACACCGAGCGCCGGTGCTGCCATGGTCGCGTTGCGCCCCGAGGCGATCAGCCTGAAACGCAATGGTGCTGCCGCCACTGCCGCCCTCACCGGCACCGTCACGCACCGCATCTTCCTGGGATCATCGGTCGAATACTCCATCGATGTCGATGGCCTCGGCGATTTCCTCGTCACCGCCGACCGCCGGGCGCTCGGCGACAGCGATCTCGTCGAGCCCGGCGACAAGGTCGGCCTCGCCTTCGATCCGAATGCGCTTCACGTCTTTCCGGCCTGAAATGTGTTTCCGGCCCGACCCGGCCGCCCCCTGAGCCTTGCATGAACGTCAACGATAATGGGAACAGCGTCATGACCAAATGGTACAGAGAAAATGCCCCGATCACCGCCGAGCAACTGGCCGACGAGCTGATGCGCCTGAAGCGCGGCTCGGTCACCCGCCGCCACTTCCTCGGCGTCACCGGCCTTGGCCTTGCAACGGCGGTTCTGGCGCGCCAGCCGGGCCTCTTCAATTCGACGGCCTTTGCCGGCGATCTCGGCACGCAGATGTCGATCGCCACCTGGCCTAATTATCATGATCCTGCCACCTTCGAGGCGTTCCAGGCGGCAACCGGCGTTGCCGTCGAGGTCAACGTCTTCGGCTCGAACGAGGAAATGCTCGCCAAGCTCCAGGCCGGCGGCACCGGCTGGGACCTGTTCGTGCCCACCAACTACACCATCTCCACCTATGTGAAGCTCGGCCTGATCGACGAACTCGATCTCTCCAAGCTGCCGAACTACGACGCCTCGACCGAGACCGCGCGCTTCACCAACGAGGGTGTCGTCGACGGCAAGACCTATGCCGTGCCGAAGAACTGGGGCACCACGGGCATCGCGCTCAACTCCAGCAAGATCAAGACACCGGTGACCAGCTGGAAGGACTTCTTCGAGATCGCCATGACCGAGGCCGACGGCCGCGCCATGGTCCACGACTACCAGCTGACCACCATCGGCAATGCGCTCGTCTCGCTCGGCTATTCCTTCAATTCGACCAAGCCGGAAGAGCTCGCCAAGGCCGAGGAACTGCTGATCAAGGTCAAGCCGCACCTCTACGCCATCAACAGCGACTACCAGCCGTCGATGCGCGCCACCGACGCCTGGATGACGATGTGCTGGACCAATGACGGCGCGCAGCTCAACCGCGACATGCCGGAAATCCAGTTCGTGCTCGGCAAGGACGGCGGCGAAATCTGGTCGGACTTCTACGCCATCCCGAAGAGTGCGGCCAACAAGGCGGCCGGTTATGCGCTGCTCAACTACCTGATGGCACCGGAAAACGCCGTCAAGGAACATATCGCCAATGGCGCGCCGACCACCGACAGCCGCGTGATGAAGCTGCTGCCGGCCGACGTCACCGGCAACAAGATCGTCTATCCCGACGAGGCCTCGCTGACGCCGCTCGAATTCGGCGCCGCGGTAACCTTGACCGATCCGGGCCGCGCCGAGCTGATGGCGCGGTTCAAGTCAGCCTGATTGAAACTTTGACGTGACCGCCCCTCATCCTCGCGGTGAGGGGCCGAAATGCCAATGAAACTTGACGGATCAACTCACATGCCCGCGGCAACGAACACGAAGAGAAACCTGGTGACGGCAGCGCTGGTGGCGCCGGCGGCGGCATGGCTGATGATCTTTCTGGTCCTGCCGTTCATCGCCATGCTGGTCTTCGCCTTCGGCGAGCGCGCGCCCGAAGGCGGCTATCAGGCGGCGTTCACCTTCGCCCAGTTCGCCAGGCTCCCGACCCGGGCGGCCGCCTTCTGGAACACGATGGTGCTGGCGCCGGTCGGTGCGCTGCTCTGCCTGCTGGTCGCCTACCCCGTCGCCTATTATCTCGCCGTCAAGGCGGACCCGCGGTACCGCCTTATCCTCGTGTCGCTGGTGGTCGTACCCTTCTGGACGAGCCTGCTCGTTCGCACCTATGCCTGGATGTATATCCTCGGCTCGCGCGGCATTCCGAACCTGCTGTCGATGATCGGCCTTGAGGATGTGCGCCTGCTCAATACGCCGGGCGCCGTGCTGCTCGGCATCGTCTATGGCTACCTGCCGCTGATGATCATGCCGATCTATGTCAGCCTCGAAAAGCTCGATCGCCGGCTGCTCGAAGCCTCCGCCGATCTCGGCGCGAGACCCGTCTCGACCTTCTTCGGCGTCACCCTGCCGCTGTCACTGCCGGGCGTGATGACGGGCGTGGCGCTCGTCACCATCCTGCTGCTCGGCGAATACCTGATCCCGCAGCTTCTCGGTGGCGGCAAGGTGTTCTTCATCGGCAACGCGCTGGTCGATCTCTTCCTGCAATCTCGAAACTGGCCTTTCGGCTCGGCGATCGCCGTGACGCTGGTGGCCGTGGTCGTGGTCATCCTGATGGTGGCGATGCGCATCGCCTTCAGGGTCGCCGGCACAAGACAGGTGGATCTCGTCTGATGCGCGCCTTCATCTCCTCGGTCTATATCTTCCTCTACGCGCCGATCGCGCTGGTCGTCCTGTTTTCGTTCAATGCCGGCCGCAGCGCCAGCGAGTTCACCGGCTTTTCGACCGCATGGTACGGCAAGGCGCTCGGCAATACCTTCCTGGTCTCGGCGCTGCAGAACAGCCTGATGATCGCCTTTACCAGCGCCACCCTTGCCGCCATCTTCGGCACCATGGCCGCACTCGGCATGGAGCGGCTGGCGCCGCGCAACCGGGCGATCTTCGACGCGCTCTTTGCCGCGGCCATCGTCGTGCCCGGCGTCGTCATCGGCATCGCCACGCTTGTGGCGCTCGTCGCCGTCTTTTCCTTCGTCAATCCGGCGCTATCCGCCATCTGGCCGGGCGACCAGCCGCCACAGCTCGGGCTCGGCTATGGCTCGATCATCGCCGCGCACGGGCTGTTCTCGATGGCGCTCGTTACCATGATCGTGAAAGCTCGCATCGCCAGCCTCGGGCGCGATATCGTCGAGGCATCGAGCGATCTCTATGCGACGCCGCTCACCACCTTCCGCCTGATCGTGCTACCGCAGATCCTGCCGTCGATCCTGGCGGGTTTCCTGCTCGCCTTCACCTTCTCCTTCGACGATTTCATCATCGCCTTCTTCGTCGCCGGTTCGAAGACGACGCTGCCGATCTACGTCTTCGCTTCGATCCGCCGCGGCGTGACGCCGGAAATCAACGCGATCGCGACGCTGGTGCTCGTCGCCTCGCTGCTCCTGATCCTGACCGCCCGCATCCTGATGCGGGACAAAAAACCGAAATCCGGGGAGTGAACAGATGATCCTGAAAGACCGGGTCGCGATCGTGACCGGAGCGGGCTCCGGGATCGGTCAGGCGGGCGCTGCCATCATGGCGCGCGAGGGTGCGCATGTCGTCGTCGTCGACCGCAGCCCCGAGGCCGGCAGCCTGACCGTCGACACCATCCGCGCCATGGGCGGCAAGGCCGAGGCCGTCACCCTCGACGTTACCGACGATGCAGCGCTTGCCGACGGCATCGCCGATATCCTCTATCGCCACGGCCGCATCGATATCCTGCACAATCACGCCGGCGCGCAGGTTGCCGGCGATCTTGAAGAGGTCGAAGTCTCCGGCTTCGACCGCTCGTGGAACCTCAATGTGCGTGCGCATTTCATGGCCGCCCGCCTGGTCATGCCGTCGATGAAGGCCGCCGGCCGCGGCGTCATCGTCAACACCTCGTCATCGTCGGGCGTGCTCTACGACCGCGAGATGATCGCCTACACCACCACCAAGCATGCGGTTATCGCCATGACCAAGCAGATGGCCGGCGACTACGCCCGCCACGGCATCCGCGTCAACGCGCTCTGCCCCGGTTGGGTCGATACGCCCTTCAACGACCCCTTCATCGCCCAGATGGGCGGTCGCGGCGCGATCGAGGCCTACATCCGCGAAAAGGTACCGCTCGGCCGCTGGGCAAGCGTCGACGAAATCGCCGAGTCGATCCTGTTCCTGGTGTCCGACCGATCGTCCTACATGACCGGCCAAATCCTGGTGGTCGATGGCGGCGAGACGGTGGTGTGACGTCCGGACGCTGAGGTACCCACCAGGCCTCGTTGTGAAGGCGCCGCCGCCCCACTCGCCTCATTTCCGCGCTGGCTCGGAGCGTTTTCCTCGCGTCCCTGGTGTCTGTGGTGCGCGAAGCGCTTCCTCCTTTCCCTCATTTCTGTGCTTGTCACAGAAATCCAGCCACGGCGCGTCTGCGCCGTGAAGGACTTGTGCCAGACGCCGGAACGAAGGAGCCTCTGGCGCCGCCGACGCGGCGCCGCTGGATCTCTGTGACAAGCACAGAGATGAGGTCGGCAAATGTTGACGCCCTATCACACCTCCGGAACAATACCCCGGCATGCCCAGGCCACTGCCGCAAACGACCGGGGGCCGTCGGGTTGGCCAGCCTCATAGGCGGCCTTCACGGCTGCATCGATCTTCACCCGCTGGGCTGGCTCTAGTGCCGAGACGTATTTGCCGAGAGGTCCCTCACCCGCGGAGATCGGCTGCCAGAAATCTGCGAACGACTGATAGTCCATCCGGATCATAAGCGACGTCTGCTCGATATCCACGAGGCCATGCGCCGCGAAGCTCTGTATCATCTCTCCGGGCCGCATCATCGGCTGGAAACAATAGCGGGCGCGTACCTGATCGGCATTTTCATCGAGCATCGCCGCCGTATCGAGCACCATGCGCATGCCCGGCAGACCGCCGAAATGATCCCAGACCACGGCCGCAACCACGCCGCCCGGCCGCACCACCCGGCGCATTTCGGCGACGGCCTTTTCCGCTTCAGGTACGAAATGCAGGACCAGCAGCGCCAGCGCCCGGTCGAAATAATCATCGGCAAAGGGAAGCGCGCAGGCATCGGCCTGCTGGATCCTGATCCTCGGATCGGTGTTCGCCTTGATCGCCGCTTCGACGAAGACGGGCGAAAAGTCGATCGCCGTGATCTCACGGAGATCTGCCGCATGCGGCAGCGCAAAGGTCAGGCTTCCGGTACCACATCCGACGTCGAGGATCCGCTCGCCATCTGCAAGGCCTGAAAAGTTGATAAAAAGCGGCGCGAGCTGTTTGCTCCAACGCCCCATCAGTTGCTCATAGCCAGTCGCACTTTGAACATTGAAGCTTGATGTCATGATCGCCCCCAAGCAGCAAAGCCAGCATTCTACCGCGTTTCCATAAATCGTATTCGATTTAAGGAAACATGCGGCAATTCAAAGTGCTACAACGACCTTCGCGCGTACGCGCGGCGCTGTAGCTCGCGCACTGCTCGATACCAAGGCGTCGACGATCCTCTCGGAGAGACGGTGGCAAGACGCCGGCCCCTGGCTATGTCAGGGCAATGTGCCCGATGCCCTTGGCGGCGATCTCCTCAAAACTCTCGTCGTAGCCGGCATCGGCGTAGCGGATGACGCCGAGTGCGGTGTCGTTGGTGAGCGCATGGTCGAGCCGCTCGTCGGCAGCTTGCGTGCCGTCGGCCACCACCGTCACGCCGCAGCTCGTCATGTAGCCGGCATAGCCGCCGCCGCCCGAATGCACGACGACGAGATCCGCCATCGAGGAGCAGAGCAGCATGGCGTCGAGCAGCGGCCAGTCGGCGATCGCGTCCGATCCGTCCTTCATCCGCTCGGTCATGATGTTGGGATGCGCCATGGCGCCGGCATCGAGGTGGTCGCGCGAAAAGGCGACTGGTCCCTTCAATTCGCCCGACGCCACCAGTTCGTTGACGCGACGGGCCAGCGCTGTGCGCTCACCATGGCCGAGCCAGGCGATGCGCGCCGGCAGGCCCTCGAACGGGATGTGCTCGCGTGCAAGCCTGATCCAGTTGGTGACGATCTTGTTGTCCGGGAACATTTCGAGTAGCAGGTCGTCGATGCGCGCGATGTCGCTCTCCTCGCCGGACAGAGCCATCCAGCGGAAGGGGCCGATGGCGCGGGCAAAGAGTGGGCGCAAATAGGCCTCGGTGAAGATTGGAATGTCGAAGGCGTTGGTAACGCCGCCCTCGCGCGCCTGGGTGCGGATGAGGTTGCCGTTGTCGAAGACTTCCGCGCCCTTTTTCTGAAACTCGAGCATCGCCGTAACATGCTCGACGATCGAGGCGCGGCTTGCGGCCATCAGCTGGCCCTGGCCGTCGTCACGCAGCGATTTCACCTGATCGACCGTCATGCCCTTCGGCACGTAGCCGTAGACGAGGTCGTGCGCCGAGGTCTGGTCGGTAACCACGTCGGGCACGATGCCGCGCCGGGCGATTTCCGGGTAGACCTCGGCGGCGTTGCCGATGAGCCCGACGGAGAGCGCCCGCTTGTCCCGGACCGCCGCATCGATCATCGCAAGTGCCGTATCCAGATCCGGTGCGATCTCCTGGAGGTAGCCGATCTCCCGGCGCTTCTTCGCCCGCTCCGGGTCGATATCGACGCAGAGGATGGCGGCGCCCGCCATGCGGCCGGCAAGCGGCTGCGCGCCCCCCATGCCGCCGAGCCCGGCCGTCAGCACGAAGCGGCCGGAAAGATCGCCGCCGAACCGCCGCTCGGCAATGCGCATGAAGATCTCGTAGGTGCCCTGGATCACCCCCTGGCTGCCGATATATTGCCAGGCCCCGGCCGTCAGCCCGCCCCAGCAGATCAGCCCCTTGCGTTGCAGCTCGTAGAAGACTTCGGCCTTGGCCCATTGGCCGACGATGTTGCAGTTGGCCATGATCACCAGCGGCGCCTTGGCATGAGTCTTGAGCAGCCCGACCGGCTTGCCGGACTGGATGATCAGCGTCTGGTCCTCGTCCATCTCGATCAACGTCTTGACGATGGCGCGGTGCGCCGGCCAGTTGCGCGCGGCCTTGCCGAGCGCGGCATAGACGATGAGGTTGTCCGGATCCTCGCCGACAGAAAGCACGTTTTCGAGTAGCCGCAGCAAGGCCTCCTGCCGCCAGCCCTTGGCGCGCAGCACCAGTCCGCCGGGGATCGGAAAGTTCGGGTGACGGGGGTTGGCCTTGGGCATCGTCTCGTTCCTCTTCGTTGTCGCGAGGCAGCTCGCTGCCCCTCACCCTAACCCTCTCCCCGCAAGGGGAGAGGGGATTGTTCACAGCTTGCGGCGAACATCGCGTGCGAAGCCGCTATGGTCCATCGCCCACAGGCCGGGGGCGTAAACGGCTCCCCTGCTCGCTGCCAACGCGCCATCTCATCACAATCGTGCCTCTCCCCTTCTCGGCGAGAAGAATAACCACGGCTTGCCGCCCCGGGTCGCAACGACGTCGCCTCTCCCCGCCTACGGGGAGAGGGTTAGGGTGAGGGGCAAAACCACTCTCTGCATTCACTTCGGCGGCAACGTTTCGACGAAGGCAGTCGCCGCATCGATGAGCCGCTTGCGCACGGCGTCGTCGCCATAAGCGTCTGCCCCGGCCCGCACCCAGCCATGCATCGCGCGGCCGTTCATCACCATCAGTTCGACATCGGACAGCGCCAGCGCCCAGCCGTCATTGCCCTTGCCGAGCCGCACCAGCATCGATCCTTCGCGCGCGCCGCAGAGCAGGTTGCCGTTGAGCAGAAACGCCCAGCCGCCGAACATCGCCTTTTCCGACAGCCCCGGCCGCCCGGCGATCTCGTCCTTGATCAGTTCCTCAAGTCCCGCATCCCGCGCCATGACCTCTCTCCCCTGGCGTTTCCTGTGCACACGAAATCTGGAAACGCTTTACCTCATTGTTCTCTTGCATTTCCGGACGGAAAACCGCTTCGCGCTTTTCCTGGACATGCTCTACGACCGCCCGGCCAGAGCGTAGCGGGCGAGCTCTATGCCCATCGCCTTTTCGACCGAGGGGTAGACCGTCGGGTCGAGCACGCTGGACGCAAGCGGGATCACCGACTTCGGCACATGCAGCACGAAGATCGTCATGCCGACCCGCAGTTGGCCGACGCTCAAGGGTTCGCCCTCTGATGACAACGTGGTGATGACGTCAGGGAAGGTGGCAAGCCTCCGGCCTTCCGCAGAGTCAACCGCCATGTATTCATTCATCACGTGCAATACCGTTGAGTCAGCCCCCTTCCCCAGCGTCACCGTGCCGATGTCGAAGGCCTCCTTGGTGTAGGTGACCGACTTGTCGGTGATCGTGCCTTCGGCAAGGATCGCGCCATTGGTCGTCTTGACGATCGCATCGATCACCGCGCTGCCGCCCTTGGCTTCCGCCGCGATGATCGCCTCGCCGAGCGCCAGCGCCAGCGAGATGCCGCCGAGCGCCGCATTCGCCTTGACGTAGGACGCGCGGACCGGATTGCGGCACGAGGCGATGAAACCGCCGGACATGTCGGAGGCGGTGCGCAGGATCGGCGAGACCTTGGCGGTCGCGCCGCGGACCACCAGCTCGATATAGCGGTTCTCGTCGCGATTTCCCCCGACGGCGGTCTGGATCATCTGTTCAGGCGACCCGGCAAGGCCGATCGAGCCCATGTCGCCGGTCGGGTGCGCCCGGATGTCGCCGACCGCATCGACCACCTTGGTCCCGAGGATCGCCGATGGCAGCCAGCCATTGAGCGTCGAGGACTTGCCGTTCTGGCCGATGATCAGGCCCGAAAGCTTCTCGCCGAGCGCCTCCTGCAGCAGTTGCACCGCCTTGACGTAGTCGACGCCGCGCATTTCCCAGGGGGTGGTCGAGGCCGGCGCGCCGATGGCGGCTGCTGTCGCCACCCAGTCGTCGGCATCAAGCTCGTCGACCGACACCAGTTCCGGTTTGCCGATCGAGACCGCGGCATAGCCGAGCATGCGGCCGTGATCGGCCCAGCCGCCGCCGCCGGCGGCATAGACGGAGCCGCCCTTGACCGCAGCTTCGACATCCTTCTCCGTCAATATCCGACCCATCTCAAACCTTCTCCTGCAATTGTTTGTCGAGCCTTCTGACGGCATCGAAGAGCACGGCAGTGCCTAGCGCGATATCGTCGTTCTCCGCCCACTCGTCCGGGGCGTGCGAACGACCGCCCCGGCACGGAATGAAGATCATCGCCGAGCGGGTGATGCGCCCCATCCACGCGGTGTCATGCCCGGCTCCGGAGGCCATGCGCCGGTGGCGGGCACCGATCTGGCCGCAGCTTTCCTCCAGCGTCGAAAGCAGCAGCGGATCGCCGGGTGTGGGATGATTGTCGGAGATAACATTGGCGGGCGCGATGGTCACGCCGGCCTCACCGGCAACGCGCGCGGCAAGCGCGCCCAGTTCGACGATGAATTTCTCCATCTGCGGCTGCAGTTCGGCACGTGCATCGATCAGCAACCGCGCCCGCGACGGCACGACATTGGCGGCGTTCGGTTCGATCGAGAACTCGCCGACGGTCGCGGTGAAGTGTCCCTCGCCCTTGGAGAATTCGGTTGCCAGCGCCTCGATTGCCAGCACCAGCCGGGAGGCTGCGACAAGCGCATCGCGCCGGTGGTCCATCGGTGTCGTGCCGGCATGGTCGGCCTGCCCTTCGACGATGATCTCGATGCGGGTGATGCCGGAGATCGCTGTGACGACGCCGATATCCAGGCGCCCGGTCTCCAGCACCGGCCCCTGCTCGATATGCAGTTCCAGAAAGGCCTTGATGTCGGAACGCTTGAGCGCTGGCAGCCGCGACGGATCGCCGCCAACTTCGACGATGCCCTGCCGCAGGCTCAGTTCGCCCTGCACCCGGCTCAGCCAGCCATCCGGCAGGATGCCGGCCATGCCGCGGCTGCCGACGCAGGAAACGCCGAAGATCGACACTTCCTCGGCAAGGAAATCGACGATCTCCAGGTCGTGATCGAGTTCGATGCCGCCGTCGGAAAGCGCGCGCGCCACTTCAAGTGCCGCGGCGACGCCGGCAATGCCGTCGAAGCGACCGCCCTCCGGCACCGTGTCGGAGTGGGAACCAAGCATCAGCGTTCCGAGCGCGGACTTTCGCCCCTTGCGCCGGCCGATGAGATTGCCGGCCGCATCGATGCGCGTCTCCAGCCCCGCCGCACGAAAGCGGCGATCGAGGAAGGCGCGGCCCTCCAGAAACAGCGGCGTGAAAGCCCGGCGGGTATAGGGCCGATCCGGCTCCGTGATCCCCGCAAGCCCGTTGACGATGCCGGCGATCCGGCTGGCATCCACCGGCAGATTGGTCTTGATGCTCGTGCTCATCGGGCCTCCTGCAAAGGCAAAGTCTGCAGCGGGCGAACGAAGGCGCCGGTGCCAGGCTTGGCGACGACGGCGCGCCCGTCAAAGGCAAGCGACCCGCGCAGATAGGTGGCAGACACCCGCCAGGGCAGCCTGATGCCGTTATAGGGCGACCAGCCGACGACGTTGTGACCGCTTGTCGCCGCATCATAGGTATAGGGCTCGGGCGTCATGACGATGATATCGGCGTCCTTGCCGGCCTCCAGCGCGCCCTTCTGGTGGTCGAGCCGGAAATGCCGCGCCGGGTTCAGCGTCATCAGCTCGGCCGCCCGCGTCAGCGGGATGCCGCGCTCAAGCGCGCCCTTGACGAACAGCGGCACCATGACCTCCAGACCCGGCACGCCGGAGGCATTGGCGAGCATGTCCGGATTGGTCTTGCGATCCTCCGACCAGCTGACATGGTCGGTCGAAACCATCGTCACCGTGCCATCGGCCACATGCCGCCATAGCTTTTCCACCTCGGCACGCGGGCGGATCGGCGGATTGATCTTCGCCTTGCCGCCAAGCCGGCGAACGTCGTTCTCCTCGTCGAGCGTCAGATAATGGATGCAGCATTCGATCGTCGCCGCGTGGCCCTGGCGCCGGTAGGCGTCGGCAATCTCGTAGCCGCGCCCGAGCGAGCAGTGGACCACATGCGCCGGGCATCCGGTCGAAGCACCCGTTTCGTAGATCTGGTTGGTCGCCAAGAGCTCGGTGAGCGGCGGACGGGAAAGGCCATGGGCGCGATAATCGGTGATCCCAGCGGCCCTGACCTTTTCGATCGCGCCGCGCACCGCCTCGTCGTCCTCGTTGTGCACCCCGGCTGTAAGCCCCGTCGGCGCGATCGCGCGAAAGCAATCCTCGAGCAGCGCTGCGGGAATGCGCGGAAAGCGCTTGGGGTCGGTGCCGAAGGTGGAGAACTTGAAGGCGGCAACGCCGGCCTCGACCATTTCGAGGATGCGGGCCGGCCCCTCCTCGGGGTCGACCGTGCCGTAGAGGGCGAAGTCGACCCGCGCCTGCGGGCTCGCATGGGCGACCTTGCGCCCAACGGCCTCCGCCGAGCAGACGAGATTGCCTTCGTCATAGGGCATGTCGACGATCGTGGTCACACCGCCGGCCGCGGCCGAGCGCGTCGACCAGACGAAATCCTCCTGGTTCTTCTGCGACAGCGAATGCACCTGCGCGTCTATGGCGCCGGGAAGGATCATTGCGCGTCCGAGATCGTGGCGTTCACGGGCAGCCGGTGCCACCCCCTGCCCGACATGCACGACCTTGCCATCGCGCACGGCCACATGTCCGCCTTCGACGATCCGGTGCGGGAGAACGATGGTGCCTTTCAGGACAAGATCGAAATCGGACATCGTGTTCTCTCCATCGGATCAGCCTTGTTGGATCAGCCTGGATCACTTGCTCAGCGCAAAGAAGTCGTCGAACTCCGGCATCGGCGCCATGGTGACGAAGGTGCGCAGCAGGTCATGGCAGGTAAACGCGCCTTGCAACGCCTCGATTTCCTTCGATAGCGGCCGGTCCTTCAGATAGATCGGGCTGATCGAGCGGGTGCGCTCATGCGCGAGCTTGACGATGCCGTGTGGCGCATCGCCGACAAGATCGATCGCCTGCGACGACAGGATCGCCTCGATCGCCGCCAACTGCCGCAGATCGCGCACCTGGGTTTCCATGCGCTCGACGATCAAAGGCAGGAAGGTCGCCTCTTCCTCCAACCCGCCGGCAACGACGATCGACTGGGCCGAAAGCGGCACCGCCATCGACTGCACGCGCATGTAGAGCTCGACCGCAAGCTTCATCAGCGGGCCGAGGCCGGTGGCGATTTCGCCCGGCGCCACCAGATTGACCGGCAGGTTGCGGCGCCCGCCGTTCGACAGAAGGATGCAACGGTTGAGCACGTTGCGCGCCACATGGGAAAACGCGATTTGCGCCGTTTCGACATAGAGCGTCGTGGTCAAGGGCAGCGAAGCACCCGAGGCATGCACCTGGCCGCCGAGCACCACCGGATTGTCGTCGGAAAGATAGGTCGCCTCGACCAGACGGCCGGCGGCAACCAGCAGCGTATCGACAACGGCGCCGAACACCTGTGCGGTCATGCGCAGGCTCAATGGGTCATGGATCGCCGTCGGCAAGGGCCAGTCGGAAACGCCCGATTGGCCGTAGAGCCAGGAGCCGACCAGCGCCTCGCCCCGCGTCGACAGCGTCGCGGCCACCCGCCACGGATCAGCCGAAGCGCCAAGCGCCTGCGACGACATCACGCCGGTCACCAGCAGCACGCGGATGGCCGCTGCCGCCTCGCGCAGCACGTCGGCGGCCGCCGAATAGGCAATCGCATTGACGCTGAGTGCCGCAAGCGCGTCGCGCGGCCGCATCACCAAAGGCGTCAGCCCGGCATCGGCAAGCGCCGTTTCGGCCGGAACCAGCCGGCCGCGATGATAGGCTTCGCCGACCCCGGTCAGAACGGCCGCGATCTGCCCCATCAGGCCGATATCGGCGCAGCCCATCGAGCCGTGCCGACGCACTGCCGGGATGATGTCGTGCTCGATGAGTGCGAGGAAGGCGTGGATCAGCTCGGGGCTGCATCCGGTATGCCCGCGCATCGCGGTGTTGCAGCGAATGGCGATGGCCTTGCGCACGATCGGCACCGCAAAAAATTCGCCGGTGCCGAAATGATGGGCACGCACCAAGGAGGTATTGAACTCCGCCAGATCGTCCGCCGTCCAGAGCCGGTCCTTCATCGAGCCGACGCCGGTGTTGGACCCGTAGACCGGCAGGCCGAGCGCGATGCGATCGGCGATCACCTTGTGGGCAGCCGCCACCCGCTCCATGCCGCCCTCGTCCGCGACCGGTCGCGCCGCACCCGAGCCGATTTCCTCGAGCGTCGCGAAGTCGAGCGGTTTTCCGCAGAGAACGATGGACTTGACCTGTTGCAGCATGCCTCGAGAACCTTACCACGCGATCCGCCTCGACGCCGAAACGATGCGTGGATGCAAAGACTTGATGCGATCCCGCCTCTATGGGCGAGGGATCGTCTGCCAGCATGCTATGCGTTTTGTTCGCTCTCGTGATATATCCCAAATCCGGAACGGCGGATGCCAAATTCTGAACATGGTGGCACCGACGATGCCGGCGGAGAACTTACGCAATGGATATCGCCACGATCCTGCTCGTCGAGGCCGTCATGCGCGAAGGCGGCATAAGGCGCGCCGCCACCTTGAGCAGCCGTGCGCCGTCGAGCGTCAGCGCCGCCGTTCGCCGCTTCGAACAGGCCGTTTCGATCCCGCTTTTCCGTCGCGACGGCGGCCTCGTGGCCCTAACGCTGGAGGCCCGTGCACGCCAGGCCGATGTGACCGAAGCAAGCGCCACAATCCGGGCGCTGCTGACTACGGCTAGCGGCGAACCACCGACTGCGATCCCGCCTGTCGGCCTCGTCGCCCTCGACCGTTTCGTCCGGATCGCCCGGGCCGGCAGCATCCGGGCGGCCGCCCGCACCCTCGGCCTTGGCCAGCCGCAACTGACACGGCAGATCGCCGACCTCGAACGTCATCTGCAATGCCGGCTGCTCGGGCGGTCCCATGGCGGCATCGTCTGCACCCCGACAGCCCTCGGCATCATCCCTGAAGTCGAACGCCTGCTCGATATCTGGGCGCGGCTGACGCGCGCTTCGGCCGACCGGTTCCGCCGCGACGTCACCACCTGGCGCCTCGGCGCGGTCATGCCGCTCGGGCCGGAAAGCGAGATTGCCCGCATGCTGGCGGCGCTGACGGCCACTTGGCACCGCTCCCGCCCGCGGCAATCGCTGTTCATCTCCAGCACCACCGCCGACGAGCTTCTCGCCGGTCTCAAGAGCCGGCGCTTCGACGCCGCCCTGCTCGATATCGCCGGCATTCCACCAGATTTCGACGGCCGTCTCGTGTCCGAAACCGCACTGGTGCTCGCCGGTCCGGCACCGGCCCTTTCGGAAATGGGCGGCGATCTCCCCCGGCTGCTCGCCACCTGCCCGATCGCCGTTCCGAGCGTGCGAAGCGGCCTGCGCCGGGAGGTCACCCGCTTTCTCGATGACACGCTCACGGAGCATGAGCACCGCCGCGTGACACTGGTCGAGGTCGATTCCATCCCCGTCATCATCAACCTGGTCAGCCACCATGGCTATCTCTCGGTGCTGCCGGAAACCTCGCTGTCGCGGGTCCAGCGCCCACCCGCCATGATCCGGCTAGGGCCGCTCTACCGCCAGTCGCTGACGCTCATCTGGCCGCGCGGCGCCTTTTCCAGCGAGGTCGGCGACCTGATGATCGGCATGATGAAGACGGGTCCGCAGGCAGCGACAGCCTCGCCAGCGTAATCGGGATCGCCGGAATCAGTTCTTCACGATCTGCCGTCAAACAGCTGAAACGACTCAGGAATACCGCACCGTTGAATCAGCTCATGAGGTGCATCGTCGCCTCAAAGCCGGTGTCTCCACCTGAGCAGCTAAAGCGCGTCGCGATCTTTCGGATTCGCTTGCTGCGCTTTAAGCTCTTGTTTTTTCGCATGTCGTCATCGCAAAACCGCTGAACACTTTTGCGCGACGTGCCTTAGGGATGTCCAGTCGCCTTGGCCTTGCCGATCGCACCCTCCGGCGAACGGCCGCGATCCTCGGCTCCATGGCCAAGCTTCAGCCGACGACGCGTCTCGCTCGGGCTCTCGCGGTAATGGGCGCGGTAGCTGCGCGAGAGGGATGATGACGAATTGAAGCCGGTGATCGCGGCGATGTCGGCAAATTCCATGCGCGTCTCGATCACCTTACGCCGCGCCGCATTAAGGCGCAGCGCCAGGTAATGTTCGTGCGGCCCCACCCCCATCGTGTCGCGAAACAGGTCCCGCAGGTGCCGGGCACCGACGCCGATGCGGCGGGCGAGCCGCGCGAGCGTCAAAGGCGCCTCAACCGTTTCCTCCATCAGCTTGACCGCGGCGCCGACACGGGGGTCGAGGATGCGCATGTTGCCGATCGCCGGCATCTGCAGGAGGTCGCCGCGGGTGCGCTCCTGTTCGTAGATGAACAGGCGCGACACTTCGAGCGCCAGCGAATAGCCGTGCGCCCGGCGGATCAGCTCCAGCATCAGGTCGAGCGTCGGCAGGGAGCCGCCGGTGGTGATGCGCTTGCCGTCGATGACGAACCGTTCGCGCACCATCGTCACCTGCGGATAGGTGGCGGTAAAATCCTCGAAATCCTCCCAGTGGGTGGTGGCTTTGGAATTGTCGAGCAAGCTGGTTTCGGCAAGCAGCCAGGAGCCGGATTCGATGCCCGCCATCAGCTCGCGATGGCGCGCCGTCTGCGACAGCATCATCTTCAGCTGCGAGGTGGCGCTCCGCTGCCAATTGTAGCTCGACAGGATGAAGAGCGGCGCCGTTTCGCGCTGTGGTCGGAAAGCGCCTGCAACCGGAATGGGGATGCCGCTCTTGGTTTCGATCGGCTCGCCGTCAGGGCTGTAGAGCGTCCAGCTGTAGAGCGGCCGGCCGGCGATGCGGTTGGCAGCGCGCATCGGCTCGATCACCGAGGCAACGAGGATCAGGTTGGTCTCCGGCAACACCAGGATGTCGGCGTGCTGCACCTGCGAAACGCTCTGATCCATTCGCAAACTTCTCCTTATCGTTGCCGATAATGTACAAGATAGAACCGATTATGAAAAGCAGAGCCGCCGTTCTTGGCTCGTAATGGCTTTAATAAAAGGGAGACTGCAATGCCGCTCAGCATGAACCGCGAGGTATTCATCACCTGTGCCGTCACCGGCGCCGGAGACACCGTTTCAAAGTCCAGCCACGTTCCGATCACGCCAAAGCAGATTGCCGATGCGGCGATTGAAGCCGCCAAGGCGGGTGCTGCCGTGGCCCACTGCCACGTCCGCGATCCGGACACCGGCGCCCCTGCCCGCAGGCTCGATCTCTACCGCGAAGTCACCGACCGCATCCGCTCCGCCGATGTCGATGTCGTGCTCAACCTGACAGCCGGCATGGGCGGGGACCTGGTTTTCGGCAATGTCGAAAGCCCGTTCCCGGTCAACGAAAAAGGCACCGACATGGCCGGCGCCACCGAGCGCGTTGCCCATGTCGCCGACTGCCTGCCGGAAATCTGCACGCTCGACTGCGGCACCATGAACTTCTCGCTCGGCGACTATGTCATGACCAACACGCCGTCGATGCTGCGCGAAATGGCGCGGCAGATGACGGCGCTCGGTGTCCGCCCCGAGATCGAGGCCTTCGACACCGGCCACCTCTGGTTCGCCAAGCAGCTCGCCGAGGAAGGGCTGATCGAGGATCCGGTGCTGATCCAGCTCTGCATGGGCATTCCGTGGGGGGCGCCTGATGACCTCAACACCTTCATGGCCATGGTCAACAACGTGCCGGATAACTGGACCTTCTCTGCCTTCTCAATCGGCCGGAACGCGCTTGCCTACCCGGCAGCAGCAGTCCTTGCCGGCGGCAACGTCCGCGTCGGCCTCGAAGACAATCTCTATATCGGCAAGGGCCAGCTCGCGACCAACGGTCAGCTCGTCGAAAAGGCAGTCGGCCTCATCGAGGGCATGGGTGCCAAGATCATCGGGCCGGATGAGGTCCGCAAGAAACTGAAGCTGACGAAGCGCTGAGCGGGGATATCATGAGCCTTATAACGAAAGCAGCCTGCGTCGGTGGCGGCGTCATCGGCGGCGCCTGGGTAGCGCGGTTTGCGCTTGCCGGCATCGATGTGAAGATCTTCGACCCGCATCCGGAGGCAGAACGCATCATCGGCGAAGTCATGGCCAATGCCGAGCGCGCCTATGCGATGCTGACCATGGCGCCGCTGCCGCCGAAGGGAAAACTCACCTTCTGCAAAAGCATCGAGGAAACGGTCAAGGACGCTGATTGGATTCAGGAAAGCGTGCCCGAGCGGCTGGAGCTGAAGCGCGGCGTCATCACTCAGATCGATGCCGCCGCAAGACCTGACGCGCTGATCGGCTCCTCCACTTCGGGGCTGCTACCATCCGACCTGCAGGCCGAGATGAAGCACCCCGAGCGCATGTTCGTGGCGCACCCGTATAACCCCGTCTACCTGCTGCCGCTCGTCGAACTCGTCGGCGGCAAGAAGACGTCGAAGGCGACGATCGAGCGCGCCATGCAGGGCGTCGAACAGATCGGCATGAAGGGCGTCGTCATTGCCAAGGAGATCGAGGCCTTCGTCGGCGACCGTCTGCTGGAAGCGCTCTGGCGCGAGGCGCTGTGGCTGATCCAGGATGACATCTGCGATACCGAGACGCTCGACAATGTCATGCGTTACTCCTTCGGCATGCGCTGGGCGCAGATGGGTCTGTTCGAGACCTACCGCATCGCCGGCGGCGAAGCCGGCATGCGCCACTTCCTTGCCCAGTTCGGCCCCTGCCTGAAATGGCCCTGGACCAAGTTCACCGATGTCGTCGATCTCGACGATGCGCTGGTGGAGAAGATCGGTGCACAGTCGGACGCGCAGGCCGCCGGCCGCTCGATCCGCGAGCTCGAGCGCATCCGCGACGAAAACCTCGTCGGCATCATGCATGCGCTGAAATCGGGCAATGGCGGCGAAGGCTGGGGCGCCGGCAAGCTGCTTGCCGACTTCGAGGCGAAGCTCTGGGCCAACGCCAAGAAGCCTGAAGCCGATCTCGGCGACGTCAAGCCGCTGCACATTCTCGACACCAAGGTCAGCGCCGCCTGGGTCGACTATAACGGCCACATGACCGAGCACCGCTATCTCCAGGTGTTCGGCGATACCTCCGACGGCCTGCTGCGCCTGATCGGCGTCGACCTCGACTATGTCCGCGACGGCCACAGCTACTACACGGTCGAGACCCATATCCGGAACCTCGGCGAGGCCAAGCTCGGCGATGCGCTCTATTCGACCTGCCAGCTTCTGTCGTCGGACGAGAAGCGCCTGCATCTCTTCTCGACGATCTACAATGCCGAAACGAAGGAAGCCATCGCAACCGCCGAGCAGATGATGCTGCACGTCGACAGCAAGGCCGGCAAATCGGTCGCTGCCCCAGCCAAGGTCCTGGACAAGCTGAAGGCGATCACCGAGGCCCACGCCGGCCTGCCGACGCCCGAAGGTGCCGGACGGTTCGTCGGCCAGAAGCGCTAACGGACGGCTCCTTCGACGTGGAAGGGGCAGTCTTTGCGGGAAAAGTCGGGCGACGGCCGCCCCTCATCCCGCTGCCGCGACCTTGTCCCCGTCAACGGGCGAAGGAACATGCTGCAGCCGCTCGCCCCTGTCTTCGGCAGTAGGAGCGCAGCCGCAAAGCGTCCCCTCTCCCCGCCTGCGGGGAGAGGGTTAGGGTGAGGGGCAGGCAACCGCGCATGCCAGCGGCCGATGGGGAGATCGGCCAGAGGGCAGGCAGATAAATTGCGAGGGAGAACACATGAATTTCGCACTGACCGATGAACAGCAGATGATCGTCGACACGGTCCGCAGCTTCGTCGAGACCGAAATCTATCCGTATGAGGACGAGGTCGAGCGCACGGGTATCGTGCCGCCCGAACTGGGCCAGGATATTGCCCGCAAGTGCAAGGAAATCGGCTTCTTCGGCTGCAATTTCCCCGAAGAGGTGGGCGGCGCCGGTCTCGACCATACGTCCTTCACGCTGGTCGAACGCGAGCTCGGCCGCGGCTCGATGGGCCTCACCGTCTTCTTCGGCCGCCCTTCGGGCATCCTGATGGCCTGCAACGACGAGCAGCGCGAAAGATACCTGCTGCCGGCGGTCAAGGGCGACAAGTTCGACGCGCTCGCCATGACCGAGCCGGATGCCGGCTCCGACGTGCGCGGCATGAAGTGCTTTGCCCGCAAGGACGGCGACGACTGGATCGTCAACGGCACCAAGCATTTCATCAGCCATGCGGACATCGCCGATTTCGTCATCGTCTTCATCGCAACGGGTGAAGAGGACACACCGCGCGGGCCAAAAAAGAAGATCACCTGCTTCCTCGTCGACCGCGGCACGCCCGGCTTCGAGATCCGCAAGGGTTACAGCTCCGTCTCCCACCGCGGTTACAACAACTGCATCCTGACCTTCGACGACTGCCGCCTGCCCTCCGCCCAGATCCTCGGCGAAGTACACAAAGGCTTCGACGTCGCCAACGACTGGCTGTTCGCCACACGGCTGACGGTGGCTGCGACCTCGGTCGGCCGCGCGCGTCGCGCCTTCGATTACGCGCTGAACTACGCCGCCGAGCGCAAGCAGTTCGGCAAGCCGATCGGCGCCAACCAGGGCGTCTCCTTCAAGCTCGCCGACATGATCACCGAGATCGACGCCGCCGATCTGCTGACGCTTTCGGCCGCCTGGCGCCTCGACCAGGGCCTGCCCTCCAACCGCGAGATCGCCTCTGCCAAGGTCTACGCCACCGAAATGCTTGCCCGCGTCACCGACGAGGCGATCCAGATCTTCGGCGGC
This sequence comes from Ensifer sp. Root1252, assembly GCF_001425885.1. Lineage (NCBI taxonomy): Bacteria > Pseudomonadati > Pseudomonadota > Alphaproteobacteria > Hyphomicrobiales > Rhizobiaceae > Ensifer > Ensifer sp. Root1252. The sequence goes on along the minus strand of NZ_LMDT01000012.1, from coordinate 76,718 downwards.
ATGGGGCTGATGGACGACCTGCCGCTCGCCCGCTTCTGGCGCGACGCCCGCGTCGAGCGCATCTGGGACGGCACCTCCGAGATCCAGCGCCACATCATCAGCCGCGACCTGCTGCGGCCGCTCGGAGCGTAACGAATGATCGAGCGGCGCTCCTCCCCACCCCTCATTCCTGTGCCCGTCACAGGAATCCAGCAGCGGCACGTCCGTGCCGCGATTGACCCTTTGACGAACACCAGACCCGACACCGCCTCCAAGGCAGAAACACTCTTCACCGGCTTGCCGATGCAAGACGGCTGGATTCCTGTGACGAGCACAGGAATGAAGGCGTCGCGAAACACAGGAACGTGGGAGTGTCTGATTAGATGACCCAAACACCCCGTTCCCTCGACAGGCTGATCCGACCAAAATCCATCGCCGTCTTCGGCGGCAAGGAGGCGCGGCGGGTCATCGAACAATGCGACAAGATGGGCTTCGCCGGCGATATCTGGCCGGTGCATCCGAGGGAGGACCAGATCCTCGGACGCAGGTGCTACCGCTCGGTCGCCGACCTTCCCGGAGCACCGGACGCGTCCTTCGTCGGCGTCAATCGGCAGCTCACCATCGACATCATCGCGGCGCTTTCGGCGCGCGGTGCCGGCGGCGCCGTCTGCTATGCCTCGGGTTTTCGCGAGGCGGCAAGCGAACTCGATGACGGCAACGACATGCAGGAAGCGCTCGTTGCCGCTGCCGGCGACATGCCAATCGTCGGCCCGAATTGTTACGGCTTCATCAACATGCTCGACGGCGCCCTGCTCTGGCCCGACCAGCACGGTATGCAGCGCGTCGAAAGAGGCGTTGCCGTCCTGACGCAATCCTCCAACATCGCTTGCAACATCTCGATGCAGACGCGCGGCCTGCCGCTCGCCTATCTCATGACCGCCGGCAACCAGGCGCAGACCGGCCTGTCCGACATCGCCTGCGCCGTGCTGGAAGATCCGCGCGTCACTGCCGTCGGCCTGCATATCGAGGGTTTCGACAGCATTGCAGCGCTCGAGCGGCTGGCAACGCGCGCCCGTGAACTCGGCAAGCCGGTCGTGACTTTGAAGGTCGGCAAGTCGGAGGCAGCCCAGCTTGCCACGGTCTCGCACACGGCCTCGCTTGCCGGCAACGACCGGGTCTCCTCCGCACTTCTCGCCCGCCTCGGCATCGGCCGCGTCGACACGCTGCCGGCGCTGCTGGAAACGTTGAAGCTGCTGCATGTCGCCGGCCCGCTCGAAAGCAGCGAGATTTCCTCGATGAGCTGTTCGGGCGGCGAGGCCTCGCTGATGGCGGATGCCGGCGTGCGCTATCGCGTCAACTTCCGGGCACTGAAGGAAGAACAGCGACGCCCCCTGAAGGAAAGCCTCGGCGAGATGGTGACGATCGCCAACCCGCTCGACTACCACACCTTCGTCTGGGGCAACCGCGAGAAACAGACGACCGCCTTCAGCGCGATGATGAAGGGCGGCTATGCGCTCAACCTGATCGTGCTGGACTTCCCCCGCCAGGACCGCTGCGACGCGGCCGACTGGGTGACGACCTGCGACGCGGTGATCGATGCGGCAAACGCGACCAGCGCCCGCGCCGGTATCGTCGCCAGCCTCGGCGAAAACATGCCGGAACAGACGGCACTCTCTCTGATGGCTGCCGGTGTCATCCCCTTCTTTGGGATCGACGAGGCGTTGGCAGCCGTCGAGACCGCTGCCGGCATCGGCGCGGCCTGGGCCAGACCCGCACCGCCGAAGCTCCTGAACGGCGGCGTTTCAGGCGGTGGCAATGCCATCACCCTTAGCGAACATGAAGCCAAGACCGAGCTTGCGGCTTCGGGCCTTAAGGTTCCGCCGGGCACGACCGCATCGACGCCGCAAGAGGCCGCCACGGCAGCCGAAAGCCTCGGTTTCCCCGTCGTGCTCAAGGGGCTGGGCGTCGCCCACAAGACCGAGGCCGGGGCCGTCAAGCTGAACCTTGCAAGCAGTGCCGAGGTGCTTAGCGCCGCGGAAGGCATGGCTGCCGTGGCATCGGGTTATCTCATCGAGAAGATGGTGGCAAAACCCGTGGCCGAACTCATCATCGGCGCGATGCGCGATCCCGTCGCGGGCCCGGTGCTGACCATCGGCGCCGGCGGCATCCTCGTGGAACTGCTGGATGATTCCGCAATCCTGACGCTGCCGACGACGCCGGAGCTGATCCGCGAGGCGATCGACGGACTGAAGATCAGGAAGTTGCTCGACGGCTACCGCGGCGGACCGAAGGGCGATTTCGCGGCCCTTGCCGACGCTGTCGCCGCTGCGGCATCCTATGTCGTTTCAAACGCTTCAAACCTCGAAGAACTCGATATCAATCCTTTAATGGTGTTACCGGAAGGCCATGGAGCCATCGCCGCCGACGCCCTGATCCGCCGGAGGAACTGACGCCATGACCGGACCGATCCTTACCCGCCGCGAAGGCGGCATTCTCGAAGTCACGATCGACCGGCCGAAGGCGAACGCCATCGACCTGAAGACCAGCCGGGTGATGGGCGAGATCTTCCGCGACTTTCGCGACGACGACACGCTGCGCGTCGCCATCATCACCGGGGCCGGCGAAAAATTCTTCTGTCCGGGATGGGACCTGAAGGCGGCGGCGGCCGGCGATGCTGTCGATGGCGACTACGGCATCGGCGGCTTCGGCGGCATGCAGGAACTGCGCGATCTCAACAAGCCTGTGATATCAGCCGTCAACGGCATCTGCTGCGGTGGCGGCCTCGAAATCGCGCTTTCCACCGATCTGATCCTCGCAGCCGAGCACGCCACCTTCGCGCTGCCGGAAATCCGCTCCGGCACCGTCGCCGACGCCGCCTCGATCAAGCTGCCGAAGCGCATCCCCTATCACATCGCCATGGACATGCTCCTGACCGGCCGCTGGCTCGATGTCGTCGAAGCCAACCGCTGGGGCTTCGTCAACGAGATCCTGCCCGCCGACAAGCTGATGGCGCGCGCCTGGGAGCTCGCCCGCCTGCTCGAGAGCGGCCCGCCGCTCGTCTATGCCGCCATCAAGGAAGTGGTGCGCGCAGCCGAGGGCGAGACCTTCCAGGCGACGATGAACAAGATCACCCGCCGGCAGTTCAAGACTGTCGACATTCTTTATTCGAGCGAGGACCAGCTGGAGGGCGCAAAGGCGTTTGCCGAGAAGCGCGACCCGGTCTGGAAGGGGCGCTGACAGACGCTGCCACGGGCGGCGCAGGACTGACGACGGGCCGGTGAACCGGCAAAGCGACGTCACGGAACGTGTGGGGTCTCCCGCGCGCCGCCGAAGGCCTATCCATAAATGTAGCTTATGGAAATGAATTATAATTTAGGACGTTACAAGGTGCAATCGAGCGATTAGGCTTATCGATCTGAAGCCAAGAGCGTCCGCCCGAGAAAGGAGAAACGAGGCAAGCGAAGACAAAAAATGGGCCCAAACGGCCGATCCGAAAGCCATCCGCAAGGTGGCGGTACGCAGCAATCTCTACCAACCACAACGAACGGCGAATGCCGACACAGAAGGGAACAGGGGAATGAGCGATTACAAGGATTACCTCACACGACAGGTCATGCTCGGCAGGATGAACCGGCGTGAATTTCTCGGACGCGCGGCTGCAGCCGGCATCCTCGCATCGACGGCAGGAACACTGTTTGCCACCAGCGCCGCGGCCCAGGAGCCGAAGCGCGGCGGCCATCTGAAACTCGGCCTCGAAGGCGCTGCCGCGACCGACTCGAAAGATCCGGCCAAGGCACTCTCGCAGTTCATGTTCGTCGTCGGCCGCAACTGGGGCGACATGCTGGTCGAAAGCCATCCGACCACCGGCGCACCCGTGCCGGCGCTCGCCGAATCCTGGGAGCCATCTGCCGATGCCTCGACCTGGACCTTCGCCATCCGCAAGGGCGTGAAGTTCCACGACGGCAAGGAACTGACCATCGACGACGTCATCAAGACGCTGCAGCGCCACACCGACGAGAAGTCGGAGTCCGGCGCGCTCGGCGTGATGAAATCGATCGAGGAGATCAAGGCCGACGGCGACAAGCTGGTGCTGAAGCTGACGGAGGGCAATGCCGATCTGCCGCTGCTTCTGTCCGACTATCACCTGATCATCCAGCCGAATGGTGGCATCGACGCTCCCGACGCCATGATCGGCACCGGACCCTTCAAGGTGGCGAGCTTCGAGGCCGGCGTTCGCGCCACCTTCGAGCGAAATACCGACGACTGGCGGACGGATCGCGGCTTTGTCGATTCGGTCGAGCTGATTGCAATCAACGATGCCACCGCTCGCATCGCGGCCCTTTCCTCCGATCAGGTCCACTTCATCAACCGCGTCGATCCGAAGACCGTCAATCTCCTGAAGAAGGCGCCGACCGTCGAGATCCTGAACACGTCCGGCCGCGGCCACTACGTCTTCATCATGCACTGCAACACTGCGCCGTTCGACAATATCGACCTGCGCATGGCGCTGAAATATGCGATGGACCGCGAGACCATGGTCGAGCGCATCCTCGGCGGTTACGGCAAGGTCGGCAACGACTTCCCGATCAACGACACCTACGCCCTCTTCCCCGAAGGCATCGAGCAGCGCGCCTATGACCCCGACAAGGCGGCCTTCCATTACAAGAAGTCCGGCCACAGTGGCTCGGTGCTGCTGCGCACCTCCGACGTCGCCTTCCCAGGCGCCGTCGATGCGGCCGTGCTCTACCAGGAAAGCGCGAAGAAGGCAGGCATCGAGATCGAGGTCAAGCGCGAACCGGGCGACGGCTACTGGACGAACGTCTGGAACGTCCAGCCGTTCTCCACATCCTACTGGGGCGGGCGCCCGACCCAGGACCAGATGTATTCGACAGCCTATCTGTCCACCGCCGACTGGAACGACACGCGCTTCCTGCGCCCCGACTTCGACAAGATCCTGCTCGAGGCACGCTCCGAACTGGACGAGACCAAGCGCAAGGACATGTATCGCACCATGGCGATGATGGTGCGCGACGAAGGCGGCCTGATCCTGCCGATGTTCAACGACTTCGTGAACGCCTCCACCAAGCAGGTGAAAGGCTACGTCCACGATATCGGCAACGACATGTCGAATGGCTACGTCGCGACCCGCGTCTGGCTCGACGCCTGATGATGGAAAGCGGACCGATGACTGGTCCGGTTCCGACGGATGGGACCGCGGATGGAGCACATCCGCGGTCTGCCGATCTTTCCGGTGTACCAGCAAAACCCAACCCCGCCGACGCCCAGGGCGAACTCGGTGGCACCTTCTGGCGGCGCTTTATCTTTCGCCGTCCTCTCGCGGCGCTGATCCTTCAGCGCCTCGGCCTGAGCGTCGGCCTGCTCTTTGCCGTGTCGCTGATGATCTTCGGCGGCATCGAGGCGCTTCCCGGCGACTTCGCCACCACCTATCTCGGCCAGTCGGCAACGCCGCAGGCGGTGGAAAACATCCGCAAGGACCTCGGCCTCGACAAGCCCTGGAGCGAGCGTTACCTCTCCTGGCTCGGCGGCGCCGTGCAAGGCGACTTCGGCACCTCCTGGGCCAGCAAGAACTCGGTCGGGGAACAGATCGGCAAGCGTCTCGGCAATTCGCTGTTCCTCGCTTTCTTCGCCGCGCTCGTCTCCGTGCCGCTTGCCGTCGGCTTGGGCATGCTGGCGGTGCAGTTCCGCAACCGGCTGCCGGACAAGATCATCAACGTCGTCTCACTGGCGGCCATCTCGCTGCCCGAGTTCTTCGTCGGCTATCTCCTGATCATGTTCTTCGCCGTCAAATTCGGCGTCGCCACCTTCCCGGCGACGGTCTATGACAGCATGACCTTCAGCGAGCGGCTTTCGGCGATCGCGCTTCCGGTCGCAACCCTCGTGCTCGTCGTTCTCGCCCACATGATGCGCATGACCCGAGCGGCGATCCTCAACGTCATGTCGTCGGCCTATGTCGAGACGGCCGAACTCAAAGGGCTTGGCATGTTCCGCATCATCGCCCGCCACGCCGCTCCCAATGCCGTGGCACCTGTTATCAACGTCATCGCGCTCAACCTTGCCTATCTCGTCGTCGGCGTCGTCGTGGTCGAGGTGGTGTTCGTCTATCCCGGCATGGGGCAATACATGGTGGATGCCGTGACCGTGCGCGACATGCCGGTCGTGCAGGCCTGCGGCCTGATCTTCGCGGCTTTCTACATCTTCCTCAACATGGCGGCCGACATTATCGCCATTCTCGCCAACCCGAGACTGAGGCATCCGCGATGAACCTGAGATCCATCCCCCTTAGCGCCTGGATCGGCATCGCCGGCATCGCCATTGCGATCTTCTGCGCCCTGTTCGCCCCTGTCATCGCCCCCTTCGGCGAACGCGAGGTCGTCGGCGACGTCTGGCTTCCTTCCGGTGGCGACTTCCTGCTCGGCACCGACAATCTCGGGCGCGACCTGCTGTCGCGCCTGATCTACGGCGCCCGCACCACCATCTTCGTGGCGCTGGCGGCAACCGTGCTGTCCTTCTCGCTCGGCATGATCCTCTCCTTCACCGCCGCGGTCATGGGCGGGTTCGTCGACCAGTTCTTCTCCCGCTTCAACGATCTGATGATGGCGATCCCGACGCTGATCTTCGCCCTCGTCGTGCTGGCGGTGCTGCCGCAGCATCTGTGGATCCTGATCCTGGTCATGGCCGTGCTCGATTCCACCCGCGTGTTCCGCATCGGCCGCGCGGTCGCGCTCGATGTCGCGGTCATGGAGTTCGTCGAGGCGGCCAGACTAAGAGGCGAAGGCAGCGTCTGGATCATCTTCCGCGAGATCCTGCCCAACACGTTGTCGCCGCTGCTTGCCGAGTTCGGCCTGCGCTTTGCCTTTTCCATCCTGTTTCTTTCCACCCTCTCCTTCCTCGGCCTCGGCATCCAGCCGCCGGCCGCCGACTGGGGCGGCATGGTCAAGGACAACAAGGATGGCATCATCTTCGGCATATCAGCTGCCCTGATCCCGGGTGCTGCGATCGCGACACTGGCGATCTGCGTCAACCTCGTGGTCGACTGGCTGATGAAGAGAACCTCCAGCCTGAAAGGAGGGCGTGGCGATGCCTGAGGCTTCACCTGACAAGAACACGCTTCTTTCCGTCAAGAACCTGAAGATCGAAGCGACCAGCTATCCCCCGGGCGAGCCACCGAAAACCGTGACCCTGGTCGAAGGCGTTTCCTTCGACCTCCAGAAGGGCAAGGTGCTTGGCCTGATCGGCGAATCCGGGGCCGGCAAGTCGACCATTGGCCTGTCGGCGCTCGCCTATGGCCGCGGTGGCGTGCGCATCACCGGGGGCCAGGTGCTGCTCGACGGCAAGGATATCCTGCCGCTCGACAAGAACGGCATCCGCTCGATCCGCGGCGCCCGCGTCTGCTACGTCGCACAGTCGGCGGCCGCCGCCTTCAACCCGGCGCACCGGCTCGGTGATCAGGTGATCGAGGCATCGCTTCGCCACGGCATCATGAACCGCGAGGAAGCAAAAAAGCGTGCGCTCTACCTGTTCCAGGTGCTCGGCTTGCCGAATCCGGAAAGCTTCGGCGAGCGTTATCCTCACCAGGTTTCCGGCGGTCAGTTGCAGCGGGCGATGACCGCTATGGCGCTCTGCCCCAACCCGGAGCTGATCGTCTTCGACGAGCCGACGACGGCGCTCGACGTGACGACCCAGATCGACGTGCTCGCCGCGATCAAGCACGCGATCGAGGAAACGCACACCGCAGCCCTCTACATCACCCATGACCTTGCCGTTGTCGCCCAGATCTCCGACGACATCATGGTGCTGCGCCACGGCAAGACGGTGGAGTACGGCACCACCAAACAGGTGATCGAGGCTCCGGCCGAAGACTATACCCGGGCACTGGTCAGCGTACGCCAGACCAAGCGCGAAGAAGCGCCGGACCAGACCGGCACGCAATTGAAGATCGAGCATATCAGCGCTGGCTATGCCAACGGCTTCAAGGTGCTGCACGACGTTTCCATGCATCTGCCCAAGGGCCAGACGTTGGCGATCGTTGGCGAAAGCGGTTCCGGCAAGTCGACGCTGGCGCGCGTCATCACCGGCCTCTTGCCGCCGACCGAAGGGCGCATCACCTTCGAAGGCAAGGAACTGCCGCGCGCCTTGAAGGGCCGCAGCAACGACGAACTGCGCCGCATCCAGATGATCTACCAGATGGCCGATACGGCGATGAACCCGCGCCAAACGGTGCGCGACATCGTCGGCCGACCGCTGTCCTTCTACTTCGGCATGCATGGCGCCAAGAAGACGGCGCGGGTCAAGGAACTGCTCGACCAGATCGAGATGGGAACGAAGTTCCTCGATCGCTATCCGGCCGAGCTTTCCGGCGGCCAGAAGCAGCGCGTCGCCATTGCCCGGGCGCTCGCCGCGGAGCCGGAACTCATCCTCTGCGACGAGCCAACCTCGGCCCTCGACCCGCTGGTGGCCGAAGGCATCCTGAATCTGCTTTTGAAGCTTCAGGAGGAAACCGCTGTTTCCTATGTCTTTATCACCCACGACATCGCCATCGTCCGGGCGATTGCCGACAGCGTCGCGGTGATGCATCGCGGCCGGCTGGTGCGTTTCGGCCCGAAGTCCAAGGTGCTGGCACCGCCCTTCGACGACTATACCGACCTGTTGCTAAAGTCCGTTCCCGAGATGGAAATCGGCTGGCTGGAGCGGGTGCTGACGACCCGCCGCATGGAAAGTGCGGGCAACTGAGGGCCAGCGCCGAAAGTGCCTACGTAGTCCCCTCTCCCCGCCTGCGGGGAGAGGGCTAGGTTGGTCAAGACGATCCAGCCGTCACTTCACCTTGCAATCGACATCGCCCAATCGTTGCGCCGCTTCGCCCTCAAAGGTCACCGACGGCTCCGCCTTGGCGGTGCAGTCGCCGGTGGCGCCACTGCCTGACCGGAAATGCACGACCGGCTGCCCTTCGATCATGATGCTCGGCACCACCTCGTAAAGCTCCGGCGGACAGTTGGCGACGTCGGAGAGCCGAAGCGCCGGCTGGCCGCCGATCATGACGCTGGTGGAGCCGGAAAGCGCGCAAGCCGGGATGGGCGGGCGCGCATCTTCGGCGGCAGACGGCATGGCCGAGACCGCGAGCAGAAGTCCAGACATGGCGATATCTGCAGATTTCATCAGCTTCTCCTTCGACGGTGCAGACGCGGAATGCAACGCAATCTAGAGCATGTCGCGCAAAAGTGCGCAGCGGTTTTGCGATAACGACATGCGTAGAAACAAGAACTTAAAGCGCAGCGAGCAAACCTGGAGATCGCGATGCGCTTTAAGTCGGCAACGCCGCGCACGCTATCTCAATAATCGGTCGGCACCGTCAGCACGTCGGCATCAGGCGTTTCGAGAAAGGCCCTGACCGTCGAGGGCATCTGCCGCGAGCCTGTGGCCAGCACGCCGCAGCGCGACAGCATCTGCCGGATATCCGGCTCCTGGCCGAGGGTGCGCCAGATCATCCGCGAGGCATAGGGCAGGTTTTCCTTGCGCCAGGAAACGCCCATGGTCGTGCCGCGCAGATAGACGCGCTGATGCACTTCGAACGGCATCAGGATCGTCTGCGACAGCATCGGCTGGCGCCCGACGCTGCGCTCGGCGATGAAGATGCGATTGCGCCAGAAGGTGACGAGGCCGACATATTTCGAAAACTGCTGGATTTCGTTGGCGGCATCGCGGATGCGCTCAATCGACTTCACCCGGATCGATCCGCTCTCCTCGTGAATGCGGGCGCAGGAACAGACGACGCGGCCGGGCCACGACGGCGAGAGATGGTAGGTCTGGTAATAGCCGATATGGCGGCGAAGCCCGGCCAGATCACCGGGAAATCCTTCAAGCAGCAGCCCGGCTTGCGAGCGGTCGCGATCGGGCCTGACCATGCGGGCTTCGAACAGTTTCGACGACAGGGAAAAGTCCTGCGCCTGCAGCCCGAAGAAGCTGGCGATGCGCGCGACATTATGCGCCGACGGCCGCGCCTCGCCACTGATGTAGCGGTTGAACTGCTGACGGTTGATGCCGATCTCGCGACAGATCTGCGAGATCGAGCGCCGCGTCGCGCAGGCGAAACGAAGATTGGCGGCAAAGTTGTCGGCGTCGTGCACGAGCGGCTCCCAGCGATCCGGAACAGATAGCGTAAAGTCGCGTAAATCAGCGTCAAGTCGCGAAATTGTGCAACCCGCCGCAGCCGTTAGGTTTTCCCTTGAAACAACACTTCAGAGGGAACCTGCATATGAGCGAATTCACCAAGCGTCCCGACGGCCTCATCGTGCCGACAGGCATCAACCGCCGCGGCTTCCTGGCGGGCACCGCGGCCCTCGGTCTGGCGGCAGGCTTGGGCGGCACGATGGTTGCGGGCGATGCACGCGCCGAGGAGCCCAAGCGCGGCGGTCACCTGAAACTGGGCCTGAAGGGCGGCGCCACCACCGATACGCTCGATCCCGCCGGCTATAGCGGCTCGGTGTCCTTCGTCATCGGCCACCTCTGGGGCGACACCCTGGTCGAATCCGATCCGAAGACCGGCGCGCCGCTGCCGGCACTGGCCGAATCCTGGGAGCCCTCGGCGGATGCGTCGCAATGGACCTTCAAGATCCGCAGCGACGTCAGCTTCCACGACGGCAGCAAGATGACCATCGCCGATGTCATCGCCACGCTGAAGCGGCATTCGGACGAAGGCTCGAAATCAGGTGCGCTCGGCTTGATGCGCTCGATCAAGAACATCGAGGAAAAGGCCGGCGCGCTGGTGCTGACACTGACCGAAGGCAATGCCGACCTGCCGCTGCTTCTGACCGACTATCACCTGATCATCCAGCCACGCGGCGGCGTCGACAATCCCGCCTCGCCCATCGGCACCGGCCCCTACAAGCTTGCAAGCTATGAAGCCGGCCTGCGCTCGACCTTCGAGAAGAACGCCAATGACTGGCGCCAGGACCGCGGCTTCGTCGACAGCGTCGAAATCATCGTGATGAACGACACGACCGCGCGCATCGCCGCGCTTTCCTCCGGCCAGGTGCATTTCATCAACAACATCGACCCGAAGACGGTGCCGCTCCTGAAGCGTGCGCCGCGCGTCGAGATTCTCCGGACCGCCGGCAAGGGCTTCTACAGCTTCCTGATGCATTGCGACACGGCGCCCTTCGACAACAACGACCTGAGGCTCGCACTCAAATATGCGGTCGACCGACAGGCGATTCTCGACCGCGTTGTCGGTGGTTTCGGCACGCTCGGCAACGACTATCCGGTCAACGAGAACTATGCGCTGGCGCCCGAGGGCATCGAGCAGCGCGCCTATGACCCCGACAAGGCCGCCTTCCACTTCAAGAAATCGGGCCACGACCGGCCGATCCTTCTGCGCACCTCGGATGCCGCCTTCCCCGGCGCCATCGACGCCGCGGTTCTGTTCCAGGAAAGCGCCAAGAAGGCCGGTATCGAGCTCGAAGTGCGCCGCGAGCCGGAGGATGGCTACTGGACCAATGTCTGGAACGTCCAGCCGTTCTGCGCCTCCTACTGGGGCGGCCGGCCGACGCAGGATTCACGCTACTCCACCTCCTATCTCTCCAGCGCCGAGTGGAACGACACGCGCTTCAAGCGCGAGGACTTCGACAAGCTCCTGCTTCAGGCCCGCTCGGAGCTCGACGATGCCAAGCGCAAGGAGATGTACCGTACGATGGCGATGACGGTGCGCGACGAGGGCGGCCTGATCCTGCCGGTGTTCAACGACTACGTGAACGCCGCTTCCGCATCGCTGAAGGGTTTCGTCCACGACATCGGCAACGACCTTTCGAACGGCTATGTTGCCAGCCGCGTCTGGTTCGACAGCTAAGAACACGGTTTCGCGTACGGAAGTGCGTAAGAACAATGAGAGTGAGCGGAACAACCGATATGTCAGAGCGTGAATTCACCCTGATCGAGAACGAGTGGATCCGATTGAAGGACGGCACGCGGCTTGCCGCCCGCATCTGGATGCCGGATGGCGCCGACGCTGAGCCGGTGCCGGCCGTGCTCGAATACCTGCCCTACCGCAAGCGCGGCGGCACGAGTCTCCGCGATGAATCGACCTATCCGGTCTTTGCCGCCGCCGGCATTGCCGGCGTGCGCGTCGACATTCGCGGCTCGGGCGAATCCGATGGCGTCATCGATGGCGAATATACGCCGCGCGAGCTTTCCGACGGCTGCGAGATCATCGAATGGATCGCCGCCCAGCCGTGGTCGAATGGCAAGGTCGGGATGATGGGCATCTCCTGGGGCGGCTTCAACTGCCTGCAGGTGGCAGCCCTCAAGCCGCCGGCGCTGAAGGCGGTGATCTCGATCGCCTCGACCGTCGACCGCTACAACGACGACATCCATTACAAGAATGGGTGCCATCTCTCCGCCCAGCTTTCCTGGGCGGCGACCATGCTTGCCTATCAATCGCGCGCGCCCGACCCTGCGATCGTCGGCGACCGCTGGAAGGAGATGTGGCTGGAGCGCCTGGAGAACGAACCCTACTTCATGGAGGAATGGCTCGAGCATCAGCGCCGCGACGCCTTCTGGCAGCACGGCTCGATCTCGGAGGATTTCGGCGGCTTCGACACTCCCGCGCTCGTCATCGCCGGTTGGGCCGACGGTTATCGCAACACGCCGCTGAAAGCCGTCGAGGGCCTCGGCGCAAAGGCCAAGGCGCTGATCGGCCCCTGGGTGCACAAATATCCGCATTTCGCCTGGCCAAAGCCCCGCGCCGATTTTCACGGCGAGGCGATCCGCTGGTGGAACCGTTGGCTGCGCGACGAAAAGAACGGCGCCGAAGGCGGACCGCAGGTGCGCGCCTATATCCTCGACGGCCCGCGCCCGGCCGTCCGGCGCGACAAGGACCCTGGCCGCTGGGTCGCCAAGGACGTCTGGCAAAAGCCGGAGATGCAGGTTCTCGGCATCACGCTCGACGGCAGGCTTTCCACCGACGCCAAAGATATGGGCACCGGCGAGGTCTATCTGAAATCACCGCTCGATACCGGCACGGCTTCCGGCGAATATTTCACCCTGAAACCCGATGCCGAAATGGCCGGTGACCAGCGCATCGACGATGCCGGAGCGCTGACCTTCGAAACGCGGCCGCTGCTGGAGGCTGAAGACTATCTCGGCCAGCCAAGCCTCTCGGTCGATGTCACCTGCCCGGCCGACACGGCCAACCTTGTCGCCCGCATCGTCGACGTGCACCCGGATGGTACCGCCACCCGCATCGCCTTCGGCGTGCTCAATCTGGCGCATCGCGACGGCAATGCCGAACCGCGGGCAATGGAAAAGGGTCGCCGCACGCGGATCACACTGGTGCTCGACGCCTGCGGCTATCGCGTGCGCGCCGGCCACCGCATCCGGCTGTCGCTGTCGACGTCCTACTGGCCGATGATTTTGCCGCCGCCTGATGATCCCGGCCTCACCATCGACACAGCGAGCCTGACGCTTGCCCTTCCGCTGCTCGGCCAGCACAACGAGGTCGTCGTGCCGGAGCCGGAAAATCCGGATCCGCTGCCGAAATACATCGAGCGGACGGCCGGCAGCACCAGCCGCACCGTCGAACGCGACATGACCAACGGCGTCACCCACTATCGCATCTACGAGGATGGGGGCTTGAGCGAGCATCCGGATACCGGGCTCGCGACGCAGGACATCCGCGACGAGACCTGGTCCATCGCTCCCGACAATCCGCATTCGATGATCGGCACCTCGACCTGGACCTGCATTTCCAAACGCGAGGGCTGGTCGGTGCGCACGGTCTCGACCTCGGTTCTCACCTGCGATGCCGACGACTGGATCACCGAAGCCAAGATCGTCGCCTATGAAAACGACGCGCCCATCTTCGAGAAGAGCTTTGCCAAGCGGGTCGCACGCGACCTGATGTAACACCGTCTTGGCTCCAAAAGCGTATGACTGCACCAATCGGTAAACATTTTACTGATAGTTACAGTCGTGCGCCATTTCTTCAATTGCCACCAACCTGCCGTCCATATCGGCCGCGGCCTCGTTGCCGGCATGGGTGGCCTCGTGGCCATCGCCGCCGTCGGCGCGCTCACCAATATCGTCGGCGAACCGCTTCTGATGGCGCCGTTTGGCGCCAGCTGCGTGCTGATCTTCTCGGTCGCCGGCAGCCCGCTCTCCCAGCCCGCCAATGTCGTCGGTGGACATTTCATCGCGACGCTGGTCGGCCTCGTCATGCGCGCAGTCTTCCCCAATGAGTGGTGGGCGGTCGGCCTTGCGGTCGGTGCTGCGATCGCGCTGATGGCAGCGCTGCGCATCACCCATCCGCCGGCGGGCGCCACTCCGCTCGTGGTCTTTGCCAGCGACCCCGGCCTCGACTTCCTGCTTTTCCCCGTTCTGACCGGCTCATTGGTGCTGGTTGCGGTTGGAACGCTGTTTCATCGTTTTGGCAAGGTCGAGTATCCGCTGCCGAGGAAACCCGCATGAGCCGCGTCGTCGCCGAGCGCCAGGACGTCATCGCCACGCTCGCGGAGGTCTTTCGCGAACACGGCTATGATGGCGCGAGCCTCAACCTGATCACCGAGAAGACCGGGCTCGGCAAGGGCAGCCTCTATCACTTCTTCCCTGGTGGGAAGGAGGAGATGGCCGAGGCGGTGCTTGGCGACATCGCCCTATGGTTCCAGACCAACATATTCGACCTGCTGCGCAACAGCGAAAGGCCGGCGGCTGCGATCGACGACATGTTTGCCTCCGTCGACAGCTACTTTCGCCGGGGACGCCGCCTCTGCCTGATGGGCGTCATTGCCCGCCAGCGGCGCCCATGATCGCTTCTCCGTCGAGCTCACCCGATACTTTGCCGATTGGCGGACTGCCCTCGCCGAGGCGCTCGGCCGCCAGGGTATCGCCGAGAACGAGCGGCAGGCGCTGGCCGAAGAAGTGATCGGCGGCATCCAGGGGGCACTCATTCTTGCCCGCAGCCTTGGTGACGCCGAAGCTTTCGGCCGCGTGCCCCTCCGCCTTAAGGGCCGATGCACCCTGTCGCATAACTGACAAAAATCAGATCTCAGGCCTCGGCCGCCTTGACAATTCCCCGCGCGCCCAGTTATTAACCATCAAGTTAAATAACTTTCAGGTTAAAGAACGGCCGCGCCAAGCGACAGCGCTGGCTGCGGGAGGAATTGTTATGGCAATGACCAGTGAAAACGCATCGCGCGAACACAGACTGAGCCTCGAAATCACCAGGATCTTCGATGCGCCGCGCAGCCTGGTGTTTAGGGTATGGTCAACGCCCGAGCATGCCTTGCGCTGGTGGGGACCGCGCGATTTCAGCCCGCACTCGCTGACGATGGATTTCCGCCCCGGCGGCGCCTGGCGCGCCTGCATCCGTTCGCCGGAAGGGCGCGACTATTGGATGGGCGGCGTCTATCGCGAGGTGATCGAGCCGGAGAAACTCATCTTCACCTTCGCCTGGGACGAAGAAGGCAAGCCGGGTGCCGACACGCTGATCACCGTTTCATTCGTCGATGTCGGCGGCAAGACCCGTCTGACCTTCCACCAGACCCCCTTCGACAGCGTCGACGAGCGCGACTCGCACCAGGAAGGCTGGGGCGAGTGCCTCGAAAGACTGGAGGAGTATCTTTCCGATGTCTGAGACAATGACCACCGCGGACAACACACCGGGCCCGAAGGCCACGCGGCGGGAGTGGATCGGCGTTGCCGTCCTCGCCTTGCCCTGCATGCTCTATTCGATGGACCTGACGGTCCTGAATCTCGCGGTGCCGCAACTGACCGAGCAGCTGAAGCCATCGGCCTCGCAGCTCCTGTGGATCGTCGATATCTACGGTTTCATGGTGGCGGGCTCTCTGATCACCATGGGCACGCTTGGCGACCGCATCGGCCGGCGCCGGCTCTTGATGATCGGCTCCATCGCCTTCGGCATCGCCTCGGTGCTGGCCGCCTTCGCCTGGAGCGCCGAAACGCTGATCCTCGCACGTGCTGTCCTCGGCGTCGCAGCAGCAACCTTGGCGCCCTCGACGCTGTCGCTGATCCGCAACATGTTCCTCGATGACAAGCAGCGCACGCTGGCGATCGGCATCTGGATCGCCAGCTTCTCCGCCGGCGGCGCCATCGGCCCTGTCGTCGGCGGGCTGATGCTGTCTCAGTTCTGGTGGGGTTCGGTGTTCCTGCTCGCGGTGCCTGTGATGATCCTGCTTCTGATCCTCGGTCCCATGCTGCTGCCGGAGTTCCGCGATCCGAATGCCGGCCGGCTCGATTTCATCAGTGCCGGACAGTCGCTGGTTGCCGTGCTGTCGGTAATCTATGGCATGAAGCGCATCGCCGAGGACGGTCTCGACGTCACCGCCGTGTTCTTCATCCTGCTCGGGCTGACCGTCGCCATCCTGTTTGCCCGGCGCCAGAGCCGGCTTGCCGATCCGTTGATCGACCTCGCCTTGTTCAGGACCCCGGCTTTCAGCGCCGCCCTCGGCGTTAATATTCTCGGCCTGTTCGTCGGCTTTGGCGCCTTCCTGTTCGTGGCGCAGTATCTGCAGCTCGTGCTCGGCCTGTCGCCCTTCGTCGCCGGTCTCTGGTCGGTGCCGACAGGGGTCGCCATGGTGCTCGGTTCGATCCTGGTTCCGTCGCTTGCCGCCCGCTATGCCGCCTCGAACCTGATTGCTGCCGGCTTCGTGCTGACCGCCATCGGCTTTGCGATCTGCACCCAGGTCGAAACGACGAGCAGTCCGCTGCTCGTCACGACGGGCCTCGTCGTTCTCTGCCTCGGCTTTGCGCCAGTGGGCACGCTGACGACGGACCTGATCGTCGGCTCCGCCCCGCCGGAGCGCGCCGGCGCTGCATCGGCGATCTCGGAGACGAGCTTCGAGTTCGGCGGTGCGCTCGGGATCGCCGTGCTCGGCAGCATGCTGACATCAGCCTATCGCACCCGCATGGACGCCGTGATCGTCACCGGCCTTCCGACTGAGACCGTGGAGGCCGCACGCCAGACGCTTGGCGGCGCCGTCGCCATCGCCGAGCAACTTCCGGGCGAGCAATCCGAACGGCTGCTCAATGCCGCCCGCGACGTGTTCACCAATTCGTTTGCCTTCACCGCATCGATCTGCGTGGCCCTGTCGCTGCTGACGGCACTGCTCGCCTTCCTGCTCTTGCGCAAGGCAACCGGTGACGGCGCCGACAGCGATCCGGCAATTGCCGACGAGGCGGAGGCCTCGGTCAAAGCCGGATAATAACCGGCGTCCGCACAACGGACGCCAACACATAAATCGCATCAACGTTCAACTCGCCAGCGTCGTTTCCCCGGTCGAAAGACCAGGGACAGCCGACGACTGTCCAAAGACAGGAGCCCGTCCTATGAAAAAGCGCTATCGCGGCAGCTGCCACTGCGGCACCGTTGAGTTCGAATGCCAGCTCGACCTTGCCGAAGGCATCCGCCGCTGCAATTGCAGTTTCTGCGCCAAGACGCGCATGCAGAAATCCTTCGCGCTGCGCGACGAGTTTGCCATCACCAGGGGCAAGGAGGCGTTGACGAGCTATCGGGCGGAGCCTTCGAACTGGCGGGAGGGCGACGTCGATCACTACTTCTGCAGCCGCTGCGGCATCCGGCCGTTTTCGCGCGGCTATCTCGAGGATTCCCTCGGCCATTTCTACGCCGTCAAAGTCGCCTGCGTTGACGGCGTCAGCGACGAGGAACTCGGCACGGCACCGATCATCTACGAGAACGGTCGTCACGACGACTACGAAAACCCGCCGCGCGACATCCGCTTCATGTGATCGCCGAGGCGATCAGGCCGGGCTCAATGCCAGCAGCGCCTCGAGCGCACGCTCGGCATCGGCCTCCGGCACGAAGATGTGGTCATGATAATAGGCGGCCACGACGTTGGCACTGATGCCCTCCCGCGTCAGCGCCGTCGCCACCGCCGCCGTCAGCCCGACCGCCTCAAGCGCCGAATGCACATTGAGCGTGATGCGGCGAAGCAGCGGACCATAGGAAAGGCCGGCCGCATCGGCAGCATGACGCTCCAGGATCAGCGTCAGCCCCTCGTCCTCGCGATAGGTGGCAAGCGGCTCCACCGGCATGTAACGCTGCGCCTCGTCATGGGGCACGGTGCAATAGACATAGGTCTGCGGAAACAGAACCGGCGCCATCGTCGCCAGCAGCTTCGTCAAATCCGTTTCGCCAGCCATCACCCCTCCTCTAACCTTCCACAGTCCCCGCTATGCGGGATCAAGTCGCCAATGCAGTGGTAGCGGATCGTCACATTGCCGTGAAGCACGCTCTTGCGATTTGCATTCGGCCGGGTCCGCGAAAAACATGGGTTCACACGGCCGCCGCCCGAACGCGGCAGAGGAAGCAACCATGTCTTCGACACGCAACATTCTGCCGTTCGCTCCGGCTATCAACCACCATCTCTGGCTGATGGCTCCGGCACTTGCCATCTGCGCCGCCCTTTCGATTGCGCCCTCAGCCCGCGCCGCCGAACCGGCCGTATCCATTCCCCCGCCGTCGCTGGATGAGAAAGCGGCCAGCGGTCCGGAAACGGCGGTATTTGCCGGCGGTTGTTTCTGGGGCGTCCAGGGCGTCTTCCAGCATGTGAAGGGCGTGACCAACGCTGTCTCGGGCTATGCCGGCGGCAGCCGCGACACGGCGTCCTATGAGGCGGTCAGCAATGGCGACACCGGCCACGCGGAATCGGTGGAAGTGACCTACGATCCGAGCCAGGTCAGCTACGGCAAGCTGTTGCAGATCTTCTTCTCCGTCGGCCACAACCCGACGCAGCTGAACTATCAGGGGCCGGATCACGGCACGCAGTATCGTTCGGCTCTGTTCGTTGCCACGCCGGAGCAGAAGAAGATCGCCGAGGCCTACGTCGCCGAGCTCGGAAAATCAGGCGTCTTTCCGACCGAGATCGTCACCGAGATCGCGCCGCTGAAGGGCTTCTATGTCGCGGAGGGCTACCATCAGGATTTCCTGACGCGCAACCCGACCTATCCCTACATCGTCTACAACGACATGCCGAAGATCGAGAGCCTGCGCAAACTGTTCCCGCAGAGCTTCCGCCCCAATCCGGTGCTGGTGTTCAAGGCGAAGAGCTAGCGCGTTTCCGCCCGCAATTGCGCTCCGGTGAAAACTGGAGCGTTCAGCCGGTTCCGACAAGCACCGCAATACCTTCGGCCAAGCGCCGAAAGCCTTCGCGCGCACCCTCACTCATGTGCCGTGCCCGCAGCCAGGCGTGGATCATCTGCGGCTCTTCGCGAAAGGTGACGTTGACGCCGGCCGTCGCAAGCCGCGCGGCATAGAGGCGCGCGTCATCGCGCAAGGGGTCGAAATAGGCACCAGCGATATAGGTCGGCGGTAAGCCGGAAAGATCCTTCTCCGCCAGCGGCACCGCAAACGGGTCGTCGGCCGGCGCCTGCAAAATCTTTGGGTAGTAGCTGGTATCGGCAGTCGTCAGTCCCGGCGCATCGGACATTTCGAGATAGGAACCGGAAGCCAGGTCACCGCCGAGGCCAGGATAGATCAGCGCCTGCCCGACGATACCAGACACCCCGTCCGCCCGGGCCTTCAACACGATGCCTGCGGTCAGGTTCCCGCCGGCACTGTCGCCGACGACCACCACCGGTCGGCCATCGGCCACCAGGAAATTCAAGACCGCGTAGCAATCCTCGAAGGCGGCTGGCCAGACGTGGTCGGGCGCCAGCCGATAATCAACCGACACCAGTTCTGCCCTTGCGAAATCGGCAAGCTCGGCGCAGATGGCGTCATGGCTGTCGAGCGAGCCGACGACCCAACCGCCGCCGTGAATGTAGTAGATTCGGGTGTCGGTCGAAACGCTCGCCGGCCGATAGCGCCGGATCGGGATCCGGCCGTCGACAAGCTCGTCCTCGCGCGTCAGCCCCGCCGGCGACGGCGCGTCGAACTCTGCGCAGAGCGCATCGTACCATTTGCGCTGCTGTTCGATCGACGCATCGACCGCATCGGCGGGATAGAATTCTTCGCAGCGCCGGTGAAAGGCCAGGATGCCCTCCTCCGTCGGCATCGGTTTCGATACAGCCTGATCCAAAGTCCGCCTCCCTGATCTCTCCGGCGGAAGTCTAGCAGCAGGCCGCCGGTCTTCTATCCGGAAACCGACATAACCGGACAAATCCCGCCGCAGTTGCGTTGTCGGGGACGATCTCTTGGCAGCGCTTGCAAGCGCGCCTCCACAACGATTAACTGCACGGATGGCCTTCACCTTCAGACAGTTGCAGTATTTCGTCGCCGTCGCCGAGCAAGGCTCGATCACGCGGGCGGCGCAGAACCTCTCGATCTCGCAATCCTCGATCACCGAGGCGATCAAGGAGCTTGAAGGGGACCTCGGCGTCGAGCTGTTCGACCGGCATCCGCGCGGTCTTTCGATCACCCACAACGGCCATCAGTTCCTGCGGCATGCGACCAAGATCCTCTCCGATGTCTCCGACGCCCGGCGCAGTTTTTCCGACAGCCGCGAGGAAACCGGCGGCAAGCTCAATCTCGGCGTCACCTCGCTGGTTGCCGGTTACGTCCTCTCCGACCTGCTCGCTCGCTATCGCCGCGCCTGTCCCGGCGTCGATGTCAGTGCCATCGAGGACAACGGCTCATATCTCGAACACCTGCTGATCGGCGGCGAACTCGACGTTGCCGTCATGGTCATTTCCAACCTGCGCGACCGCATGGCGCTGCAGGCTGAGATTCTCGAAACCTCGCCCTATCGCCTCTGGCTGCCGATCGGCCATCCGCTTGTCAGCGCCGACATCATCTCGATCAGCGATATCGCCAAGGAGCCGCTGATCATGCTGACGGTGGATGAAATCGAGGAGAACACCGGCAAGCTGCTGTCGGCGCTCGGCGCCCGCCCGCATGTCGCCTTCCGCACCCGCTCGGTCGAAGCGGTGCGCAGCCTGGTGGCGACTGGCGCCGGCATCGCGCTCCTGCCCGATCTCGTCTACCGCCCCTGGTCGCTTGAAGGCGACCGCATCGAGAGCCGCGACGTCTCCGGCGCCCTGCCCGTCGTCCAGGTCGGCATGGTCTGGCGCAAGGGCTCCAGCCTGCCGCAATCGGCCCGCGATTTCGTCGGCATAGCCGAAGCGCTTCGCAGCGCCCGGCCGCGCTAAAAATCCCGGTGCGATCCAGAACCACGAGTAAAATCATGTAGCTACTCGGCATTTGCCGGGCACGTTGGAGCCTTGACACGGCCCTGATATCGGTAAAACCGATAGCGGCATTCTGATTAATGAATTTGCGAATGCGGAGAAATCAAGGCACGTTTCAATCTGGGAACGAAGCCGTAAAATGCGGCTCAAAACTGGGAGAATTCAGATGAAGCAGATCCTGAAATCCTGCACCGCGCTGACGTTGTCGCTCGGCCTCGTGGCGCCCGCCTTGGCGCAGGAGCCGCTGAAGGAACTGGGCAAGGGCGAAGGCGAACTGTCGATCGTCGCCTGGGCTGGCTACATCGAGCGCGGCGAGACCGACAAGAACTACGACTGGGTCACCGATTTCGAAAAGCAGACCGGCTGCAAGGTCAGCGTCAAGACGGCCGCGACCTCCGACGAAATGGTGGCGCTGATGAACGAAGGCGGCTTCGACCTCGTCACCGCCTCGGGCGACGCCTCGATGCGGCTCGTCGCCGGCAAGCGCGTCCAGCCGATCAACACCGATCTCATCCCCAGCTGGAAGACGATCGACGAGCGCATGCAGAACGCGCCCTGGCACACGGTCAACGGCGTTCACTACGGCACTCCCTATGTCTGGGGTCCGAACGTGCTGATGTACAACAAGGATGCCTTCAAGGGCGAAGCGCCGAAGAGCTGGAACGTCGTCTTCGAGGAAATGAACCTGCCCGACGGCAAGTCCAACAAGGGCCGTGTCCAGGCCTATGACGGCCCGATCCATGTCGCCGACGCCGCCAACTACCTGATCAAGCACAAGCCCGAGCTCGGCATCAAGGATCCCTACGAACTCAACGAAGACCAGTACAAGGCAGCGCTCGATCTGCTGCGCACCCAGCGCACGCTCGTCGGCCGCTACTGGCACGATGCGATGATCCAGATCGACGACTTCAAGAACGAAGGCGTCGTCGCCTCCGGCTCCTGGCCGTTCCAGGTCAACCTGATGGAAGCCGAAAAGCTGCCGATCGCCTCAACCATCCCGGAAGAAGGGGTCACCGGATGGGCTGACACCACCATGCTGCACGCCGAAAGCGCCCATCCGAACTGCGCCTATATGTGGATGGAGCATTCGCTGTCGCCAAAGGTCCAGGGCGACGTCTCTGCCTGGTTCGGCGCCAACCCGTCCGTCGGCGCAGCCTGCAAGGGCAATGACCTTCTGACCGACGCCGGCTGCAAGACCAACGGCTACGAGGACTTCGACAAGGTCAAGTTCTGGAAGACGCCGGTGACGAAATGCGCAAGCCAGGGCGAATGTGTGCCTTACCACCGCTGGGTCTCCGACTACATCGGCGTTATCGGCGGTCGCTGAGCCGCCACGACCATATCGCAAGCATCGCCCCTCACCCTGACCCTCTCCCCGCACGCGGGGAGAGGGAACGCCCCCGGCAAACCCGCCGGGTGAGCTTTGGGCGAGACGCCAACCGCACGTTCCCTTCTCCCCCCGAGCGGGGAGAAGGTTGCGGCAGCGGGATGAGGGGCTGGAATCCTGGAGCAATTTGATGTCCACCGCCGTTCTTTTCGACAATGTTTCCCGCCACTTCGGCGCCGTACGCGCGGTCGATGGTGTGGACCTCGAAGTCGCCGAGGGCGAGTTCTTCGCCATGCTCGGCCCCTCGGGCTCGGGCAAGACCACCTGCCTGAGGCT
The DNA here is from genome assembly GCF_001425885.1 of Ensifer sp. Root1252. NCBI lineage: Bacteria > Pseudomonadati > Pseudomonadota > Alphaproteobacteria > Hyphomicrobiales > Rhizobiaceae > Ensifer > Ensifer sp. Root1252. The sequence goes on along the minus strand of NZ_LMDT01000012.1, from coordinate 53,905 downwards.
GATGGCCGGCTTTGAACAGCCGACAGGCGGTCATATCGAAATCTTCGGCGAAACCGCGGAGGGCGTGCCGCCCTATCGCCGCAGCGTCAACACCGTGTTCCAGGACTATGCGCTGTTCCCGCATCTCTCGATCCTCGACAACGTTGCCTACGGGCTGATGGTCAAGGGCGTCGGCCGCGAGGAGCGCCGCAAGGCGGCGGCAGATGCGCTCGCCATGGTCAAGCTGCCGGACTATGGCAGCCGCCGCCCCGGCCAGCTCTCGGGTGGCCAGCGTCAGCGCGTGGCGCTCGCCCGCGCGCTGGTGAACAAGCCCAAGGTGCTTTTGCTCGACGAACCGCTCGGCGCGCTCGACCTGAAGCTGCGCGAGCAGATGCAGGAGGAACTGAAGACCCTGCAAAAATCGCTCGGCATCACCTTCGTCTTCGTCACCCACGATCAGGGCGAAGCGCTGTCGATGGCCGACCGCATCGCCGTCTTCAACGACGGCCGCATCCAGCAGCTCGGCAGCCCAGAAGAAGTCTACAAGCAGCCGAAGACACGCTTCGTCGCCGATTTCGTCGGCTCGTCAAACGTCTTGCCGGCAAAGCTGTGCCAGAGGCTGGGCGTCAGATCCTCCTATGCCAGCCTTCGCCCCGAGGCGATCGCGCTGTCGGCCCCGCGCGAAGGCGCGCTCAGCCTCAACGGCACCGTGTCGGCCCATAGTTTCCTCGGCGCGGTCAACCGCGTCGTCGTCGACGTCGAAGGCGCGCGCATCGCGGTTGCAAGCCCCGCCTCGCTCGCCGTCCCGCAAATCGGCAGCCCCGTCACTATCAGCTTTGCCGCCGACGAACTGCACCCGATGGAGGACGCATGACCGCCGTCGCTGAAAATCTCGCAGTCCCGGATCGCCGCGGCCCGACCGGCCGGCTCTCGGACTTCTTCTGGAAGCACCCGCATGTGCTGCTTGTCGTCATGCTGGCGCCGCCGCTCTTATGGCTCGGCGTCGTCTATGTCGGCTCGCTCTTTGCTCTCCTGCTGCAGAGCTTCTTCTCGATCGACGACTTCTCCGGCCTGATCAATTACGAGTTCACCTTCGCCACCTACCGCCAGCTGCTGAGCGAAACCAATCTCGACATCATCCTGCGCACCGTATCAATGGCGGCAATCGTGACGCTCGCCTCGGCGCTCATCGCCTTCCCGATCGCCTATTACGCGGCGCGCTACGCGCAGGGAAAATGGAAGGTGCTGTTCTATCTCGGCGTCATGCTGCCGCTCTGGTCGAGCTACCTGGTCAAGATCTATGCCTGGAAGCTGATCCTGGCCAAGGAAGGCATCGTCACCTGGTTCCTCGCGAAGCTGCATCTTCTGTGGGTGCTCGATGCCTGGCTCTCGCTTCCCGTCGTCGGGGGCAACTCGCTCTCGGTCAGCTACACCGGCACCTTCATCGTCTTCGTCTATGTCTGGATGCCGTTCATGATCCTGCCGATCCAGGCAGCGCTGGAGCGCGTGCCGACCAACCTGATCGAGGCCTCCTCCGATCTCGGCGGCACGCCGGCCCAGACCTTTCGCCACGTGCTCTTCCCGCTGGCGCTGCCGGGCATCGTCGCCGGCTCGATCTTCACCTTCTCGCTGACGCTCGGCGATTACATCATTCCGCAGATCATCGGCTCCTCCCGGCTGTTCATCGGTCAGGCGGTCTATGCCCAGCAGGGCACTGCCGGCAACATTCCGCTTGCCGCCGCCTTTACCGTGGTGCCGATCGTCATCATGGGCGCCTATCTCTGGATGGCCAAACGCATGGGGGCCTTCGATGCGCTCTGACCGCCTCAACCGCTCGCCCCTCGGACTGAAGATCGCAGCTGCCGCCGGCCTCGCCTTCATGCATGTGCCAATCCTGCTGATCTTCCTCTATGCCTTCACCACGGAGGAAAAGAGCTACCAGTTCCCGCCGCCGGGGCTGACGACACAATGGTTTGCGGTTGCCTGGAACCGGCCGGATGTCTGGGCGGCGCTGACGCTCTCGGTCAAGGTCGCCTCGATCGCGACCGCGGTCGCCCTGGTGCTCGGCACGCTCTGTGCCGCCGCCGTCAGCCAGACCCGCTTCTTCGGCCGCGAGACGATCTCGCTGCTGGTCATCCTGCCGATCGCGCTGCCCGGCATCATCACCGGCATCGCGCTGCGCTCGGCCTTTTCCATGGCGGAGATGCCATTCTCCTTCTGGACGATCGTGCTCGGTCACGCGACCTTCTGCATCGTCGTCGTCTACAACAATGCGGTGGCCCGTTTCCGCCGCATATCGGGCTCGCTGATCGAAGCCTCGATGGACCTGGGTGCCGACGGCTTCCAGACCTTCCGCCACATCATCCTGCCGAACATCGGCACCGCACTTCTTGCCGGCGGCATGCTCGCCTTCGCGCTGTCCTTCGACGAGGTGATCGTCACCACCTTCACCGCCGGCCAGCAGTCGACGCTGCCGATCTGGATGCTCGAAGAACTCATCCGCCCGCGCCAGCGACCGGTGACCAACGTGGTCGCCATGATCGTGGTGCTGGTCACTTTCCTGCCGATCCTCGGCGCCTACTACCTGACCCGCGACGGCGACCAGATCGCCGGTGCCGGCAAGTGAACTCGACTTTCAAGGGAGAACAGACATGGACACCCAGCTTTTGATCGGATCGCGCTTCGAAGCCGGAACCGAGGCCGAAGAGCATATCCTGAACCCGCGCACCGGCGGAAAGATCATCGACCTCGCCGAAGCCTCGCACATTCAGGTCGAGGCGGCGGTGAGCGCGGCAGAACGCGCCTTCGTCTCCTGGTCGATGACGACACCCGGCGAACGCTCCGGTTACCTGCTCAGGATCGCCGACGCGATCGAAAAGCACGCCGACGATTTCGCAGCCCTTGAAGCGCTCAACTGCGGCAAGCCGATCAATGCGGTGAAGAACGACGAACTGCCGGCGATCGTCGATTGCTGGCGCTTCTTTGCCGGCGCCATCCGCAATCTGCACGCGCCGACATCGGGCGAGTATCTGCCGGGGCATACCTCCATGGTTCGTCGCGATCCGGTTGGCATCGTCGGCTCGATCGCGCCCTGGAACTACCCGCTGATGATGATGGCGTGGAAACTGGCACCGGCGATTGCCGGCGGCAACACCGTCGTTTTCAAGCCGTCCGAACAGACGCCTTTGACGGCGCTGAAGCTCGCCCGTCTGCTCGCCGACATCCTGCCGGAAGGCGTGGTCAACGTTGTCACGGGCCGCGGCGAAACCGTCGGCAACGCGCTGATCAACCACCCGAAGATCGCGATGGTCTCGATCACCGGCGACATCGCCACCGGCAAGAAGGTGCTGACGGCCGCCGCCAAGACGGTGAAGCGCACGCATCTGGAGCTCGGCGGCAAGGCCCCTGTCATCGTCTATGACGACGCCGACCTCGAAGCCGTCGTCAACGGCATCCGCACCTTCGGCTATTACAATGCCGGCCAGGACTGCACCGCCGCCTGCCGCATCTATGCCGAAGCCGGCATCTACGAAAAGCTCGTCGCCGACCTGAGTTCGGCCGTCTCCACCATCCGTTACAATCTCGCCGACGACACCGAAAACGAGATCGGCCCGCTGATCTCGCGGCGCCAACGTGATCGCGTCGCAAGCTTCGTCGAACGTGCGGCCGACCAGAAGCATATCGAGATCACCACCGGCGGTGCTCCTGGCAGCGCCGACGGTTTCTTCTTCCAGCCGACGGTGATTGCCGGCGCGACGCAGGAAGACGAGATCGTCCGTCGCGAGGTGTTCGGCCCTGTCGTCTCGGTCACCCGCTTCACCGGCAAGGACGATGCCGTCGGCTGGGCCAACGACAGCGATTATGGCCTCGCCTCTTCGGTCTGGACGAAGGACATCTCCAAGGCGATGAAGGCCGCCTCGCGCCTGCAATATGGCTGCACCTGGATCAACACCCACTTCATGCTGACCAACGAGATGCCGCATGGCGGCGTCAAGCAGTCGGGCTATGGCAAGGACATGTCGGTCTATGCGCTCGAGGACTACACTGCTGTCCGTCACATCATGATCAACCACGGCTGACGCCGGCAGGACGTTGGCCGCGGTGCGGACAAAGCATGCAAACGAAGATAAACGGGAGGAAAATGCCATGTATCGCCGTCAACTGCTTGCTGCTGCAGGTGCATTGGGTCTGAGCACACTTCTTCTGGCGCCCGCCGGCCTCGCCGCCGACGCGGCGCCTGATGTCGTCGGTGCCTATGTCGCAGCGTGGAATGCCCATGACTCGAGCAAGGCCGCATCCTATTTCGCCGACGACGTCACCTATTACGACGCGTCCGTCGGCAAGCCTGTCACCGGCAAGGATGCCGCCAAGACCGGTGTCATCGACAATTTCCTGAATGCGGTTCCCGACGCCGTCTGGACCATGAAAGGCGACCCCATCGCCGCCGGCGACAAGGTCTCCTTCGAATGGGAATTCTCCGGCACCAACTCAGGCGCCTGGGCCGATGGCACGGCCGCGACCGGCAAGAGCTTCAAGTTCACCGGCGCCTCGGTCTTCACGGTCAAGGACGGCAAGATCGCCACTCAAAGCGACTATTACGACGCGCTCGGCTTCTACAAGCAGCTCGGCCTGATGTAGGCGGCCGTCGAGCCCGCGGCACCGGCCCTTCAGTAGCCGCAAGCCCGAGCTTGCGGCTGTCTCGCGCCTCGCCCGCGCATTAAAACATGCGGACAAAACTCATAAAATAACTTGCACAACGAATAAACATGAGTAACACGATCATCTTATGAATGTCTGACCCGTTCAGAAGGTGTCGCATGGTTGCAAGATGGCGTCTGTCCGCCCCCGCATTTGTGTTCGCGACGGCTCCGCGCGGCAGGCCTCGCAACGGCAGTGGGCCGGCCACGGGCCACACGCGGGTGCCCCAATGACTGCCGTATCCGAAGCGATCATGGAGACAGGCGCCCCCAAGGTTCTGTCTGCTGCCTTTTCCGGCCCGCACGCCTGGTGCAACGAAAAGATGGTGCTGTCGGACGATCTTTCCGACGGCATGGTCCTGCCCGAGTTCTTCGCCTCCGGCGCCTTCGACCGCGCCCTCGACACCTACGCTGAAAGGTCCGGCGGCACCGACCGCCGCGCGATCGCCTCCATGTGGTCGCTCTACTACTTCTCGGCGCTCACCATCCCCTATCTCGTTGCTCGCGTGCTCGACCATCAGGTGTTGCCGGTCGCCTTCAACCGCATGAAGGTGGCGCTGGCAGAGGATGGCCTGCCCCGCGCCTTTGGCGTCGCCGATGCCGGTAACTGGCAGGCGGGCGATGACGACGACGTGTTTGCCACCCTGGCGCCGCTGATGGGCGAGCACCTGCGCGAAGTGGTCGGCTACCTCAAGTCGAGTGGCGGCATCGCGCCGAAACTCGCCTGGAACAACGCGCTGGTTTACATCGACTATGCCCTGCGCGCCGCCGGCGTCGAGCCGCTTCATGCCCAGGCCGAAGCCCTCATCGGCAGCAGATCCCTGCCCGACGGCTCGCCCAACCCCTTCTTCGATTGCCTGCGTCACGAGGAAGAGGACGGTGCGCGGGTGTGCCGGCGCAAGATCTGCTGCCTGCGCTATCTGCTGCCGGGGGTCCGCAGCTGCGGCAGCCTCTGCGCCCTTCCCACCCAACGGAAACAGTAGTTTTGCTTCTCCTATCGCGATCCACGGTCCGGGCCTTGCTGGCCATCTTCGTCACCACCACGCTTTTCGCCACTGGCGCCCGGGCCGAAAACCGATGGCCGCTGACGGTGAAGGACGCGGCCGGGCGCGAGGTGACGTTAGCGGAAAGGCCAAAAGCCATCCTGCTTGGCAGCGGCTTCAACCTGGTCGCGCTTTCGCTCATTCATCCGGACCCCGTCAGCCTGCTGGCCGGCTGGTCCGGAGACATGAAGGGCGACAACCCTGAGATCTACGAGAGCTTTCGCAAAAAATTTCCTGCAATCGCCGACGTGCCGCTGATCGACGACGGCGGCACCGGCGCCGCACTGTCTTTCGAAACGCTGCTGACGCTGAAGGCCGACCTCGCGATCCTCGCCAACTGGCAGGCCGACACCGAGCCGGGCCAGCGCGCCATCGACTATCTCACCAGCACCGGCGTGCCGGTCATCGTCGTCGACTTCAACAGCGATCCCCTGAAGAGCACGCCGGATTTGATGCGGCTCCTTGGGCGTATCTTCGAACGCGACGAGCAGGCCGAAGCCTTCGCACGCTACTACGAAGACAAGCTGGCGCTGATCCGCTCCCGTGTCGCCGCCAAGCCCGAACCGCGCCCAACCGTGCTGATGGATGCGTTTCCCAAGCCTGACCGTTGCTGCTGGGCCTATGGCGTCGGTGGGCTCGGCGAATTCCTGACGTTCGCCGGCGGCCGCAACATCGCCGAAGGCGCGCTGCCGCGCGTCGGCGGCACCGTCAATGCAGAAGCGGTGATGGCGGCAAACCCCGACGTCTACATCGCCACCTCTTCGCCCGGCGGCACCTATAGCGGCTTCTCCATCGGTCCCGGCGTTGCCAGGCAAGAGGCGCAGCAGACCTTGGCTGCGGCCGTCGCAACGCCGGCGCTATCGAGCGTTGCGGCGGTCGAGAACGGCCGCGTCCATGGCGTCTGGAACTTCTTCAACGCCATCCCGCTCAATATTGTCGCTGCCGAAGCCTTCGCCCACTGGCTGCGGCCCGACATCTTCGCCGATCTCGACCCGGAAAAGAGCCTCGCCGACATCAACGAACGCTTCGCAGCCGTTCCTTTCGAGGGCACCTATACCGTCAGCCTTGGGGCCGTTACGCCCCGGTAGAAGCGCCCAAAAGCCCGCAACATTTGCAATCGCCGCAAGGGGTTGACGAAATCGCTCGCCGTTCAATCCACCAAATGTCGCAAGCGTGACCTTCGACCAGAGCCACGCGATGTTGCCACCCGCTCCTCACACTATATAAGGGTCGACGAGGAGGAGCTTCATGCTTTGGTTGGTAGCGTTGGTTGGCGTGGCGATCGTGTATCTGGCGGCGCGTTTCAGCCGCTTTCGCCGGTGGGCCGAGCCCATCCTCTCGGTCGCAGTGGCGATCGCCCTGCTCTCTGCCTTCGTCGTCTGGATCAGCGACCGCGGCGAGCGCAAGGCTGCAGCACCTGAGCCGGTGGCGACGGCCCCGGCGGCTCCGGCCGCCCAGAACATCAGCCTCGACGGCATGACGTTCGAACAAAGCCAGCCGGAGCGCAGCTTCCGCCTGCGCGGCACCGTCAGCAACAATGGCGCAACACCGCTCGAATATTTCCGGCTTTCCGTGACGCTCGAAGACTGCCCGCAGGACGCATGCGCGAAGATCGGCGACGACTCAGCCCTGGTTCTCGCCCGCGTGCCCGTCGGCCAGGCAAGGCCTTTCGAGACTTTCCTCACTTTCCCGAGCCGAGAGGGCGAAAGCCTGACGACGCCGAAATGGACCTACCAGGTGCTGGAAGTCCGCGGCGCCGCCAGCCGATAAGCCACTGCACGCGTTGCGGCGTCCTTACGCTGCCGACGCCGGCCGCATGGCCGAAATGATTGCCGCCGTGGTCGTCACCTCCGCGAATTCCGCCCGCAGCGTTGCGACATGGGCACGGTGGATGTCCCGCGCCGGGATCATGTCGCCGTCGCCATCCGGCTGGTCGAAGCAGTCGCAGGCATCTTCCACCAGGACCACCCGGTAACCGAGATTGGCGCCGACCCGCACCGAGGTCGAAACACACATATCAGTCGAGATGCCGAAGAGGACGATCGTATCAACGCCGAGCCGGCGCAGGCGAAGATCGAGATCGGTGCCGATGAAGGCGGCGTTGACGCTCTTGTTGACGAGCGGTTCGTCGCCAACGGGCTCGAAGCCCGGGCGCGGCGCGTTGCCAGACGCACCCGGCCTCAAGGTCGAGCCCGGCGCGACGCTGTCGTGCCGCACATGGATGATCGGCCGGCCGGCCGCGCGCCAGGCGGCAAGCAAGGCGCGGCCGTTGTTGTCAACGTCCCCGTTCCAGCGTGGCGGCCAGGGAGCGGCATCAAATGCCTGCTGCATGTCGATCGGGATGAGGACGGCATTGTCGGGAAGTCTCGGAATGGTCATGGCTAACGCTCCTTGATTGCCTCGGGAAGCTAGCCGTCCTATCGTCCGGTTTCACTGGACATGATGGCGGAAGACCGGACGATTGTCCGGCAAAATGACCAAGGGGACGACACATTGACCGAACTTGATGAAAAGGACCGGCTGCTGGTGGCCGCCCTGCGGCAGGATTCGCGCCAGAGCCTGGTGGCGCTTGCCCGCCATGCCGGCTTGTCACGCAGCGCCGCCCATGAACGTCTGCGCCGGCTCGAAACCAAGGGCGTCATCGCCGGCTATACGATCCGCATCGGCATCGAGGACAAGGCGCCGGTCGTGCGCGCGCTGATCGCGATATCCTTCCAGCCCGGTAAGAACTGCGACCACATCGTACCGCATCTCGCCGGCATGCCGCCGGTCGTCAGCTGCTGGTCGCTCGCCGGAGAGACCGACCTGATGCTGCTGGTCGAATGCGCTTCGAACGGCGATCTTGACACCATCCGTCGGCAGATCTCGTTGATATCGGGCGTCGCCACCGTGCAGACCCATGTGGCGCTGCGCACCCATTTCGATAGGCGTGACTGATCGCGCTGCGCCGATAGACGATGCCTGGCGTTGTTTCGGCCTCCATGCCGCAACTGAGACCACGGATACCTACCTCATTCCTGTGCTCGTCACAGGAATCTAGCGACGGCGCGTCCGCGCCGTCAGTGACATTCTTCGTCACATCAGGCGTTTTCAGAATTCTTTCACACCGCCGACGCGGCGCTGCTGGATCCCTGTGACAAGAACAGGGATGATGGTTGCGAAGGCCGGCTGATCTCGTCGAGATACCAGTTGATGTAGCGCAGCTCGTTCTGCTCCATCGGCGCGATCGGGCCCGGCACGAAATAATGCGAGCGCACGCCGCGCGAGGTGTGCTCGATGATCGCCTTGTCCTCATCGGTCGTGACCTTCCACAGCCAGGTGAGCTTTTCGAGGTCGTAGTCCTGCCCCTCCTCGGCCTTGCCGTCGACAAGCCAGATCAGCTCCATTTCGCAGGTGCCCGCCGTCTTCGGAATGAAGCGGTAGATCATGCCGTGATCGGGATAGCAGACGAGGAAGGTCGTGCCGCCGAGGTGGATGGAGGTGACGCCGCCGTCGAAATCGCTGAACCGGCCCATCAGGGTGCTAAGCGGCTGGCCGTCCTTGCTGCCGGTCTTGACGCCGTCATAGAGCGCATAGCGGAAGGCATGCACCGTCTCCTTGCCGCCGGCGGAACTCTGCCAGTGATCGCCGGAACCGACCTCGATGCCGAGAGCGCAGGTGCGCGCCTCCATCTTGGCGTTCAGCTCCTCGATCATGTGCAACGGCTGTTCGAGCGCGTGCGTCTCGGAATACTCAGGATGCGCCGGGCCGCAATGGTAGCACTCGACATAGTTCTCGACCGCGAGCTTCCAGTTGGCGTCGACAGGATAGGACTGCCGGTGCGCGACCTTGGCCTCGGCCCAGCCATATTGGCCGCAGGTGGCATGCAGCAGGTTCTCGACCTCGGTGAAATCGAGCGGCTGTTCGGCAAAGGAGATGAAGATCAGCCCCTCGACGACGCGCACATGAAGCTTCTTCAGCCCATGGTCCTCACGCTTGAAATCCTTCGGCATCAGCCGCGCCGCCTTCAGCGCACCGTCATTGCCGTAGGTCCAGGCGTGGTAGGGACAGACGAAGGCGCGGGCGTTGCCCTTTTCCTTGGTGCAGACCTCGGCGCCGCGATGGCGACAGACGTTCAGCATCGCATGGATCGCGCCCGTGGCCGTGCGGGTGACGATCACCTGCTCGGCGGCCATGCGAAAGACTTCGAAGTCATTGGGGTTGGGGATCACGCTTTCATGCGCGACGCAGTGCCAATGGCGGCGAAACACCCGGTCGAGATCACGCTCGTAGATATCCTCGTCGTGGTAGAAGGCCCGCACCAGCCCATGGCCCGGCCGATGCGCAGCGACCAGCTGATCGATGCGGTCGCCCGCGACAGTCGTATTGGAAAGGTCCGATGCGAACATGGCCCTGAACTCCTGAAAGAAGAACCGGAAGAACCGCGTCCCGGCGCGCGCATGCTAAATTTGCCTTGATGTACGAGGCTGCCCCTCACCCCCACCCTCTCCCCGCACGCGGGGGAGAGGGAGAGCGCTCCACCCGCACCTCAACCGCGCCCTTACTCAGGCACGGCGGTCGCCACACGTCTCCTTCTCCCCGTCAAACGGGGAGAAGGTGGCCGGCAGGCCGGATGAGGGGCAGCCTCAAACGCCGTCGTTACATCCTCACCCGCTCGGAACGCGGATCGTACATCGCCTTCAGCGACGCCTCCGCCTTCACCCGCGTGCCGGCGATCTCGATCTCGAAGCTGGAGCCGAGCACGTCGGCGTCGCTTTCGCCTTCCGACGGCACATAACCAAGGCCGATGGCACCGCCGAGATGGTGGCCGTAGTTGCCCGAGGTGATGGTGCCGACGATCTGGCCGTCGCGCACGATCGCTTCGTTGTGGAAGAGCAAAGGCTCGGGATCGGCCAGCCGGAATTGCACCAGCCGGCGCGAAAGCCCGCGATTGTGCTTGGCCAGCACCGCCTCGCGACCGATGAAATCGCCCTTGTCGGGTTTCACCGCAAAACCGAGCCCGGCTTCGAGCACATGGTCCTCGTCGGTGATATCGTGGCCGAAATGGCGGAAGGCCTTTTCGATACGGCAGCTGTCGAGCGTGTGGATGCCGCAGAGTTTCAGCCCGACATCCTGCCCCGCCTCCTCCAGCGCCTCGAACACATGCGCCGTCTGGTCGGTCGAGACGTAGAGCTCCCAGCCGAGTTCGCCGACATAGGTGACGCGGTGGGCGCGGGCGAGCCCCATGCCGATCTCGATTTCGCGCGCCGTGCCGAAGGGATGCGCCGCATTCGAGAAATCGTTCGGGCTCACCTTCTGCATCAGTTCGCGCGCCTTCGGCCCCATGACGCAGAGCACGCTTTCGCCGGCACCGACATCGGTGATGACGACGAACTCGTCGCGCACATGCTTGCGCAGCCAAGCAAGATCACGTTGAAGCGTGGCGCCCGGAACGACGAGCAGGAACGCGGTTTCAGAAAGGCGCGTGACCGTGAGGTCGCTTTCGATGCCACCACGGCCGTTGAGCATCTGGGTGTAGACGATACGGCCGGCCTCGACATTCATCTCGTTGGCGCAAAGCCGCTGCAGGAAGGAAAGCGCATCGCGCCCCTCCACCCGGATCTTGCCGAAGGAGGTCATGTCGAACAGGCCGACGCCGTTGCGAACCGCCAGATGTTCGGACTTCTGGTTCTCGAACCAGTTCTGCCGTTTCCAGGAGTAGCGGTATTCGCGCTCCTGGCCGTCATTCGCAAACCAGTTGGCTCGCTCCCAGCCGGCCACTTCGCCGAAGACCGCGCCACGCGCCTTCAGATGCTCGTGCAGCGGCGAGCGGCGCACGCCACGCGCCGTCGCCATCTGGCGATAGGGGAAATGGTCGGCATAGAGCAGCCCCAGCGTCTCAGAGACCCGATCCTTGAGGTAAGCGCGGTTCTTCTGGAAGGGCTGTGCCCGGCGGATATCGACCTCCCAGAGATCGAAGGGCGGCTCGCCGTCGTTCATCCATTGGGCGAGCGCCATGCCGGCGCCGCCTGACGATACGATGCCGATCGAGTTGTAGCCGGCCGCGACCCAATAGCCTTTCACTTCCGGCGCCTCGCCGAGATAGTAGCGGTCGTCCGGCGTAAAGCTTTCCGGCCCATTGAAGAAGGTATGGATGCCCGCCGTCTCCAGCATCGGCATGCGGTTGACGGCCATTTCGAGGATCGGCGAGAAATGGTCGAAATCGTCTGGCAACTGGTCGAAGCAAAAATCCTCACGGATACCGTCCATGCCCCAGGGTTTGGCCTTCAGCTCGAAGGCGCCGACCAGCATCTTGCCGGCATCCTCCTTGTAGTAAGTGCATTCATCCGGCACGCGCAGCACCGGCAGGCGCTTGAGGCCGGGGATCGCCTCGGTGACGATGTAGAAGTGCTCGCAGGCATGCAGCGGCACGGTGACGCCGGATTGTCGCGCGAACTCCCTGCCCCACATGCCGGCGCAGTTGACGACGTTGTCGGTTTCGATCGTATAGCTTTCGCCGTTCTGCTCGCAGGTCACGCCCGTTACCCGGCCGTCCTTCTTCAGAACCGCGGTCACCTTGACGCCCTCGATGATCGTCGCGCCGTTCTGCCGCGCACCCTTGGCGAGCGCCATGGCGATGTTGGCCGGGTCGCACTGGCCGTCGAGCGGCAGATGCACCGCCGCCTTCACATCCGAGGTGTTGAGATGCGGATACATCGCCTTGACTTCGTCAGGCGTGATTTCACGCACATCGACGTTGAAGGCGCGCGCCAGCGAAGCCTGGCGGTAGATCTCCTCCTTGCGTTCTTCCGTCAGCGCCACGGTGATCGAACCGTTCTGGCGCATGCCGGTGGAGATGCCGGTTTCGGCCTCCAGCTTGACGTAGAGGTCGGCGGAATATTTTGCCAGCCGCGTCATGTTCTGCGAGGCGCGTAGCTGGCCGATCAGGCCGGCCGCATGCCAGGTCGTGCCCGACGTCAGCTGCTTGCGTTCGAGCAGCACCACGTCGGTCCAGCCGAGCTTGGCGAGGTGATAGGCGACCGAACAGCCGGAGACGCCGCCACCGATGATGACTGCCCGGGCTTTCGAGGGAATCGGCTTGGTCATGCGCGCAGTCTTTCATTGGAGGGATCCCAGAGCGGCTGGTCGGCCTCGACGGTCGCCTTGAAGCGGTCGCCGAAGATCTCGACCTCGATCTCGTTGCCGGGCACGGCGAGATCGGCGCGCAGCATGCCGAGCGCAATCGACTTGCCGACGCGGTAGCCCCAGTTGCCCGAGGTCGTTTCGCCCACCACCTGGCCGTCCGACCAGAGCGTCGACATATACGGCGCGTCGCAGCCGTCGGCGGCGACTGTCAAAGTGACGAAACGTTTGCTGACACCCTGCTGCTTTTCGCGCTCCAGCGCCGCCTTGCCTTTGAAGCCGGGCTTTGCCCAGTCGACGAAGCGCTCCAGCCCGCCCTGCAGGATGGTGTAATCGGTGGAAAGGTCGCCCTTCCAGGCGCGGTAGCCCTTCTCGATGCGCAGGCTGTCGAGCGCCTCCATGCCGAAGGGTTTCAGGCCATGTTTCTCTCCGGCAGCCCAGACGGCATCGAAGATCGCGGCGGTATCGTCCACCTTGGTGTGGATCTCCCAGCCGAGTTCACCGGCAAAGGATACCCGCACCAACTGGCAGTAGCGCCCGGCAATCTGCGCTGTCTGGTGCGTGAGCCAGCCCTTGGCGAGATCCGCATCGCTGACATCGGCAAGGATGTCGCGCGATTTCGGCCCGGTGAGGATCTGGCAGCTAAACTGCGTGGTGACATCGTCAAGCGTGAACGCGGCATCGGCGGGCCGATGTTTCTGCAGCCATTCGAGATCGTGCCACTGCGCCGTTGCCGCCGTGATCAGGAAGAAGAAATCCTCGTCCAGCATCATCACCGACATTTCGGTGACGATGCGGCCCTTGTCGTCGGAGAAATAGGCAAGGCCGATGCGGCCCGGCTTCGGCACCCGGCCGGTGATCAGGCCCGAGAGCCATTCGGTCGCGCCCTTGCCCTTGATCCGGAAGCGCGAGAACCCCGGCAGGTCGAGGATGCCGGCGGCATCGCGCACGGCGAGACACTCTTCCTCGATGCGCTTGGCCCACGGCCCCGCCCGCCCCCAGGTCTGCGTTGCCTCTTCGGAGGTGTCGTCACCTGATTTGGCGTACCACATCGCCCGTTCCCAGCCGTTATAGGGCTTGAATTGCGCGCCGAGTGCCTGGATCCGGTCGTGGATCGGCGACAGCTTCTTGCCGCGACCCGCCGCCCAATAGTGCTTCGGAAAATGCATCGCGTACTCGTGGCCGTAGATCTCCATGCCCTTGGCGATGCAATAGTCCTGGTCGGTATAGTCGGTGTACCGGCGTGGATCGCAGGACCACATGTCCCATTCCGTCTGGCCCTCGGTGATCCACTCAGCCAGCACCTTGCCGGCGCCGCCGGCCTGGCAGATGCCGAAGGTGAAGACGCAGGCCTCAAACGCGTTCGGCACGCCGGGCATCGGCCCGATCAGCGGATTGCCGTCGGGCGCATAGGGGATCGGGCCGTTGATGATCCGCGACAGCCCCGCGGTCCCAAGGATCGGCACGCGCTCGACAGCGTCGTTCAGATACCATTCCAGCCGATCGAGATCGTCAGGGAAGAGCTGGAACGAAAAGTCCTCGGGCATCGGATCGTCTGATGTCGTCCAGTGTGCCCGGCAGTTACGCTCATAGGGCCCGAGGTTCATGCCGTTCTTCTCCTGGCGGAGATAATAGGAGCTGTCGACATCGCGCAAGAGCGGCAGCTTGTGTCCGACCTCCTTCGACCAGGCGGCCAGTTCCGGGATCTCGTCGAACAGCACGTACTGATGGCTCATCACCATCATCGGCACGTCGCGGCCGAACATCTTGCCGACCTCGCGGGCATAGTAGCCGGCGGCGTTGACGACGTATTCGCAGCGGATTTCGCCCTGCGGCGTCGAGATCACCCATTCGTCGTTTTCGCGGCGCGCCGCCGTAACGGGACAGAAGCGGATGATCTTTGCGCCCATGTCGCGCGCGCCCTTGGCCAGCGCCTGCGTCAGCTGCGCCGGGTCGATGTCGCCGTCATAGGGGTCGTAGAGCGCACCGGTCAGCTCGTGCGTTTCGAGGAACGGATAACGGCTGCGCATCTCGTCGGGCGTCAGGATGTCGAGGTCCATGCCCTGGTAGCGACCCATGCCGACGACACGCTTGAACTCCTGCAGCCGCTCCTTCGAGTGGCCGAGCCTTATCGAGCCGGTGACGTGGTAGTTCATCGGATAATCGACGAGCGCACCGAGATCGCGGTAGAGCGAGGCGGAATAGCGCTGCATGTTCATGATCGACCAGGACGACGAGAAGGTCGGCACGTTGCCGGCCGCATGCCAGGTCGATCCGGCCGTCAGCTCGTTCTTTTCCAGAAGCACGCAGTCGGTCCAGCCGGCCTTGGCAAGATGGTAGAGCGAGGAAGCGCCGATCGCTCCCCCACCGATGATCACGACACGCGCGTGAGACGGCAAATTCGACATGCACTGTTCCCTCGTTTTGCCGGAATTCTTGCCGTCGAAACGAGGCGCCATCAAGCGATGGAAACAGGCTTTATTGATCGAAGAATTCGATTAGATTGAGTGGAACTTCGAAACCGGATGGGATGCCGATGCAAGTGGATCTGATCGAGACGTTTCTGGACCTGATGGAAACCCGTTCCTTCAACCGCACGGCCGAGCGGCTGAACATCACCCAGTCCACCGTTTCCCACCGCGTCAAGGCGCTGGAGGCACAGTTCAATCGCAAGCTCTTTACCCGCAACAAGGGTGGAACCGTGCCGACAGCCGCCGGACTCAGGTTTCTAGACTACGCAATAGCCTTGCAAAACCAGTGGCATGAGGCAACGCGCGCGGTCACCAATGCCGGCGCGCTGGAGCGCTCCATGCGGCTCGGCATCCAGCACGATCTGGCCGAAGCCTTTGCCGGCGAATGGCTATTCACGATCAGGCGTGAGCTGCCGACAACCGAAATCTACATGGAAGCGGATTATTCCAACCAGATGAACCGGGATCTCGGCGCCGGCAACCTCGACCTCGCCATGCTCTATACCCCGCACTATCTGCCCGATCTTCATTACGAAAGGATCGGCGATCTGCATTACATGATGGTGAGCACGGAAGCGGCTGCGCTATCGGATATCAGGGTCGAGACCTATATCCAGGCGATCTATTCGCCGGCCTTCGATCGCGCTCACCGGCTGGCTCTGCCGCATCTCTCCGCAGCGCCTGTTGCGACCGGCCAGAACATGGCGATCACCATGCTCCTGCATTCGCTCGGCGGAGCCGCCTATGTCACCACCGCAACGGCCAGACGGCTGACGCAATCCGGCCACGTCGCCCTTGTTGCCGATGCGCCGGTGATCCCGCAGACGGTCTACGCCGCCACCAGTCTGCGCACCCGTCATGCCCATCAGCACCGCAAGATCATCGGTGCGATGGAGGTGCTGCTTTCCGCAGGAAATGAGGAGGAAGCCTAATGTACGTTACGCCATTCGGCGCTGGATCAGCCGCTGTAAAAACATCAGGATCGAGACGATCGCAAGATAGTAGACGAGTGCTGCCGAATACCATTCGACGAAGCGGAAACTCGACGCGATCGCGTCGTTGACGACGGCCATGATCTCCCGCATCGAAATCACATAGGCAAGCGAGGTCAGCTTGATCAGGTTGATGAACTCGTTGACGAGCACCGGCATGACGATGCGCAAGGCCTGCGGCAGGACGACGAGGCCGAAGGTCTGCAGGCGGTTGAGCCCGAGCGCGCGTGCCGCATCTGTCTGCCCCTGGCCGATCGCCGCGAGCGCCCCGCGCATCGCTTCGGCCATATAGGCGGTCGTCACCAGCGTGAAGGCGATGAAGGCGGCGGCAAAGGGCGTGTACCAGGGCGCGCGCGTCAGGCCGGGCTGCGGCGCACCGTTCCAGACGATCAGCAGCACCAGGATGAGCGGCGACGAGCGAAACAGCCAGACATAGAGCTGGGCCGCCGTGCGCCGCACCGCCGCCATCGAGTTCAGGGCGACGGCGAGCGGCAGGCAGAGCAGAAACGAGGCGACCTGAACCAGGATGGACAGCAGGATCGCGATGGCCGCCCCCTGCAACATGACCGGCATGGTCAGGGCATCCAGAAACAGTTTCGTGTCGAAGTTCATGCCCTGTCCACCTTTTCAAGCCTCAACGATCGTAATCGACGTCGAACAGCGCCGGGTCCAGCCCGTATTTCTTGGCGATGCCGGCAAAAAAACCCTGCTCCTTCAGGGCCTTCAGCCCAGCCTTGACCGCGGCCGCATCGCTGCCTTCCTGGCGGCTGTAGATGCCGTAGGTGAAATCCGATGCCCACGTGTAGGGAAGCTGCAGCGTCCCGTCGGAACGCGAGGCGCGGTAGGCGCCTTCGGCCTCTTCGGTCATCGTCGCATCGACGCGGCCGACGAGGACCTGCTGGTAGGCCGCCTGCTGGGTCGGATATTCCTGGACCTCGACCGGCGGCTGACCCTTGGCGATCAGTTCCTTGTTCAGGGGCTCGATCCGCTCCTGCTTGTAGTAGGCGCCGGCTTCGAGCGCGATCACCTTGCCGCTCAGATCCTCCGGCGCCTTGATTGTGTCGCTACCGGCCTTGGTCACCATCGCGGTGGCCGATTTCATGTAGGACACGCCGTCATAAGTCTCGCGGCGCTTGGCGTTGATGTAGATGCCGCTGACGATCAAGTCGCAGCGCCCGGCCCCGAGCGTCGGCAACAGCCCGGCAAACTCCGTGACGGTATAGTTGACCTTGGCATTCCAGAGACCGGCGAGCGCTTCGACGATCTCGATATCGATGCCGGTCGGGGTTAGATCGGCCGGACTTTCCTTGAAGGTCAGCGGCGGAAAGGCCGCGGTGGTGCACACACCGATATCGCCATCGGCGGCAAAAGCCGGCGGCTCCGCCTGGGCAAGCCCCGCCGACAGCAGGATGGTTCCGAGAAGGGTTGCATGCGATGCCAGTCTGATCATCTCTATTCCCCTCATTGTGTTGGTGAAACGCGCCCGACGATGTCGCCATAGGTCTGGCTGTCGAAGGCGGGAAGGATAAGCGGGTCGACGAACCCGTCGCGTCGTGCCGTCAGCACGTATTGCATCATCGACGCATTATCAGGCATCTCGAAAACCTGGACGAAATCATAGGTTCCGAGCGTGGCGTAGAAGGCGACCGAGCGGCCGCCGAGCGAAGAAACGCGGTCTTCGCTCACCTTGCGCCGCGCGCCGCTGTCGGCGAGTTCGGCCAATCCCTTGGCCGTCAGTTTCATTAGCGAGATATATCGTTGCATGGGGCATCATTCCGTTGAAACGGTTGGCATCAGAACCGGTGATGTGGTGTTGGCGTCAGTGTTAGCGGCTAGCTTTTGCCAGGCCGGCGATGACCGCGTCGCTGGTCGAGACCGTGCCGAAGATGCCGTTCTCGATCGAGATCATGTTGATCGCCGCCTCATGCGCCCATTGCTCGCCGCTGGCGCAGCAATCCGAGATCGTCAGGCACTGGAAATTGCGGTCGCAGGCCTCGCGCAACGTCGTATGCACGCAGACGTCGGTGGTGCAGCCGGTAAACAGCATATGGGTGATGCCCTGCGCTCTGAGCACATGCTCGAGATCCGTATAGGTGAACGAGCTGTTGCAGGTCTTGTCGATGATGACGTCGCTGTCTGCGACATCGAGCTCGGGTAGCAGCTGAAAGCCGGGGCTCGAGCGCAGCAGGACCTCGGTGTTTTCCAGCCCCGAGCGCTTGCGGCGCCATTTTTCGTAAGGCGTCATGTCGGCGAGGTCGGCACGATAGCCCTGGCGCGTATGGATGATCAGGCATCCGGCTTGCCGCGCCGCGGCGATGACACGGTTGACGGCCGGCAGAATTGCCCTAAGCGGCGCCGGATCATAGCCCATCGAAGCGAAGTAGCCGTCGGGCGAGCAGAAGTCGATCTGCAGGTCGATCACCATCAGCGCGGTCTGCGACGGAACCAGCTTTCCGTCATAAGGAAAATCAAATGGTTGGGCCTCGATCATGCATGTCTCCCTCTCTCCGATCCAATTCATAGGAGCAAAAATCGATTGGGAATAGCGATTTTTTGTGCTTGATATTGTCTAGTTTTGCTAAACAATTGCTATTGCTTTGCACGCGACAGTCGATTGTCAATCAAGGCGGAAGTTCGAATGAAAGCTTTGCATTTCCTGCCTTATCTCAGGGCCTTCGAAGCCGTCGCCCGGATCGGCTCCGTGCGCCAGGCGGCCGACGAACTGGGCCTCAGCCCCGGCGCGGTATCGCTGCAGCTGCGCCGGCTTTCAGAGACGACGGGGCTGACACTTCTGGAGAAATCGGGACGCAATATCCGCCTGACGGCGGCCGGACGTGATTTCGCCCAGACCGTCTCCCATGCCATGGGCAATCTTGCCGTCGCGGTCGAGAATGGTGCCGAGCGGCAGCTCGAAAACCACCAGAAGAAGCTGACGGTCGCCCTGCCGCCGGCGCTGGCGATCGCCTGGATGGCCAGCCTCCTGGTGCAGTTCGCCGATGCGCGCGGCGTCAGCGATCTCGCCATGCGCAGCTGCATTCGCGCAAGCGACGTCCTCTGGGACGATGTCGACCTGGCGATCGTCTACGACAATCCGCCCTTCGACGGCCTGTGGTGGCAGGTGGTCAGCGACGTGAAGCTCAGGACCATATGTTCGCCGTTATTGTTCCCGCGGCTGGAAGGCTCGCACCGCGACAGGAAGCTGCGCGACGTCACATTGCTGCATGAGGATGACGGGCGGGAATGGACGCGCTGGTCGGCCGCCTCGCGCATCTCGCTCGAAGGCAGCCGCAGCGTTCGGGTGCCCTCGGTCGCCGTCGCCGTCGCATCCGCCCTGCAGGGACAGGGCATTGCGCTCGTCTCGGACGTTCTCACCCGCTCCTACCTGCAGGAAGGCCGGCTGATCCAGCCGTTCCCGACGGCGATACCGGCATCAGCAGGCTACTATCTTCTCTGTCCGACGGAGAAGGCCGAGGAACCGCTGATCCAGGCGCTTGCCCACCAGATCGCCGCCCACCTGCGTGGCGACTGACTGGCGCCGTACCCTTCAATAGCGCCCTTTGAGCAGCGCCTTCAGCCGCACCGCATCATCCGCGGTTACGCCCGGCGGATCGACAACCTGCATCCACGCATCGATATAGTGTTCCGGCGCATAGACGTGGCCGTAGCCGATCGGCGTCGTCGTGCCCATCGCCATGTCGGCCAGAAGCTGGAACATCGTCACGACAGGAAACCATCGAAGATCGGGCGAGACGTCATGCCCGCGCGGCGCTTTCATCCAGTCCGGCTCGCGGTAGAAGGAATACGGATCGAAGAAGGTGATCGGGTCGCTGGCATATTGCAGGTAGACGATGCGGACATTGCCCCATTCAGGGCCCGGAATATCAAGCGTATTCGCCTGGTTGGTGAAGCGGATCACCGATCCGTCGCGATAGAGCGGGCGCCATTGCGGAGACCCTGGATTGCGATTGCGGGTGATCGATAGCCAGGTCTTCGTCGGAAACGGCGAGCCGACCCAGAGCGCGCCCTGGAACGGATCGCTGATGATGTCGAACGGGTCGACCGAACCCTGCGAATTCATCGAGCCGAGGCTGAGGCCGTAGAGATAGAGCCGCGGCCGCTTGTCCTTGGGCAGCGTCGTCCAGTAGCCGTAAACCGCGTCGAACAGGGCGTTGGCTGTCTCGGCGCCATATTCCGGCTCGACCAGCAGAGAGAGCCAGCTCGTCAGGTAGGAGTATTGCACCGCGACACTGGCGACGTCGCCTTTCAACAGATATTCGAGCGAATCGAGCCCCGGCGGATCGATCCAGCCCGTTCCGGTCGGCACAACGATCATAAGGTTGGAGCGCTCGAACCCGCCGACGCGCTTCAGTTCTTCGAGCGCGAGCTTCGCTCGCTCCTTTGCCGTCTCGGCCGAATTGAGCCCGGCATAGACCCGCAGCGGCTCCTTCGCCCCGCCATTGAAGAAGGCGCCGATGTCCTTGGCGCTCGGCCCTGACGCGATGAACTGGCGTCCCTGCCGCCCGAGTTCATCCCAGGTCATCAGCGACGCGCCACTGCCCGTCTTCATCGGGTCAGTCGGCGGCGCCACATCAGGATCGATCAGCGCGTCGAGCCGTTGGAACGAGCTGTCGGCCGCATGCAGAGCGTAGCGGAAGATCACCCCGTCGGTGGCCGACCAGAACAGTGCAATTGCCGCCGCTACTGCGGCGAGCTTTGCCAGTGGCCGCGTCAACACATACTCGAAGCGCCTGGCGAGAACGCGGAACGTCAACCGAAACAGCCGTGCCAGCAGGACGATGAAGATGAAGACGAGCACGGCAATCAGGCCAAGCTTCAGCGGCTCCGCGCTCTCGACCGGGTCGAGGCCCATGAGGTTCCGCACGGTATTCTGCCACGCCGCCGCCCGCCAGAGGAAGGCGAGTGCAACGGCGGTGCAGCCGAGGGCAGCCACCAGCTTGAGGATCAGCCCGGTCCGTGGCCGCACATCGGGCAGCTCGAGAAACGACCACAGCCAACGAAGGAACACGCCGATGGCATAGCCGGCAGACAGCGAAAGACCTGAGATGACCGCTTGGATGACATAGGGGCGCGGGATCAGGCTTGGCGTCAGCGATGCAGCGAAAAACAGCACCCCGACGATGAGGCCCGTCGTCGAAAACGACGCCCTATGCCCGGACACGAACTGTGGAATGGGCCACTTTGCCACGCGCAGACCTGTCTCTTGAAGGTGATCCACCGGCAGGCTCCTTGTTCACGGTCGTTCATCGAGCGCGCCATTCCGATCGACGCGTTACCCGATTGATAACCGCCAGTCACCGCGCCGACAACCTCGTATCGGCCCTGCAACCGCTACGGGCGCGACAACCCTTGCCAAAGCGGCGAATGCGGCATCCCCTTACACGCGGTGGGTGCGGATCAGCTCTTCTGGAAGGCCAGGTGAACGCCGAGCCCGACGAGCACACCACCGCCGACGCGTTGCATGGCGCGCTGCGCCATGCTCGAACGCTTGAGCCGGGTGATCAGCACGCCCGCGAGGATGACGCAGGCAATATCAGCCGACGAAAACATCAGGTTGACGATCGTGCCGAGGATGACGAACTGCAGCCAGACCGGAAACGCCGCGGATGCATCGATGAACTGCGGCAGGAAGGCGACGAAGAAGATCGCCGTCTTCGGGTTCAGCACTTCGACGGTGATGCTCTCGAAGAAGGCGCGCCGGCCGGATTTCGCCTGGATGCCGGGCAAGGCGCGCTCCCCTTGCGTCTTGGCGCGAAACAGCGAGATGCCGAGCCAGACGAGATAGGCCGCACCGGCAAACTTGACGACCATGTAAAGCACCGGCACCGCATGAAACAGCACCGACAGGCCGGCAGCCGCCGCGAAAACATGCACATAACCGCCGAGGTGAATGCCAAGCGTCGCCATCAATCCGGACCAGCGGCCGCGCGCCATCGTCTGCGCCGCCGCATAGAGCATCGCAGGACCGGGGATATAGGCGAAGATCGCCGTGGTCGCGAGGAAAGCCAACAGCAGTTCCATTGAAGGCATCGATGTGCTCCCGATAGGCTGGACGGTGCGGATAAGCTGGCAATAGACAATGCCTGCGCTTGCTTGGCAAGGCGAATGGGCCAATGCGCGCACGCAGACATTGCGGGCCGGCCCGACCTTGCCACGCCCACCTGCCTGCCGTTTTGGAATCTACAAGCCGGAATGCGGCGCGCATCTCCCAGCCGAGGGCGACCGACGCGCAGGCCGCAACGTCGCCTCCCATAGTTGTCCAGTCCGGTGTTGCGAGCCCAAGACGTGTGCAGCGTCGGGCGTTTCATCGTCCTCCACACCACCCGCGTAGCGGCGTTCCGCTTCACGCGCGGGTCACCTCGACAGGTGTCTTCATGATGATTTCACGATGCGGGAACGGGATGGAAATGCCGGCCGCCTTGAACGCATCCCATAGCGCCATCAGCACTTGACCGCGAATATTCGTCAGCCCGTTGCTCGGATCGGAAATCCAGAACCTCAATTTGAAATCGAGCGATGATGCACCGAAACCGGTCATCCAGCAGACCGGCCGGGCATAGGTGCTGGCGACCCGCGGAATCGATGCGGCGGTCTCGATGGCGATGCGCGCGACCTCGTGCGGATCGCTGTCATAGGATGTTCCGAAGTCGATCTCGATGCGAACATAGTCGCTGGAAAACGACCAGTTCACGACTTGCTGCGAAATGAAGTCTTCGTTTGGAATGAGGTATTCCTTGCCGTCTCTCGTGATCACCGAGACGAACCGGGATCGCAGGTCGCGGACCGAGCCGAAGGTATCGCCGAGTGTGATCGTGTCGCCCGGTTTGATGGATTTATCGAGCAGGATAATGATCCCCGAGATGAAGTTGGAGACCACCTTCTGCAGGCCAAAGCCGATGCCGACACCGACGGCACCGGAAAAGATCGTCAATGCGGTCAAGTCGATACCGGTGGCGTTCAGGGCGATTAAGCCGGCGAAGCAGATCAATGCGATCTTGACCAATTTGCTGATGAGGACCTTGAAGGAGGGGGTGAGATCCGCAGACCTCTGTATCCAATGCGCCGAGACGTTACCGAACAGGACGGCGAGCCAGATCAGCGCAAAGGAAAGGACGATAGCCTTCAAGACAAGCAACAGCGAAAGGCGAACCGCGCCGAGATTGAACGCCACGCCATCGAGCGTCGTCAGGATCACGCGATCGAGGCCAATCGCGTAGAGCGCAAAGTAGATCCAGCCAGTGACGGCAACAACACGCGCCAGCGTCTGATTTCTGATGATGCGCGTGAGGACCGAGATAACAAACCACGCCGCCGTAAGCGTAAGCGCGGTGCCGACCAGCCATCGGTATGACGGCCATCCAAAGCGCAACAGCATCGCATCGGCGATCCACAGCCATATAATCAGAAATAGCCACCGTAGCCGCCGCATGAAAGCGATGATGACGCGCAGCAAGTCCGGATTGCCCTTGATGGTGCGTGCGCGAGCTTCGACTGCCGGCTCTATCCGCTTTGCCAGGAGGCCACAAACCAGGTAGCCGGCGACAATCAGGGCGAGTTGATAGAACGTCCACTCGTTGAGAAGGACCGTCCGCATCCAGGAACCAACGGCGTCGAACGCTTCTACGAAATCCATCGCCTTTCTCCGCGAGCGCCATGCGTCCATCTGAGCGCACGAGAGCGGGGTGAGGAAAAGTGGGCGCGGTTTCCGCCCGCATCCCGCCCTAGCCAGAATCGATCACGTTCATGATCGTGGGTCGATCGACCGAAAATCATCGTGATCCAGGGACGCTCTCTTTTGAATCTAGCGCACCCTTTGCACTTTCAAAGCCGCCGCCCGAAAACCTGGTGCGGTCGCGTCGGGAAAATGCGACCCGCATACAGCGCAGTCCTCTCAGATCCGCCGCTCCTTGATCGTGTTCATGACGAAGCTTGTCTCGATCGAGGCCACGCATTTGAGCCGCGCGATCTTCTCCTTGATGAAGCGCTCGTATTGTTCGAGCCCGGCGCTCATCACCTTCAGCACATAATCGCGCGAGCCGGTGACGAGGTGGCATTCGAGCACTTCGTCCCAGCCGCGGATCGCCTGCTCGAACATGACGATCTCGTCCTCGTGCTGACGACTGAGCCTGACGGTCGCGATCGCCGTCATCGTCCAGCCCTCGACCGCCGGGTCGATCAAGGCGGTATAGCCGCGGATCACGCCGGTCTCCTCCAGCCGCCGCAGCCGGCGCAAACAAGGCGACGCCGATAGCCCGACGCGCTCGGCGAGCTCGTTGTTGGTGATGCGCGCGTCGGCCAGCAATTCCTTCAGAATTCGGCGGTCGGTTTCATCGGCAATTTTCTGCGTCATATTCCTTCAGTCCTGGCAATAGTTTGCGCAACTCAAGGGTATGTGATCGCAAATAGCAAGGATCGGTCCAGGCGTCTGATATAATTTGCCTGTCAGTCGCCCCGTTTCGCTTCAGGAGAAAGCCATGACCGCGCCGCACCCCTACAAGACTCATATCGGAAACCACAAGCTGCATCCCGAAACACTGATGCTGAACTATGGCTACGATCCTGAACTGTCGGAGGGGGCCGTCAAGCCGCCGGTGTTCCTGACGTCCACCTTCGTCTTCCGTTCGGCCGAGGAAGGCCGCGACTTCTTCGATTTCGTCTCCGGCCGCCGCGAGCCGCCGGCGGGTGTCGGCGCTGGTCTTGTCTATTCGCGCTTCAACCACCCGAACAGCGAAATCGTCGAAGATCGCCTTGCCGTCTATGAGCGCACGGAAAGCTGCGCGCTGTTTTCCTCCGGCATGTCGGCGATTGCCACGACACTGCTCGCCTTCGTCAAGCCCGGCGACGCGGTGCTGCACAGCCAGCCGCTCTATGGCGGTTCGGAAACGCTGCTGGCGAAAACCTTCCTCAATCTCGGCGTTTCGGCCGTCGGCTTTGCCGATGGCGTCAACGAGGCGGCGGTGACCGCGGCCGCCGAAGAGGCGATGGCCAAGGGCCGCGTCTCGGTCATTCTCATCGAAACGCCTGCCAATCCGACCAACAGCCTGGTGGACGTCGCCATGATCCGCCGCGTCGCCGACGCGATCGGCGCCAAGCAGGGTCACACGCCGGTGATCGCCTGCGACAACACCCTGCTCGGACCGGTCTTCCAGCGGCCGATCGAACACGGCGCCGATATCTCGCTCTATTCGCTGACCAAATATGTCGGCGGCCACTCCGACCTCATCGCCGGCGCAGCCCTCGGCTCGAAGGCGGTGATGAAGCAGGTGAAGGCGTTGCGCGGCGCCATCGGCACGCAGCTCGATCCGCATTCCTGCTGGATGCTCGGCCGCTCGCTCGAAACCCTGTCGGTGCGCATGCACAAGGCCAACGATAACGCCCGCGTCGTCGCCGAGTTCCTGCGCGACCATCCGAAGGTCGAGCGTATCCACTACCTGCCCTTCCACGACGAAGCCTCACCGCTCGGCAAGGCCTATGCGGCGCAATGCACTGGCGCCGGCTCGACCTTCTCCTTCGATATATCAGGCGGCCAGGAAGCGGCCTTCCGCTTCCTCAACGCACTGCAGATCTTCAAGCTTGCCGTCAGCCTCGGCGGCACGGAATCGCTGGCGAGCCACCCGGCGGCGATGACCCATTCCGGCGTGCCGATCGACGTGCGCCGCCGGATCGGCGTTCTCGACACGACGATCCGGCTTTCGATCGGCATCGAACATCCCGACGATCTGGTCGCCGACCTCGCCAACGCGCTGACGCTCGCCTGATTTCGAGAACCTGACATCAGCAGACCGGCCGCCGACGCCTTCGCGACCGGTCTGCTCAATGGGACAGGATGTTGATCACGTTGCCGAACGGGTCGCGGAGATAGAAGCGCCTGACACCCCAGGGCTCATCGGTAATGTCATAGACGATCGCCACGCCCTTTTCCCGGGCTTGGGCATAGACCGCATCGACATCGTCAACCTCGATCGAAAGCACCGGCACCGGCGTGCCGTTCCCGCCCTCACTCGCCACGCTCACCTGCGGCAATGCCGTCTGCCCTTTGGCCGCGAATGTCAGAATCCAGCCGTGATCCATCACCAGCTCGAGCCCGAGCAGATCTGCGTAAAAGGCGTGCGCGGCCTGCGGATCTGACGCGTAAAGATTGGACACGATACGTTTGACTGCCATGTCGTCCTCCCGGTTTTGCCACTCGGCAATCTGTATCGCCACGACAAGTTTGCCAAGAGCAGTGGTGCCTACTCCGATCGCGGCAGCACGGTCCGGATCGCGGTTTCGACCACAGCCTTGAAGCGCGCGATCTCCGGCCGCCGCTGCTGCTGGCGCGAGGTCTCCAGAAAGACCGTTCCCTCGGTGCCGTCGATTGCGAGCGGGCGGATGACGAGCGCCGGATGCAGGCCCGCCAGATGCCGGGCGAGTGACGACGGAACGGTGGCGACCAGCCGGCTCGCGGTCAGTGCATCGCCGATCCCCAGATGCGATGGCATGATGAGCATGATACGGCGCGAGCGCCCGTCCCGCGCCAGCAGCCGATCAAAATGGTTGTCCGAGACCGGCCACGGCAACGAATAGAGATGCGAGGCTGACAAATAGCCTTCGACCGTGACCTCATCCGTCGGAGCCAACGGGCAGAGCGGACCGAACAGGCAGACGAGGCGGTCGATCGCAACCGGGGTCCGGTCAACGAGGCTGCGGTCGTCACGATCGCCGCCGACCGAGATGACCGCATCGACTTCGCCCTGCGACAGTTCGGTGGCGTAGGAGCGGCGCTCGAAGGAGCGGATCTCCAGGCTATGGCACGCATGGTCCTGTTGCACGCCCTGGATCAGCACCGGCAGCAACTGCTGGCGCAGGCCGTCGGGCACCACCAGGGTAAACCGGCGCGCCTGGGGCAACGCTTCCAAAGCGCCGGATGAAACCGCGAGCGTAATGCTGGCAATCATCTCGCTGAGCGGCACCGCGATCTCTTCCATCCGCGGCGACGGCGCCATGCCGGTTGGCGTGCGCGCGAACAGTTCGTCGGAAAAATCCTCCCGCATGCGCCGCAGCCTGTGGCTGATCGACGACGCCGTCACCCCGAGCCGCACCGCCGCCCGCCCGACATGGCGTTCCAGCATCAGTGCATGCAGCACTTTCAGATTGTTGAGGTCGATGCGACGCCAGTCGAGCATGCTGAATTCCGTTCAATGCGAGATGAGGAGCGATCATTTTCCAGCGATCGTTGGCCTTGCTACAGCGGCTCCTTAACACAGGAGACCTCAATGCTTGACCTGAAACGGATCGCCCGCAGCACTTTGCTGCCGCTTCTGTTGCTGCCGGCGCCATCCATCGCCGAAGATGGCGGCCCGCACGTTACCAGCTGCGAAGCGATCTTCCATATGGTTGCGGGCTGGCAGAAGCAACCGCCGGAGTGGCCCGATGTCGAGCTGACGGCCGAGGTCGTGTCGTTGGAGGTTCAGGATCCGATCGCCGTCACCACCCTTTGCCCACAAACCAGGACCCGCGTCGTTTGCCTGGAATACAACAACAGCGCCTTGAAGCCGGGAGACCGGGTCGATGTCAGCGGGCTGGTCTCCGGCACTTTCGAAGACGGCGTCGTGCTCGATCCCTGCGGCACCATCAAGGTCGAAGCTGACGAAAAAACCTGACGACAGAAACCCGAGATCAGCGGGCAGCCGTCGCCACACGCACGAGGGTCGCTGCCGCCTTGCCGGCACTCTCCATATAGCTCGCATCCCGGTGCAGGAGCACGACTGCAAAACTGCCGTCGAGCAGCAACAGCATCTGGCGCGCCAGCTCGCCTGCATCATCGATGCCCGCCACGGCAAACATCTGCGTCAGCCAGGCCTCGAACTTCTTCTTGTGGGCGGCACCGATGCGGATAGCGGGATGGCCGGGCATGTTCGCAAGCTCGGCCGACGTGCGCAGGAAGCCGCACCCTTTCCATTTCGAATGCCGCGCTGCCCGGGCGAGATTGACGAAGATCGCCTCGACCTTCGCGGCAAGATCGCCGTCTGCTGCATCGAACCATCTGCGGAAGAGCGCCAGGTTCGGCTGGTCGCGCCCTTCGAGATAGGCGGCGATCAGCTCGTCCTTGCTCCCGAAATGGTAATAGAGCGTGCGTTTCGTCACCCCGGCAGCTTCAGCCACCGCGTCGACGCTGACGGCGCGAATGCCCTCGGCATAGAAGAGTTTCGAGGCGGCATCGATGATGCCTTCCCGGGTGGTGCGCTCTGGTTTTGCCATATCGATGTATACCGACTAGTGAATATACTTTTGATCTTCCCTCACCTAGCCTTCTTTCGTCAATGCCTCGCTCGACGCGAGGAAGGGAGAACACCATGTCCGACACCGTATTGCTGCAGATTTCCGATGGCATCGCGCTTCTGACGCTGAACCGACCGGCCAAGCTCAATGCGCTGAACTACGAACTGATCGATTGGCTTTTGGGTCTGCTCGACATGATCGAGGTGAACGACACCGTCGGCGCGGTGATCATCACCGGTGCTGGCGAACGGGCCTTTTCCGCCGGCGGCGACATTCCCGAGTTTTCCGGGAGCGTTGCCAAGGGGGCGAACACCGCCGTGCGTGATTTCGTCCGCCGCGGCCAGCGCCTGACCGCAAGGCTGGAGGCATTTCCCAAGCCCATCATCGCCGCCGTCAACGGTCTCGCCTATGGCGGCGGCTGCAAATCACCGAGGCCGTGCATCTTGCCGTTGCCAGCGATCGCGCCCGTTTCGCCAAGCCCGAGATCAGGCTGGGCATGCCGCCGACCTTTGGCGGCACCCAGCGCCTGCCCCGGCTTGCCGGCCGCAAACGCGCGCTGGAACTGCTTTTGACCGGCGACGACTTTTCGGCCGAACACGCGCTCGAACTGGGGCTGGTCAACAGCGTCGTTGCCCACGACGAGCTCATGCCTGCCGCCCGCGCGCTTGCCAGACGCATCCTGCGACATTCACCGCTTGTCGTCCAGACGATCATCACCGCCGTCACCCGCGGCCTCAACATGTCGATATCAGAGGGGCTTCTGGTGGAAAGCGAACAATTTGCCCGCATGGTGCCGACCGCGGACCTCACAGAGGCGTTGGTCGCCTGGAAGGATCGGCACAGAGATATTCAACCAATCGGTTGACAATAACCGCGAGATCGGCGATATTCAACGACATGGTTGAATATATGAACGATCGGCTTGACGCCGTATTCCATGCGCTGTCCGACCCGACGCGGCGGGCGATGCTGCAGGATCTGTCAGCGGGTGAGCGGCTGGTGGGCGAGTTGGCCGCACCCTTCTCGATCTCGCTTGCCGCCGCATCGAAACACATCAAGGTGCTCGAAGGCGCCGGTCTCGTGCGGCGCGAAGTGCGCGGCCGGGCGCATGTCTGCCGGCTCGACGCCGAGCCGATGCATGCCGGCATGGAATGGATGCGCCATTACGAAGCCTTCTGGCGTCAACGCATCGATGTGTTGGAGGCACTGCTTCTGGCCGAGGACGCCGCGAAGGCCGCAGACAGGCAGACCACGACGCCGCAGCAAACGGAGAAGAAGCGATGACACCGCAAGCCGGCATGGACGACGGCGGATATGCCCGGATCGTCGCGCCGGATGCGGCACGCATCGAGCGGTTGTTGCCCGGCCCGATCGAGCGCATCTGGGCCTACCTGACGGAGGAGGACAAGCGCCGCCAGTGGATGGCGTCGGGCACCATAGGTGCTATAGCCGAATCGACGGTCGAACATATCTTCCGCCATGAGGACCTCGGCACGGATTGCGGTGAGCCGCCAACCAAATATGCCGCCCTTGCCGGCGAAAGCCGTATCCATGGCCGCATCATCGCCTGCAAGCCGCCGTACCTGTTGGCCTATACCTGGGGCGAAGGCACGCCGACGCCGTCGCAGGTGCGCTTCGATCTGGAGGCCAAGGGCTCAGAAGTGCTGCTGGTGGTCACCCATTCGCGCATCGCGACACAGGAGATGATGGCAAGCGTGGCTGCCGGCTGGCACACCCATCTCGACATTCTCGCCGATGTGGTTTCCGGCCGCACCTCGCATGGCTTCTGGAACAAGCATACTAGGCTCGAACAGGAATATGCGCGGCAGATCGCTGCGCGCTAGTACCCGTTAACACATCATACTTGCTGCACGGTTTTCTCCCTTGGATCGATATCGATCCAGGGGCCCATGCCGCACGCCCATTCACCCCAACAGGATCAAGGGAGGCTACAATGTTGCTTCAGGATAAGAGTGCGATTGTTTATGGCGGCAGCGGCGCCATCGGCGGTGCTGCGGCGCGTGCCTTTGCCCGCGAAGGCGCGAGTGTCTTTCTCGTTGGACGAACGGCCGAAACCCTGGATCGTACGGCCAAGGCAATACGGGCGGCGGGTGGAAAGGCGGAGTTCGACGTCCTCGACGTGATGGATCAAGCCGCCGTCGAGCGGCATGCGCAATCGGTTGTCGACCGAACCGGCAGGATCGACGTGGTCCTGACCGCTGTCGGCTTTGCCCACATTCAGGGCCCGCCGCTTTCTGAGCTGACGCTGGAACAGTTCGAGCACCCGATTGCAGCCTATACCCGCGCCAACTTCATCACCGCCAAGGCGGCAGCAGCGCAGATGGAAAGAAACGGCAGCGGTGTCATCCTGACGCTTTCGACGCCCGGCTCGCGCATGTCCGGCTCGGGTTTCCTCGGCTACGGCACCACCTGCGGCGCCATCGAGACCTTCTCGCGCATTCTCGCCGGCGAACTCGGCAGCCATGGCATCCGCGTCATCTGCCTGCGGCCGGATGCCATTCCCGAGGCACTGCCAGCTTCGCATGCGCGCGCCGTCTTTCAAGGGTTTGCCGACCGGTTCGATACCACTGTGGAGGAGATGCTCGACGGTCGGGCAAAGTCCGGCACATTGCTCGGCCGTTTCCCGAGGCTCGACGAGGTCGCCGACTATGCCGCCTTCGTCGCCTCGGACCGGGCGGGCGCCATGACCGGCGCGATCGCCAACCTCACCTGCGGCTCGCTGGTTGATTGAAATGAACGACCGGCGGACCTTCACAGGGTCGCGTCGGTCGTTCTCTTCAGCTGCGCGCAAAACCCAGAATGAACAGCGCCAGAGCGCCGATCGAGGAAATCGTGCGCACATGGTTCCACCAGACCCAGTCGGTCAGGTAGTGCTGCTGCCAGATTTCGGTGGCAGCCTGCCCAGACGTGGCAGCCGCCAGCGCATCGTTCATCGGCACGTTGAAGATAATGGTGACGATCAGCACGCCGGCGACGTAGGCGATGCCGCCGGCCGCCAGCAGCAGGCTGCCGTTACCGCCCCAGATGAAGGCCGCGACGACCAGCGCGAGCCCCAGAAGCGCCGTGCCCATGAAGGTACTGAGGAACAGCGGATTCTGGATCACCACGTTGATGGCGTTCATCGCCGCGATCCCCTGCTCCGCCGGCAGCCGCGACAAAGCCTGCATGATGCAGACCGAGAAGATGAAGAACAGCCCGGCCATCAGGCCGGAGCCGATTGCGGCGGCAAACGCCAGAGCGGGGATCAGCGGGATCATGCGGCGATACTCCAGACACCAGTTGCAGCGGTCTCCCGGGCATAGTCGGCGAAGTCGCGCGGTTTGCGCCCAAGCACGCGCTCGACATCGGACGTCACTTGCGAATTGCGCCCGTCGAGCACCGACGTGAAGAGATAGCGGATGAGTTCGACATAGTCATCAGGCAATCCGGCGGCCCGCAACTGCACCGTGAAGTCGGCAACCGGCACGGACTGATAGCCGATCCGGCGGTTGGCAGCCGTCGCGATCTCGGCCACGGCCTGGGCAAAGGTCATCAGCCGCGGGCCTGTCAGCTCATAGACCTTGCCGACATGCCCCTCGTCCAGAAGGGCTGCAACTGCCACGTCGGCGATGTCGTCGGTGCTGATGAAGGGTTCGGTGATCTCATCCGGCGGCAGGAACACCGATCCGCTGCGAACGGAATCGGTCAAAAAATCCTCGCTGAAATTCTCGAAGAACCAGCTTGCCCGGATGATCGTCCAGTCGGCGCCGGAGGCCTGCAGTTCGCGCTCGGCCGCTTCCGCCTCGTCCTCGCCGCGCCCCGACAGAAGCACCAGCCGCTTGATGCCCGAGCGAACGGCAAGCCTCGAGAATTTGCGGATGGTTTCGACGGCGCCCGGCACCGCCAGATCCGGCTGGTAGCTGATATAGATGCGCTCGACATTTTCAAGCACGGGCGCCCAGGTCGCCTCATCCGTCCAGTCGAAGGAAGGCGATGCCGAACGGGCGCCGATGCGCACCGCGATACCCCGCTCCTCAAGGCGGGCCGCCACCCGCCGCCCCGTCTTGCCCGTACCGCCCAGAACCAGTGTGAGTTTGTCAGTCATCGCTTCCTCCTGAGGTTGATTGCAAAACATGAGCATCTCTCACATTTGCAAATGTGATAAATCCTCGTATTTTAGGAGTCAAGTCAAAATGTGAGCATTACTCATGATTCCCGATGCAAGCCCTTCCACAATCCCCGCTGACGACGAGCCGGCGCTGCGCCGCACGCCCAGCCAGAAGCGCAGCCGCGAGCGCGTCGAGCACATCCTTTCCTGCGCCACGGCGATCATCCAGGAGAAGGGCAGCGACGCCATGCGCATGAGCGAAGTCGCTGAAAAGGCTGGAATCTCGATCGGCTCCCTCTACCAGTACTTCCCCGACAAGGCGGCGGTCGTGCGCACGCTGGCCGAGCGCTACAATGCGGTCTGCAATGAATGCATCGGGGCCGAGCTTGCCAAGGTGACGTCGATCTCGGAACTGCGTGACGCCTTCTCCATGCTGTTCGACATCTATTACGATATGTTCCTGGCCGAGCCTGTGATGCGCGACATCTGGTCAGCGATGCAGGCCGACAAGGCGCTGCGCGAGATCGACCTTTTGCAAAGCCGTGCCGGCGGCCAGCTTCTGGCCGACGTCTGGGCTCGGTTTGCGCCCGACACGCCGCGCGAAACGATCGACAGCGCCGCCTTTTTGATCATGCATCTCGGCGATTGCACGATGCGGCTTGCGGTCTCCGTCACCAGAGCAGAGGGCGACCAGATCGTCGAAGCCTATAAACGCATGATCCTTCGTGATTTTGTCGCGGATGGACCGGGCGGCGGCGCAAGTCTAATTGACATCTCCGGGGTGCGATCCTAATCATCGTGGATCGATTGGTTCCCGCAACGCGAACGCGTTTCGGGAGTAAACGGGAACGTGACGGATGGACCCATGCTGGGCATTCAAATCACGGCCGACCCCGCGACTGTAGAGCGACGTGAATGCGCCGTTCCGGAGCGATCCGGAAGAAGCCACTGGAGACAAGACCGCGAGAGGGCGGCCCTTGCTCTGGGAAGGCGAGGCAAATCCAGGGTGATCTCACCCGACGTCCTGAGCCAGGAAACCTGCCAGTCGATGCGGGCATAGGGCCCAAACCGGGAAAGATCCCGACGCCATCACGGAGGTTGTCATGGCTACATCTACAGTTTCGAGCATTCCGCTCTCCCTCAGCGATCGTCTGACCGCAGGTATCATCGCGCTCCTCATCGGCGGCTTCCTCGTCTTCGGCGCAGGCCTGGCGAACTCGGCCGTGCTGCACGATACCGCGCACGACACCCGCCACTCCTATGGCTTCCCCTGCCACTAAGCGATGTTCCGGGACGCGACTTGCGTTCCGCATCGACATAGCTGCGGACAAAAACGCTTCCGGCAGACAGCCGGACGCGTTTGCTCGCGTCTGATGCAGATTGAAGATCTGCCGGACGGAGCCGTTCGCATATTTGCCAGTGGGACACGGCGCTGCCTGCCAGATGCATGGCGCGCCGATATCGAGGGATATCGAAAATGATTGTCAGAACGCTTCTGGCCGCGATCGTGGCTGGATTGATTGCCGGTGTCTTCATGACCGGCGCCCAGGAACTACGCGTCGTACCGCTGATCCTGCACGCGGAAGAATTCGAAGGCGAGGCACCGGCCGCCGGCGAACAACCAGCCGTTCAGCCGGGAACGGCCGATCCGGCCGCAGCAAACCACGACCAGCATTCGTCGCTGAAGGCGGTTTCGCCGATTGGCGCTTTGCTTGACGCCCTGTCGCCGATCACGCCTGCCTACGCCCATGAGGGCGAACACGAGGAAGGCGGCATCATGTTCGGCATGAGCCGCTTTTCCGGCACGCTGATCGCCAATCTGGTGACCGGCTCCGGCTTCGCGCTGCTGCTCGCCGGCGTCAGCCTCGTCATCGGCTACCCGATCACGCTCAGGAACGGCGCGCTCTGGGGCGCCTGCGGCTGGCTTGCCGTGCACATGCTGCCGGCAATCGGTCTGCCGCCGGAACTGCCGGGCTTCCCGGCCGCGGAACTCGGCGACCGCCAGGTCTGGTGGGGTGCAACCGTGCTGTTGTCTGCCGCCGGTCTCTATCTGCTGGTCTTGCGGCAAGAGATCGCCGCCAAGATCATCGGCCTCGTGCTGATCGCGGCACCGCATGTCTATGGCGCGCCGCAACCGTCGGACATCTCCAGCAATGTGCCGGCCGTGCTCGGCGCTGAATTCGCCGTGGCAGCCCTTGCCACCACGCTCGCGTTCTGGATTGTTCTCGGCGTCGTGTCGGGCTTCATCAACGATCGTTTCGCCAAGGCGTAACAGACCGGCCAGATTTCGCCATCAACCCGGAGCCCCTGATATCGCCGATATCAGGGGCTTTGTCGTCGAGATGTCTCAGCGCGCCTGCAATGCCAGCAGATGCGCCTGCAACCGCGCGCGGCGGTCGTCCGGCGCCAGCATCACGCAACTGTCGCAGAAGCTGCCACCTTCCGTTCGATAATAGAGACAGCAGCCGCCGCGCAGGCGATAGGTGCGCGACAGCGCATGATTGCCGCCGATCTCGATCACGATGTCCTCGTAACGGAGCTTGTCGGAAAATAGCGACGTACCCGCGCGCTTGACGATCGCCAGCGCCCTCGCCATCGCGGTCTCCTCGTCGCCGAGGACGCGGCCGATCTCCAGGAACCCACCGGCAAGCGAATCCGCCGCAAGCCGCCATTGCGCGCCCGAGGACAGGCCGGTGCGACGCTTCAACATGACGACGATCGGCGCCAGATGCGCAGCGAAGGTTTCGCCGAAGACGTCCGCAGTCGCCGGGGCATGATCCCCGGCTGCGGGCAAGGCAAGGCTGAAATGAAACCGCTTGGCCGCGACAAGCCGTTCGCCATAGGCCCGCGAAAATTCTTCGAAGCGAAGGCCGCGAACGGCTGCCACGATGCCCCCACCGAGATAGAGGCCGCCAAGCGCGAGCGTGAGCTGGTTGCTGTAAAAGGCAATCAGATGGGCGGCGCGGATCTTGTCGTCCATGCCCTCGGCAAAGCGATCCTGATAGGCAAGGCTGTCTTCAAGCCCGACGCCCTCCTCCACCCAGAACCGCGCCTCGGGAAGAAATACGTCGCCGGCGGCCCCGAGCGAAAAGCCCACTTCGGGGAAAGACGACTGCAGGTGCGCGAGAACGCCAAGGGCGCTCTGGCGCAACGCCGCGTCCGCCTCGTCCTCCGCCGGGCGCTCGTCCTGCCGCTCGTGGCCCAAGCTCATGCCGTCTCCCTGGTCTCAAGCCAGCCGCCGCGAAAATCCGCCCGCTGCAATCCGCGCCGTATGGCCGGAATGCTGCGCGTCAGCTCCCAGACGAAACCGTTTCTGGCATTCTCGATCATCATCACGACAAGCCCCTGGTCAAGCCCGACCACGCGGTCGTCGACCCAACCCTCCGGGCCCACACCGGGCAGGCTCGGATTGAACCCGCCGGGAAACCGGCTCTCGCACAGAATGTCCGGGTAACAGTTCTCGAGCTCGGCGAGTGCCGACTGCGACGCATCGGCAGCGAAAGGCAGACAGGCAACCGGTGCCCAAGGTGCCAGCGTGCCATCGTCAGGACCACCGGGCGCGCCGCGCGCCGCATAGCCGAGCATCCGCTGCCAACGCCCATCGACAAGCCGCTGCCGCCCCGCCGGTCCACCGCAGGCGCTGAGGCCCCACATATCCCCGCCGTAACCGGCGAAATCGCCGGGATTGCGCTCGGCATGGGCTCGCTGCAGCGCGATCGCCCGGCAGGTATTGTCGAAATAATCAGTCGCCTCGTCACGCATCGGCGCATCGCCAATGCCGCGAAGGTCCATCCAGGCTTGCGGAAAGAGATGGACGAACAAAGGCGCGGCCTGCAGATGCGGCGCACCGTCGACCGTGGTCCACGCATAGGCGGCCGTGAATTCGCGGTAGTGCTCCGGGCCGATTGCATGGTGCGGCGCGCCGAGCGCGAGCACGTAGAGCAGCAGTGCCTCGCTGTAGCCCTGCCATCGATACTTAAGAAACCGCCCGGGCGGTCGCCAGCCCATCGTCAGTATCTCGCCACGGCCGAGCGCCCAGCGCCAATCCACCCGGGCATAGAGCTTATCCGCAAGCGCGCGGATTTCCCGCTCCCCCGCACTGTCGCCGGAGAAATAGGCGCCTGCGGTCAAAACGCCGGCAATCAGCAGCGCGGTATCGATGGTGGAAAGCTCGCACTGCCACACCCGCTCGCCGGTCTTCATGTGGAGAAAGTGATAGTAGAAGCCGCGATAACCGGTGGCGAGCGCATCGCTCCCCTGCCGGCTTTGCGCCAGAAACCGCAGGGTCATCAGCACCCGGCCGGCCGCTTCGCCGCGCCCGATCCAGCCGCGCTCGACGCCAACAGGGTAGCAGGAAAGCCCGAAACCGGTGGCAGCGATGCTTGAGGGCGCGTCGGGAAGCGACGTATCGGCGACAAGCCCGGTGCCGGCATCGCTATAGCGCAGGAAATAGTCGAAAGCGGCGGACTGCAGCCTATCGACCTGAAAACGCTCCGTATTCCGTGTCTGTTGAAGCATATCCTCAGCTCATGCAGGCCCGTCGGCA
Source organism: Ensifer sp. Root1252 (assembly GCF_001425885.1). Taxonomy (NCBI): domain Bacteria; kingdom Pseudomonadati; phylum Pseudomonadota; class Alphaproteobacteria; order Hyphomicrobiales; family Rhizobiaceae; genus Ensifer; species Ensifer sp. Root1252. The sequence continues at coordinate 16,668 of NZ_LMDT01000012.1, read as the reverse complement.
CGGTATCGATCGGCAGTAAACCCTGTCGATATCACCTTTTATTGAAGGTCAGCCAACCCCAAACAGTCGCGATAAGCCAATCCTGTGCTACATTTCCTGAGATGACGCGGCTCGCAATGACGGGTTGAAGCGATGTTAACCATGCTGGCGTTGATCCTTTCCCTGACTGGTGGCCCGACCCAATCGACCGCCGCGCACACCGACGTCGATGTCGAACTGGTGCTGGCCGTCGACATGTCCGGCTCGATGGATCTGGACGAAGCCCGCGTCCAGCGCGCCGGCTACGTGCAGGCGCTGCGCCATTCCGACTTCCTCAATGCGGTAACGAGCGGTCGCTATGGCCGGATCGCCCTTGGCTATTTCGAATGGGCCGGCACCGTCAACGAATCCTCCGTCGTTGCCTGGCAGGTGATCTCCAACGCCGCCGAAGCGGACGCCTTTGCCGCGCTGATCGAGGCCCGCCCCGTCGGCACCCGCCGCGGCACCTCGATCTCCAACGCGCTCACTTACGGCACAGCGCTGATCGACTCCAACGCCTTTGCCGGCATGCGCCGCATCATCGACGTGTCTGGCGACGGACCCAACAATATCGGCCCACCGGTCATTCCCGCCCGCGACATCGCCATTGCCCGCGGCATCATCATCAATGGCCTGGCGATCCTGATTAGACCGTCCGTCTCGACCGGGCCGCTCGACCAGTATTATGCCGAGTGCGTCGTCGGCGGCCCGGGCTCCTTCGTGCTGCCGGTGCATGAGCCGGAAGATTTCGCCATCGCCATCCGCCAGAAGCTGATCCTGGAGGTCAGCGGCCTGCCGCCACCGCCGCGTGTGCGCCTCGTCGATGCCTTGCCCGCGCCCGACTGCCTGATCGGCGAGAAGCTCCGGCCAGGCTTCATCGACCGCGTCTATCCCGAACTTGACAAGTAGTCGGCCCACATTGGCAACGACGCTTTGCCATGCCAGATTGTCGTTTCCTTACTGCATGTTTCCTTAAATCCTATTCGATTTAAGGATAAAAACAGGCAGCCATTCAAAGTGCTACAGCGACATTTGCGCGTCTAATAAGACGCGCGGCGCTGTAGGGCGCGCGCGTCGATAAGATGCCGCGTTCAATCGTGGATCGATTTCCTTCATGTCCCTGACCACCCATCCTGCGGCGGCCGACGCGTCCACCGACACCAGCACCCGACAGATTCGCGACAAGCTGCGCGATGCGATCGTCGAACGACGGCTTGCGCCCGGAACCAAGCTGTCCGAAAGCGATGTCGGCGATCTGTTCAACGTCAGCCGTACGCTGGTGCGCGCCGCGCTGCAGTCGCTCGCCTATGAGGGGCTGGTCATTGTCGAGAAGAACCGCGGCGCCTTCGTCGCCCATCCCTCGCCGGATGAAGCCCGCCAGATTTTTGCGACCCGCCGACTGATCGAGCCGGGCCTCGTGCGCGCCGCCGCGCCGCGCATTGGCGCGGCTGATATCGATGAGCTGCGCCGCCTGCTTGCCGCCGAACATCAACTGACCGCACAGCGCGGCCGGTCGGCGCGCCGCGCCGAGATCAAGGCCTCGGGTGATTTCCACCTGGCGCTCGCCGATCTCAGCGGCAATGTCATTCTCAGGCGCTTCATGGATGAGCTGGTGGCGCGCTCCTCGCTCGTCATCGCGCTTTATGGACAATCGAGCGTCTCGACCTGTGGCCACGACGAGCATGGCGACATCCTGACTGCGATCGAAACCGGCGACATCGACACCGCCTGTGCGCTGATGATCCGCCATATCGATCACATCGAGGCCGATCTCGACCTCAGGGAGCGCAAGCCGACCGACCTCAGGGCCGCGCTCGATCTCTGATCGCTGACAGCCAAAACGCTTGAACGGTTTCAGGGAGACGGCCTGCACCCGGCCGCAGGCCCCTCGCCGCTCCCCACGCCTCCATCATTCGAAAAAATCTTTCGCAAAAATTGTCACGGCGAAAGCGTGCCGGCTCTCGTCCGAAAGCCTTGTCTTCCAGGGCTTCCGACGGCCCCCCATCTGGCCGAACACATCGGGTCGGCATCGTCATGGTTAAAAAAGTGCAGCCGCGGAGGGAACCATTGGCGCTCCCCGGCGTTGGCCTCGCGCTCAAAAGACTATGAACGAGGAATGCAAGATGAGCGAAAAAACCTTCGCAACGCCGATCCACCTGAAACTGTCGTCCAAGCGGCAGACCGTCGTCAGGACGGTCTGGGAGGCGCTCGAACTGCTGCGGCAATGGCCGGGCAGACGTGGACGGGAATATCGTGCCGCCCTTCAGCGCTGCCTGGATGCGCTTGACGGGCTGACCAGCGTCAACAGGGCAAGCCAATGCTTCACCGCGGCCGCCCGTGAATCGGGCCTTCTGCTTGCCTGAGAAAAACTCCAGTTTTCCGACATTCACGCACCGGCTGAACGGCCGGTGCGTCCACCGCTCTTAAACCGCATGCCGTTTTCGCAAAACCGCTGCACACTTTTGCGCGACATGCATCAGCCGCTATTGCGTCGGCCGGCCGACGATTTCGACCTTGTCGGAAACAAGTGCTGCCAGCGCGGCCTTGTCCAGCCGCCAGTCCGGCGAGCCATAGCCAAGCGGCCACTTGTAAGGCTCCCTGTCGTTGAAGAACACCACGGCCGTCAACAGCGGGAAACGCGCGCGATAAGTCCTGCGATCGAAGATTTCTGCGTACCAGGCGCGCTTGTAATCCGCTGAACCGGCAACCCCAAGCTCGGCAATCATCACAGGCTTTCCAAAGCCTTCGACGCGGCGGTATTTTTCGCCAAGCGTCTCGCCGAAGCTGCGCTCCCGCCCCCAATAGTCCACATCCATCTTCTGCAGACCCCACACGGGAATGCCGATGGCATCGACGACATCGTCGCCGGGATAGTAGCCGGCAAGGTTGCGATGGCCCTTGGGCGACCAGACGAAGCGAGCGTCAGGCGCCAGCTCCCGGCAGCTTCTAACGAAATAGCGAAACGCCTTCTTATAGCCGTCCATGTCGCGCCGCGCCCAGGGATAGCGGCCGTCAGGGTCCTCCATCTCGTGGCCCCAGCGCATGTAGACCGGCGCTGCAACCGCGCCGGCACGCCGGCAGATATCGCCGATCTCGCGGTCGAAACGACCGCGGCCGATATCGGCAAACAGCCGCTCGCCGCCCGCCCGCCAGTTGCTCGCATGGGTATAGGGCTCGACGGAGATCATCAGCGCCCGCCCTTGGCCCTCGGCAATGGCGATCTTGCGCTTCAGCATCGCCTTGTCGAGCGCCTGCCAATAGATGAAGACATGCTCGATCGTGAGCGCAGCGCTGCCCGTGACCGCGTCATGCGGATCGTAGACGCCGATCGCGACCTCGCCGCCGGGCGTGCCGGCAGACCGCGCCGCCGAGCTGATCGAGCCCGTCGTCAGCACGCGATCGACCGTGCCGCCGAGATCGGCAGCCGCAACCCGCGAGGCACCCGCCACCGGCAGAAGCGCCATGAGGCCGGCCAAAAACACCGATCTGAACATCGCAATCGACAAGAGCTGTCTCCGGCAGGAGGACTTTGAGCATTTCCAGGAAAAGCCCGGGAAGGTTCCGCCCGGAGTTGCCTGGAACACAAGGAGCTTGAGTATTTCCGTTCGTGCATCCAACGCGGAAACGGTCTAACGGCACTCGGAATGAAACGGGGTGCTGTGGCGCTCCGCCCTATGGGAATGGCTTTACAGCGAGCTTCTGAGGAAGCAGCGCGACGTATGGCCGAAACCGCTCGGCGAGCAGATATAGGGCGCGCGGCCGAGATAGGCGGAAACGCGCCGTCTTGCCGGCAGCGGCTCGACGATATCGTCCTCTTCCGCAACCTTGATCAGCTTGCCCTGCTTCGCGCCCGCGCTCGGTGCGCTTACGGCTGCCTTGGAGCCGGCAGACGCAAACAGCGGGCTTTCAGCCATACTCGCCGACGAACAGCCGGATGAGACAAGCAGAAGACCGAGAAGCGAGGCAGGTACGAGATACTTGAAACCCGAAACGGTGGTGCGGCGTGCGCCGCCCAAGGCGGTTAGGCTTCGCATAAGCATCCTTTCGAAGAAGCGGCCAGCGCCGCTTGGCAACTTCCCTACAGCGCCGCGCGTCTTGTTAGACGCGCAAAGGTCGCTGCAGCACTTTGAATGGCTGCATGTTTTGATCCTTAAATCGAATAGGATTTAAGGAAACATGCAGTAGCGGGAATCACCCAAGAAGTTCAACCCCCACTTCTTATTATTGACAGCTAAAATTAAGAGTTTCTTTCTTAGCGATGTCTTTTCACACGTACGGACGACCGAAATCGGCGCGGCAGGCACGGGCCTTCGCCTCGCCAGCCGCCGCCCAGCCAAGGCGCGATACGTGGCCGCAACAAAGAAACGCTGTGAGATCATCAGGCCGGGCCGCCAACCCACGCGCACCGATTTCAACCGCACACCGACGTCGACCATGCGCCAGTTGCGCGCCTGTCTTCCTTCCCTTCGCAGCGCCTGCCGCACCAGCCGCCATCGCCGCCATGCGCGCCGATCACCTGTCAAGCCGCAACAGCCGTTCGTCCGCGGGACGCTCGGCGCAAAACCGGGCCCGACCAAAGTCCCCCTCATTTCTGGCTGCCGGCTGTTTACACAGTGTTGACCTCTGTGACGCACCTTGGCTTCCAGGCGCAACATGTTTGAGCGTATGCGCCCACTCCAAAACTGCCCGCTCCGGCGGGCATTTTTTTGACCGCTCGGCGGTTATCTCACAGATGAGAAGTATCTAACCGTAGAGCAGCCAGGAGCGCGGTTCTCCAGCGCGACTGCTGTTGAGCCATTTTTAGGTCGCGGAAAGAACCCTGGTGGGCGCGAGGTCCCGGGCCGGCGCGAGCCTTTCATGAGAGACGTCCTTATCAGGCTCGCTTTGTCGGCCATTGCAATTTTTAGGCGTTTCACGTCTGCCTTGCATATAGCTTCAGCAATCAAGCGCGTGTTGTTAGCATTTTACAGGATTTCCGCTCACATCCTACGCGTTGCACGAGGATAGAGACCTCACGCCCGCTTTACGCTTCATCGAACGCAATGATTTAACAGGCTTGAGACGCAGATCTCGCAAACATTCGCCGGTAGGTTACAATGGTGGGCCCGGAGGGACTCGAACCCCCAACCAAGCGGTTATGAGCCGCCGGCTCTAACCATTGAGCTACAGGCCCACGCCGGATCAAAGATCCGGGACTCAGCGAACCAATGGCAGTTCGTGATCGGCAATGGCTCTAGCCGAAAACCTTTTTGACGACAAGTCATTGCCGCAATGCCCACACAATCGCTAAGCATGAAAGCAGCAGGGACAGAAACAACCGGAGAGACACGAACCATGACTTCCACACGCACTGCCCGCACGCTTTCCATTGCTGCCTTGGCCGCCGCCTTTGCGGGTATTGCCGCTGCCGGCGCGCACGCGCAAGATCCCGCCAAAAAGCGCGAAGCGATCATCACCGTGGCCGGCGAAGGCCGCTCATCGATCGCGCCTGACATGGCCATCCTGCAGCTGAGCGTCGTCAAGGACGCCAAGACCGCCCGCGAGGCGCTCGACGCCAACAACAAGACGATGGCCGAGGTTCTGGCTGCGCTGAAGGACGGCGGCATTGCCGAGCGCGACCTGCAGACGAGCGGCTTTTCGGTCAACCCGCAATACAACTACCCGCCCAACAATGACGGCGGCAACCGCCCGCCGGAGCTGATCGGCTACCAGGTGGCCAACGGCGTCAGCGTGCGCGTGCGCGACCTCGCCAAGCTCGGTGACATCGTCGACAAATCGGTGACATTGGGCGTCAACCAGGGCGGCGGCATCCAGTTCACCAACGACAAGCCGGAAGGCACCATCACCGAAGCGCGCAAGGCAGCCGTTGCCGACGCCATCGAGAAGGCCAAGGTTCTGGCCGAAGCTGCCGGCGTCTCGCTCGGCAACATCGTCGAGATCACCGAACAGGGCTTCCGCCCGGAGCCGGTGCCGATGATGCGCGCCGGCATGGCCAAGGAATACGCAGCCGACTCCGTGCCGATGGCAACGGGCGAAAACAGCTACAACGTGACCGTCAACGTCACCTTCGCGATCAAGCAGTAAGACCGACCGCTGAGGCCCGTCCCCCGGAAAGTGCGGGCGGGTTTTGCGGGCCTGCAGTTGGCTCGGTACGACGCTTCGCTTACGGTCCCACGCACGACAGCGCCGCGCGTCGTATCAGACGCGCAAAGTCGCTGTAGCACTTGGAATTGCTGCGCGCTTTGATTGGCAGAGCCACGCTTTGCCCGGCCACTGAGGCAGCCCTCCCGCCAAACAACGCAAAGTGGGTCGCGGCTTCGCAACAGCGCCAGGTGGACCAGAGACTTGTGGCGTGCGGCCCAGCCCTGCTCTTCTGCGATGTGTCTCAGACAAAGAAAAACCCCTCACGCCTGGGGCGTGAGGGGGCGCATTTCCGCCGGCCGGGGGAGACAGGACGGAAAAGGCTTGGATTACCAGCGGCCGATAAAGGGGCAGCCGCGAACGTTGGCGAACGCGATCGTCTGGCGATAGCCGCGGCGGCTGCCTTCGACGACGACGCGGCGGTGCGAGACATCGGCGACATGGGCGCGGCGCAGGCCATGGTCACGGGCCTTGTCGACGGCCATCCAGGGGGCGCAACGGCTACGGCGGCCACCGCCATCCCAGCCACGGTCCGGACCGCGGCGCTCGCGACCCCAGTCGCGCTCGTCACCATAACCACCGTCGTAGTCGCGATACTGGACCTGGACGCCACCGCCCGAGCCGAAGCCGAATTCGACGGTTTCTGCGGAAGCGGTGGAAGCGGCGCCCACGAGGCCGGTCAAACCGATGACGACGGCGGCGGCTGCGTTGATGAGGGTATTCTTCATGGTCTTTCTCCGAGGGCTTGAAGGGTTCAATCTGCAATCACCGTCCCAAGCGATTGATCGGACAATAGCGGCGCCAAACTGAACGCTAGCGGAACTGCACATTCATGCGGGGTTCAGATTGCGGGCACCTGACGAAAACCGGCGGGAGACAAAGATTCGTTCGACTTTTAAGCGAGCCGCAACGGCGCGGTGCTGCCGCACCAGAACCGGATTTTCGCTAGAAATATCAGTTGATTAATGGAATCCCCGGCACGCAGGATTGCGATACCGCGCGCGACGGGCGGCATAAAAAGATCGCCACGATTTCCTTGAGGCGGCCGTGATGCGTCGCTGCCGATCAGCCGGCAAGTTCGGCTTCGAAAGCCCGCATGTTGCGATAATGGCTGAGCCGGGTGATCGACTGGTCCTCGATCTCGAATACGAAGACGGTGGGGATCGAATAGGTTTGGCCGGATGCGGCGGGAAAGCCCTCCAGCGTCTCACGATAGGTGCCGCGCGCCGTCACATCGGCGGCAATCCGCTGGCCGAAATTGTCGCGCATCAGCACGATGTCGCCATAGGTTTCGTCGAAATGCCGGAGATAGGTCATGATGCTTGCCCGCAGCGGCTCGACGCCGACGGTGCGCTGGCCGGTCAGCGAATCAAGCGCCACGTCCTCGTCGACAAGCCGCGCCAAGGCGTGGAAATCGCGGTCGTTGAGCGCCTCGATGAAGCGGCTGGCAATGGTCTGCGCGTCGGTCATATCTACCTCGATGCTGATTGCGTATGGCCATGCCTTTCGGACGGCAGACGAGGAAACGACGATCGAACGAACGCGCCGGCAAATTTCGTTCGCACCCCGTTCCCTAACCAATATGGAGGGGTGACAGTCCCCTTCAAGACGTTGCCGCGGTCAATCGGCAGATGTCATGGCCCCAGATGCAGCACGATCTCGCGGCGGTGCGGCCGGTCGCGGTGTTCGAAGAGATAGAGCCCCTGCCAGGTGCCGAGCGCCATGCGGCCCGCATTGACGGGCACGCCGATCGACACCTGCGTCAGCGCCGCCTTGATGTGAGCGGGCATATCGTCTGGCCCCTCCTGCGTGTGCACCACCCAGCGCATCGACGGATCGGAGGATGGCGGCACCAGCCGGGCGAAGAACTCGCGGAGGTCCCGCTTCACGTCGGGATCGGCGTTTTCCTGGATCAACAGCGAGCAGGAGGTGTGGCGGACGAACAGGGTCAAAAGCCCCTCGCCCGCGCCGTTGGCGCTGACGAAGTCTGCCGCCTCGTCGGTGAACTCGTAGAGCCCCTGGCCGCGGGTGGAAATGACGATCGTGGTCTGCGGCATCGGCGTTGGTTCTCCTCGGCTGGCGGCGGCAAGCGCGCCGCCACCTGAACGGGTTTGGCAAAAGCCGCTGCCAAGTCAAGCCCACTGCAGGTCTCCTTAAATCCTATTCGATTTAAGGATAAAACATGCAGCAATTCAAAGGGCTACAGCGACCTTTGCGCGTTTAATAAGACGCGCGGCGCTGTAGGCCTCCCGCCAAGTCTATTTCTCGAGAAAAGCCTCGAATCCGCCATAGATCATGCGCTTGCCATCGAACACATCCTTCCAGGCATCGCCTTGCAGCCGCGGATCCGCCATCACCTTGGCAACGATCGCGTCACGGTCGGCGCGCGACTTGTAGACGATCCAGGAAAAGACCACGGTCTCGTCGTCCTTGGCCTGCACGGCGCGGGGAAAGGACGTCACCTCGCCATAGGGCACGTCGTCGCCGAGGCATTCGGCATAGGAGAGTGCGCCATGCTCCATCCACACATCGCCCGCCTGCCGCGCCATGTCCTTGTAGGCCTCGATATTGCCCTTGGGCACGGCAACGATGAAACCATCCACGTAACTCATGTCGATATCCTCCTCGGTTGCTTCGACCAACAAAGGACGAACGGGATGGAAAGGTTCCGACAAAACCAGCGATTTTTTCAGATGATGAATGCTTGGGTGCCCTCGCCGCCTTTGCCGGCCGGCCTGTTGCGGCCACTCAAGGCTTTGAGAAAAAATCCGGGTCGCCTGTCGGCACATCCGCTTTTCGTTCGTCCTTGGGAAGACCACCGCCCAAGGGAGCAACAGTCATGCAGAAGATCACGCCCTTTCTCTGGTTCGACAACCAGCTCGAAGACGCCATCCAGTTCTATACCTCCATCTTCCGCAATTCCCGCGTCACCGACGTCAAGAAAGGGCCTGACGGTAAGGCGTTCACCGCCTCGTTCGAGCTTGAGGGACAGGCGTTCATGGGGCTCAACGGCGGGCCGCATTTCAAGTTTTCCGAAGCCGTCTCGTTCTTCGTGCGCTGTGCCGATCAGGCGGAGGTCGACTATTATTGGGAGCGCCTGCTCGACGGCGGCACGCCGCAGCACTGCGGCTGGCTGAAGGACCGCTTCGGCCTTGCCTGGCAGATCATACCGGATGCGCTGATGCAGCACCTGAGCGATCCTGATCCGGCCCGCGCCGGCCGCGCCCAGCAGGCGATGATGGGCATGGTCAAGATCGACGTCGCCGGGCTTGAAAAGGCCGCCGCCGGCTGAGCCCTATGCCAGCTGCTGATATGACATCAGCTTCCGCAACCGTTGAGTTGGCGGCTATAGAGCGAGGCCATGCCAGAGGCGCGTTTGGCGCCGGTCTTGGCCGTGTCGCTCCAGTTGCCGCGGGCATAACCGGCATGCCCGTGATAATAGGCGATGTAGAGCCGATAGGCGTCGTTGAGCGCGATGCCGTTCTTCTGGCTGCTTTCGCGGTGATACCAGGCAATGAAGCGGATGGCGTCGCCGAAATCCGAACGCCGCGCCGTCCAGCGGCCGGTTTCGCTCTGGTAGCGCGCCCAGGTGCCGTCGAGCGCCTGCGAATAGCCATAGGCCGATGAAACGCGCGTCCAGGGAATGAAGCCGAAGAGTTTTGTGCGCGGCGGCTTGGCATTATGGCGGAAGCCGGATTCCGTATAGATCGTCGCCATCAGCACCGGAACGGGCACGCCATATTCGCGCTCCGCCTGATAGGCGGCGCGGCGCCAATTGTTGAAAAGGCCATCTCGCTGCTCGAAAACCGCGCACGCGTTCCGGGTGTCTCTCGGCACCGTTGCGCAACCGGCCAGCAACAGGAGGACGACGACAAAAACGCAACGCATCTTCGAACCTCTCGTTTCCGAGAGATTGATAAAACGTAAACGTTAAGGATCGGTTTTGAATCGAATACGATTGATTGCGGGGCTACCGCATACGTCCTGAAGTCGGATCCGATTTAAGGATAAATTATGCAGCAGGTTCAAAGTGCTACGGCGTCCTTTGCGCGTCCGCAGGTTTCCGAAGATCATGCGAGCGCGCGTCGACGGCGGCAGGCGCGAAACGAGGAGAGCGAAGACATGCGGTTTCCTGCTTTGATGTTTGCAACCCTTGTCGGACTGGTGGGCCTTGCACCCGCCGCATGGGCCGACGATTGCGCCAATGCCAGCGACCAGGCGACGATGAACGAATGCGCTGATAAATCCCTCAAGGCCTCCGACACCGAACTCAACACCCTCTACAAGCAGATCGAGGCGCGCCTGAAGGACGACCAGGACACCACCAAGCTGCTCATTGCCGCACAAAAGGCATGGATCGCCTTCCGTGATGCCGAATGCGATTTTTCCGCCGCCGGGGTTACGGGCGGCACCGCCTATCCGATGATCGTCCTTCTGTGCCGCGATAACCTGACCCAGAACCGCGTCAAGGATTTCAAGGGCTATCTCAGCTGTCAGGAAGGCGACCTCAGCTGCCCGCTGCCGCCGGTAAACTGACGGGCTGATGGGCAGGCTAGCCAAAACGCTTGTGATGACCGCAGCGATCATCGGGCTGTTGTGGACCGGCGCGCAAGCCGCCGACCGGACGGCGCTCTATGTCAGCGATGCGATCGTCACAGGCACCGGCGAGCAGAACCGGCAGATCGGCTTTCGCGAATGCCTGAGCGAGGTTCTCGTCAAGGTCTCCGGCGATTTCACGCTCACGGGGAGCACGGCACTTGCCGCCCTGCAGGTGCAAGCCGCAGAGTTCGTCGCCTCGTTCTCCTACCGCGACCGGCTGGAAGGCGTCCCGATTCATGACGAGCAGGGAACGCATGACCGCCCGCATGACCTTACCTGCCGTTTCGATCCCACCACCATCGATCCGCTCCTGGCAAAGCTCGGGCGCAAGCCGTGGCTGTCGCCGCGGCCGACAATCGCCGTGCTGCTTGCCGTTCACGATCAGAGGCGCCGCTTCGTGCTGACGCGCGACGGCAGCGAGAGCCCGTATATGGCGGATTCGCTTGCCGTCGCGGCAGTACCGCTGGCGCTCTCGGTGCGGCTGCCCGATGCTGCAACGCTTACAAGCAAAGACCTTGATTTCGTCCATCTATCGCGCCAGCGGCCGGCCGAGCTCAAACAGCTCGCAACGGATATCGGCGCGGAAGTGCCCCTCGCCGGCACCCTCGTATGGTCCGATGCCGCCCGCGGCTGGATCGCCGACTGGCGCATCACCGAAAACGGCAGGGAGTATCGCTGGCAGATCCGCGGCGTCAGCTTCGACGAGGCCTTTCGGGATGCCATGCGCGGCGCCGCGCGCATACTCTCCGGCAACGGCGCGCCGTAGATAAGCATCGTATTGCCGATTGTTGCGCTCAGCGCCTGCTGATCTCAGCCCAGGGACGCGACCAACTCGCGATAGGCGGCTTCCGGGAAGGCCTTGAGCGTCCGCGTGCGCACATTGCCACCCATGCCGAGCGTCATGGCAAAGCGCGCCGCCACCGCATCGTCAGGCGCCTCGCAGATAGCCACCATGTCGTACTCGCCCATGGTCAGAAAGAAATGTTTGAAGGAGCCGCCCATGTCGGCGAGCATCTTCTTGGCCGCGTCGAGCCGCTTGGGAGACTCGCGCACGTTCTTAACGCCCTGCTCTGTCCAGTTGAGGAGCACGACATAAGTGGTCATTTCACACCTCCATGAGGGCACGCTTCACGCCCACGGTGCGACTGCCCGTGCTTCAAGCCGGGTGCCCCAATTGCTCCGAAAGGGGAAGTATAGTCCTGTGCGGAGACACCTACAAGAAAGCATCGGAACAACAAAAAAGCCGGGCTGAGCGCCCGGCTTCTTGATGGTTCGACCTTCGACCGCTTAGCTGTCGAGGAACGAGCGCAGCTTGCGCGAGCGGCTCGGATGCTTGAGCTTGCGCAGCGCCTTCGCCTCGATCTGACGGATACGTTCGCGGGTAACCGAGAACTGCTGGCCGACTTCTTCGAGCGTATGGTCGGTGTTCATGCCGATGCCGAAGCGCATGCGCAGGACGCGCTCTTCGCGCGGCGTCAGCGAGGCAAGAACGCGGGTCGTCGTTTCGCGCAGGTTCGCCTGGATGGCGGCATCGATCGGCAGCAGCGCATTCTTGTCCTCGATGAAATCGCCGAGATGCGAATCCTCTTCGTCGCCCACCGGGGTTTCGAGCGAGATCGGCTCCTTGGCGATCTTCAGGACCTTGCGGACCTTTTCGAGCGGCATGGCGAGCTTCTCGGCCAATTCTTCCGGCGTCGGTTCGCGACCGATTTCATGCAGCATCTGGCGCGACGTGCGAACGATCTTGTTGATCGTTTCGATCATGTGCACCGGAATGCGGATCGTGCGGGCCTGGTCGGCGATCGAACGGGTGATCGCCTGACGGATCCACCAGGTCGCATAGGTCGAGAACTTGTAACCGCGACGGTATTCGAACTTGTCGACCGCCTTCATCAGGCCGATGTTGCCTTCCTGAATGAGATCGAGGAACTGCAGGCCGCGGTTGGTGTACTTCTTGGCGATGGAGATGACGAGGCGCAGGTTCGCTTCGACCATTTCCTTCTTGGCGATGCGCGCTTCGCGCTCGCCCTTCTGCACCATCGAGACGATGCGGCGGAATTCGGCGATCGAGATGCCGGTTTCGGTCGCAAGGTTCTGGATCTCCTGGCGGATGTCGCGGATCGTCTGGTTTTCGCTCTTGGCGAATTCCTTCCAGCCCTTGCCGGCCAGGTTGCTGATCGACTTCATCCAGTTCGGGTCGAGTTCGGCGCCGGAATACTGCTCGAGGAACGAGTCACGCTTGACGCCGTAGGATTCGGCCAGGCGCAACAGGCGGCCTTCGTTCTGCATCAGGCGCTTGGAGATGTCGTAGAGCTGCTCGACGAGGCTGTCGACGCGGTTCTGGTTGAGCGACAGCGACTTGACCGCCTTGATCAGCTCGTCCTTGAGCTCCTTGTAGCGGCGCTCCTGGGCAGGCGACAGCGTGCCAGTGGCAGCCAGGCGGGCTTCCACCTGCTGGTCCTGCAGCTTGCGCAGCTTCTTGTAGGTCTCGGCGATGATGTCGAGGGTTTCCATGACCTGCGGGCGCAGTTCCGCTTCCATGGCGGCGAGCGAGAGGTTCGACTCGTCGTCGTCTTCCTCTTCCTCCTCGCTCGGCATGACATCGCCGCCGACATTGGTGATGTCGTCGTCGTTGGCGGCGCGAACCTTGCGGGTCTTTTCCTTTTCCTCGGCAGCCTTGCGGTCAGCCTCGATCTTTTCCGGGCTCTGGAACTGCGGAGCAGCCTTTGCCTCGGGACCGGAATAGGTGGTTTCGAGATCGATGATCTCGCGCAGCAGCGTCTGGCCTTCGTTGAGTTCGTCGCGCCAGATGATCAGCGCCTGGAACGTCAACGGGCTCTCACAGAGACCAGCGATCATCGTCTCGCGGCCAGCCTCGATGCGCTTGGCAATCGCGATTTCGCCCTCGCGCGACAGAAGCTCTACCGAACCCATTTCGCGCAGATACATGCGCACCGGGTCATCGGTTCTGTCGGTCGGCTCTTTCTTCTTCGTCGCCGCAAGCGCCGTGCCGCCGGAAGGGGCCAGTTCGCCGCCTTCGCCGTCGTTGTCGTCGTCGCTGCTTTCGTCGTCGCTGCTGCCGCCGGCGGCTTCCTCAGCTTCCTCGTCTTCGATGACGTTGATGCCCATGTCGGAGAGCATCGCCATCGTGTCTTCGATCTGCTCGGAGGTGACTTCTTCGGACGGCAGGACGGAGTTCAATTCGTCCATCGTCACATAGCCGCGCTTCTTGGCGGCCTTGATCATCTTCTTGACAGCGTCATCGGAAAGATCGAGAAGCGGGCCGTCCGGAGCGCCTTCGCGTTCAACGTCAGCTTCTTCGTTTTCTTTGACTTTGGTTGCCATTTAGTTCGTCGCTTTCCTTGTCGCAACCGGCGTGAGCCCGGTGCAAATGCCGCTCGAAGGTCCGGGTGCGCCGCGCACCCGCCACCGAATCATTTCCCCTGACGTAACGGGATGATGTTTAATTCCTGATTAACCACGATAGCGATCGTGGCAAAGCGGGCAAGCTCCGACAGTCCTGCCACTGAAGCACTACTGGCATGATATCCTAACCGCCGTGTCATTTCGCCATTTCTTGCTTGGAAATGGTGATTCCCAGAATTTTCGATCCCGTCAAGCATTTCCGCTGAAAAACCGCCCGATTCGGCAAAAATCGCCTCAGTTCATGTTTTTTGGTGTTTATCAGCGTCCGCTGAACATGTAGGCGCTGCCCGTCAAAAGACAAGGGTCGATACCGCTTATCGGCAAGGCTCCGTTGTGCCTTGGCCAACGGCGCAACCATGACTATACGCGTTGGCACCCTCACACCGAAAGCCCGTCATATTTGACGATCTTCACTGCCTCAATGTCGAACTCCGGCAGACAGCGCAGGTTGACGGCCGCCATGGGTCCGTTCGGACCGGCCCCTTCGCCGAAGGGTGCGATGCCACAATGGTTGCAGAAATGATGCTTGATGACATGCCTGTTGAATTCATAGGTCGAGAGATCAGCTTCCGGCGTCTTCAGCCTCAGACTGTCGCGCGAAACGAAGGCCAGCAATCCGCCACGCCGGCGACACATCGAACAATTGCAATCGATCGCCTCGGCGAAGTTCCCCTCAACTTCGAAGGCAATCTTTCCACAATGACAGCTTCCCTCATAGCGCATGCACGGGCTCCTCTGATCGTCTCAACCGCTGATCGCAGACATCGGCAGCGTCGGCAAAGATAGTGCACCGCAGCCGACGAACAAGCCGGATCAACAAGACGCAAAACAATTCCTGAAACGGCGGACTTCGTCTTAGAGTTCGCAACATTATTCCGGTTTTTCGCTTGCCCGCGACCCGATCTCGAAAGACCTTCCGCCCTACTGCATGTTTCCTTAAATCGTACCCGATTTATGGACAAAAACATGCGGCAATTCAAAGCGCTACAGCGACCTTTGCGCGTCTGAAAAGACGCGCGGCGCTGCAGGAAACGGAGGCCAGAATGAACATCAAGGAAACCGACGCCATGCGCGTCATCAGCATTGCGCGCAGGATCACAATCCCGGACGTCAGGCATGCAGCCGCCGAGCTGGCACCGCTGATCGAGGCGGAGATCGGCCGGGCGGGGCGCAAGCCCGCAGGGCCTTGGATCTTCATCGCGCAGAACCTGCCGAAGAACGCCAGAACCGTCTTTGACTGGCGCATCTGCCGACCCGTCGAGCGTGGCGAGGGCTATCGCGGCGCGCTGGATATGATCGAGCTCGAGCCGATCATGGTAGCCTCGACCCTGCATCAAGGCCCGATGCGAAGCCTCTTCACCCAGGGCTATGCGCCGCTGGTGGAAAAGATCGAGATGAGCAGACACAATTTCTCCGGCGAGAGCCGCGAGATTTATCATCGCTGGGCCGGCCCGGGCGCCCGCTACCACGAGATCGAGATCCAGTTCGGCCTTGCCAACTAGAGCATTTCCAGGAGAAGTGCGCAGCGGTTTTCCGTCAGGAAATGCGCAAAAACAAAGAGATATAGCGTTTCTGCGATTCCGTCTAAACGGGAAACGCTGACGAAAAAGCCGCGCATCCGTGGAACGCGCGGCCTGGTGGTTTCCGGCACTGCGCCGAAGCGTCCCGCTTACCAGTCCATGACGACCTTGCCGGAGTTGCCGGAGCGCATGGCCTCGAAGCCGTCGCGGAACTCGTCGATGCCGATGCGGTGGGTGATGACCGGTGACAGGTCGAGCCCGCCCTGGACGAAGGCGATCATCTTGTACCAGGTCTCGAACATCTCGCGGCCGTAGATGCCCTTGAGGTTGAGCATCTTGAAGATCACCTTGTTCCAGTCGATCTCGAATCCANGCGATCATCTTGTACCAGGTCTCGAACATCTCGCGGCCGTAGATGCCCTTGAGGTTGAGCATCTTGAAGATCACCTTGTTCCAGTCGATCTCGAATCCRGCCGGCGCAATGCCGAGAATGGCGATCTTGCCRCCATTGTTCATCTTGTCGATCATGTCGCGGAAGGCGGGTGCTGCCCCCGACATTTCCAGCCCGACATCGAAGCCCTCGGTCATGCCGATCGCCTTCATCACGTCGGCGAGGTTTTGCTTCGACGCATCGACGACATGGTCGATGCCGACCTTGCGGGCAAGCTCCAGCCGCGTCGGGTTGATGTCGGTGATCACCACCTTGCGCGCGCCCGAGCGCTTGGCAACCAGYGCCCCCATRATGCCGATCGGCCCGGCGCCGGTCACCAGCACATCCTCGCCGACCAGATCGAACGACAGTGCGGTGTGCACCGCATTGCCGAAGGGATCGAAGATCGCGGCGATCTCGTCGGGAACGTCTTCSGGGATCGGCACGACRTTGTATTCCGGCAGGCAGACGAATTCGCCGAACGAGCCCGGCCGGTTGACRCCGACGCCGAGCGTGTTGCGGCAGAGGTGGCCG